>SOJX01000096.1 GCA_004376375.1 Planctomycetota bacterium
ATGCACGTCAAACTGTTTCAGCAGGTTCCTGCGGACAGTCTCACCGGCCCCACCCTCGAATAGCACGTTATCCGGCACGACAACAGCGCATCGTCCGTTTATTCTCAGGAGCGACTTTATATGCTGCACAAAGTTCAACTGCTTGTTTTTCGTGGAGGTCCAGAAGTCCTGCCGCTCGTAAGTATGGTCCTCTTTTTCGAGGTCGCCTTCCTCGTTTACAATCTGGATACTGCTTTTCTTGCCGAACGGCGGATTTGTCAGCACCATTGTGAAACGTTCGCCGGGGTCACTTGCCAGAGCGTCGAGGCCAGACGTTATCGGGCACGGGTCAGCGTTTATGCCGTGGAGATATATGTTCATAATGCACAGACGGGCGGTAGCTGGTACTAGCTCCCATCCCCGGACAAATGATTTCCGTAAGTGTTTTTTCTGGTCAGGGTCGAGACTCTTACCGAAATGCTCCGTAACGTAATTGTAAGCACTCAGGAGAAAGCCGCCAGTGCCACAGGCCGGGTCACATATCGTGTCTTCCGGCTTCGGCTGCATTACGTCGGTAATGGCCTTTATTAGTTCCCGTGGTGTGAAATACTGTCCAGCGCCGCTGGTGACTTCCGTAGCGCTTTTGGCAAGCAGTCCTTCGTATATGTCACCTTTTACATCAGCGTCCATTGACGACCAATTCTCAGCATCAATGAGGTCTACAATCAGACGTTTCAGCGTCGCCGGGTTCTGAATTTCCTGACGGGCTTTTTTGAATATCTCACCAAGCATCCCCGGTTTACGGCCAAGCTTCTGAAGAATCTTTCGGTAATGAAGTTCGAGCTTATCACCATCTTTTTCCAACAGGCTCGGCCAGCCGAGTTCCGGCGGTACGATAGGCTTGCGGTTGTACGGTGGCTGCGTCTGCTCGTGTGCCATTTTCAGAAACAGGAGAAAGGTTATCTGTTCCGTATAGGCCATGTATGAAAGACCATCATCACGTAGAACGTGAGCATAGCTCCATGCCTTGTTGACGATTTGCTGAGTGTCCTTTGCCATTTCTTAGTCCTCAGGTCTTGCCTTGTAGAGGTTCATCAGGTTTTTCGTCTTGCGCTTCTTCATCAACCGCTACGATAAAATTTAGCGTCTTATTATATCTATCCTGTAGGTTGCCGGCCGTTGCCCAACACTCTAGCTGGAAGGGTGATATTGCAATACCTTCTTTGAAAACCAAGTATAACGGGCCCACATACTTTCTATGGTAGTGTTTTATACTCTCTGTGTGATAGCTGATTGTAAAGCCATTTGCAGTATAGCAGTTGAATTCTATTGGGCTTTCGATAAATTCATCTTCTGAAATGTCGTTATCATGTAATCTCGGGGCGATAAATGTCAAATTATCAGCTAGTTGTTGCATTCTAGTACGTGGCTCCTTTGGCTGTCGGGGTTTAGACGGAGGGAACGGATAAATCCCGATATGTTCTTTTTCGCCCCAATGAATACCGTCCAAGATGGGAGGGAATTTCAAATGTAAATCTATATTCTCCGCTGGAGCATTGCCGTTGTTATTTATAATAATTGAAAATGCGCACTTTCGAGTACAAATAGCTTTATATTTATTGACCTTCTCAACCCATTCTCTAAATCTCTCTATATATTGAGGTATTTTTTCAGCATATAATTCTACACCAACGTTACTATATTCGCCGGAATCTCCATAAAAGGAATTGCCTCTACCAGCTCTTTTCTTTAGATGTGTAACGTATGATTCAAGAGTTTCCCGTTCTTTTTTGACAACGCCTTCTACGTCTAGGATTTCATATTGGGTATTGATAGTGTATTCTATTATTTTATCCTTTTCATAGCTGCCGTCTTCATTTCCGAGTAACACTTCTAAAATTGGTTTACTGTTTTTCAGTTCATTCAGTTCCGTTACAGCTTTCTTATATTTCTTTTCCAACTCCGTTTTTGGAAGGTCTCTTATAGTATCCTCATCTGGTGCTATCCATTCAATCCCAGCAGCCTCGCAGCGTTGTTGGAACGTCCAGTCGTTGGAATAAACTATAACTTTGGTGTCTTTATTCTCGGTTTGGCATTGAAAAGCCAAATATAATATCTGCTCATCTCTGTTATCAGGAACTTTTGACTCAAGGAAATCTTCCTTTCGTAGGTATTTATTCAAGATTTCTAATTGGACTGATTCTCGCACCTGACCGCCGTTTTTCTTGATAGCTTTGAACTCTTTTTCTACACTCTTTGCCCTATCAGACAACATGGAATCATATTTCTTTTCATCTATTTCTTTCATAACAGGATGGCACATTATTAGCGTAACGGATTTTGCATTACATACGCTGCACCATTTTACTTCCTTTATCGGCGGGAAGTGCAGCAATGTATTCGTATCGAGGAAAAGGGTGACATGGTCTCTTGTCATTTCGCCTTCTCCCGTTTCTTGCGAGGTTTGCGGGGCTTCTTTTTTGTCGGTTTCTTTTTCGGCTTTGCGGCTTCGCGTTCGGCTTTGATGCGTTCGAGGAGGATGCTGGCCGGTTCGTCGTCTGGCTCTTGAGGAACCAGCTTGCCCTCGAAGGCGCGTTTCAGGATTGATTGGCGAAGGCTTGATGCTTTCAAAGTACTTTTCTGTAGGATGGCCGAATAGGCTTTTGTCGAATAGAATTGTTGGTCGTATGTTTCCACTATAGCCGAGATTTCGTCTATTGGAGGTAGTGGAACTGCAAGAGAGGAAATTGTTGTCTGGCTTACAGTATTTTGTCCAGCACTGGATATTTTCTTGTGGTATATATAGTCCCGAACCGTTTTCGAGTCTGCGTATAATCGGAGCCAATTGGCAATCTCAGGGAAGCGAAATTTCAGACGAATGAAATGGTCGCAGTAGAGTACAGGTTCCGTATCTTCATTTTCAAAGGTTACCATTCTTCCGACTAAATCTGCGCTGCCATTCACTCTAAGCACAAGAATATCATTCGGGGTCAGCCTGAATTTGCTAATCTCCGAATCTAAAGCGTTTATTTTTCTTGTATCGTTGTATGAGACCTTGCCATCAAGAATATCAGCCAGCCGTAGAACAATAACAGGCTTACCTTTCTCTTGCCGTCTTTTTCCAAATCCATTCATAGATTCATAAGATAGCTGCTCAGCCGTCGCCCAGCACCAGCCGTCGGGGAGTTCGGGAAGGTTGGATGTGTCGGGCTGTGCCGGTTCCTTGTATTTCTTTTTCCAGTCTTTCGGCGGCTTCCTGTTTTTGGCCTTGCACTCGGCAAGGTAGTTTTCTTCCCATTTCTTTCTGCGTTCGGTAAGGATGCGTTCAAGCAATTTCGGGGCCGGTTCCTTTACCGGATTTTCGGAGCGCCATTTCTCCGTCAGCTTTCCCTCGACAGCAGCCTTGAGAATAGATACCCGATACCGCTTCAGGTTTTCCTTCACCCTCTTCAGCGTAGCTACTCCAGCATCGAGATAGGAAAACAGCTCTTCGATTTTAGAAACTATACGCTTCTGTTCATCAAGAGGTGCTATTGGTAAGCTGATGCTGTTTAGAGCTTTTTGGTTGATAAATGGTTGCGCTCCTCCTTGCGACTCTATATTCAAGTTCAAATTTGACAATGCTAAAACAACAAACCGAAGATGAATCAAAGATGGAACGTATGTTGCATAAATAGCGTTATCTGTAATCCACGCTGGTGGTATTACGATATGAATATTTCCGCAATGGGCACCAACTCTGCCAATTACAAATGTTTCAAAATCAGCGATTGAAGTGTCGTGATATCCATTTATACCGTTACCTCCATAAACTGGCACTTGACCTAGCCGCATTTTCTTCTTTGGGAGAAAGTCACCGCTTGACCACTTGAATAACTCTTTTCCAGTAGCCCAGCACCAACTAATAGGGAGTGTTGGTTGGCAAGCAGCGCGTGATGAGTTTGTCAAGCTGCCAACCTCCTGTTGAGTTCTTCAAGGATGGTTGACAGCTTATCGCCGAATAGCTGGTAGGCTTTGCCGAGACCGCCCATCTGGCTGAACGGTACGCTATCGAAATCGTCCTGCTCGATATGAAGGCTGTTGGCGATATGGTCTTTTATAGCGTCAAGCCATTTCATCTGGTCGGGAGTAAATGCAGCACCGGACGCTTCCTGCTCTTGCAACCATGCCCGGTATTTTTCTTCCACTTCTGCCGCTACCGGGACAAGTGTTTCATCGGGGTGGATAGCGTGTCTTACAATCGCTACGAGGTCAACGAGTGCGCTACCGCCTTTGCCTTTCACCTTCTCAGGCTCAACAGCCTGGTATGCTCTCCATAGCTGCAATTCAGGGCTGCGTATTCCAAGCGGTGGCCGTTCAATCGCGGCTGCAAGTTCTTTCACATGGCGATACCGGAGGCCTTCACGGTACGGCCTTGAGTAGAGTATATTGAGTGCTTCTATCTCGTCCTTTTTCTCCTCTATGAACTTGCGGAAGTCGGAAAGCATGGTCTGAGCCTTGAGGCGGGATTTTTCGTCAAACCCGGCACTGAGAAGTTCGTCCTGGTTTATTTCGTCGATAATCTGTTCCAGTGAAGCTTTGATACCGATGATGGTTTCCCTGAGTTTGGGGTTGTGGAACGGCTTCAATGCTTCAGCCATGCGTTCCTGTTCAACCTTGTCAAGCTGCTCCTCGGTCGGCTCTTCCTCCTCGGGTATGCTGAATTTCTCTCTGGCAATTTCATCGTTGCGGTCTGGATTGATGCTGTCGAGCAGGTCACCCGTTAGCTTTTCAAGCGGCGAGCCTTCAGCCGCTGCCCGTATTTCCTCTTCATGCTCGGGCTGGATTTCGTTATTCAGTCTGGCCATACGCGCCGCCAGCGTGGAAACAACATCGGCATGAACCATACCCTGAGCAACCAGTTGCAGGAGTTTTTTCAGCGACACGGAAGGCTTGCGGTCGAGAGGCTTGGAAGTTGTTTTGTCTCGTAGGCAGACACCGACGGCATCGACAATGACGTAACGGGTTTTATGCTCAGCATCCGGCGTTACGGCCTTGAGGTCGTCGGAGTTGATTATCCTGCAACCGCGCCCCTTCATCTGCTCGAAGTAGGACGCGGAAACAATATTGCGCATAAACAACAGGCATTCCAGCGGTTTTACATCCGTGCCGGTGGCAATCATATCGACGGTGACGGCAATACGCGGATTGTAGCTGTTACGGAATTCGTTTATCAAGTCCTCGGGTTTCTTGCCCGTCGTTTTGTACGTTATCTTCTGGCAGAACTCGTTTCCCTTTCCGAATTCTTCCCTGATAACCCGCGTTATATCCTCAGCGTGAGAATCGTCTTTTGCGAACACCAGCGTTTTCGGGACTTCGGTTCTGCCGGGGAAAATCTCAGTGAACAGACGGTCACGGAAAGTCTGAATGACAAGCCTGATTTGCGACTCGTTCACAACGTCGCGGTCAAGCTGCCTGGCCGTATATGTCAGGTCGTCGTCAAGCTCTCGCAGTTTCTTTTCCCGTGTCCGCTTGTCGCGGTGCGGGACATAAAAGCCGGGCTTGCCGTCCAGTGTTGCACCTTCGGCAGAAATCTTCGTTCGGATGGGGTACACTTCGTAATTGACATTTATACCGTCAGCGACTGCCCGTTCATGGGAGTAATTCTGGACGAGGTTGCCTTTGAAGAATCCGACCGTCTGAGCCGTCGGCGTAGCGGTGAGGCCGATAAGGAAGGCGTCGAAGTATTCAAGCACCTGACGCCAGGTATTGTAAATCGACCTGTGGCATTCATCGACTACGATAAAGTCAAAGGTTTCTATCGGGAACCGGGGATTATAAACTACCGGCAGCGGCTCTTTTATCAGCGGCGACTCGGACTCGAACAGGGAACCTTCTTCCCGTTCATCGTCAAACTCTTCTTCACCTTTGAGAATCGAATAGAGCCGCTGTATCGTCGTAATCACAACCTTGCTGGCTGGTTCCAGCGTGTTCTTTTTCAGGTGCTGGACGGGATATTCCTCAGTGAACATATAACTGGTGCCGGGGCAGGAAAACTGCTGGAACTCGGTGTATGCCTGTCTCCCAAGCGTCTTGCGGTCAACGAGGAACAGGATGCGCTTGGCGTTGGCGTGAGTTATCAGGCGGTAGCAGAACGTACAGGCGGTAAACGTTTTCCCGCTTCCGGTCGCCATCTGGATTAGTCCGCGTGGGCGGTTCTCCGCAAAGGACTTTTCCAGCTTCGTTATGCTGTCTGTCTGAATATCCCATAAACCGGCCGTGTCAAGTTCCGGCATATTCTGGAGGTTCTCCCGTAGCTGTTTATCCAGCTTCGCTTTTCGGATTAGTTCTTCCGGCCTGTGGAACGTGAACACTTCGCGGCTACGGGGGAATGGGTTCAGCCCGTTCGTGAACTGCGTTATTTTCCCGGTTGATTCGTAGGCAAACGGCAGGGGCAGATGATAATGCGGCAAACCGTCCGGCAAGCCTTTAGTGTATTTGTCCGATTGAATCTCAACGCCGGTGAGAGTATGGCCGACTTTCTTGGCTTCAACTACGCCGATAGCTTGACCATCGGCGTACAACATATAATCAGCTTCACCCGTTTTCAGGGGAAAGCTGCGAACGGCGACGCCGAGAGCGGCAGAGATATTCATTTCCCTGTGGTCCTGTACAGTCCAGCCGCATTTCTCAAGCTGCCGGTCAATATCTTTTCGCGCTTCCTCTTCGGGTTTCATCCGACTACCTTTGCCCAAAAGGTGCAACAACTCAGTTACTTGCTCAGGCAATGCGATAATTTCCGATTTTAACACCGTATAGGTTTAGACTTTACCATGATTGGCGCTCTGTTGTCAAGAATTTGCCGATAGCCTCACATTATAATGCAATTTCCCCAAATCCGCCCTACCGACGCGGCATATCTAAACCCACATACCGGGCTTTACTTCTTGTCAACTTGCACCCAACATGCTTCAATTCATACTCATATCTATCTCAAAAGGCACTCAAGTAATGGCGTACACCATCTTGTCAATTGGCGTAGATATTCCCTCATACGATATTGAAAGAATAAAATTCAGTGAAAAACGCTCATTGCTGGATAGCGATATTGTTCTATTTTGGACGCGTTTCGGTATATTCACTGGCCGAGAAAAGCATAAAGGCAAACCGTTGTTGAATGCAAATGAATCGGGCAGGTTACATGAAGCACGCAAATTCTGGAAGGATGAATTGTTGTCTGCTCTTCAACATGAAAAGACTGTATTTATTTTTCTTTTCGAACCCCAAGAGTTGTTTTTTCAATCCAAAACCTATAAAGACCCTGACGATTACTTAGAAATCTCAAGCTATTCCCACTTACCGTATCAGCCGACAAACCTTATAATCCATAAGGGAACTAAGATAAAAGCAAATAAAGACCTCGGTGTGTTAGCGCCTTTTTGGGCTGAATTTATGAATGTGTTTTCTTATGAAGTCACTTTCGAGGATGAACGGATTAGCGATGTGTTGGTTGTGCCAAATACTAATCGTTGCCTCGGGGGTGTCTTTCAGGATGATAATTGGAATATGGTGTTTCTTCCGGCACTTGACCTACCCGATGATTTCACAGACGAAGATGATTCCGGTAAGAGTACTTGGAATCAGAAGGCTGTGCAATTTGGAAAAAGGTTCATTGCGTCGATTATAGAAATCCATAAAGCTATAAAATCTAGCCGCGAAAGGACGCCGCCGCCTGAATGGGTAAAAGCTGTTTCTTATCTTCTCGATGGTGAACAAGTGTTGCTCGAAAATAGTGAGAAGCTGTTGAGTGATATCAAGATAAAAGAGCAAGAATATTCACAGAATAAAGAACAACTAGAGAATATTGGATTGCTCCGCGACTTGCTGTTTGAAAAAGGCAAACCACTTGAACGTGCTATTATTCAGGCCCTCGAAATACTCGGTTTTTCAGCTGAACAGTACGACGACGGAGAATCCGAATTCGATGCTATCTTCTCAGCGGAAGAAGGTGAGTTCCTTGGAGAAGCTGAAGGACGTGACACAAAAGCCATCAGCATAATCAAACTAAGCCAACTGGAAAGAAATATCGACGAAGATTATAACCGTGATGGCGTTACTGTTGAGAAATTAGGCGTTTTATTCGGCAATGCTTTTCGGTTAGAACCACCGGAGAATCGTGACGAGTTCTTTACTGCAAAATGCCTTAAGGGTGCGGAAAGGTCAGGAGTTTCCCTCGTGCGAACAACAGACCTTTTCCCGGTCGTACAATACTTAAAGAAGAAAGCAGACAAAGTATTTGCCCAAGAATGCAGGAAGGCAATAATCGACGGTGCAGGCAAGGTTGTTACATTCCCCGACATACCCCACGCATAACGGCTACAGTTTACGGTTGGTAGCATGCCCGAGATAATAAGCCAAGACGACTGCAAAAAAGCCCGCTCAATACCGTTTTGTTACCTATGCGGTAAACCGTTGAGCTCTGGAGGGGAAACAAACAGAGACCACATCCCTCCCAGGAAGATTTTCAGAGATGAAGATAGAAACTGGCCGCTGATATTGAAGACTCATACTTCCTGCAACGAAAAGCAATCTGAAGATGATGAGGTTATAGGTCAGATTGTTGCTTTGTGCTGGGGCAAATCCGTACCTCCACGGCGGCAGAAGTTCAAGGTCAACATACGTCGATATAAGGGGAATTTAATGCCAGGGATTTCCGGAGTTCCAATACAAGGCATTATATGGCGGTGGGTGCGTGGTTTTCACGCAGCGCTTTACAGGGAATTTTTGCCTGCCACTTGGCCCGGAGGGAACATTTTTACGCCATTTCCGCGAAGTGATAACACAGACCCTGATATCAACCGCGCACTCTTTTCAAAAGTTCTTATTGAGAACCGTAGAAATAGAACTTTGGACAGAATTATTACGCAGAATGGTAAGTGTATTTACGAGTGCGCTTGGGCGACTGTTGATGACGGAAGAACAATTTGTGTTTTTGGACTCAGGCTGTATGACTGGGAGAAGATGGGCCCTCAGGCAGATGGCCCGCGCGGCTGTGTTGGTTTGTATTCTGCTGTTACGCCTAAAACAGCTACATTGTCAACAGATTCTGTGTTTTCCGTCAAGAATGGCGACTCCCTTGACCCGTTTGAAACATCGTAACCGGTGGAAATAATGGTTGTATCAGCAACGCACTGGATACTCGTCTGCATTTTCTGAAATAAAAAGGCGGCTCCCGGCTATGGGAGCCGCCCCGTATTTTAAGGATTATTCATAGGCAATCGTGCTACTTTGGTTCAGTTACTTTTATTTTCCCAATGTAGATTTTCCTGTGTAACTCTTTGTCTCCTTCACCTCCGGCTACATAGATACGCATATTGTCTTCATCAACAGTCGGACAAATCCCAGATATTTCCTCACGGAAATCTGTATCTGTCTTATTCCATTCGCATGTTTCCCGGTTCGGGAGAATCCGCGTATATTGAATTTCCTTTACCCTCCGACTGCCCCCACCCGCAACCCCACCAATGGCGATGAGATAATCAGCACATTTCGCTCCACCATGATGGCGTATTCCGCCGGTTTGCATTTTCTTTGATAACTCTCTGGGAGTTCCAAGACTGCTATCAGTCTTGATTTCAATCCGTAATACCATATCGCAATTTATTGTTCCGTCCCGTGCGAGTTGCTCATGCACCTGTCCGCCGAATACGTACAGGAATTTTTCGTTGTAAGGAATAATCGAATGACCAGACCGGCCCGCATAGAAACCACCACCTGCGTCAATCCAGATGTCTCCGGCGTTCGACCACTCACTCAATCCGTGAGGCTGAAGGAATGTACTGCGACGGATTTTGGTGTTGTAGCCTTTGTACCCAGCAACGTGTTCGTTTTGTCCGAAGGCCATAAGAATTGAGCCATTAACCTTGGCAAACTTTGCAGTAGACCTGTCCGGTAAAACTACTGATACAACACTCCAGTTGCCGAGAGTCCCGTCACTGTGCCTTTCTGCACATAATATCTCCACCGGGTTGTTTCCATTGCCACGGGCTCCGAATGCATAAATGTAGGAGCCATGGAATTGAAGCGCAAGCAGTTCTCTGCCTGACGGCAAAGGAGTGGTCTGGTTCATGTTCTCAATTGCGCCATTTTCTTCATTGAGTGAAGCGAACCATACTTCATCCGTATACTTATCCTTGCCTGTTCGACCTCCAGCCCAGTAGATGAATTTGTTTCCATCCTCTGTGGTGCAGATTACAGACTGGACGTTTACTCTCGGAGTAGGAAACGTTGCCCCTTCTTCCCAGGCAATGTCAAGCTTCGGCTCAACATCTTTTATATGTTCAACAACTTTTTCTCTGATTACTGTCGTTTTTTTCTCAACTTCCTGTGAGCAGTTTAAGGGCAGGAGAATAATACCAGCGATAAGACTGCCGATAGCTGAAAATACGATTACACTTAATACAGCGCGTACTCGCCTTTTCTTGAATACGTCATCGTTTGCCTCTGATGCCTTCGCGATTTTTGCTTTGTCACGCATTGTAACTCCCTTTCTGCGCTCCGCGCAATGTCGCTGATAAGTCTTCAGGCAACCATATGTTTCATTTTCATCGTCGGTATTTGGGACGTAACTATTATAACATGAAATGCGATGGAAATTTGAGGAGGGTTCTTTTTTTACCATTGTAACTTTTCACTTAATAGAAGTTTAATAATTGAAAGAGTTACATGATGTTAATTATTACACAATTGTGACATTACATCTTATATGTTGATGGGAAGTTACACCCAGCACATAAAAAGAACTCCATATACACTTGACTCAGCTCCTTACAACCTGTTACAATTGATAACCTGTCCCGGATAGGGATTTCGTTTCCTGAAAAACTTATATTTTTTTTCATTTTTTTATACATCGAGGCATATACAGGCATTCAAGAGGGTGAAACGGAGCACAATTACTTTCCATGTAAATTATCACAACCTTCCTATCTATCAACGATAATCGAGGCGCTGTGCCATTTTGGCAAAGGGTGTGGGTGTTTTCACATCGCTTTATTGTCCTCTCGTAACCTTGGAAAAACTTTCATTCTTAAAACCCAACAAGCTCGCTTGACGAGTTATCTTATGAGTCCCGGTTTGAAGGCCCCCCGGGGTGTGGTTACAACCCTGAGCGCTGCATGGGCCCCAGATTCGCGGGCCGGTTCTGTTTTCATCACCTTCACCAGCTGAATATCCCGCTTTATCCTGTCTGGCAGCGTCCGGTCTGACCTTGCACGGATTTTCTCTTATCGGAATCTTATCGGAGTACAGGTGCTTTTCGGAATTCCGCTATATACTGCGGAAGCAATGGACGAGACCACAACAGACTGTTGAAGTCAAGGAGTTAGGCTATGTGGAGATTTGAAAGTACTTACATTTCGTCGGGTTCTAAAACGCTCTTGATTGAAGAATAAAAGTCTTGACATCGAAATTTCGGGGGCGAGGTGAGAGGGCGCGGAGGTCAACCTGGTTTACCCATGGGGGGCATCTGAAATTGGACCATAGGTCGTTTAGAAACTCTTTTTACACATCATGCAACCGGTAAAATCACCTGCGGTGCAGCAGGTGTTTGACATCTTTAGGATTTTTCCCCTCATTGATTAGGTCTAGCGCCTGGGAAATAGTACTTTCACCATAGGTGTTTTCCAGTTCTTTGCGAAGGAAAATATTCCACCCGTAGCGTCACCTGAGAGACTATACGTGTTACTTCCGTTTTATCGAGGTTCAGTCTGCCTCGGAAAGAAACAGAATTGAGGAAGAACAAATCAAGGAATACAACCCGAATTGTAACAGACAAAGAAGTTGAGGAAACGGTTGTACGGTATACAACTTTTTCACCATGAGTTCAACTGGTCGCGTAGATAGTACGCCCACACTATCCTGTCAATCCAGTTTTGCGGCTGGTAATGAAGTTCCAGAAATTTGTATTCCGGCATCAACCATTTCTCGAATGCCTGTTTCAATGAGTCGTAATTCATAACCGGCGCCGTTTTCTCTTCCGTGCCGTTGGCGTGGGTAATATAAACACCGTCATTATCTGCGCGGATGCAGCAAGGTTGCCTCGACACTTCTAGGCTGCGCTGAATATCATCACCGTATATGCCGTTGACATATAGCGTCTCAAATACCTCCCTCTTTTCAAAACCTTTCGTTTGCTTCGTCAGGATTGCCCATGCGGTATAAGAATGATATTCCCCTTCCCACGAGTAAATAAGTTTCCTCGTCGTATCATGTATAGATTGTGGACGTTCTCGCCGCTTCTCGGTTATGAAGAGAGTAAAACCTCTCTCGTCGGCTTCTTTCCGGCAGCACTTCTTCAGCGTCGCTTCCGTGATAATCTGGCCTCCGGCGAGTTTATACAGTTTCGATAGTGACGGTATCATGGCTGCCTCCTTTCAGAACATGGAATCACCGTTACGCTTCCATTGGCGTTTTCAGCTTCTACTACCTACCGGTTGTATTGGGAAATTATGCGAAGCGGGAATCGACTACTCGTAATTCGGCGCATACTTCATCGCCTGGTCGAGCTTCTTGGCCTGCACGTAGACTTGCTCAGTTACCGTCGGCGAGGAATGCCGAGCGAAAATCTGCGCCATGTGGATATTGTTGTCGCTGTTTTTCCACACATCGGTGATTGCCCTGGCCCGTAGCCCGTGAGGGCAGTATTTGCCGAACCTCTCCTTTATTATATGCCACACACCGGCGGATGAAAGCGAACGGCGTTTCTTATGGTCGGGGCGGCGGCTGAGATTGAAGAACAGCGGCGCTTCTGCCCCGTCCCCGTGGCCACCTGCTTTCAACCAGTTATTGAGAATCCGTACTGCTCCGGAACGCAAGAGCATCCTCGTTACTGTGCCACCTTTTCCTTTCAATCTGATATATGTTTTGTCTCCTGTATGTTCAATATCTCCAACTTTCAGGTTTGCTACTTCGGAACGTCGTGCCCCAATAGAAAGCATGGTTACGATAAGCGCTCTGTCCCGCGTATCTTTTATAGAATTACCAAGCCCGTCCAGTACTTGCAGGACGATGGAACGCGGCACAGCCTGATGGTGTTCTCCACTCGCAGCGCGTTTCACTTTCACTTCCGCCGCCGGATTAGTCGGCACTAAACCTTCGACAACAAGCGCACCAAACATGGAGCGGAGCACGGCACACTTCACGGCTCGGGTTGAGTTTGACAGTTTCCTGTCGAGATTCACAAAGGCACGGCAATCCGAGGGTGCGGCCTGCAACAGACTGTTGCCGATAGGGCCTTTGAATTTTGCGAGAAATTCGAGGAACGCACGGGCCTCCCGCTTGTACCGTGCTGCCGTCTGTGGACTCCGCGCCCTGTAACTCTGGAGCCATGCCGCAAGCGTTCGCAGTACGGCATCTTCGCGGCTGTCCTGCAATACAGGGACAGGAAATCCGCCTGAAAGGCAACTGGATTGCCTTTCTATCGCAATGTTGTGGCCATTTCTAGGCCCGTCAGAGGGCCTTCTTAGCACTACAGGCTGTCTGGCGTTATCGGACGCGCCAGTGCCCTTCTGGGGCCGTTTCTGCGCCTTCTGGCGCATGTCGTCAATTTTCGTCATAACTTACCTCCTTTCAAGGCATTATGCTAACGGGAATCTCTATTCTAGTATACATGATAATTTGCCATAAGTCAAGCGAATACCATAAGTTGCGTAAGTATATCGAGAGCTATTACAATCGAGGCACATAAGGGATAAGTTAGGGATTGTATTGGGGCAAAATGTTCGCCATCTCCGGAACATGTTACTGCGTAATTTGGGCTTGTTTTCAGCGAATTACGCTCTCGATTGTCGAGTATAGGAAAGCACCGCCTCATTCCAGGAGGGAGCCAATTTGTACTTGCCCGTTCAAGGGCGGCGTGTAGTACTGCAATAAGCTTTCTGTCTATTTATTTTCTTCTAACCACTTTTCCCACTGTTCATAGCTTTTTCCAAACCTTGGCGGCCCCATATCATTTAGACTTAATGCTGCACCAAATTTTGTGAGGTTTCCTGAGTCTTTTAGAAGTTCAATTAAGTATTTAACGGCTCTCCTATCTTGCGTAGAAGCAAAGCAAAATATCGCTCTAACACGATTTGGATTCATTTTGTCGTCAGCAACAGTAATAATATAATTCAAGGCGTCCTTGTCGCGGTATAGTTTGAATAATACGAATGCAGCTTCAAGTTTTATCCCATCGTTATTACTTTCTATCCATATTTTTCTGACAGGTTCCTTTATCTCAGGAACATTTATTTTGATTAAACTACCGGCAGCAGAAGAATAGAATTCCCAACCTTCTTTCAATGCCTGAATTAATAGGACGACAGCCTTTTTATCCCCAATTTCACCCAAGGCCCCAAACCGATTGCCATCGCAATTTTCTTTGTCGGTTGCTCTAATCAATATTTCAGCAGATTTCGACCCTCCCATATACTCTAAGGCTTTGGTGATGTAATGACCGTAGTTGCATTGTTTGCTTTTCAGCATAGATACAAGATGCTCGGCAGCATGTTTGTCGTCAAGATTGCACATTAGCACACAGGCTGCCGCAGCTTTGACAACATCCTTCTCAGACCAATATAAACTCTTAATCGGTTCCGAAGCAATCCTATCTCCTATTATGCCTAACGCAAGAATACAATAGTACTTAACCTTTCTATCGTTGTAGGTTAAGTTGCTCAACAATGCAGGGACAGCGGAATCATCGGGCAAGTCACACAACGCTTTTGCTGCAATCTCTTTGAGGGAACGATTATTACTGTTTAATGCTTGTATAAATACTGGAACAGCCTCTTTGCTACCGATTTTATGCAAAGCCCGAAGTGCGCTTCTGCATACTTTATTATCCCAGTCTTCCATCAATTTAATAAGGTGTTGTATGGCTCTTCTCTCACCAAGAACTCCTAATGCTTCAGCGGCCTCGGCACGAACAAATTTATTTTCGTCTTTTAGCATTTCAACCAAATAATCAAAAGCATTATAAGCCTTTAGTTTTCCCAAAGCTGATACTGCATAACCTCTTATCCATTTGCTTTCATCTTTTAGCATTGGCAATAGATATGTTATTGCACGAGAATCACACCTATCTCCCAAATGAACTACAGCTGCACCTCGAATCTTTTCGTTTTTATCATTTAGCAGGTCAACAAGAATATTAAAAGCATTGTCTGTTCCTATACTTCCAATAGCCCTAACAGCAGCCATTCTGAGCTCTTCCTTTTCTTTGCCATTATAAATAATATCTGACAAAGGTCCAAGACCTTTGGGCTTACTAAACTCCGATAGCTTCCATCCAATTTCCTCCTCTTTTGGAATTCCAACCGTTTCCTTGTCTGGTGGCCTCCCGCCCTTTCTCTTCTCCGGGAGGCTCGCACCTACCCCACTCTCCGGTTCTCTGGAGGCAACAAGGCTCAAAGCAACGATAACTGCTATGACGAGCAAACCTCCGCAGGCACAACCTTTTAGCCACTTTCTTGTTCTTTCTTCCGCATAAAATCTTTCACTATCTTGCCGGGAAAAACCCATGTTGACCTCCTTACTTTTCACCCTAGACGTAGAAACTTGTACAGTGCGAAATGTCTATGCGGTTGGGTAAACCTGTTCTGGAATTATTCGTTAGATTCCTACCAATCAATCTGTCGGTCACCTTTTCGTGCAACGCGCCACTTGCCGATTTTCCCCCCGACGCGAGGTTCGACGATATATCTTATGGAGTAATCACCTACATCCATTTTTATATTTTCACCCTTCGCAATAACCCTCGATACCCAAACATGTGTATCAAGTGTGTTTGCCCACCCTCGTGTCGCTTTACCTATTATTTTACACAGTGCTATCATGCCGTAATCTATCTCACCTTGGAAGGAAGACCTAGTGTTTTCGTACCCTAACATAATAAACACACATACCATCTGTATATCATGCGCCGGACCATAGAATACGAAAGCCGCCTCTTTGTCTTCAAAAACCCAACTGCGTATAGCAACTCCATCGTCGCGGTGGGTTATCTGCGGAGGTACGCCCGAAAAGATTTCACCTTCCGTAAGTTCAGACAGCTTCCACCCCATTCCCTTCTCAAGACTCGCTGGAGGGTTGGTAGTTAAAGCTGTATGATGCGATGGGGTAACTAAAGCACCAATAATAAAGCAAACCACGGCGGTAATCAAACACCCACATATGAGGGTTTGGAACGATGAGGGTTTACGTTTCGGGGGACGTTCGTAATAATCGTCGTCATAATAATCATCCATCATTACCTCCCCTTCTAAGGTGGCGTTCATGCACAGCTTCAAGCGGCACAGTCCGGCGTTTCCAGTCGCCGCATAAATCGTCGCCGGATACCTTCTTCTTTTTACGCAGGCACCGGAAATCCCACTCACAATCGTCAGCATCTTGCCGGGAAAAACCCACGTTGACCTCCTTACTTTTCAACCTTGACGTAGAAACGTGTACTGTGCGGAATGCCCACGCGGTTACACACCTGCGAGGAATAGTTTCCCATACAGACATTCAGCAGGCTGCCAGAGGAAATGAATCAAGAGATGCCGTGTCAGGAGGACCCCAAAAGGACGGGCGGGGTTCCAGAGCAGCCTCACATCCCGGCAAGGATATCAAGCCACATGCTGGCCCCGCCCACAATTGTGTGGGCTGTATCATGTGACTTGAATTTCCTTGCCGGGAGAATGTATATTAACAGAATTCACAAGGCAAGGCAAGTACAACTTACGGATACCCGAGACGCGGCAATATTCGTTTGCGTAGGAGTTGTATTATTATGAGACAACCACCAACAACCTGGTGGCTATTAAAGGTGACGGCAAAGGAAAACGGCGGTGAGGGATTAGGAAAATTATATAACTACATCACCCAACCGTTGGTCCTGCTTTATCTCGCTCGGCGTGTATTCCGATAACTCGCGCTTGAACGACTCACAAGGTTGAAGGTGAACGCTGATTCGCGTTGGAATCCGATACCGCCGCCCCTTCTGACCGGGTAGGTTCGAGCAGACCGTTTTCGGTGATAAATACCGGGGGCAAAAAACACCGAGTCCAGGAATGCGAACCCGCTCACCGCGCCGGATTTGGTCAGCAATGTACGCGACTAATCCCCGCAAAAGCTGGACAGTTAGCACCTCTTCAAGCCCGGCGAACCTGCGGAGTTGGCGGGCAATTTTTGCGTAAGGCATAATAACCTCTCCTTGTTCTCTTTCCGGAATCGCTGAACTTTCAGCATGGCTCACTAGAATTACATCTCAAATCAGGCTGAATCGCTACTAAAGTTCGTTGATTCCTCGTTGATTTTGCGTTCCTTTTTCTGCACATCTACTGTGATTTTCCCCGTATTTTGCTTGGCATATACTAAAACAAGTTACGGTTTCTCAAACGCGGGGCCATACTTTACGGCAACAGACTGTTGCTATACGAAGGTTGATATACGGGAATCACGCCGGAAATGATTGGCGGGTTATACAGCATTATTATAACCACATGGAGCTTCTTTGTCCAGTGTTAGTTGCAGTAAGATTTGAAATAGAAAGGTTTCTAGCTTCTCTTGAACCGCTTCCATCCAGTTCCAAAGAAGAGCGGGCCAACATCATCAAGCAAGCATTTACACATGGAAGAGAATTTGAACTTCTGAGCGCACCCTTCGGGACGCTGTCGGATTGTGTAGAAACGTATAGTAAACCGTTTCTGCGGCTTCATTGATATCCACCGGGCTTTCTTCAAAAAGCGCAGATAGCGGTTGTAGTCACGTGAACAGAACTCCCATTGCTTCATTTCATCCCGCCGCATCTCTACAGTTAGGAATCCTTTCTTATCGGCTTTGCCATTTGCTCTTGCGTGTCCGAAAGCATGAACCATAAACGAGAGCAAACCCTTTCTGAATTTATTTGCATATCTTATTCCGGCAGCACTTGACGCAGTGTTTATTACTCTCCTCTTTTGCCTTATATATTTTATTATGTTAGTAAAATCGTGAGATGATATCTTTGGAGAGTTTACATTCCGGACTGACCTTGAGCCACGTCTTCGCGGAGTGGTAAAACGGTCATCAAGGCAAAACTTGTGTATTTCTTCCCTGACCGTGTCTGGGCTCTTATTGTAATCTTTCGATTTGTCATTATGAATAAGCTGAAAGTTGGCCCAAACCCACTGGAACGCCTGCTCACCATCCATTTTCAAAATCCCGCGTGAATATATCTTTAGCATATTTTGAACAACTCGGCGCTGACCGTATCTCGTAAGCCCAATGTCGAGGAGAATAGACACTTTCTTCTTCAGTTCATCAAAGGAGTAATCCTCCGGCCACCATTGTGGAGTTTCTCTGGACCGTACCGCCGCTATCTGTTTTCGCTTTCCTTGCCCCCGGCCTTCCTCGATTGGAGCAATAGAAGGTCTGGGGGATTCCAGATATTGCCTCAAGAGGACTTGCCTTCGTCTACCCGTTGTATTTGCCAGCAATTCCGCTTTATGTTTCTCTCCTGATTTTTTCAACTTGTTAACATCAACGGTTCTTATGCCATCGCGTTCTTTGACCTCCCTCCGCCATTTCAACAACGCAAGCTCGGATGGGATTTTATCCGGCAGTCCGCGCTCGTCGCATGGAAACGAATTTACACCAAAAGGAATAGCCGGTAATGCCGTACCGAGCTCTTTCGGGAATAATTCGTAATCACTGGACCTGCCAGCTTTCTCCCACAAGTCACAATCGGCAAGAATACTTCTTACCCAACAACGAATCATCTTGGCTTTCTGTTGGGATTCCAAAAAGTACCACAGATTGAATCCAAGCCCGCCCCGGCTCTTTACAGTGAATTCAGGCTTCCCGAGTGCCCGGACGACGGTACGGAGTACTTCTTTAGCCCGTTTCAGTTCAGAGGGATGTTTGGCATCAATATCAATAACGAAACGGTCCGTTCTCGGCAATGCGCTGGGGTGCAGCCAGATAACGTGTTTTGGATTCAGATTCCTTCCCTGAAGAAGGTGGCGGAGGAGTTTGCTTTTTGACATCCTTGTCAAATAATCCTCGCCATGACTTCTTTTTACTGGATGGTCTGGTTCATAGATTCGACGTTTATCAGTACATTCAACAAGTATCGCACGGGAAATATAATGAATACGATATTTGCCTATTCTAAACAGTTTAATAAACCTATCCAAAGCATCCTCAAAGGCTGGCCGCATCGTAACCGGGTTCGGTAAGAAGCTAACAAGTTCCTCGAACAGCCTCGTGGCCCGTGGGTATCCTTTTTCTTTGTACTTGTCAAGGGGTTTCAGATTCCGTTTGTAAGTTCTTAGACGGGGCATGGGACTCATGGATTGGGCTATAAGTCTCTACTATTGATATTACCTACTCCACTATATTGCGTTGAAAGTTTGTAACATGCTCTGGAGATGACCGCAACTGGTAATTAAAGGGAAACGAAGTAAAAGCACCAACACAATTTTGCCAGGCGGGGTACTTTCTGTACTCAATAACACAAGTGATATATCCCGCTTGCTTTCTACGCGGGCTTCCCGCTCATATCGCTTTGCAGTCGCAGAACTCCATGCCCCACAGCAGTATACCCTAAAACCTTTTTCTGTGTTGTCAAAACCATCATGTAAGTTTCAATAAGTTAATGACGGAAACTCATTTAAACTGAGTGTACAAGCATGCGAAAGCAAAAAACCTTGGAAAAGCGACAAGATAGCATTATAATTTACTATATACTTTATACGGAATCTTATAGTTGAGCAACATAACAAATCTAGGTTTTGAAATGGCCAGAATCCGGCAAATTTGGAATATCGTTACTTTTCGAGGCTGGAGCTTTGAAATTGTCTCCTGTGTACTTTCACGGCGCATTGTTAGACCGGGAGAATGCATAGAATTTCTGGGCGTTGTCCGAAATGATGGCTTACGAGTTGGCACAGTTTATCCGATTATTGAGGTTAGTTCGCCCTACAATCGGAATTCAATAATCTTCAATAGCGACCGTGATTGTTCAAACACAGAAAAAACACACGCCCGTCTAGTTAACGTGCCAGTTGGAGGCACCGCAGGCTTTAGCATACGTTGGAACACCGAATCGAGCCTGCCGTTAGGCATTTACGACTTCCGGTGCTCTCTCTGGTCACCACCAAAGCTTTTCCAACCGCCAAATCCGACTCCATTCAAAGGTTCAAAACGTTTGCTAGATAGAACACGCTGGGCGGGTGGTATAGAAGTCGTCGAAGCGCTGACAGTTCCTCCGTTCGTATCGAAGGACCATAACGAGGATTTTGCCACTATTTCTGGACACCCATCAGTCTTTATATCATACTCGTGGGACTCCGACAATCACAAACAGTGGGTGTTAAAACTTGCCGAGGAACTTCTCCGGTATGGTGTCAACGTAATGTTTGACCGTTGGCACCTTCATCATGGCGAAGAAACATATCATTTCATGGAACGTGGATGTCGGGATTGTGACAAAATACTCCTTATATGTACTCCTGAGTATGTACATAGAGCAAACGCTAGAATCGGCGGAGTCGGGTTTGAAACAGTAGTTACAGCCAGTCTCTACACCACTGCTCACAACAAACGTCGGTTTATCCCCATCGTCAGAGCTAAATCCGCTGATAGTGAATCACTTCCAACCTACCTTGGCGGCGCTCTATACATTGACATGAAAACCCCTGACTGGAATGCTGAAGGATTTTCTTCCTTGTTAAGAGCTATTTACGACAGACCAGAAACACCGCGGCCACCTCTCGGGAAAATTCCATATGATGACAGCTAACAAATCTCTTTAGTTGACTTGCAGTTATTTAAACCCATAGGGGAATGGGGTGGAAACAATAAATTATCACAATTCTATCACAAAACTACAAAACAGCGAAGCGTCTGTTGACATAACTAATTGTAATCATATAGCTAACAAATAATGCGGAAGGTTCGGACTGCGAATCCCCCCTTCGGCACAACACAACTATCCGGCTGGCCTGTACTTTCAGCGCCAGCCGCTTTTCTTTGCCGCCACCCCCACCGCTTGCCCTCTGCGCGGTCCAGGTTAAAAAAACAGGGCGGCATTAAGTAATGCCGCCCTGTGGTGATGATAACAAAATCAGGCTTACGGTTAGTGCTCGTATGCGCCGATCTCCACTGTGCCGGTAATGCGGTCGTCGCCGTCAAGGTCGGTTTCAATGCCGGAAGGCACGAGAGAATTACTGCCCTTCTCCAGACATGGTGAGAATATCTGGAGATGAAAATCGTTGTTAGCACCGTTTGCGAACATCGGGTTGCCGTATATGCATTCCGTATCGACAATGCTTCCGGGGCCCGCGATGTCGCCCGCGTCGTTCGAGTAAACGGAGTAATTCAGAAGCGTCCTGCCGGTGTCATTTACATAAATCTGGTTCCCCTCGCCCGTCGCGGTGTTCGCCCAGATAATCGTATTGTCTATATTCACCGAGAAAGAGTCGTCTCTCTGGTCGTTGAAGTAGAAACCGCCTCCATCCGTCCCGGCCGAGTTGTACGCGATAACACAATTGACCACGCTTTCCAGCCTGCAGAAAAACTCGGCGCAGATACCTCCGCCGATTGTCCCGGCTGAGTTATTTGCGATTACAGTGTTGACTACAAGCGGCCTTGCCTGGTCGCGGAAGAAGATGCCGCCGCCCTCCTCGCCCGCGGTGTTACCTGTAATAAAACATCTTTCGATAACGTCGTTTGTTCCCATGCTTGTATGGTCGAACGCCAGTCCGCCTCCATCCGAACCGGCCGAGTTGTTCTTTATCCAGCAGTCTATCAGAGTACCACCGCCCGAGTGCCACTGCGCTATCGCACCGCCCCTGCCGTTTGCCGTGTTGCCTTCGAAAACGGAGCGATAGATTTTCAACGTGGCGTCCGCGCCGATGGCGCCGCCGCTTCCGCCTGAAACGTTGTTTCTGAGAACGCAGTCAATCAGGGTGGCCCTGCTGGAGGTGCGCATGTAAATCGCTCCACCGCTGAAGCCTGCCTGGTTGTTCTCTATAATTGTATTCGAAATGAAGGATTCGGAGTCGCGGTTGCAGATTGCTCCGCCGCCGCCATTCGTTTTGTTGTTCTTCAGGATGCAGTTAGATATCGTGGCGTCGGACGCATAGAGATAAATAGCGGCGCCCTCACCGCTGCCGCTGTAGGCGTTCTGAATGGTGAATCCGTCGATTACCGAATCCAGGGTTTCGCCCGTAAGCTGGAAATTGAACGCGCGCCCGTCACCCTCGCAGTCGATAATGCATTTATCCGGGCCGTTTTCGGACTTCAGGCATATCTTCTTCCCGTCGAAGTGCAGGTCCTTGTTTCCCACACCCATGTAGGTTCCGTCTTTGACAAGTATCAGATCGTAATCACCTGCGGCGTCGATGGCGGCCTGCAGGGTCGTAAAATCGCCGTTGCCGTTTACGTCGACTGTGCTGATGCCGTTGGCGACGTGAATGTACGTCACCTTTGTTGCCGTATCGGAACCGTCAGGACCGGCCACCGTCAGGCTGACGGAATACCATCCGACACTGCCGTAGGTGTGAAGCGGATGCTGAGAGGTTGAATCGACAACACCGTCGTAATCAAAATCCCACGCCCATGACGTAACCAGACCGGCTGACTGGTCGGTGAATTGAACGTTCAGGCTTCCTGTTCCGTGCGTCGGGTTGCCGGTGAAGGCTGCAACAACCGCCTTGAAACCTCCGGGGCCGGTTCCGCCCGGGCCTGTTCCACCGCCGCCCCCCGGCGGAAGGATGATTTCTTTACTTTTTTTCTTCGTACCGCAGGCGCCCAGGGTCAATCCCAGACTCAACAGGACCGCCAGGCAAATGATGAACCTGACCGAACGGAGCTTTACGGGACTCGATAACGACTTCGACATTGTGATTTCTCCTTTGAAAAAGTTGTCTGTCTACTGCCTGCTGAATTTTTGCATAACGTCATGATGCCTAAAGCTTATTTGTCGATTCCTTTCTAATTGCTGCCACATCAGACTACTGAATCGTCACGTTACAGGTCGGCTCTGCGCTGCCAATGCCCGGGCCGGGGTGCGACCAACCGTGTGTCTGCTTTATCTGGTTCCAGCACTGCTGGCCACCGGTGCAGTTTGAAGGGTCACACCAGTTGAGCCTGCCTTCGGCGGGCCCGCTGCCCAGGATCATCATTCCCTGTGCGCAGGTATTTGCGCTCTGGTTCAGGCAGTTGTATTCTTCGGTGTGCCACGGGCCGACCCAGCCGTGTCCGAGCTCGTGCAGGAAACCATGTGTCTGTATCTGGCCGGTTGACAGAGTTATCTTCCAGCTGCCGCCACCGGAAGTACAGTAGGCGGGGGGATTGCCCATTGCACCTTTCACGCGGTTTACGACCACGTTGCCGCTGGAGCTTCCGTCCGAGAGCGTCTGGTTGCGGAGATAGGACTGGCCTTCCGTTCCGATCCAGAGTCCTTTGTTAAACATCTTTATCCTGTCAACCATGTATTCCAGATCAGCCTGGGATGATTGCTCTACAACCGTCCATGAAAGGTCCAGCTCGTTGGAATCGCCGGGGTTTCCGCCGCCATTTGCGCCGCCGCCACCGCCGCCGGTGGTTCCGCCGCCAGGGAGGCCGGATGTGGGAATACCGCTGCGGGAAGACTTGTGCTTCTTGGAGCAGCCTGAGACAAAAAGCAGTGCCGTTACAACCAGAAGGATAAGAATGCTTTTCTGAAGATGGCTGAATGTCATGTAAGTTCTCCTTTCAGCTGCGGTGTCGGTTTTCTGTTTTTCATTCGATTTTTGTGATTGAGTTGCTCTCATAAGCACAATTTTACCAGAAAAATTTTTCATATCAATTCGAGGCTAGAAACATCCTATTATTGAACAAACCTGGTATTTATGTTCGTTTTTCGGCGCATTGCTGTATCAAATGATCGCGGGTTTAACAAATCGGGCAAGGTTATAACAGACTGTTTTGAAAATAGTTATAAATAGAATGAGTTTGACGTATGACTCCTTGCAAGGTACAATACTGCTAATCGAACAAAACCCGTGAAATGCGAACAATAAAGTAATTTCTGTTCGATTTCCGACACCAGGCGAGGTCCTGAATGACAAGGGCGAATGTTGAAGAAATCGTAGTTTCCTCCGAAGCTGTCGAGCAACTGCTCGCAGGCAGCCTGCGCATTGCCACTTTTTCATTCGGCAGGACAAGAATCGTCAAGGCGATGGGCATAAGCATGTCGCGTCTGCATCGCCTGCTCTCTTTGAAAAAACCCGCGAGGCCGACTTTTGATCTTGTTTACAGGATGCACAGGAGGCTCGGTCTGGACTGGCCTTATATTTTCACGGCGCGACACCACGAAGGCCTTGCCCTGGACATTCTCGGTAAAAGCCTTGAAAAAGAATTACCTGAAATCGACGAACAGGAAATCGACCGGGAGGAAGAAAAAACAAGAGAACGATTGAGAGAGATTATCAATCGGATTGGTCTCACAAAATGCGCGAAAGGATGCGGGATCGCGCGGGCAACGCTTCACTCATACCTCGAAACGACAGGCCTTTCCGTTTCGCTGCTCTGGCGCATCCACCTTTTCACCGGTGAGCCCTATTCCGTTATCTCCTCGGGCAGGCTGGACGAGGAGGAAAAAGCCTTATCCGAATCAATGGAAAATCCTGAAGACGTTACCGGGCGGTTTTCGGATTTATATGAACCGGTTGTCTGCCTTGCGGAAAGGTGCGCGTATGAAGGCCTGTATGAAACCATTGACATGCATGCGCCTTTTCTTCGAAGCATGCTCGAAAAAAAGCTGCGCATATCCCAACACACGAGACTCGTCAGAATTCTGGCCCTGTACGAAAAGGGAAGAAAGAATATCAACGACGCCGATGCCCTGCTCAAGAAGTGCTGGCAGAAACTGAAGAAAAGCGAAGGAAGCACCAACCTCGCGCTCCTCACCCTTTACATGGGGGTCGCGGCCGGCCTTCAGGTTCCGGGGCTTTCGAAAGAGATAGCGGACCATATAAAAAGCCTTACCGACGACAACCTGATTCTTGCCAACATTTACAGGGTGCAGGCGAACGAGGCGTGCATCATGATGAAGATGTTCGAGGCCGAGCACCTTGCGAGAACGGCAATTCTCCATGCCTCCAACGTAACCGGGCCTTTCAGGAACAACGCGATTGCGTATGCCAAATACATCCTCACCATGGCTTCATGGCCGCTGGGGGATTACGAAGAAACGCTTTCAAGAGTAGAGCGCCTGCTTGCCTGGCCGCCGACGCCCCACGGCGTAAGGATTACTCTCGTCGAAATCGAGTTCAATATCCGCGTCTGGCTGAGAGATGCCGCGGGCACGGGCCGGGCCCTCAAACAACTAAAGAAATACTCCTCGCACGTCTCCAATACGAAGGCGTTCCGCCGATCGCACGATATTTACCATCTCAGGTTTCTTCTGCTCAAGGAAGATATTCAGGGAAGCCTGTTCCCGGCCGAGGAAAGGAAAAAGAACAGCCTGGCCGGCAGGATGCTCACCCTCGGCGACGAGGTGGCAGACACCGACGTCCAGAGTATTCTTGCGGTCTGCCGCTACTATTCACGGGGCGACCGGGAAGGTCTGAAAACGATTCTGGACGGGCTGCTTGGCGGAACCCTTCCACGGCACAGCGCGCCGATTCTGAGCCTGCCGGACCTGTTCGAAGCGGCAAGAAAGGCCGGCCTCTGGTCCCGAGACCTCGAGGACTGGAAGGACAGCGCCGTCGAAAACGGTATGCTTTATCTCGAGCTGCCGCGGCCTTAATCCGGCATACCTGCTACACCCCGTTGAATAAAAAAAGCCCCGGAATTTCTTTCCGGGGCTTCTGCATTTCATTTTCCGTTCGAGCGGCATTCAAAAAGTAACGTACAGGAACTCTTCCGCCCAGACATCGGAGAGCAGGATAATCAAAGCCGTTATCACAAAAATCAGGAACGAGAGGCCGAAGTCGAGTATAAGCTCTTTTATCCCGCTTTTCATTCTACCGTTTCCTTTTCATGAGAGGCGCTACCTTCCGCGCAAGTTCTTCGGCAACCCGCTCGTTGCCTTTCGGCATCAGATGGTCCATATCGATGGTCTCTTCCGAGAGCACGAATTCCAGAAAATCGGTCACATCTTCAACCCCCTCCTCACGCAGTACTGACTTTATTATTTCATGTGCGTCCCGGATTTTTTCACCTTCATGCCGGGGGTCGCGTTTGATTAACTCCGCGGCATACCTGATAAAGTCGGCGTTGGCGTAGGAGACGTACCAGAACACGGGAGGTTTCTTCTCCTTCACGAAGCGAACCATTTTCCTGAGGTATTCAATCTGCTCTCTCTCTTCGCTGACATGCATATATTTATCGCTTAGGTACTTCATCAAATAGAAAATGTCTCCGATATTGTGGCCGCCCGCATTCTTCCTGTGAATCCAGTTCCGGTGCTTTTTCGTCTCTTTTCCGCCCAGGCGGCCCAGGAAATCCCTGCCCGCATCACTGTCAAGCCAGAAACGATACATGTTGCCGGATGCATACAGCCGCCAGCATCTCTTGAGCAGATGTGACGACCGCAGAGGCGCGCGCCTGAAAAACGACTGCGGCGCGAGCTCATCGAGTCCGGCCTCCCTATGCAGCCGGGTCACTTCAATCGCCACGGCGGGATAAAGCGAAGGCAACCTGGAAAATAATTCGGTGGCGTTTGAAAACATGCGGTGGCTCAACTGAAGAACAAATAAATCAGCGGAATAATCCGCAAACGCGGTCAGAAGCAGGAGCTTGTCGGCAGGCCCGCCTGCAACCTCGGAAAGGTTCACGACCTCGACGTTTTCAAGGCCGGGATATTTTCTAAGGGCAGTCTCGAGCTGAGGCGGCAGAATGTAACGCGTCCGCATGTTGATTCCCTGGCCGGTGGAATCGCCGAGAAAAAAAACACGGGGATAATCCACGTTCTTGGGAAGGTGGGCAAGGCACCACTCTGTATATGCGGAACTGAAAACGGGGTTTCTGCGAAGCTCTTTCGGAAAGAAGACTCCGGGTGCGGCCCAGAGCAGCACGTCGGCAAGAATAAACCAGAAGAGAATAAATAGGGCCAGGCGTATCACTCGGGGGTAGCTGAGTTTGCTTATATATTTTCTTACCGTCAAAATCATCTCCCTGGGATTAGTGGTTAGTCGTTTGTCAATTTCTAACCAATAAGCACTAACGACTAACAACTAACCACTAACAACTAACAACAATATAATGTCGGGATAAGACGCGTTTTACAAGTAAATTTCCTTGACTTGTATTTACGACGTGGAATAGGATGCGCCAATCATCCATAAGAGTATAATTCAATCCGGGGGAAACGTTATGAAAAATCCCGCATCACTCTCCATAGCTGCTGGTATTCTGTTTCTTTCCTGTTCTCTCGCGGCTTTTACCGGTTGCCCGAACATATCCGGCTCAGGCGGAGTGGAAGGCCCGACGCACATGCTCAAAGAAGACGCGTGCATATACCTGTACAAAGGCGACCAGTGGCCCCATAACCGGCAGTTAACAAATTATGTTGCCAGACAGTGCCGTGGCAATCCGCTCGCATTCGAAGGTGAAGCAAATGTCGCAGTGTTGAAAAAGGGAGCCGAAGTGCAGGACCGCGGACCAATGCCTCTACAGATTCCCGGCCCTGAAGGTGCAAAAACGGTGTCTGTCCGATACGTGTGCATTGAATCCGGCGAATTGAAAGGCGCGCTGGGCTGGATTTCAGACGAATACCTTGAAAAAAAATAACCCATCGTAGGCGCGGTACTCCTGCCGCGCAATCCATTATGCCCGACAGGAGTGTCGGGCCTACCGGATGCCGCGCAATCCATTATGCCCGACAGGAGTGTCGGGCCGGCCAAAGAACTTCTTCCAGTAGTGTCCCTTCAGGACCCTGAGCGCAATCCACGGCGCCATCAGCCCCAGGTTCAGAATCTGCCTCGGCTTTATGAAGCCATTCGAAAGCGACTTCCGCATTATCCGCAACACCTGGGGCGCGTCGTAAAAACGCAACGTGATTTTCTTCAAAAGCTCAGTTAACTCTTCCTTTCCAAACTCGGAGGAATAAACGCCGCCGTCGGGACCCACGAAAACGTCGGAGTCCGCGTCTATCAACTCGCCCAGCCGGCTGTGCTTCTCGTACCGCAGGCGGTTGAGCGAAATAATATCAAGCCCCACCCGCCTGGCGAAAGGCACGATTGAAAGCATCGCCCGGTCCGTCTCCCCGATGTTTCCGATAATAAAATAACCGTTTATCAGCACCCGCGAGCGCGCCAGGCTCCGCATCGCCTCGGCGACGTCGGAGGTCGTAAAACCTTTGCCGAGCATTTTCAGCGTCCGGTCGACCGCGGACTCGATGCCTATATTCAGAATCACGAAACCCGCGCTCTCGAGTTTCCTGACCAGCCGCTCGTTCCGGCCGATCTCGATCCTTGCATTAGCGAGAAACTTTGTCTTCAGCTTTTCTGCCGTCAACCGGTCGCAGATTTCCTCCGCGCGCGCCTCATCGGCGAAAAAGTTATCGTCGATAAACGCGACTATATCCGCACGCGTACCCGCGATTTCGCGGACAACCGCGGCCGGGTCGCGCGGCGTCCAGGTGCGCCTCTGGCCGAGCGGGTTCATCTTAAAGGAGCAGAACTTGCAGTTATACGGACAGCCGCGGCTGCCGAGAACGGCGTCGAAGGTCGTTCCGATGTCCCAGCCCTTGAACGTAATCCTGTACGGCTTCGCGCGGAGCTCGCGGGCGGGCTCGAGATTATCGTCGATCTCACAAAGCGGGCGCGACGGATTGTGAACGATACTTTCACCGTTTCTGAAACTGATGCCTTCTATTTTCTTGAGAACTCCCGGGTCGCGCAAATCGCTTTCCAGCGAAAGCAGTTCGTGAACCGTTTCTTCGCCCTCCCCCCGCACGACAGCGGCCACCCGCGGACAGCGGTTGAGGATTTCTTCTGCGGAAACGGTCGCCTCGCGGCCGCCGACGATCACAACGGCGTGTTCGGGCAACGCATTGATTGTTTCCATAACGGAATCGAAATCGTAGCGCCAGTTCACGGACACGCAGACAAGGTCAACGGATTCGGGGATCGATTCCGGCGAATCCGGATTCTGCCGTGCGTCGAAAAGCTCGACCTTCGGAACTTTTTCTTTGAGGACGCGGGCGATATATTCAAGCCCGATGGGTGGGAAGAACTCGTATATCGGGACTTCGCGCCGGTAGGGGTAGAGGCATAACGCGTGCTTGAACTGCGGCACTGTTACCTCCCCGTCTCCTTCGGCGGCTCTTCGGGTTTTTTGTCGGCGGGTTTTTGGGATTGTTCGCCGGCTGGCTTTTCTTCGGAAGGTGTCTTTTCCTCAGGGGCCGCAGGTTTTTCGCCGCCGGCCTTTTTCTCCGGAGCTTCTTCCTCTTTTTCTTTTGGAGCGTGCTTTTCAAGCCACTTGCTTATTACATCGAATAGCTGTTTCGGCAGGCGGAGTTCCTTCACCGGCGCGGCCTCCGAGTTAATCAGCGCCTCGTTGCCGAATTCGACGGCGTTACGCGTCCAGGTCGGAGCCTGCTTCGAATCCGGCTCCGAGATAACCAGCCTTGCGTAGTACTGCCAGAGCGCGGCTGTACGTTCAGGATTCGAAGGATAGAGCTTTCGCGCGTTCTGGAGTTCCGCCACCACCGCCCGGCGGTTTATCCCGAGCCGGATAAGGTCTTCCCTGGAAAGCTTGTCAAGAGCTACATAGCCGGCAAGCGCAAATTTAAACGCATCGTAATGGAGATTCGGATTAACGCTGAAAAGCTCGTCCTTTCTTTTCTGAAGTTTTGCCATCGCAACGGCGTCATAATCGGCGTCCCACTGGACCAGAGCGTTATAGAACCGTTCGCGGTAAAAGCGAAAATCCAGCGGATTCAGATTTATGGCTCTGTCAAGCGCCGCATCCGATTTTAGAGCCAGGTCTTTCGCCTTCTTGTGGTGCAGACGCAGGGCGCTCCGGGCGAGTCGCGTGGGATTCGTCGCGTTCTTGAAAACCATGTCCGCGCGGATAAACCGCATCGTGAAGAGACCCAGCGCCGCGGTCGCCGCGATAAAAACTATTACAAGTGTATAACGCGCGCCCGTGCCAAGCGGCAGAACGAAAAAGCTCTGCGGTTTCTGGGGCGCGACCGAGACGATCGCCAGCGCAGCGACAACAATAAAAGCAAGCTGAACGCCCAGCGAGTAAAAACTGAAATCAACCAGGTTGTGCCAGAGGAACGCGAAAAAAGCGGCAACCAGCCCGGCGGTGAGCCAGGAATCCTTGAAGAAGAATTGATAACCGGCAATGCCCTCGTCTTTGTCTTTGGGCAGCGGCTCCCTGAAAAGCCAGTTAACCGGAAGAAGGAGCAGGAAAAATATTATCAGGACCGCAAGTCCGAAGTGCGTATTCATTTCCGTAGCCGGGCTGATGAGGAAACTCGATATCAACGCGGCAAGCGCGGCGCCGACGCCGATTGATAACACTATGGCCCGGTCATTCCCGAAAATGCTCCGCGTTCGCTCCGCCGGCAGGCGCTCGTGCGGCTCGAACACGCGCGTAATTATCGAGGCAAAGAAAAGGAAAAAGAAAAGCAGGCCCGCGGCCCCGAGCTCGGTCCAGAGCTGAATATAAGAATTATGGGTAAGGGTGGAAGTTTCCGCGCCGGGCGGTTTGTAGATCGAATAGTTGTACTGGTAGTTGCCGCCGCCGACGCCGATCAGCCCGTTTCGTTTTATCATGCGCCCGGCCGTGCTCCAGTAGCCGTGCCGGACTTTCATGGAAGCTCCCAGCCACGACCCGTCCTTGCTTTTCAGGTTTCCGATGGAAAAAACCACCAGCCCCAGGAACATCGCGCCCAGAAGGCCGTAGGCATACCAGTCCGCGTGTTTCCTGATCTTCGAGATTATCACAAGGAGCGCAAGCGTACCCAGCCCTATGGCGCAGGCAACTATCCCGCCCTTGGAGCGGGAAAGAAGAAGGGCTGACGCGGCAAGAGCGGTGCCGATGCCGGCCGCCGAAAGCCGCACCCAGCGCCAGGTGCCGGAACCCCGCCGTCTGATTAACTCTGCAACCAGGCCGGCGCCAAGGCACACCCCCATCGCGAGCACGGTGCCCAGGACGTTGGGGTTTTTAAACCACGTATACATGTCGAATGCGCGCGCCCGGTCGACCAGGGGCTTTGTGTATATTCCCGCGCCCGCGCGCACATCCGGGCGAAGGCAGAAGTATTCGTAGAGCCCGGCCACCGCCGCGGCGACGCACGCGGCAAAAACGAGCGCCGCGAGCGCTATACGCACGCGCCGGTCAACGCCCAGATTAACAACGAGAATAAAAACAAGGAGAAACGCCGTTGCGTGGACGGCAGTATTAAACGCCGGCAGCGCGTAATCGGCGATCGGGACCTGAATCCAGGCAACCAGCGTAAATACGGCGAGAAAAACACCGCTGAGTACGCCCGTTTTCAGCAGGCGAATCTCGCGCCGCATAAAGAAAAAAAGGCTCCACAGCGCGGCAGCGACCAGAAGCACAAGGCTTAGCAGGAGGTTTATCGAAGACAACTGGGGTTTCGTGCCCGTCTCGCTGTAAAATCCCGTTGTAGAATCGAGAATAAGGCTTGAGTGAAAAAACCGCAGAACAAAACCGAAGGCGAGCACAACGAGCACGAGCACCAGCAGCCAGCTCTCGGCCTTTGTCTTTACCTCGGCCTGCCCGGCATCGGAGACCGCGGTTGACTTCTTCTGCATCGCATCCGGCACTGGTGCGGCAGCGTCTGCGTCCCGGCGCTTTTTCTTTTTGCCTTTCTGCCGTTTTCCCCGTTTCCTGGCCATGGTGTCTTTCTAACCGGGCTCGAACTTACCCTTCAGGAAGTTTGATAACAGATCCCTGCCGACCTCAGTCAGAAACGATTCGGGATGAAACTGGAAGCCTTCGACCGGCAGCGTCCTGTGGCGGATTCCCATAAGCTCGTCCCGGTCGGTCCATGCGGTTTTGACAAGCTCGTCCGGCAGCGAGTCCTCTTTAACGATAAGCGAATGGTAGCGCATTGCACGGAACGGGCTCTTAATGCCGGAAAAGAGCGAGCGCCCGTCGTGATGAATCATCGATGTCTTGCCGTGCATGAGCCTGTCCGCGCGCACCACCTTCGCGCCCAGTACGTGCGCAATGCACTGGTGCCCCAGGCAGACGCCGAGTATCGGCAGTTCTCCAATAAACGCTTCGATAATCTCATTCGCATTACCGGTCTCGAGCGGTGTACAGGGGCCGGGCGAAATAACGAGATGCGTCGGACTCAGCTTCCCGACCTCGCCCGGGGTTATGCGGTCATTGCGCCTGACCACGACTTCCGCGCCCAGTGTGCCGAAGGCCTGCACGAGGTTATAGGTGAAGGAATCGTAATTATCGATTGTGAGAATCACGGTATTCAGCGGCTCGAAAACAGGTGGAATATTATCAGAACCGACACGCTAACACACCGTTACATCGAATTCAAGCGAAAATTCATCGCCGGAAGCACCACGCCGGAAGGCGTGGTGAACGCCCGGAAGCACCACGCCGGAAGGCGTGGTGAACGGCAAGGGATCGGGGACATGAAGAATCCGGGACATGTACTTGTTACGTGTCCCGGGATTTTTTCCACGGGGACATGTATCCGATTTCGCCTGCGAAATCAGTACGTGTCCCCGGAAGGCCGAATAGTAAATATCGCATAAAACAATATTAAATTAGGAACCGTCCCCAGAGATTCAAGTTTACATGCGGGATGTAACGATTATAGAAGTATAAACGTTGCGCACTCGAACAATATCATGCACGGATCGATTTGGTTTATAATGATCACGGTGCGAATAGGTGTCTGTAATGCACGCGCGATTTGCTCTTTTGATAAGAGGTGGTATACTATGGAAAATTTTATGGACACCCTCCTTGAAACACTCGGTTATAGGTATCCCATATTTCTTCCTATTTCTTTAAAATTATTTCTTCAGTGTTATTTTTGGGCGACAAGAAATATATATTTTGACTTTCATTATAATATAACTTCTTAATGTCTTCATTAATAATTAAGTCAAAATCAACCCGAAGATTAGTTATTCCTTTTTTTGCAATACCCTTTACTCCTTCATTGTTGTCATTTGCAAAGCTCATCAACGCGACTATTTTGAATTTGTGTCTTATATTTGTGATATCTCGAATGGCTTCTACTCGCACAGGAACAGATTTATCAAATCTTAGCGAAGTTAACAAATCGAGCTTTTTCTTGGGGTCCTCTTCGATTTTCATTATTGCCCTAAGCGCACGTAACCTTAGTTTGTATTCCCTAGAGAGCAAATACTTTCTTATGGTTTTATCATCCTCCTTGTCTATTGCGCGCCCAAGCATTTTGCCTTGTATGAATTCTGTATTATAAAAAACGTACCCACTGCACAGCACAACCACAAATAACACTATTAATAATAATGTATATCTCTTTTTCATGCTTTCTCCTCTACTTCTCAAATTCAGGGGACGGTTCCTAATTTATTATTGATTTATGCGATTTATTGTGTTATATTCCGGGGACTGGAGGTTTTTTGCCAAGGTTTGCCAGAATCATCGTACCCGGTGTTCCTCACCACATTATACAACGCGGCAACCGCCGCCAAAAGACATTTTTCAGAGAATCCGAGTAAGCTTCAGGGGACACATACCAATTTCGGTAAGCGCGGCACTCTTGCCCCGTGTTTTTATATTGCCCGACAGGAGTGTCGGGGCTTCCGGGGACACGTACCGATTTCACAAGTGAAATCGGATACATGTCTCCGTCTTCACCCGGAAATCGCTTGCAAGGGGGCGAAGGTGGGAGTAGAATTAACCAGGAACTGTAAGGCGTAACAAGTGTATTAAAAACAGGGCATTTGGAGCATGTTATTTTGAAGGAAAAAGCCTGAATTCACGTCTTATTATGGGTAGCTTTTAAGTAGATGTCTTTGTAATCTAGGTATATATACAGTCCGGTCGTCAACATCTTCTAAACGAGGGATAGTAATATGATTCGCAAACTCCTCCTTTCCGCATGCATACTTGCGATTGCTCTTGCCTTTTTGCCGCTTGCGCAGGCCAAACTCAGCTCGGCCGAATGGAAGAAAGCCAAGAGCAACCTTGACAAGCTGCTGAGGGCGGGCGAGGCAGGTAAAGCCCAACTCCCCGACGCGATAAGAAAAGTAGCCGACGACAATTCAGACCGCGCAGTCAAACTGCTGCTCACAGTCGGGCTGAGGGTTGAAGACTCCGCGGTATATGAAGCGACAAAGTCCGCGCTCTCCTCGATAACGGACCCCAAGGGAATGAAGGCTATCCGCAAGGAGCTCGAGCGCAAGAGCGACAAGAACTGGCGGATAAAGGTAATACTCGTCGAAGTCGTCGCCCGCATGCTGGGACGCGAGAAAATCAGGATAATATCCGACATCGCCGCGAACGAGACCAAGCAGGAAGTGCTTCGCGCGGTAATAAGGGCATGCAGAATCATCGACACCAAGGAAGTGATTTCCCCGCTGATCGAGCTGGTGAGGCGTTTCGAGAAGCTCAAAGGCAGCGTATGGATGGACTCCCGCGACGCGCTGTTCGCCATCACGGGCGGCGAAGATTTCGACTGCGCCGCAGACTGGAAACAGTGGTGGGACGGCGAGAAGGCAACCTGGAAAAAACCAAGCGAGGAAGATAAGGAAAAAGAAGAATCGGGCGCAAAAGGGGAGTCAGAGGGTTACAGGACGTCCCCGCGCAAGGCGCCGAGATTTTTCGGCACCGAAGTCACTTCAAAGCTTGTCGTTTTCGTGCTCGATACATCCGGCTCGATGAAGATCAAAGACCCCGGTGAAAACCCCGAAGATGAAGATGAAAAACCCGACACGCGAACAACCGCGGACCCGAAAAAGAAAAAGCAAAGCGGAGGCGGCGGCAAGGCGGGGAAGCAGAAACTGCCCGACCACCGGATGAGGGTAAAACGCGCCCAGAAAGAACTTATTAAGTGCATAAAAGCCCTGGATCCCAACGTGGAATTCAACATAGTTACCTACGACTCAACCACAACTACATGGAGCAGGTCTGGCCTCAAGGTCGCGAGCGCTGCAAACAAGAAAGACGCTATCAAATACGTCAAGAACTTTCAGCCCAAAGCCACGACCCACACCGATGACGCCATCATCCGCGCGTTCAAGGAAAACCCGAAGGCCGACACCCTGATTTTGCTCTCCGACGGCTGGCCGACCCACAAAGGCGATAACAGCGACTGCAAGGAGATTATCGACCGCATCTGGAAGTTTCTGGCAAAAGCCAACAAGTTCCGCCGCGTCAGAATATTCACATTCGGCTTTGTAGACGCCCACCGCGCATTCATGGTGGAGCTGGCACGCAAGAACGGCGGCAAGTACAAAGATATCAAGTAGTTATCGCCCCGGGCCCGAAATGTAACGTTTATGTAATACCTTCAAAGGCGGCATTTTTCACTACATTATTCCCCTTTTTAATCGTATAATTCCTAGAGGGAAAAGGTAAATATCTGCCGTATTCGAATATCAAGGAGATATAAAATGCGCGTACAAAAAAACCTCCAGTTTCTGCTTGGAGTAGCTATCCTTGCAATGGGCATAGTTCTTCTTATGACCCCATGCGCAACAGGGTGAGGCGGCGGTGGAGCCCGGCGTCCGCCGTCGCGGCCGCCAGTAAGCCCGCCTCCAGGAGGAGGAGGACAACCCAGCAGCACACCCGACAGTCAATGGCCCGAACCTGACCACGCACCACCGCCATCCACCGACGAAGACAAAAGTGGTGACAAAAGCGACGAAGGCGGTTCGAAAAGCAAAGTAACAAAGAAACCCAAGGTGACCATCTTCGACGAGTTCGAAGGACTTGACAGCAAACGCGAAGATAAGCCCGTCATTTTCTTCTTCTACATCGAGGCCACGTCGCAGAAAGACCGCAGCAAGCCGGTGCTGAATTCTCAACAGATGGCCAGGATGCTTGCGCACCCGAAAGTTTCCAATCAATTGAGCGAGTTCAGCTGCTACCGGCGCAATTACAAAAAGACCAAGAAGGCCATTCGTAAGAAGTACAAGGTCAAGACCGCGCCGATGCTTGTCGTATTCGACGCCACCGGCAAGGTGATCTTCAGGACTACGAGCTTCAAGATCAAGCCTGAAAGACTGGTGGCAACGCTCAAGAAGCTGGTCAAGAAATCTGAAAAGAATCTTGAGAAGTTCCAGAAGAAGCGCGAAAAGGATGAAGAAAAAGCTGCAAAAAAAGCTGAGAAAGAAAACGAATAACAATTTACGACCCGACTGAACTAATGCTGAGCCCGGTCAAAGCCGGGCTCAGTTTCTTTAATTGCCTTTTACATTACACAATCTGATTCTTCCACATAACTTACTGAGGTCAGCATAGATATACGCGCTGCTTCATTCCGTTGCCCCAGGCGTGAAAAGCCGGACTGGAAAGTCTGTCTATTTATGCCCTAAATGTCCTTTTACCGGCGCAATACAATAACTGTCACGTTTTTGTAATAATTGGATACAAATGTAATTCAAGCTTGTCATAGCAGAATTTCCGGGATATAATAGGAACAGATAAGGGAAGAAAGGTGTAAGGTTATATAGATGGTTTGATCTATGGCTCCGTTCGCCGAAGAACGGCCATGGAGGGAGGACCAATGCAACGCACACTAGTTTTATTTATCGCGGCCCTGGCCATCACTGTTATGGCCCTGGACCTTCCCGCATATTGCTGAGGTGGCGGAGGAGGATCGCGACCGCCGGCGCGGCCGCCAGCAAGACCGCCGACTCCACCTCCGGCACCGCCTCCGCGTCCGCCGAGTACGCCACCGCCGAGCACACCGAGACCGCCGAGTACGCCACCGCCGAGCACGCCGACTCCGCCGAGGACGCCGACTCCGCCTCCAAGGCTGTCGACGCCTATTCCGCCAAGAGCTCCTGTAACGCTCGGCTGGCCGGAAGCGAAGCCGGTAGCGAACCCGACGCCGAAGAACGAGCCGACCATTACCGGCCGCGGCATCTTCGGTAAAAAGGACGGCAAAGCGGGAAAAGCGGAAAAATCGGCGAACAAGGTTATCGTCAAAAAGAAGGTGAAAATAACCTGCTTCGACGACTTCGACGCGCTGAAGGGCAAGGAAGAGAACAAGCCGGTCGTCATTTTCGTGTACTGGCCCGACAGGACCGACGACGCCGGCCGCACCTCAAAGCTCTATGCAAACTGCCAGAAGATGATTGAAGTCCTTGCCAACGCGGACGTGCAATCCGCGCTGAGACAGTGTCAGTGCTACAAAGTGAATTTCCAGGGGCTTGACAAATCGCGCCGCAAACGTTACGGCGTGAAATCCGTACCGACGCTGCTCTTCATCGACGCAACCGGCAAGGTTCTCAAGAGACTTACATCACCGCGGATAAAACCCGCGAGCCTGGTTCGGCTGATACTGACCGTCGTCAAGAAGTCGGACAAGAACATGGAGAAGCTCGAGAAGAAGCGCGAAAGAGCCGCGGAAAAGGCAGCGGAAAAGGCAGCGGAAAAGGAGCGATCTTAGCGCCGACACTCGGCGGCCTCTGAACAGGCTGCAACTTTACCGGAACCGAAAGCCCGGGATTTATCCCGGGCTTTATTTTTGGCCTCTCCAAGGCCCGAAAATCGCATTATTTGCCTTGTGTAACAGTTTTGTAATAACAGATAATACTGCCCTAACTTACTTGCATCCCGGCCCGCCATGTCTTAAAATACAGTGACAGCTAAAAGGTATATTACGAACCAGAGTCCGATAAGAAGGAGAACTTATGAAAAAGCTGCCAATAATATTTATTGCTGCGCTGGCCATCACCGTAATGGCCCTGGACCTTCCCGCATACTGCTGAGGCGGCGGAGGAGGATCGCGGCCGCCGGCGCGGCCGCCTGCAAGACCGCCGACACCAAGACCGCCATCAAATCCCGGTGGTAACCCGGGTGGCAGTAATCCGGGTGGTGGAGGCACGCCAATGGTACCTACGGGTTCTAAACCGAGTATCAATTGGCCGGAAGCCAAACCAGTCGCCAACCCGACTCCCAAATCCGAGCCCACGACCACGGGCAGAGGGATTCTCGGGAAAAAAGACGACAAAACTGACGAGAAATCCGGCTCCAAAGTCATCGTCACCAAGAAGCCGAAAATTACCTGCTTCGACGACTTTGACGCGCTGAAGGGCAAGGAAGAGAACAAGCCAGTTGCCATTTTCGTGTACTGGCCGGACCGGACAAACTCAAAAGGCCAGACGTCGAAGGCGTACCAGAACAGTCAGAAGATGATTGACCTCCTTGCCAAGTCTGCGGTTCAGTCGGCCTTCCGCGAGCTTAACTGCTACAAGGTGAACTACAAGTCGCTCGACAAGTCGCGCCTCAAACGCTACGGCGTGAGAGGCGCGCCGACGCTGCTCTTCATCGACGCGACCGGCAAGGTTCTCAAGAGAATCACCTCTTCGCGGATCAAGGCTGCAAGTCTTGTGAAACTGATCAAGACCGTTGTCAAGAAATCAGACAAGAACCTTAAAAGGCTTCAGAAGAAGCGCGAAAAGGCAGAAGAGAAAAAAGCAAAAGAGGAAGAAGAGAAGAAATAAGAAAACAGCTTCTTCCAGTACAATGGCAGATTAACTTCAAAGCCCGGGACTCGTCCCGGGCTTTTGTTTTTCCACAGCAGGTTTATGAAAGACAAGCGGGTACAGTGTTTCCCGAAAGTTAGTTCTACTGGGAATGAGTCTTGAAGAAATCCCAGATAACGGTGTTGGCGTCCATATCGCGGCAGGTTTTGCCGACCAGCCATTCACCCAGATACTGCCATCCGCCGGGCCAGGTGTGACCGCCGCCTACCACTTCATAGTAAACGACCTCCGAGCCGCTCAAACCATTGCCGTATACATCCCGCCGCACCAGCGTTCCGTCGTCGGGGTCCAGGTCGGGCAGCCATGTAACGGTCGGCGCCGGATCGCACACGTTGTTGCTCACCCAGTAATTGACCGTATTTGCCGCCGATATGACGCGCCCCATTCCGGTGATGCCGAGGATTACTATATCCCCGCCGCCGAAGGGAACCATCGGATCCTCAACGCCGACCATGATCAGGATGGGAATCGGGCCCATCGGCGTGAGCAGCGACAGGTTTTCGGTAAGCGAGCCGCAGACCGGGGCGACGGCGGCGAACCTGTCGGACGCTTCAATGCCGAGGCGGTGGGACATGAAGGAACCGTTGGATATCCCGGTCGCGTACACGCGCTTGCGGTCGATATTATAACTATCGTCGAAGTAATCGATAAGGGTGGAGAGGAAACCCACGTCGTCGACATTATAGAGGTGCGAAGCGTAGTCCTCTATGCCGCGCCCGTCGTTCCATTGCTTTTCGTAAGCGTCCGGGTAAACGACGATGAATCCTTCGCTTTCCGAGAGCGTGTCGAAACCTCCCTGCGTAAGGGCTATCATCCTGTCGCCGTTACCGCCGCCGCCGTGAAGGGCGAAGACCAGCGGCTGTTCATCCGCGTAAGTCCACGACGCGGGAACATGGTACTCGAAAGTCCGCGTCAGGCCTATGTGCTGTATCGAATCCTTGTGGTCTCCGGGGCCGATAGAAGGGCCGGCCGGAGGGAAGAAAAGGTTGCTTTTCTTTTTCCTGCAGGCGGGTACAAGAAGCGCGAAAAAAAGGAGCGTGAAAGTCATATAACGCATTTTTTATCCTCTGGCCTTGGATATAATTCAATCATCAGGCGAGGCACGTCATCGCTTTAATATATCATACAACACCGCATTAAACAAGGTTGCAGAATCTTCAACCCCGTTTACGGCGAATCCGTCACGTCCGCTTTGCGCACGTCCGTTCCGTCGCTCCAGGTGCCGAGGTGGCGCTGCTTACCGGTGCCATCGAGCCCGTAAGCGCGGTTCCTCCCTTTTACGGCGAAATCGGAGAGCGCGTCGAACCACTTCCAGAATCCGTACCAGTCCAACGCGTCCGGTCTGAAAAACGACCCCGCCAGAGGCGCAAAGTGGCCCGCGACCAGAGGCGGTTCTCCGTGCTCGTCGGTATGGACTGTAATGAAATCCTTGTTTTCGAGACTAACCTGCGTCGCTCCGAAAAATATTTTTTTTGCAATCCGATTCCCGACCATCCTGTCGTCCGCGCCGACAACCAGGAGCATCAGCGTGTCGGACGGGATGCGCGCGTAATCCTCGAGCGAAGATACCGGACCTCCCGGCTCGACGCACATCATGGCCCGGATTTTCGGGAGGTTCTCTCTCTCGGCGAGGGCGGCGATGTTCGCGGTCAGAACCCCGCCCATCGAATGCCCCAGCGCGCAGACATTGTCGAGCTGTGGCGATACATGGCCTGCTTTTTTGAGTTTGGCAATTGCCGATTTTATCGCGCTTATCGCGTTCGGCGTAAAGTGTCTGGCACGCGTGAAAATCGAATTCTGGTAACGCGGGTAGATTACAACAGACCCCCGCCGCACGATGTGCTTTATCCATTCAAGGTAAGACCTCGGATTCATCGCACCCCAGCCGTGATTGAAGATTACGACGGGCGCGCTTTTCGGCTTCGGGTCCGCGGGCTCGAACAGCCAGTACCGCGTCCCTCCCGTGCCGTGGTGACTTTTCGTTACGGACCCGTGCGCATACTCGGACGACCCGGGCCCGCTTTTCGGCTGCACCGGAGGAGTAATATCGCCGGTGTAAATGCCAGCCGGTTTATCTGCGAACTTGCAGCCGCTCCCGACCACCGCCGCGAAGAGCAGGACGACGAAGATGCCGGGTTTGAGTGGTAGAAATGTTTTCATTTATTAAGGCACCTTTGAGAATGCATGCGAAGTTCAATAGCGCAGCAGGGCTGCGATATTGCCGACTTCGGTCAGGCCCGGAATCGGGTCGACGAAGTCCGCTTCCGCACCGGATGATGCGAGCAACTCGATTATCTCGTTGACAAGGTCGATTTTAAAAATTGACTGCGAGCCGCATTTGGAACAGGCCGCATGCGCTCCCTCGTCCAGATGATCGCAGTCGCGGCAGCGGATGCCGTCTATCCGAACATCGCGGCTGACGACAACCTTGCTGACCCGCCCCGCTTTCGCCGCGTCGAGCACGTCCGCGGCGCCGACGGTTGCCTTGCCTTTACGACAGTATTCGTTCCTGATCCGCTCCCAGAGCCTTTCTTCGGAGCGGCGTTCCTCGTCGAAGTACAGGTCGAATATTTCCCGGTTGATACAATGCTCGCCTTCGGACAGGTTCATGGCCTTTTCGCCGACAAGTTTCCTGGCGAGATGGGCCGGAAGCACCCGCTTGATTTCAGCCAGCGTTTCCCTCGACCCGGCCATAAGGATGCGGCGGAAGCTCTCGCTCCGGTCCAGTTCCTTAAGCCTGTCGACGATATCCTTGGCGTAATGATGAAGCTGTTTGTCGCGCCTGCGCTCGTAGCGCTGCTGCGACCAGCCGCCTTTCCGCACGTGGTTTTTTATATTCCCCCTGACTCGCTCCTCGGACTCGGCCTTCGCGGACACGACCAGATAAATGCGGGCGGATTTATTGTCGGCGACGACCACCGCGAAATTCTCGTATTCGTCCTGCAGTTCGGCCAGCGGACGGATATAGGGCGAGGAATCAACGATTAATAAATCGGGCATATCTACTTCAATCGGAAAGGCCTTGAAATAATCCAGCGCCCAGCAGGCGAAAATGCATATCCCGCCGGACTCGACCGGATTCTTCTTCAGGTATTTTTCCACAAGCTCGATGTTCTCATCGAAGTATTCCGCTTCGTCCCTGTTATCCCGTAAAAGAGAGCGCGTGTTCCCGATGCGCTTCCCCAGCGATTCCAGCGCTCCGGCATCGGAAAGGTAGAGGCTCAGAAACGCGCGGTCCGGCGCCGTTACTTTCGCCAATTCGCGCAGGTTGATTTTGTCGAACATGATATGACCGGCCTCCTATTGCTCTGTTACGCCTGATGTGATAAGTAGGCCGTCAATGCGAGGAGCGAAGCGACGTAGCAATCTCAGACTAGGTTACAGGTTACAGGTTACAGGTATCAGAATATATTTTTTACCTGTTACCTGTCACCTGTTACCTGATTTGTCGGCAGCTTTGCTACCTCCTCGCAATGACCTGTACATATCATTTGAGGTGTAACGGAGTACTAGTTATCTTATCTCCTCAGTTCTTTCCATGTCTTTCCGCCGTTGGCGCGGATGAAATCTGCAATCGCTTCGTGCCGCAATAACTGCGCCCAGTCAAGGGGCGCACATCCGAATTCGTCTTTTGTATTGATGTCGGCCTTCATTCTTACCAGCGACTCAACAAGGTCCTTGTTTTTTTCCCGTATCGCCCAGAACAGCGGCGTCCAGTCGTCTTCATCTCTCGCGTCTATTTCCGCGCCTTTGTCGATCAGCAGCATCGCAACGTCATTCCATTTATTCCTTGCGGCCAGGTGCAGGGGGAAGCTCTTAAACATGCTCTTTGGCACCAGGGTGTTGACATGTTCCCAGTGTTCTGCCAGGAATTCCGCTGCCTTCTCGCCGCCTTCCAGTTCCCCCGCCAGCACATCGAAGCCTTTCCTGCCTTTGCCGAGCAGCCAGCTGACGGATTTCACCCTCTCTTTCGCGTCATTGGAATGCAGACAGGAGGCGTTCCACAATATTCTCACCGGCGTCCACAGCAGGCAGGTCGCTATCACGGCCGCGAAAAGCAGGACGACGAAGATAGTGAGCTTGAGAGGCAGCGAAAGCTTCATTTATTCTCTTTTGTCTCTTTTTCGGATTTCTTTTCAGGTTCTGGAACAGGGAGAGTAATTTCCGTGATTTCCTCGACCTTGAGTGAATCCTTAATCGGTATAATGAGCAGGCGCGGTTTTTTTTCCCGTAAGCTGAAGGACAAACCTGCTTCGGTCGCCGGATGAATTGTATAATTCAAAGCGGTCACCCGGTTTGCTTGGTATGTCCAGAATCACTTTTCGGCCTTTTTCAGTGTGGACGGCGAGAACGATCTCACTGGGCACTTTATCTTCCCTGTCCGCTTCTTTTTCTGAATCCTCATCATCGCTTTTCGGCTCGGGGATATTCTTCAGCTCTATTGCGTATATCCTGTCTTTAATCATTACAGGCGGCCCCAGAATATTTTTTGAATGACCAATCCAGAGGAGTTTGCCCGTTGAAAGGTCAAATACGCCGAGTTCGCTTATGCGGTCGAGCTTGTATGATATATTATGACTGCCGTATCTGACGCCGAGAACAATCTTTTTGTGGTCGCTGGAGACTCTTGTGAATATCATCATCTGATCTTTCACTTTAATAATCTTGTCGAGTTCCGGTTTGCCGATTGTCACCATTTTTTTGGCGCCGGGTGAATAGACTTCGATTTTCTGGAAAGCCCAGCCGAGCAGTTTTTTCGACTCGTCTTCGGGATCTTCAGTTATAATACGGAGAAAACAGCCGTCGCCCGCGTTCCATGCATGATAATCCAGAGTGGTTATAATATTCGAAAGGTTATCAAGGGAGTAGACTGTTGTTTTCCATTTTTCTTCTTCTTCCTTGCAAGGGACGTAAAGCGCGTTCCCGCCGTCGAAGGTTCCTGTAAAAATGAAAAGCTCGCTGGCTTTTATGGATGTTTCCGTGCATTCTCCGGTTGCAGGATTCACCAGCCAGTAAGGACCATCGTCGTTGCTGTTTACCTTCTCGCTGCCTATCAACAGATTACTTTTAATCCATCTAAGGCCTTTCGGCTCCCACCCTTCGGGAAGTTTCAGGTCTGTAACCTTTTTCGTCGCAAGCTCGACGACGTAAATTCTATTAAGGCCTTCCAAGACCATCACGTGAACGGCCACGTACTTGCCGTCGGGCGAGAACTTGGGCAGGACGTCATATATGCATCCTGCAACCCATAAAAATATAAAGACAATAATTAGAAATCTGGTAACCCTCAGCATTAATTGATCTCCATTTTGCTGAATACCGAACCACCTGACCACCGTATTCTATCCCGCATTAGAAAAGAATGCAACCAATAGCAGAAAAGCGATGCCTCAAGAACAGGCAAGATGAACAAAAAGCAGGTAAACAAAGCGAAAAACCGGCAAAAATGCATCATTTCGGACATCTGCATCACCAAATCTGCTCTATTTGGCTTATGTAAAGGTTTTGTAATAATAGACAGGCGTGTCCTAATATACTTGAAATGATTATCCGCGCTCAATATAATAGGTTTGAGGCTGGAACGGACCGCTCGCTGAAAGGAATTGAAAATGCAAAAACTGCTTACCACATTCCTGCTCGCTATGTGTGCAGTCGGATTTGCCTTGGACAATGTGGCCTATGCTGCCGGCGGCTGTTGAGGCGGCGGTGGCACTCCGCGGCCGCCGGCGCGGCCACCTACGACTCCAAGACCGCCTGCAGGAAATCCCGGGAACCCCGGTACTCCCAGTACGGGAACTCCCATTCAGCCTCGTACGCCCGCAGAACTCAGCTGGCCTGAGGCCAAACCCGTTGCCGAATCGACCCCTGAAGTTGAGCCCACAACTACGGGCAAGGGAATTCTCGGTAAAAAGGACGACAAGGGCAAAACGGCTGAAGGGGAAAAATCCGGCAACAAGGTCGTCGTTAAAAAGCGAGAAAAACCCACCTGCTTCGACGACTTCGACGCGCTGAAAGGGAAGGAAGAAAATAAACCTGTCCTCCTTTTCGTGTACTGGCCTGACATGAAGGATTCCAAAGGCCGCACTTCGAAGGCCTACGAGAACTGCCGGAAGATGATTGAACTCCTTGCCAGGTCGTCGGTCCAGTCAGCCCTCGAAAAGATAGACTGTTACAAAGTCAACTACAAGTCGCTCGACAAGGCGCGCCTCAAACGCTACGGCGTGAAAGGCACGCCGACGCTGATTTTCATCGACGCGACCGGCAAGGTGCTCAAGAGGATCACGTCTCCGCGGATAAAGCCGTCAAACCTTATCCGGTTGATTAAGACCATCGTCAAGAAATCGGACAGGAACCTGGAGAAGCTTCAGAAGAAGCGCGAGAAGGAAGAGGAAAAGCAGTCCAAGTAAGGCGATAAAGGCGAGTTTGCAGCCATAACAGACTACCAATAAAAGGGAGATTCCAATGCGAAAACTGCTTATCCCGTTTGTACTCGCCTTATGCATAGTCGGATTTGCAGTAGATGATGTGACGCATGCATGCGACACCTGCGGCTGCGGTAAAAAAGGGCCTTGCGGTCCGAGCGGTGGCGGTGGCGGTGGTTGCTGAGGCAGCGGCGGCACTTCGAAGCCGCCGGTAGCTGGGCCTACCGGTAAAAACTCTCAGCCCGACAAGCCCATTGGCATCCCGTGGCCGGATGCAAAACCGGCATCTGAAGAAACGGTCACCGGCAAAGAAATCCTCAAGAAGAAAGACGACAAGGCCGCGGCCGGCAAAACCGATACCGGCAAAAACGCGGCAGAAAAGGGCGGAACCGACCCGAAAAAGGCGACCTGTTTCAACGACTTCGACGCGCTCAAAGGCAAGGAGTTGAAAAAGCCGATCCTTCTCTATTTCTACTGGCCCGAGGACAAGGCTTCGAAAAGCCGGGCGCAATACCGCGATTGTCAGAAGATGAACAAACTGCTTTTCGAGGACCCGGACGTCAAGGATGAACTTTCCAAACTCGATTGCTACAAGGTTAACCTGTCCATACTGAGTAAAGAGCTCAAGAAACAGTACAAGATTAAGAGCGCGCCGACGCTGATCTTCATCGACCCGACCGGAAAGGTGCTCAAGAAAAGCTCTTCAACCAGGACAAAACCTTCGAGAATGGTCCGCCTGATAAAGTCGGTCGTCAAAGCCTCCGCCCGCAACCTGAAGCGGTACAAGAAAAAACTGGCGCAGGAAGAGAAAAAGGAAAAACCGCAGGCAAAGGAGGAAGACGAAGCCAAGGCCAAATGATACAAGCGCCTCGTTTCACCGGCCGCATAACCAGCCTTGCGGCCGACGTATTGGCAAAGCCCGGGATAAAACCCGGGCTTTTTTTCTGCAGAAATTGCCTTTGGCTCCAATTATATAATCAGTATGTTTTCACGTCGGAGTCTATTCTTTCGGTATGCCCGTTAAACAGGCTCTTAACTTCAGACTTTTAACTTTGAACTTTGAACTTCTGCCTACCTGTAGACTTTGACGAGCATGCGGAGGAAACGCAAAGTATCGCGGGCGGGTCTGATGGTGGACTGTTCGTCGCCGTAGACGCAGCTTATCGGGACTTCCGCGAAGCGAAAACCGCGGCGGGCGGCGCGGATCAGAATCTCCGACTCGAATGCATAACGTGAAGAAGAATACTTCACACCCATGACAACCCGCGGGCGAATAAGCCGGTATCCGGTCTGAGTATCGGATATGCCAGGTCCGCCAAGAATGGAAAGTAAAAGAGACTGGGAACGGTTGACGGCCCGGCGGTGAAGCGGCATTTCTTTCGGATTGCGGAGCCTGTTGCCCAGGACGATATCCGCGCCCGTCTGGGTCATTTTGTCTATAAAGCGGGGCATTTCTTCGGGGAGGTGCTGGCCGTCGGCGTCGAGAGTGAATGCGGCGTCAAATCCTTTATGTCCGGCAAGCTGCAGGCCCTTTATCAGCGCAACCCCCTTTCCGCGATTGCGCTCGAATCTGACAACTTCGGCACCCGCCGAGGAAGCAACATCGGAGGTATCGTCGCTCGAACCGTCGTCGATAACCCAGACGTCGTGGAGGTAACGCTTCACGCGGCGCACCACGTCGGCAATGTGCTTACCCTCGTTGTATGCAGGAATAACAGCGCAGCAGGTCAGTTCAGAGGTGAGTGAATCGGCCGCACAAGTGGCCATATCTTACTTCTTTTTTTCTTTACCCGCCTTCTTGGCGGGCTTTTTCCTGGACGGCGACGCTTTCTTCATGCTCTTTGTGGTCTTACACGCGGGATAGCCGGAGCATGCGAGGAACTTGCCGCGCGGACCGCTCTTTATAACCATTTTCTTGCCGCAGTTTTCGCAGACTTCATCTGTTTCCGGCTCTTTTTCCTTTTCTTCCTTCTCCAGCGTCCGAGTATTGCGGCATTTCGGATAACCGCTGCAACCGATAAAGCGCGCACCGCCCCGCCCCACGCGGTAGACCAGAGGCTTCCCGCATTTTTCACACATTTCCCCGGTCTCTTTGGGCGGTTCCTTGGCTTTCTTACCCGCAATTGGCTTCGTGTTCTTGCAGTTCGGATACGCGGAGCATGCCCAGAAGCGTCCGCGCCGGGAAGCCTTCACAACCATCTGGCTTCCGCATTTATCGCATGTCGGCGCCTCTTCATCCTCCCCGGTCTTTCCGCCGATGGGGCGGGTATTCTTACAGTCGGGATATGCCGAGCAGGCGAGAAACTTGCCGCGCCTCCCTGCCTTTACGACCATGGGACTGCCGCATTTCTCACACTTCTCCTCCCCCTCGCCGGGCTTTTCTATTTCACCGTCCTCATTGATTGAAAGAGTTGTCTTGCATTTCGGATATCCGGTACATGCGAGGAAGCGCCCGTGCTTTCCCGTTCGGATAACCATCGGTTCGCCGCAGTTGGGGCATTTATGGTCGGTCGGCTCCGGCTCGGTTCGGGAGCCGTTAAGCGACATCGCCGTTTTACATTTCGGGTATTTCGAACATCCGAGAAAACGGCCCCGTTTGTTCAGTTTATACACCATAGGTGAGTTGCACTTGGGACAAACCTCCTCGGATTGCTCCGGGTCTTTGTTTATATTCGTCATTTCCTTTTTTGCATGTTCGAGTTCAGAAGAAAAGGGCTCGTAAAACTCCCTGAGCAGTCCGACCCAATCGCCCTCGCCCTCCTCTATGCTGTCGAGACTGTCCTCCAGTTTTGAAGTAAACTCGAGGTTCATAAGCTTGGGAAAGTGCTTCACCAGTTTCTCGGTAACGGCAATCCCGAGGTCGCTGGCATGGAGCTTGCGTTCGCGGTCCTCGACGTAACCGCGCTGGATAATCGTTGAAAGGATGTGCGCATACGTAGAGGGCCGGCCGATCCCTTCCCGCTCCAGGGCCCTGACGAGCGAAGCCTCGTTATAGCGCGGCGGCGGCTGGGTAAAATGCTGCTCCGGCGATATCTCGTCCAGCGAAACGCCGTCGCCTTCGGCAACGTCAGGCAGCGTCTGGTCCTCTTTTTTGCCCTTCGTGCCCGTCAGTTTCGTATAGCCGTCAAACTTTGTAATGCGGCCCGTCGCCCGGAGGAGGAACCTGCCGCCTGTGATTTCAACCGTCGTCACGGCATAAACGGCAGGATGCATCTGGCTGGCTACGAACCGCTCCCAGATCAGCGTATAGAGTTTATGCTGATGGGGGGTCAAGAACTGCTCCACCTTTTCGGGCATGTACCCGACCTGCGTCGGGCGGATCGCCTCGTGCGCCTCCTGTGCGCCTTTTTTCGACTTATAGGTGTGGGGCGCCTCGGGAAGGTACTTTTCGCCAAACACCTTGTTGATATGGCCGCGCACCTCCTCGATAGCCTCGCCGGCGACATTAACGGAGTCGGTCCGCATATACGTGATAAGTCCGACCGGCCCCTCCTCGCCGATATCCACTCCCTCGTAAAGCTGTTGGGCCAGCATCATCGTCTGCTTGGGGTGGAAGCGGAACCTGGTGGACGCCTGCTGCTGGAGCGTGGAAGTCGTGAAAGGGGGCGAGGGGTTGTCCTGCTTGTCTTTCTTATCGACAAGTGTAATTGTAAAGTTCTGTTTCCCAATGTCTTTGACCGTTTTTTCGGCCTCTGCCTGAGATGAAATTTTAGGGTCCTCTTTATCGATTTTCTTCAAATCGACAATAAACGGAGTGTCCCGGTGCTTATCCGGAAGGGCTTTCGCTTTTACTTCCCAATACTCCTCCGGTTTGAAACCCTGGATTTCCTTTTCCCTCTCCGCCACCATGCGCACGGCGACGGACTGCACGCGCCCGGCGGAAAGGCCTCTCCAGAATTTTTCCCATAAAAGCGGTGAAAGCTGATAGCCCACGATCCGATCCAGGATTCGCCTGGCCTGCTGGGCGTTGACCTTGTTCATCGATATCTTGCCGGGGTTCTCAAAGGCTTTCAAGATGGCTTTTTTGGTTATCTCGTTGAAAGTCACGCGGAAAAGCTTCTTATTCGGCAGCCTGAGGGCCTTGGCGATATGCCATGCAATCGCCTCACCCTCACGGTCGAGGTCGGGGGCAAGGTAAACCGCATCCGCTTCCTTTGCCGCTTTCCGCAGTTCGGCCAGTACTTTGGCCTGCCCGCGAATGGTCTTATAGGTGGGTGTAAAATCACTTTCAATATCAATGCCCAGCTCTTTGGGTGGAAGATCGCGGACATGGCCTTTCGACGCCTTTACAACATATTTCCCACCAAGATACTTGGTTATGGTTTTAGCCTTGGTCGGTGACTCGACAATTACCAGTGGTTTCCCCATTAATACCTCATCGAACTGTACAGCCGGCGTCTATGGTGTTACCGAACAAAAAACAAAACATTTCCCTTAAATAATCGGGCTATTCTAGCAGAAACTGAAGTCCTGTCAAAATAATTTTATCGCCAGACGGTCGTAAACCTGTAAATCCAGCCATTTCGAGGAATTTGTATTGAATTTCCCCGTCATTTTTTATATAATAATAAAAGTAGTTGTCGGACACTTCCGCAATGCGGGGTAGGGGGATAAATCAAACGCCCTTCCGGGCGTGTGATTACATTCCCATATTCGATTTCTATCGTTCGCTGAGCTTCTTAGTGGGGAGAAGAGATATGCATAAGCCTTCCATACTGTTACTCTTTGCCATTCTGCTTGTGCTTGGGCTTGCCTCCATAAATTGCGGCAGCCGTTCCAAAAGCAAGACTATTTACTGGCCGACAGGATCCGGCACTGGAACGGACACCGGAACCGGCACTGGAACGGACACCGGAACCGGTACTGGAACGGGAACCGGCACCGGTACAGGAACCGGCACTGGAACGGGAACGGGGCCCGGCACTGGCACTGGAACGGACACCGGCACTGGAACGGACACCGGCACTGGAACGGGCAGCCCGCCCGGGCAGGCGGGCAATCCCACGCCGATGGATGGAGCTACCGGCGTATCGACCAATCAGAGCCTGTCCTGGGATGTCGTCGTTGATGCTGACAGTTACGACGTTTATTTTTCTCCGAGCCTTCTGCTTGCATTCCAGACCAATCAACCCGGAACAATATTCGACCCCGGCGCACTGACGCCCGATGCGACGTATTACTGGCGAATCGATACGATCAACACGTTCGGCAAGACAATCGGCATCGTATGGACTTTCGGCACCGGCTCAGCCGGCGGTCCGCCTGCGCAGGCCAGCAATCCGGACCCGGCCGACGGCCAGCAGGATGTCCCGCTCATTCAGATACTGTCATGGGACGCAGCCACCGGTGCAAACGATTACGAAGTGTTCTTCGACACCGTCGACCCGCCGACCACAAGCATCAGCAACACGTCCAACACAACATGCGATCCCGGTGCACTTACCGAGGACACGTCCTACTACTGGCGCGTTGATTCAATAAACGGGTTTGGCACGACTACCGGCGCCGTCTGGTCGTTCCGCACGCTTGTGACCGGTTCTCCTCCCGGGCTGGCAACCAACCCGGACCCGCCGGACAATGCGACCGATGTCCCCGTTGACCAGGACCTTTCCTGGGACGCGGTCCCCGACGCAACGACGTACAATATCTACATCGACACGATCGACCCACCCGTAACGTCTGTGAGCAACCAGTCCGCCACAACCTATGACCCCGGCATCATGACCGAGGGAACGACTTACTACTGGCGCGTCGACACGGTGAACGACTACGGCACGACTACCGGCGATATATGGTCTTTCACGACCGTGCCGCCGTCAATGGTTCCGACGCTTACGCTTTCTGAAGGTGCAAGCAACCCGTCGAATGCTTCTGTCAGTGCAGGCACGACAAATGCTTTTGTCATGCATGTCCATCTCGACCCCGGCCCAATCAGCCAGACGCCAACTGAGGTGATTGTTACAGTCACAACAAGCGATGATCCAACACATGTTAGCCAAATAAAGGTCTGGCAGGATGACGATGGCGACGGCGTTGTAACGGGTGCCGACTGGTTGATCGGCACAGGCTCCCCTGATGGGGGTGGAAAAGCGACAATCGCATTATCGTCCTCGTTCATTTGGGCAAATGACCCGAAAGACTGGATAATCAGGGCTGACTTATCGGCAAGCGCTGTTGAAAACGAAAGCTTCACGTTCAGTATCGATAATGAATCAGATGTCACTGCCGAAGAAACGGCAACCAGCACACCTTCAATAATCGCAGGCAGCTTTCCCATAATGGGAGCTACACTGACCGTCGCGCCGGCTGGAGCAGCTCATCTTTACGCCACAGTCGGTCCCAATTCATTAGGTCCCGGATACTATACTGTCGGGACCGCATCATACCCCAGCTATTATCGTTACTCCGTGATGCAATTTGAACTTGAAGCAGTTGGCGACAATTTTACACTTACTCAAATTACAGTTACAGACGTCGGAAACGGATCAATGAGCTGGCCCAACGGATTACTTGCCTGTGTATGCCCGGATAACGGCACAACCCCGGGTGTTTGGGACGGTACCGGGCAAGAACCTCTCCTCCATGATTTTACACCAGCGCTTTTATTCAACAGCGCGACTCGCAGTGTGACAATAAACCTGACCGAACCGATAACCATAAACAATGGTGAAAAGATACCATACCTTATTCTTTATGGTGTCACGCACCATGAATATAGTGATTATCCGACTTATTGGTATAAGGCTTCTCTCCCATTAAGCGATAATTCGCCGATGGAAAACTCGGGTGGAGATCCTACTGGCTTTGATATCGGTTTCAATCCACCATAAGGATTGAAACTATAATCAGATAGGCTGGCAGCATCATCCTGGTTAAACCGGCAATCATCACCCGGCGCCGAATACGGCGCCGGGTTTTTTTTCGTCTTTGTACAGGTTTTACTTGCCTGCAAAGGCTTTTATTGGTAGAATATTGTGACTGAATATGTGAACACCTCACCGGGGAAGAGAATTTTGCCCAACGGCAGAACTGATTGAACCCTTAAACCAGGTAAAGGAGTAATCTTGCGGGGCCCATGATACCGCGTTTATACTATTGAAAATTGGAAATTCCGGCGAAAAAGAACCCGGCTCTTTGAAAGCGCAACTGACTTACGAGCAAATAGTTACGCCAATCGCAGGTAATTTGCTTGGATTTTTTGCAAGGTTAAGAGATATAATCAGTCTTAATATCATGTGAGACATTATATGTATACTAGAATGTCTCGAGGAAAATTGCTCGTGGATCATTAGCGGAAACTTAACACGATCCTTATCTAAGCATAGGAGCAATCATGCGCAAATCTCCAATCTTGGTCCTGGCAATAATCTTATCCGTTTCAGTAGCTTTCTCCATTAACTGCGGCGGCAGCGGCGGGGGAACGAAAATCGTCTACCCGAGCACGAACACCGGCACGGGCACGACGGGAACCGGAACCGGCACAGATACCGGGACCGGCACGGGAACCGGAACGACAACTTCCACAAATACTCTCCGGGTAGAACTCGGTCCCAACAATCCCGGCGGAAAAATGACCTGGCAATTGCCGGACACGGGAACGTTCGACTGCTGCCTGCTTCAATTCAGGTTCGAGGCAATTGGCGGTAACGTCAGCGTTATCTCGATGGTGGTCACTGATACCGGAGACGGAAGCCTGACCAATGGAATCGCGATGAAATGTAACGTCTGGGAAGACATAGGCGACTGTGCGGGAAAGTGGGACCCAAGCGACGTAAGGGTAGCAAACGACGTTGCCTGGGACGACACGCGAACAGTAACGATTACATTCACCACTCCTATTAAACTTGAAAACCTCGTACGAAGAACTTTTATTATCTGTTACAAGGTAATATGTCCCAATTATTCACTGGATCCTCTCTACTATCAGGCGGTAATCCCTGTTGATCAGATTGACGCCGTGGAAACAGGCGGGTCTCTGAAAGTACCAACCGATCCGCCTAGCGGCAACATAACCGGCCAGCAAACCTTATTTGCGCCCATTTGACGATATTATTATATAGACAAGAACCCGGGCATATGCATGCCCGGGTTTTTTTTATTCTCTCCCAAATACCCGCTTCTTTATCCTTTAAACTTATACCCCACGCTGCGGACGGAGATGATGTACCTGGGGTCGGTCGCGTCTTCCTCGAGCGCCTTGCGCAGCTTCACGATATGGTTGTCGACGGTGCGGGTGGTCGGGGCGACGTCGTAGCCCCAGACCGCTTTTAACAGTGCTTCCCGCGTAACAACCTTGCCGCGCCTTTCGATAAAGACCCTCAGAATATGAAACTCGCGGGTCGTAAGCTCGATCTTCTTCTTGCCTTTAACGACCTCCATCCGCTCGAAATCCACGCGGACGTTGCCGAACTTGTAGGATTTGAGCTCGGATTCCGGCTCCACCTCGCGGCGAAGGACCGCCTTCACACGGGCAAGAAACTCCTGCACGCCGAACGGCTTGGTGATGTAGTCGTCCGCGCCGAGGTCGAGGCCGCGCACCTTGTCGGTCTCTTCCCTCTTGGCGGAAAGGATTATTATGCGCGCCGGGTTCTTCTCCTTGCGCAGGCGCTTGCAGACCTCGAACCCGTTCATCTTCGGCAGCATGATGTCCAGGATAATCAGGTCCGGCGCCTTTTGCCGCGCGAGGGTGAGCCCTCTCTTCCCGTCCCGGGCGGTGAACACCGTATACCCATCCATCTCGAGATTGTCCTTAATGCCCATAAGGATCGGTCTTTCGTCCTCGACTACGAGTATCTTCTCCATGGATTATTCCTTCCCGCCTACCCGCTTTCATCAAGCGGCAGCGCTATGGTAAAAATACTACCCTTGCCCGGAGAACTCTGGACGTCGATCTGCCCGCCGTGAGCGGTTGCCACGGCCTGGACAAGCGTAAGGCCGAGCCCTGTGCCGGATACTTCCGGAATCTCTCTGCTGCCGGCGCGGTAAAACTTATCGAATATCCGCTCCAGGTCTTCCTCCCTGATTCCAATCCCCCGGTCGCGTACGCTGATACGGACGTGCCCCTCAACCAGTTTGACCGAAACATCGATTATGCGGTCCTCTTCCCGAGAATACTTCACAGCGTTCGACAGGAGGTTAAGAACGGAACGGCTCAGGGCGTCCTGGTCCATCTGAATTACCGGTACGTCTTCGTCGAAAGAAGTCCGCACCTCGAAATCCTGCTCCTGCATGTAATAGCTGAAGACCTGAAGCGTCCTGCGCACGACTTCCACCGGGTCGGCCGGAGCGAATGAGTAACTTTTCTTCCCGGCCTCGAGCCTGGAAAAGTCCAGGACATTATCAATTAATTTTGTGAGCCGTTCGCTTTCCGCGGAAATAATGTCGTAGTATTCCCGCCGTTTGTTTTCATCAGGTACGCGGTCGAGCTTCAGCATCTCCCCGAACATGCGAATCGAGGTAAGGGGGGTCTTGAGCTCATGCGAGACATTGGATACGAAACTCGCGCGCAGCCGGGTCAGCTCGAGCTCTTTGCGGATAAACCTGAGCACCAGGAAAACACCGAGCAGGAGACTCACAACCAGAACGGAAATGAGCGCGATATCCAGGTTTCTTCTCCTCGCAAATATGCGGGAGAGCTCGCGCGGGTCACGGAAGAAAACCTGAAGTTTCATATCCGAAAGCGGCGCCGGCATGGCAACTTCAAGATGAGGCTTCGCCGCTTCGAGCGGTTTTGTTCCGGCGAGCACTTTTCCGTTTTTGCCAACCGCCGCCACGGAAATTTCTTCCGGGAAGCGCTCGGCGGAAAGCAAGGGAGGCAGAACGTCCCTGATCAACCTGACCTCGTCAAGCGCAAAACCGGCCGCGATATATTTCCTGTCGCTCCGCTGTCCGACCCGGAAGATAAAGCGAAAATCACATTCCTCCCTTTCCACGGTATAGTCCAGCCGTTTATCAAGATATTCTCCCATTTCGCTGAACTTTGATTTGAAATCCATTGCAAAAGAATCGCTGATAACGCCCCCGAGTTTCTTTATCCATGTCTCACGCCGTCTCTCATGACGCAATAACGAATACCTTCTTCGAATTTCATCGTCAACCGGATTTCGCTTCAACAACGAATCCAGCCTGCCCCCGGCAATGTCAAGATAGGCCCGTTTCTCCCGTGCCGAGATACTGAAACGGCGCTCGAGAAGCCCTTTGTACAGTTCACTCAGGGCGTTCGCCGCGTTCCGCGTGCGGCCAAGCTTCAGGGCGCAGTCGGCCCATTGAAAATATGCAATAAGCCTGAGCGGAATATCTTCGCCGGCAAAAAGAGACGCGACTGCGCCTCCCGCACCGTCACTTGAAACTGCAATCTCGCGGAACAGGCCCAGCGCCTTTTCGTAGTTCTTCTCGCGGTAGTAAGTGTTTGCAATCATGTCCCGCGAAAGCAGGGCTAAATCGCCGTTGGAAGGTTTTGCCAGTTGTGTAATCGCTATATGCTGATTGCGGGCTGCGGTCCGGTCGCCCTGAACGTTCTGCATCTCAAGCGCATTTTCGTAAAGATCGAGCAGTCTGCCGCGCTCAAGATGCAAACGCCGTAAAGCCTTTCCCTTAAGCTCTGCGCCCGGTTGAGACGTCACGAGGAATTCAAGCAGGTCGGGCCTTCCCGCCGCGGAACCGGACGGGGGCGGGTATAGAACTTCCCCGGTCGTATCGAATGCGAACGCTTCTACAATAAGCGGCTCCTCTTTTACAAGATCCTTTACCAATCCGCCGAAGTTTTTTCCAAGCCTGCCGCCCACGGCTCGCGGGATAATTTCCTCCGTGATAGCGTAGTCCATAAGGCCGAAATGCTTTTCCAGGCTGTCCATGACCAGCCCGAGCTGGCGGCGGTATTCTTCGCGGTAACGCTGTTCAAATACAAGCTGTTCCTGCCCGAGGCTGGTGAGGCTGTAATACGAAAGGAAAAGGCCCGGCAGCACAATCAGGAAAACGAAAGTGAGCACGATGTAAAGATAGGTGCGTTTTGCCGATACCGGTCGCTGCGCCATGTTGGCTGTTTCCCCCGGGCGTTATGCGGAATGCTTTACCCCCGTTAGTATATTCAACATCTGCGCGCCTGTCAAACCCTTACCGGCAAACATGGTGTTGTAAAATGAGATTCGATGTGTACAATAGAGCGGTCAGCTTTCAGCAATCAGCTTTCAACTATTTATTAATTATTGGCTGATCGCTGAATGCTGAGCGCTGAATGCTTGAATAAGGGCCGTGAAAATGCCGGACGACCATCCCACCCGCACATGGCAGGAAGCTGAAGACCTGCTCCACTCGCTCGCGTCTCCGGACGAGCCCTGGGTCCACCATTCCCGCAGGACAAGCGAGGTTGCCGGCCGAATCGCGGACGCTCTTGCCGAGGCGGGGCAGGATATAGACCCGGCTTACATCCGCATCTGCGGGCTCCTGCACGACGTGGGAAGAAGCATTGACCACGGGTTCCTGCACGGCTGGGAAGGCTACCAGATAATGATGGAACGCGGTTTCGGCGCCTATGCGAAATGCTGCGTATCACACTGGTTCAAGGGCCGCTCCAAGAAACTCATCCGCGACGAAAACATCTCGCTCGAGACAGCGCTCCTGGAACAGGACATCTACGACAAGGTCGGAGCCGACACATTCGAACTGGATGAAAAAATAGTCGCGCTGGCCGACAGCATGACCCTCGTCGACAGGATGGTAACCATCGACGAGCGCTATGACGAAGCTGAAGAAAGGTACGGCACTTCCCCCTGGATTACGGGGAACCGCAGAATCTCGCATGCGATCAAGGCGGAATTCGACGCGCTTCTCGGTTACGACCTTGAAACGCTGTTTCCTGAGCTTGGAAAGCAGAAATAATGGTCCCTTGGTCCCTCAGTCCATTGGTCTATTGGTCTATATATTATTCTTAATAAGACCAAGAGACCAAGGGGCCAAAGGACCAATAGACCTGTTTGGATTTGTGTTGCGTTCGTGCCGGGCTCATGCTAGGATGACGTCGAATCTCAGGCGCATTTTGTTATCGGAAAGGAGAAGGTCATGTTGCGGATTTTGCTTCTTTTCCTCGCGCTTTTTGCCATTGCGTCCTTCCCGGTTATGGTTTCAGGTTGCACGGGTAGAAGTGACTACGATCCTTACGAAGAAGATGACGTGGATGATTACAGCGACTATTCGTCCTCGTCGTCACCATCCTCATCCGGGTCGCCAATGCCCGGCGCCGGCGTCGGCATCTCACCGGGCGGCGGCACACCTACCGCCGGGTCCGGGGCCGTCCGCCTTGCCGACGGCAGAGTAATGAGCGGCGCCGACCGGGGCGGGCAGCTTAACAGGACCGATTACGAGCATTACCGCAAGGGGTCTATCGCCCTCGGGCAAGGCCTGAAAATCTACAAGAGATATTTCCAGATGAAAGGCGACGGCGCTGAAGTCGATCCCGCCATGGCCCACCGTGGAGTCGCCAAACTCAAAGAAGCCCTCACGGCATTTGAAAAGATCAGAAGCGTAAGAGGCAGCATGAAAGAGCAGATTGAAGACGAAAAGAGCAAAGCTGCCCACTGGATAAGCGACCTGTTGCGCGAGTAACGGGTATTTTCTATACCGGCACGAAATCACGCGGCGGTTTCCCGGCGCATGTTCAGAACGAACCGTGCGATGGATCGCCGCTTTTTTATTGTAACCGAAGAACCGAACAACCGAACAACCGAATAACTATTATGTTTCTAGCCTATCTCGGACTGACCGCCGTCATTATCCTCTGCACGCTCGCCGTCTGGGAAGCGCGCCGCAAGTTCGGCAACAGCGGAATCGAAGTTCCCATCATCGGGGCCATCGTATGGTTCCTCATGACGGTTGGATTTCTCGTACACGCGGTCTCCATGCCGCCGGCGGTAAAGGAAAAGGAAGAACCCGTCAATATCCAGGAAAGAACACTGCCGAAGACGGACCGCTCGGCAAATCCAAGAGGCGTTTTCCATCCTCCAAAAATGAAACGGCGGCCCGGTCGAAAGCCCCGGGGGGATGAGTTTGAAGAAGAGGACATGTTCGGCGGCGAGCCCGAAAATCTGTTTCCCCCGGGAGGGGAAAACAGATCCAACCGCTGAAGAAAGTATGAAGTATGAAGGCTGAAGTATGAATTAAGAATATTTATTTTATAATCCGTCCTTCATCTTTAAAGAACTCGCCGAGCAAACCGGTCTGGTTGCGCTCGGCGGCTAATTATTATATTATTAGCATATTCTTCTTTTCATCCTTCATACTTCATCCTTCATACTTTCTTCATACTTTTTCCAACAGCCCTGTTGACAGCAAGTTCTGCACATACTATAATGATTTACGACCTCGAGGGGTGGGTCCATCCACTGCCGCGTTTTTGCCGTTCAGAGAGGGGGATCAATGCGCAAGATTGCAGTAATAAATCAAAAAGGCGGCGTCGGCAAAACAACTACCGTCGTAAACCTCGCCGCGGCTCTGGCAAGAATGGGGCAGCGCGTCCTGGCCTTGGACATTGATCCCCAGGCAAACCTTTCGGTCCACCTGAACATCGACGTTGCCACCGCCGAGCGAACTATATACGAAGTCCTGAGCGGAACATTTTCCCTCACCGACGTAATCCAGACTCTGCCCGACGAGGGATTCGATATGGTCTCATCGAACATCGACCTTGCCGGCGCGGAGATAGAGCTCGTCAGCCAGATGGGCCGCGAAACCATACTGCGGGACGCCGTGGATGCGCTTTGCAAATCGTCGCCCGATTATGATTTCCTGATTATAGACTGCCCGCCCTCGCTCGGTCTGCTCACGATCAACTCGCTCACGGCCGTACGCGAGCTTTTCATTCCGCTGCAGGTCCAGTTCTTCGCGCTGCAGGGCGTAACCAAGCTGCTGGAAATCGCAAACCTTGTCCGGAGCCGCCTGAACCCGGACCTTGAAATCACCGGCATCATTCCGCAAATGTTCGACCAGCGCACCAAGCTCTCCCATGAAGTGCTCGAGGAGATACATACCTTTTTCAAAAACACGGTTACAAACACCGTTGTGCGGTCGAACATCCGGCTGGCGGAAGCGCCGTCGCACGGGAAGTCGATCTTTCGCCACGCCCCCTCCTCCTTCGGCGCGGCAGACTACCAGGCGCTGGCCGAGGAAGTCCTGAACATGGTTCCGCAGGAGAGAGTCTATCAGATGCCGGAGATACCCGAGCTCCCGCCGGAGCCGGCCGCTGAACAGACGCAGAAATCCGAGGAGCCGCCCGCCGAGGGGCCGCCCTCCGAGGAGCCGAAAGACAAGCAGCTTGAGGTCGAAGAAACCTTCATGAAGCATGAAGTATGAAGAACAAAAAATAAAATCTCAGCCTTCATACTTCATGCTTCATCCTTACTCCTTATCCCTTATCCTGTTATGCACTCGTTTTTCGCTTGACAGCCCTGAAGGCCGTGATAGAATGGCTCTGCTCTTCTGGACCGCCGAAAAAGGAGACAATCTGCCATGGCGTCAGCTATTAAGAAGATGTCCGCACTGCTCATTCCGCTTATTCTTTCCATTATCGTGAACGTGGTCCTGATTTTCGTTCTCGTCCATCTCAATTCCAAACAGGAAGAGATGGGAATCCGCGTGCGTCAGGGCGACCGCAAGGCCAAAGAGGCTATAAAAAAGAAAGCGAAGTCGGACGACGACGTAAAAAGACTCTCCAAAATAATCGACGGAAGCGAACAAGGGGTTGGAATAATTCCTGAAGTCCAGGATACGCTTCTCAAGCCTCAAAACGTAGACAGGTTAAGCAAGCTCGAGAATATCGATAAGAAGAGATTTCTCTACCGCGAAGACCGGCAAAACCAGTACGCCCATTTCGCGGAATACATCCCCCAGCTTTATCTCGACCGCGTCCTCCTCCTGGAGGAATACGTTCGCCAGAAAACGAAGCTGTATCAACTCGAGGCGCGCGGCCTGAAGCTGGAAAACGAGAAGAACAAGGTAATCGTCCAGAAAGAGGAGGAAATCACCGACCTGCAGGAGCAAAACCAAAAGCTCGTGGAGGAGAAGGAGTCGATCGCCAAGGAAGCGGCCGAAGCCAGGACCCAGTACATCTTCGAGAACCAGAGGCTCAAGCAGCTCATCGAAGAACAGAAAAAAGCCCATAACGAAGAGATCGCCAAGCTGGAATCCCACATCGCCGAGCGCGAGGCCCGCATCCGCGACCTGACGAAGAAGGACGCGAAAACCCTTGCCTCACTCGAGCCGGACGGGGAAATCATCCTCGCGGAATCCGATCTCGGCGCCGCGTGGATCGACCTGGGCCGCGTAAACAACATACGCAAGGGGCTCCGCTTCAAGGTGTTCCGCTATATCAAGGGCGGGCGCCCGAAGGAAAAAGGCACCATCGAAGTCAAGAACGTGAACGACAACCACTCCTACTGCGCCATTATTGAGACCAAGGACCCGCGCGACCCGATCGTCAAGGGCGACTATTACATCAGCCCCCTATTCGATAAGCACGAGAAGAAGATCTTCGTATTCGCGGGCGAGCTGGTGAACCTCCGCTACTCCCGCCAGGAACTCAAGAAAAAGATCGAGGAGGCCGGGGCGGCGGTCGAGTTGACCGTATCCATCCACACCGACTTCCTCATCGCTGGAAAGAACGCGGAAGCCGACGAGGCCTTCACCAAGGCGCTCCAGTTCGGCGTAATTATCATGCGCGAGAAAGACCTTTTCGAGTACCTCGGCGACTAACCGGGTCCGCATATAAAGGCACGAAAACATAACCGGCGCACCTTGAAAAAGGCGCGCCGGTTCTTTTATAAGGCTTGAGACTTGAGGCCTGAGAATTTTCGATTTACGATTTTCGATTGTCGATTTCGGATCGAATTTAACCGCTGAGCCGCAGTGAAATATTTGAACCGAAGAACCGAACAACTGAAGAACCGAAGCCTACGCCTGGTGCAACCTCCCGGACTGGGCGGACTCTATACTCTTCGCCAGCTTCTCTATCTTCTTTCCAAGGGGTTCCATCGCAGCTTTCTTGAGCTTCCCGTTTTTCAGCTTTGCCTTGGCCTTGCGAAGTGCGATCCGGGCCCGGTCGTAAAAGCCCGACTCGTGGAAGCTTTTCGCCGCCTCGAAATATCCGCCGGCGGGCCCCAGCTTCGGGTACATTATCCCGTATAACGATTCAATGCCGTCAGCATAGATTTTCTCCAGAAAGTCGTTCCCGAAAAGGTAAAGCGAGCGCACGAACACCGTATCCCGTTTCCACTTGGGGAGAAGTTTTTCCAGCCTCGTCTTGGCTTTCTCGAAAAGCTGGTTTATGGTCCGCATCTTGAGCGGAAACAGGTCGGCTGCCTCGGAAAGCATCGTCTCGGCAATATCCTTCTCTTTGCTCTTTTCATACGCGGGAATGTAATGCTCTATCGAGTAGTGCTCTTCCCGGAGAACCGACATCTCATGATAGGCCTCGGAAACGTACCTGTCAAAATCGTCGTTCCCTTCGTCCGTTCTGAAGAGGAGATGCGAAAGCTCTTTAAGCTTAAAAAGGGCTTCGTCACGAAGTGTGCCGAGGCGTTCCTGGTCGACAAGCGTCGCGACTTCCGACGCATCCAGATGGAGTTTCTCGCGCTCCTCCCCATATTTCTTGACAAGTTCCCCAACCAGCCTCTCATAGGTCTCGTATTGTTCCTGAAAATCGGCCATGCAGCGGTAGAATGACTCTACAACATCCCACATTACCCTGGCGTGGTCGTTTATCCCGGAACTCTTCATCAATCAGCATCCTTTTTGCATTCCTGATACGGAACAGTTTTATGATTGTAACCGTCACGATGAAAAATGTCAAAATCTTTTTCAGAACCGCATGGCCTGTGGTTTCGCTCCAAAGCTAGGCCTTGACTTGTTTGCCTCTCCAAGATAGACTGTCTTGCCGGCTGCTTAAAGGCCACATCTGCCGCGAACTGCTCTCATCCGAACAGAGGCAAACCTGATGGGGACACTGATTCTCAGCCTGATAGGCCTGATGATCGCCCTGACGTACCAGGCGCCGATCACCCCGCCCGACGCCCCGCTCAGGACGACGCTTCTGTTCCTGGGAATCTTCATCGCGATGAGCATCGTCCTTGCCGTGTTTCTCAGGCAGGCGGCTCTTCGCGCCTTCGAAAATATCCGGGACAGCCATCAGGGCGGCCCGCCGATACTGGGATCGGGCGACCCCGCACGCACGCTGTACAATATGCTGACCTACCGCAATTTCGTGCGGATGAGGCGCCTCTACTGGGCGGCCGTCCTCGTCGGATTCTATATCCTCATACACAACTTCCACCTGCCGTATATTATCGAGCGGCCTCCTTTCCTGGGCCTTGGAGACGGCACGCATTCGAAAATCATCCAGGCCCTGCCGTTCTTCACCGTTTTCATAATTGCCCTGGCTCTCTTCTGCCGGGTTGATAACGCCTTCACCGCAGGGCGCTGGAAGCTGCGGCACTACCTCGTTTATCATATCCGGTGGATGCTTGTAGTGGCGTTCCCGCTGACCTGTCTCGGCTTCACTTTCGACGCCGTTCGCCGATACGTTTTTGACTTTGAGGCCTGGGCGTTCCGGTACCCCGCGGTTCACGTAGTCGCCAACTTCGCCGTCTTCATTGTCCTGTTTATTCTTTTCCCGCTCGTGCCGCGGATTCTCTTTCGCAACCGCTCGCTCACGCGCCGGCCGATGAGAGAACGCCTTGAAAACCTCGCAGCGCGCATGGAAGTGAAATACCGCGACCTCCGTGTATGGGTCACCGGAGGCGGAGGCGCCACGGCATTCGTCGCGGGGCCCATCAGGTGGACCCGATACATCTTCTTCGCCGACACGCTGCTCGACGGGCTCAGCGGCCCGGAAATAGAAGCCGTCGCGGCGCACGAGTACGCGCACGCGCGGCGAAACCATCTCATCGTTTACATGGGCCTTATCTTCGCCTTCACGGCATGCATCAGCCCGCTTGAAACCTATGACCTGTATTCCGCGCTCGGGATTTCGAGCGGGCTGGCGACGGAAATTAACGTTACGGCGCAGCTTGCGGCTATGCTGGTATTCCTGCTCACTTTCAGCTACCTTGCAAAGCGTTTCGAGCTCGAGGCCGACATCCTCGGCGCGCAGGCGGTCGGCGATTTTCCCCTGTTCATCATCATGCTCGAAAGGCTGGCAATCCTGAACGGCGTGCCGACGACCGCCTGGTCGCCCATGCACTTCTCGATTGCAACGCGAATGGAGCGTCTTACGATGTTCCATATGTTCCCCGGGGAGATCGAAAAATACCTGTCCCGGATCAGAAAAGCGAGAACCGTTATCGTCCTGTTTATCGTGCTCGGGATTATCACACTCATAAGCGGAGGCTATCGAGACCTCACCCGCTCACCGGCAGAGATTGCCATCCGCGATTATTCCTACGCGATACACAAGCAGGACTATGTCCGGGCCTTCAGGCATCTGGAAAGGTGGGCGCCATATGTAAACCAGGAAGACGCAGCAGAAGAAGCTGATAAGCTGAGCGGGAAACTGCTGAGAGCGGGCTGGCTGGAAGAGGGCCTCCTCGCCCTCAAGCGCGCAGGCGAATTTGACACGGAAAAAAAAGCGCTCTACCAGGAAAAACTCGAGCAGTTGAAAAGACTTATTGCGCCGCGAAACTGACGTGCCCCTTTTCAAGCTCGAATCCTGAAGATTCTTTCACCCACATGACTCATCCCCGAAAAAATGCACAGGTTTCAGGCGTCAGGTTTTAGGTATCAGGTTTTAGGTGTTAGGTTATTATTTTCTTATGCCTGAAACCTGATACCTATTAAATACCATGCGCCCCTCCCGGGGCGCATTTTCCGGCTCTACTGCTCGCGTTCGACTTCAAAGGCCAGGGCAAGGTTACCTGTTACTGTATTTCCAGTCTTCCTCGTCCCAGGAAGGCTGGTAGCCTTCCTCGTCTTCCATAAATTTAATGTCTTGTTTTTTCTGCCGATGATAGGCGGCCGCGGGTGAAAGGTCGCTGGCCTGCTGCGGGTCATCGATTTCGGCCGACGGCGGCAACGGGCCTATAACGCAACCGGCCAGTTGAAAAACAAGAACCGCGATAACCAGCCATGCGAGAAACGATTTCATATTGCCTCCCCGCTCTTTATACTCATCCCCACGTTACGCGCTGCAATCATCCCGGGCATCACTGCTATTACCGGGAAAACTCTTTGTATCGCTCCTGCGCCTTGTCCGTGAAAAGGGTTTCGATAAGGCCACGCAGACCCGGCGCCGGCTGGTAGTAACCAAGCGTCGGCGGCTTGTCCTCTTTTATTTCAATCAATACCCGCACAATTCCTTCATCGGCAAACAGGTAGCAGTCGCGCCATACGACCTTTTGTTCCTCGTAATGCGTAAACACCAGCGAGATTTCAAAGTACTTGCGGACAATATCGGCGCCGCCGCCGCTGCCTTCCGATGCACGCACTTCTTTCCGGTATGCGGTGTATTTATCCGCCAGAGCTTTTTTCCTGTCTCCGTCGGCAGGATCAAAGGGCGTCAGGTCCTTCAGGAGCTTCGGCAGCCACTCGAACGCGGCTTCGCCCGGCAGGATCTCATAAAACCCGTCTCCCGATTTTTCATACTTGGCGAGCGAAACAAAAGTGCCGTTCAGGTGCGAACATCCGGCAACCAGGGCAACTGCACAGAGGACCGATAAAAGGCGAATTGTCCGCATATTGATCTCCGATCAAGTATTTCTTAATATTTAGTGCTTCTTACTTGGTTCTTGGTTCTTGGTTCTTGGTTCTTGGTTCTTGGTACTTGGTACTTGGTACTTGGTACTTGGTACTTGGTACTTCTTATCACGCAATTATTTGCCGCGTTTCTTGCGACGACGACGACGGGCGCGGCGCTTTTTCGAGCCGATCTTACGGCGCCCGCGGCCCGTTTTCTTTCCACTGGCCATATCCGTCTCCCGTACTTTGAGTTACGACTGGTAGGATACCAAATGAATATCTGTATAACAAGTGAAAAATCATCTTGAGTACCGAGTATCGAGTTACGAGTTTCGAGTAAAAACATAATTGCGGAATTCTTCACTCGGTACTCGGTACTCGGTACTCGATACTTCTTAGAACCTGCCGAGCGCGCGGGGCGGGCGGACCGCAATATTGAAAACGCACAGGACGACAATCGTCAGGACGTAGGGCAGCATGCGCCACACTTCCTCCGGCACCCCGAAACCGGTAAGCGCGTAACCGGCTTCATAAGCTGCGCCGATGAGAAGACACGCAGCCGCCGTTCTGACGGGCCGCCAGTTTCCCATTATCAGCGCGGCAATCGCGATAAAACCACGGCCGTGCGTTATCGTAGTCATAAACTGGTTCAGGTAGCCTATGGAAAGAAAAGCGCCTCCAAGCCCGCAGAGAATCCCGGAACACAGGAGCGCGAAATACCTGACCCGCCTTGGAGAAACGCCGGTGGCAACGAGCGCGGACGGGTCTTCCCCGGCCGCGCGGAGGTTGAGCCCGAAAACGGTCCGCCTGAGAATAAACCACACAACGATAACCGCGACAAACGCCACCGGGACAAGAATCGAAATCTCCCGGCGGAAATCTCCGAATGCAATCGGAATGGAAAACAGCTTTTCGACCGGCGGCGAATTCTGGCTTATGTTCCATATCCGCTTGACGAGAAAAGCGCAAATCCCCGCCGCGAGAAGATTCATGACTATTCCGGCCACGATCTGGTCGGCGCGGAGGTCCAGGCACAGGAACGCGTAAACAAGCGCGAAAACGGCGGCGGCGATGACTGCGCCGATCAGACCTGCAAGCGGCGAGCCGGTAACGTAGGTAACCAGCACGGCCCCAAACGCGCCAACCAGCATGAACCCCTCGAGCGCAAGGTTTATCACGCCCGCCCGCTCCGAGCACAGCCCGCCGAGCGCGGCGAAAATAAGCGGCGTCGCCCCCGCGAGCGCGCCGAGTATCAGCCCGAGAATTACCGCGGTCATGCGGCACCCCGCTCTTGCGACCGCAAGGTTTTCAAAATCCGCGCCAGCATCGGCGTCAGCCTCCGCGCCGAAATCGTAAGAACAAGCGTCATCGTTATTATCAGGGTAAGATCGCTGGAGAGCGCAAGCTCCTGCTCGAGCCAGAAACCGCCGACCTTCAACACGCCGAAAAGCAGGGCGACCGGCACGACCGCAAGCGGGTTGTTCCGCGCCACCAGCGCGACCGCAATGCCGAGCCACCCCGCGCCCCCGGAAATATCGGGAAGATATGCGAAACTCTCGCCGAGGACTCTGCTCGCACCGGCAAGACCGGCCATCGCGCCCGAGACGCCGAGCGCGAAAAGCATCACCTTTCCGACATTAATTCCCTGGTAACGGCTGACGTTGCTGTCGGCGCCGACCGCTCGTACTTTGAAAGCCGCGCTCGTGTAACGCTCGTAAAGAAAAACGAGAATAACCATTGCCAGGGCAATCGCGCACCCGATATGGATTCCCCCCACACCCGGAAGGTGCGCTGCGGCTGCAATCGGCGGCGACTTGTAAGCCCCGGGCGTACCGGCCCACACGCGCATCAGCCACTCGAACAGGATATTGAGTATATGGAACAGCATAATTCCGGTAATGACTTCACTGGCGCCGAACCGCACGCGGAGAAGCGCCATAACAAGCCCGACGGCGCCGGCGGCGGCGGCGGCCAAAATAAAGGCGAGCGGGATAAGCAACAGGCCCGAGCCGACGGGCCAGGAACCGACCCACGCCGCCACGAATGCGCCCGCGAGCACCTGCCCTTCGATGCCGATGTTGAACAATCCGCCGCGCATCGCGAATGCGAACGCAAGGCCGGTAAAGACAAGCGGGGTTGCGGCGAGAATCGTGCGTGAAAAAGAAATCCAGCTTCCAAAAGCACCGCGCAGAATAGCGCCGTAGGCGGCAAAAGGGCTCCGCCCGGCGGCCAATACGAAAACACCGCCGACCAGGAGCGCGATGATAAACGCAATCGAGACTTCGAGTGCCGCGTGTTTCCAGTCTTCCCGATTCTTCCCGCCCCGCATCATGCCCCACCCCCGGTCATGAGCGAGGCAAGCGACTGCCGCGGAATTTCTCCGCGTGCAAACGTGCCGCGGCTCTCGCCCCGGTAGAGCACGGTTATCGTATCGGAAAGCTCGAGCAGCTCCTCGAGGTCGTAGCTTATGAGCAGCACGGCCCCGCTTATTGCGCGGATACGCGAATGCAGATACGCGCGGCTTGCGAAATCTATTCCCCGCGTCGGGTTGAAGAGGCACGTGACAGGCGTTCCATGCTTGGCAAGCTCGCGGCCGACAAGGAACTTCTGCGCGTTTCCGCCCGAAAGCGAGCCGTAAAGCGTTTCCGGTCCCGCGTTCTTGACGTCAAGGTCGCCGATAACCTTTTTCGCCACAAGCGCCGCCCCGGCCCGGTTGAGGATAAAACCCGAGCGGATGTCACCATGCGCAAGCTCGACGTTTTCCGAAAGAGTAAAGTCCGGTATCCCGCCCTGGCGGAAGCGGTCGCCCGGCACTCTCGCAATCTCTCCGGGCTTGACCATGACCCTGCCGCGCGAAGGAGAAATCACGCCGGCAAGCAGATCGAATATTTCGTCCTGCCCGTTCCCGGCCACGCCGGCGACGCCGTGGATGGCGCCGGGAAAAACCTCCAGTGTAAAATCCTTCAGCCGCGCCACGCGCTCGCCCCGCCGGATAACCGTCGCGTTCTCCAGCAGGGGTATCGGCATCTCTTCCTCAAACAGCCCGGCTTTGAGGCGCGGCTCCGCCTCAACCTCGCCGACCATCATAACGGCGATTTCATCCGGCGTTGTTTCTGAAACCTTCCGCTGGCCAACCTTACAGCCGGCACGCAGCACGACAATACGCTCGGCGATTTTGAAGACCTCTTCCAGCCGGTGAGTTACAAAAACGATTGCAGCCCCCCTCGAGGCTTCCTCGCGCAGGACGGTAAAAAGCTCCTCAGTTTCCTGCGGGAGAAGAAGGGCCGTCGGCTCGTCGAGCAGGAGTATTTTTACGCCGCGATAAAGGAGGCGGGCGATCTCGACTTTCTGCCTTTCCGGCAGAGTCAGAGAGGCAAGCAGCTCATCAGGTCCGCGATCCAGGCGAAGCCGGTCGAAAAGCTGACTGACTTTCTCACTCAACTTATCGCGGCTGATAATACCGCACCTGGAAGGCGGTACGCCGAGGGCAACGTTTTCCGCGCAGCTCAAATCGTCGACGAGGCGGGTATGCTGGTAGACGAGCCCGACTCCGCGCGACAGCGCGTCAAGCGGACGGCTCAGCGCGAGGGTTTCTCCACCCGCATTTATTTCACCGGAATCGGGCCGGACCGCGCCCGCGGCGATGCCTACCAGGGTCGTCTTCCCTGCGCCGTTTTCGCCGACAAGCGCGGTTACGCTGCCGGCCGGTACGGAGAAATCAACATTATCAAGCGCGAGGATATTTCCGAAACGTTTTGTGATACCGCGAAGCTCTAGTGCAGGCGGCACAACCTACTCCGGTGTGGCAAGTGGTTTAATCTTGCCGGAAATAATATCGGCGATGGTCTGTTTCAGTTTCTTTCTGATTTCCGGCGTCACCGTTTTTAAGGAATGTTTGAAATCGGTGAGCTCGAGGCCCTTTTCCCTCAACCCGTAGGAGCGGTGGCCCGGCTTGAAATCTTTCCCGATCGCCTCTCCGATAAGCTCTTCAAGGACCCGGTCCATCCGCTTCATCGCAGAAGTGAGGACATAGCCGGGTGCTTTATCGTCCTGATTATCGTCCGAGCCGATGACAAATTTTCTCGACTCCCTGGCGGCCTGTATGACTCCAAGGCCGGTTTTACCCGCGCCCTGGAAGATCACGTCGCAGCCTTCCGCGTACATCGTGTTCGCAATCGCCTTGCCCGTGGCGGGGTCGTCGAACGTTTTCGCGTACCTGGCGGCAACCTTCTTCGCGCCGCCGGCCCTCGCGCCGAGCCTGAACGCTTTCTCCCAGTTCACAAGGAGAGGAATTTTGGCGCCGCCGAGGAACCCGACCTGGCCCGTCTTTGTAATCCCGCCTGCAAGCACCCCCACCACGTAGGCTATTTCGTAGCCCCGGAAGTCGGCGGAAAGAATATTCTTACCCTCGGCCTTTATATCAGCGATAACAAACTTCACCTTCGGATATTTCTTTGCAACCTTCTCAAGCGGGGCCTTGGCGTAGAAGCCGATGGTCACGACCACGTCAAACCCGGACTGGCAGAAGTTTTCCAGCCTGGGTTCGAACTCATCCGCGTTTTTCGGCTCGACCGTCTTGAGCTCGAAACCCAGCTTCTCCGCCGCCTGCTTCAGTCCGGCGTGGCCCATATCGTTGAACGACTGGTCGCCGAGGCCGGCGATCGAGGTGACGAACCCGACGCGGACTTTTTCCGCATCCTGCTTCTCACCGGTGCAGCCGGCGATGAAAACGGTAATTATCGATAATAGCAGGAAAGTTGGGCGGTTCATTGGGGTCCCCCGTTATCGATTCTCGAACTTTGTGCCGGCGTGGAATTCCTCGAGGTATACCTCGGCGCCTCGCGCGGCCGTGGCGCCCTCCCCGACGGCAACTGCAATCTGCTTGAACAGGTTGGCGCGGATGTCGCCGCAGACGAAAAGTCCGCGCGTCTTTGTTTCCATCGACTTACCTGTACGGATAAAACCGAGCCTGTTCCTGGCCACCGGAACCTTGATGAAATCCGTCTTCGCGAGAAAACCGACGAAGATAAAGCAGCCTTCGACGTCCAGGCTTCCGGCTTCTTCCGTCTTGACATTCTTCAGCGCTACGGACTTCAACAGGTCCTCGCCGCAAAATTCCGTTACAACTGTATCCCAGTGTACTTTTATTTTATCGTTTTTTGCAGCCCTCGCGGCAAGGCCCGGGTCCGCCCGGAGCTTGTCGCGCCTGTGGATAATGTGAACCGCATCGGCGAAACGCGTAAGAAACAGGGCCTCCTCGACGGCGGAGTCGCCGCCCCCGACAACGGCAACCTGCCTGCCGCGGTAAAGCGGGCCGTCGCACGTCGCGCAGTACGAAATACCCTTGCCGGAGTACCTGTCGTGGCCGGGCACATTGTACTGCCTGCGCTCGACGCCGGTGGCGACAATCACCGATTTTGCATCGAGTTTTTCGGAATCAGTCTCGACCATGAACTCGCACTCGTCCTGTTTTTCAATCGAACTCACGGCCGCGGTCTTTATCTCGGCGCCGAACCGCCTGGCCTGCTCCGCCATCGCGCTTGAAAGCTCCATTCCCGTTACAGGCTTTGGGAACCCCGGATAGTTCTCAATCTCGAAAGTCTCGTTCATCATACCGCCGGGAAGCCCTTTCTCGAGAACAACCGTCGTGAGCTCCGAGCGTGAGGCATATATGGCGGCCGTCAGGCCCGCAGGCCCGCCGCCGACGATTACGACATCGTAACAGGACGCGTCCATGCAACTCTCCTTGAACCCCGGCGTGAAACTCGATACACGCGTGAATTGTCAGGACATTATACGAACCGACGGCGGGACAGTCAACGGTTGGTACTTAAATAAAACGGGACGCGGTTCTGGCCGCGTCCCGTTTCGTTTTACACTGCAAACTTCCAAACCATCCCGGCTTTTACCAACTACGGCCGCTGCCTCTGATGTTGGCGCGTGCGTAGCGGTAGTAAATCTCGAGCGTAAGGACGTTGACTGCGGTCGCGTAGGTACGCCCGCCTACGATGCACCATTCGCCAACCGGGTCCCAGCTGCCGTCCTGGCATATCCGTCCGGCGCGCTGGGTCTTCAGAAGCGATCTCTTCATCGCCTCGTTCCAGGTCTTCCATTTCGGGCCGCCGACTTGGAACATCGCGTAAGTAGCGTAGTACCAGTAGTAGAAGTTAACCTTGTCGTTCCTCGGCTTGTTCCAGTCCGGCAGGTTGGCCATGAGAATGCCCACGCCCTGCTGTATCTTCTTGTGCGTGCGCTTCTGGCCGCAGAAGATACGGCACAGCACTGCGACCGACGTCATCGTCGGCAGGCTCTTGAACGTGTCCGCCGCGCGGCCGGCAAGCTTGGCGCCGTTGTCGCCCGGGCGCATGTAACCGACCTTGCCGTCTGATACGCGGGTTACGCGGTCGAACCAGGCGATAGCGCCGTTGAAAGCGGTCTGCGGTATTACCAGCTTGCCCATCTTGGCAGCCTTCAGTGCAAGCACCATCCACCCGGTAACGGATGTGTCGTTCTTGCCGTCGCGCGGCTCATACTTCCATCCATATCCCGGGTTCTGGGCCTGGACCATGTAGTCGACAGCCTTCTGGGCCGGACCCTTCAGGATGTTGTCGCGGGTGACCGCGAAGGCCTCGCACATGGCCATTGTGCCGAGCGCGTGGTTGTAGATCCAGCTCTCGCCCTCGGTGTGGCCGAAGCATCCAGAAGCCTGCTGAGCGCCCTTGAGGTATTTCAGTCCGCGGCGGACAGTTCTTTTGAACTTTCCCACGCGGTGCGTCTGCCCGTGGCCGAGGAATGCCAGAAGGGCAAGACCTGAAACACCCGCGTCAAACGTGGCGGCGGGCGGCTGGCCCTGGTTCATGTGAGAGCAGGGCGAGCCGGGGCCTTTGCAGTTCTTCTGATAGTCGTCCACGTCCCAGTTGCCTCTCGGCTTGTCCTGGTGGAAGTGGAGCCAGCGAAGGCCTGCAAGAACCGCCGACTCGGTACCGGGGCTGCCTCCCTCGTTAATGAGAGAGCCTTTGCCCCATCGTTGACCATAGGCACCGGCTGCACCGCCTCCGACGCCGTACGCGTCAACGACCGATGTAGAGTTCAGGTTCTTGTTGGAAAGGTTGTCGAAAGACGTTCCGCGGGGAATATCCTTCGTAATCTCAACCTCTTCCTCGAGCATGATAATCGGTTTCTCGACGATCTTGTCTGCGAGAATTCTCGGCGTCTTGAAAATAGCACGCTCGAGTTCGGGGTCGTATTCCTGCTCCTTGTGCTCGCGCTTGGCAAGGATCGTAATCTGATCCTGCTGTGTAATATAGGTTGTAATAATATAGGCCGCGATCAGAAGCATAATAGCGTGGAAACCGCCGGAGATGAGCAGGGGGGGAGCTTTGCGTACCCACCATGGCAGGTCGCTACCCCCTGCAAACTCCTCCTCCTCCTCCTCGTCAAACTCGTCGTCGTCTAACATCTCATCATCATCGTAGTATTCGTCCTCAGCCATATCTACCCTCCTTATACGGGCCGAAGTTGGTTGCAGGATTTAAAGACCTTCTTTGATTCTGCTTCAAGTATACTCCGAATTGAGATTTTGTCAACAAAAAATTGAGGAATTTTTCTATTTATCCGATAATTGCCAATGCGGCAACTATAGTTGACACCCAGATATGAGACAATTGAGGAGGTTTCTCTGTCTTGCAGTATTTCTTCGGCATAATATTCCAATTCCGCCTGCGGGGTGAATGCAAATACAACCCCGGGATACTCAAGAAGTTGCGGACATGAACCGGAGTGTTTTGGATTCCAGTTTATTGTGAAGAATATTCATACATTGCACTTCATAATGGAATCGAGAAGAATTTCGGGAACATTCCGTGGTATTTCGAGTCAAATAATAATAGGATATATAATTATTTCTTCAAGGAGTCTCTGAAATGATTCACCGGACAACCGGTATTTTCATTGCAGTTCTCGGCCTGCTTGTTGTCGTCATCCTCATCCTCATCAGATTTGACATCCATCTCGCCGCGAAGCGCGGGCCGAGATGGAAACGAAACCTGGTTACGGCCGGCATACTTGCCATGTCGCTCCTGGGGCTGACGATACCAAACGTTTCGTGCACCAACGGCAAGGACTCGACAACGGTGACGGGCCGGGACGGAAAGAAAACCGGTGATGAAGGCAGGCCGGAAGAACAGAGCCACCTCGAAAGCGTGTGGAGCGAGGCAACTGAAATCGCAAGCGGCAAGCGCGGCGCCTACCCCTTCGATAAGAAAGGCAAGAAGAAGATACTCGCCGAGCTCGAGAAAGCAAAGACAGACATTGATACGCTGGAATCGAACGGCACGATATGCGGCGCGCTGGCGTCCATTCTCAGAAAAGACCTTGCAGTTTTCGTAGTGGGGGTAAATGAAAAGCAGCCGACCGAGTTGCGCCCCCTGATGTGTTATTCGCCGAAGATGTTCCTTCCCGCGAAGGCCAGCATGAAAAGGCTTACCGAGCGCATGCCGCTGCTGGAAAAGCTTCTTGCCAGAGAGAAAGTGAACAAGGCGCTTGTATCAAAGGTGCTTGAGAATATTGAAAAAGAGATTTCCATACTCGAACAAGAGCATTACATCAGAATGCTTACGCCGGATGAAAAGACTGAAGCAGAAGAACTGAAGAAAAAGGCTGCCAGTCAGATAGAAAAAATCCGGGCAAAGCTCGAAAGCAAAGAGGTAAGCCTCAAGGATTCCGGGGATATCAAAACAATCGAAGAGGCCCTGAATTTTGCCAAACCATTCGCGGACAGCGGTAAAAGCACAACCGCCCAGCGAAAGAGTATCTGTAAGAAGCTTGACGAGGCCGACAAGGCTGCAGGGCAACTTTCCAAGGCGGGATTGATAAGCATAGAGGAAGCGGAACTGATCCAGACCGAGACCGCGCGGGTGAGAAACCGGGTACTGCGAAATCCTCCCACTGACAACCGGATAATGTGTTACGACATGATGTTTGTTTATCCTTCGCAAAAGAGCATGAACAGGATTTCAAAACGTCTGCCGCTTCTGAAACGGATCGTAAAAGACGGTAAAGTCGCGCCGGAAGTAATAAAAAAAGTCCTGCCCTCGATTGAAAAGGATATCGAAACACTATCTTCGGAAAAGGAGCTCAAACACCTTCAGGCCGATAAACAATCAGAAGCAACTTCGTTGCGTGATGACATGAAAAAAGTCGTTTCTGAAATAAAAAACATAATGAATAAGAAAAAATGACCGACCCGGAAACCATGACGGACTCCCGCAACCACGGCACGATGATCTTCGAAGTAACACAAAAGTGCAACCACGACTGCCTGCACTGCTACAACGTCTGGAAAAATCCTGCGCCCTACCCAACGGGCGAACTGGGAACCGATGAAACACTGGCCATGCTGTCCAAACTGCTCGATGAAACCGGTGCGACCAGCGTTACCCTTACCGGCGGCGAGCCGCTGCTGCGGAAAGATATTTTCGACATCGTCGACTTTCTGGACGAAAAAAACGTCTCAGTCAACCTGATTACGAACGGAACGCTGCTCAATGAGAAAACGATCGGGCGGTTTGGTTCGAAAATCGACGTGTACGAGCTTCCCCTCCTCTCGGTCGAGGCGGAAATCCACGACCGGATGAGCGGAAGCGCCGGCGCGTTCGACAAAGTCACGATGGCAATCGCCGACCTCAAGACGGCGGGCGCGAAAATCGTCACCGTGTTCGTCGCGACGAAACTGAACCTCGACACCTGGCCGGAAACGGCAGAGCTTGCGTTCGCGCTCGGCGTGGACGCGATAATGTTCAACAGGTTCAACCCCGGCGGTGAAGGCTTCAAGAATTTCGACATGCTTCAGGCAACACCAGAGCAGCTTTCAAGAGCGCTGGACCACGCCGACGGGTTTTCGAAAGAATACGAGATGCCGATAAGCTGCTCGATCGCCATGCCGCCTTGCCTTTTTGAAACGTCAAAATATGAAAATCTCACCTTCGGATTCTGCGCGGCCGGGACGGAGCGGGCATATTACACGCTCGACCCGCTCGGCAATTTGCGGCCGTGTAACCACTCGGCCACCATCCTCGGCAACATCCGCGAGACCGGGTTCTGGGAAATGGCGGACGGCGGGCTTATGAAGGACTTCACCGCCGCCTGCCCCGAGTTCTGCAGCGGCTGCAGGCTGGAGAGAGAATGCCTCGGCGGCTGCAAGGCAGCCGCGGAGGTTTGCATCGGTTCTCCCGCCGACCTCGACCCATTCATCGCCGCATTCCGAAACGAAGCCAGGCCTCTGAAGACACCGTAAAGGTAAAATTCCTTCCCAAGCTCTGGATTACCGAAACGCGACTTTTACCGAAATACGACAATTTCATCGGCTGTAATATTCTGCATTTATATCAAACGGCTCAATTTTTTATAATAACCTCTTGCGCTGAGCGGGGAAATCTGGTAAATTGGAATATCTGTGTAACTCAGCCGGTCCACACAGCGTTTGTAAAATTTGCAGGTTGTCCGCTTTCATAATGCCCTTTTTAGTCGGCATTATGAACGCAGAAACCGGGTGAACCGCAACCCCGATAAGGTGAGGTAATATGCTTACCATTGAAGTAAAAGCAGATATACTCGGCCTGCGGGTTATAAATGTCGGAGCCGCGTTCGACGAAGACTGCCTGACGCGCATGCACGATGAAATCAGCCGCGCGATAATCGAGGATCAACACACCATTATTTACGATTTCTCCGAGGTGAAGGAAATCACCTCAGGCGAAGGCGCGATTTTCCTGGGATTGCTTGCCACCGTGCGCGACCACGGTATTTTCCAGGCTATTGCGAACCTGCAGATTCCGGTCCGAAGAATTTTCAACCTCATCGGAATAACGCAGGTGGTTAAGACTTACGATTCGGTGGAAAGCGCAATAGGGGTCCTGGCTGCATAGGACTCAGCCGTATAGATAAAGCTATATCCCTCCTCTTTAAGCCCGTAATCTTTACTGAGAAAAAGGAAATACGCAAACCATGTGCGGCGTTCTTGGAATTCTGACCGGCGGACACGCAGCCGCCGAGATTTACGAGGGGCTCACCGCCATCCAGCACCGCGGCCAGGACGCCGCGGGCATCGTCACATGGGACGGCGCCTTCCACCTGAAAAAAGGGAACGGCCTCGTCCACGACGCCGTATCGGAAAAAAACATAAAGCGTCTCAAAGGGCATATCGGCATCGGCCACGTCCGCTATCCCACCGTCGGCGGCGGCGGCGCGGAAGACGCCCAGCCCTTTTTCCTCAGCTACCCGCTCGGCCTCGCGATGGTATACAACGGGAACCTTACGAACTACCACGAGCTGAAGCGCGAGCTCGAGACGAAAAAGTTCCGCTACATCAACACCACCTGCGACGTCGAGGTACTCCTCAGCGTTTTCGCGGAAGACCTGCTCAAGCACGGGCCGACCCGCACCGAGCCGGACGTTTACTTCGACGCGCTGCGCGACACGTACGCAAAAATAAAGGGCGCGTACTCCACCGTCGCCCTTATAGCGGGCCGCGGCATGCTGGCCTTCCGGGACCCGTACGGCATCAAGCCCCTTATCATGGGGGAGCGGATACTGAACGGGGAAAAAGACTACGCAATCGCCTCCGAATCGGTCGCGCTCGCCATCCTGGGCTTTTCAAACCACCGCGATATCGGCAACGGGGAAGCGATTTTCATCGACCTCGACGGCAAGGTTACAAGCAGGATAATCGAGCGTAAAAAGCACACGCCCTGCATCTTCGAGTACGTCTACTTCGCCCGCCCCGACTCGTTTATCGACAGGATTTCCGTGTACCGCACCCGCCGCCGCTTCGGAAAAGAGCTGGCGAAACTCTGGCGGGAAAAAAAGCTGAAAGCCGATGCCGTCATCCCCGTGCCCGATTCCGCACAGGGCGCTACACTCGCCCTTTCCGACGAGACCGGCATCAAGTACCGCGAGGGGCTGGTAAAGAACCGCTATATCGGGCGCACGTTCATAATGCCCGCCCAAAAGAAGCGGCGCCAGTCGATCAGGCGCAAGCTCAATACAATCAACACCGAATTCGGGAAAAAGAACGTGCTTCTGATCGACGACTCCATCGTGCGCGGCAGCACCTCGGCGCAGATAATCAACCTCGCCCGTCAGGCGGGGGCGAAAAAGGTCTATTTCGGCTCCTACTCGGCGCCGCTGCGACACCCGTGCTATTACGGCATCGACATGCAGACGCGAAGCGAGTTTGTCGCCCGTGACCGCGACGTCGACGAAATCGCAAAGAAAATCGGCGCCGACGCGCTGGTTTACAACACGGTTGAAGGAATGGTCAGCGCCGCCCATAAGGGAAACAGGAAAATCACCGAATTCTGCACCGCCTGCTTCACCGGCTGTTACCCCGCCGGAGACATCCCCGAAGAAACCAGAGAAGCAATCGCCCGCGACCGCATACGCGCCGACCGCGACAGAGATTCCGTAAATACGGAAGAATAAAAATGCAAAGGCGGGTTTCAAACCCGCCCATAACGCGCAAAGCTGATTGTGGCGCTCGACGCCTGACCCATTAATAAAAACAGGGCGCCCGCCTGACTTCTCCTAGGCGAAGTCGGCAGACGCCCTGCTATGGATTCCTCAATTATAGTTACTTAACTATACTCCCTAAATTCGAAATTGTCAAGCTTAATTTCGACTTTCCGGTCATCGTAACCTATTCACCAAGGTAAAGTTACGCAAGAGCGCGTGAAACGCAACAAACCGGACTACAAAACTTAGACTCGATTGTAATTCCCAGGAAAGCCGCTTTTGCGGTTTTACTAACGTGACCTGCCTCATGCGCTTCATTAATATACTTGCCCTTCTCCGGTTTTAGAAGTAAAAAACTGTTGTCGCTTCCGTATTATATATGTATAATCAAATCAAAGGCTGAGATAACAAACGCCCGAGGGGCACAAGGGGTGGCGAAATGGTGCGCGAATTTCCGTGTAAGGGGTGTCAGAAACCTATCCTGCTCAAAGGTGCGTGGTGCTACAAGTCCAAAGAGCAGATCTGGAAACGCACTGAAAAAGAAGACGTTATGGACCTCGACCCCGACCACATCAATACGGACTCGCGAACCGACATCACGTTCTACTGCGACGAGTGCCACGAAAAATTCGGCAAGAAAGACGATTAGCATTAGGTCCAGAATACCCGGTACCCGGTACTCGGTACTCGGGACTCGGTACTCGGTACTCGGTACTCGGTACTCGGTACTCGGTACTCGGTACTCGGTACTTCTTAACTGCTCACCGCCTCTTTTTCGGCTTCACCGTAACGTTCCTGTACTCCACAATAACCGGATCGTTGATTTCAAGGCTGCCTTCGGTTACTTTAATAGTTATTTTACTTTTATTCTTCCTGGATACGCCTTCAGCGCCGATTTTCCAGACTTCTGAACCGTCCAGGAAAGCGATATATTTCCCGCCGTAAAGGCGGACTTCCACTTCAAATTTTTCGAAAGGCGCAAGCTCCCATTTATGCTCCCTCAGTTTCCCGGATTTTGCGCCCGCGATCATCACCCGGGCATGACCTGCGGCGTCAGCCTTCCAGACAAGGCCGCTGTCGCCCGCCGGCAGTGAAATGCTGAAAGACGCCCCCTGGTCGAGCGCGCACAACGAGGCTTTGAACCTGTATGCCGGGCCAATCTGTTTCGTGACCGTAAGCGAGCCCTTCCCGTCGCACACCGCACTGGTCGCGGCCTTGATATCCCATTTGCCTTTGACGGCAAGGTCTTTTGTGCCGAAATACTGCATGGCCGGTTTGTAGAGGGCGGCGTCCTCCTCCCACTCGTAGACCCATTTGGTCATCAGCGTTCGGGACGATTTTTCCTGCAGTTCCGACAAATGCGAGCGCGCGGAATCAAAAGCACCTTTTACAACAAGCCACGCGATCCCCGCCGGCCACCCGTCAATCATCGCACCCGGATACGCGCCCACGCCGAGGCGCATTATAATTCCCGGCTCGAGCTCGTCCCACCGAACCGTCAGCGTGCGCGACTCGACCCTGATGTCGAACGATTCCGCGTCGGCGCGGAGAACCTTGCCGGTGAACCTGATGCCGGAAGCGCGCTTCACCTTATATCTTTTTCCAACCAGCAGGTTTATGCCTTCGGCAACGGCGGCGGCAAAAGTCGGGACGTCGGAAAGCACCCGTGCGCGCTCCCTGGCCATCTCGACGTCCTCGGCCGAGCTATCGGCCGCCTCGTTGGCGAAAGAGCGCAGCGCGCTGACGGCAGGCTCCAGATTTCCCTGAAGCGCGTCTATCCGCGCCTTTCGGTTTGCAGCCTGTGCGGCCGCGAACTGCTTCATGCGCGGCAGCTTTGCACCCTCGCGCAGCTTTGCGATATCGCGATACGCACGCTCGACATATTCCGGCAGCCCGAACTTCCCGGCAATTGACTCATAAACCTTGATTGCGCCTTCCAGGTCGCCCGCGGCGGCACGGTTCCGGCCCGAGGACGCAATCTCCTGGTAGCGACGTTTCGCCTGTTTTTTCAGGTCATTGGAAAGTGCCTGGTACCTTTTCAGCTCGCCGAACTCCTCTTTTCCCTGCTCGAGCACTTTGAACGCGACACCGAAACTGTCCTCGGCCGCGATTTTCTCAATCGGTTTGTAGAACGATTTCCAGCGCTCGTCCAGCTCCGCGTTTCTGATTCTCCGCTTTATGTCCTTCAGAAGTCCGAGCATCCTGGGTGTATGCTTTGTTTTGGGATTCTTTTTCAGGAAATCCTCTATCTCCGAGCGGATGGCCCGCAACTCCGCCGTGCTCGCCCGACCGGCTTTCAGCGAAATATCATTGGCCACCTTGTTGGCCGCGCGCTGCCTTATCTTTATTTTCAACTCCTTAATTCTCGAATCGAACTCGGCGGCGTATTCGCTGGTCGGGAACCTGCGACTGTACGTGCGCAATTCCTCCAGGAGCGCTTCATCGCCGAGATCTTCAACGCCGATCCGCGACATCAGCTCATCGTACGCCAGCTTTGCCTCGTCGACCTTCCCCTCCGGCGCGGAACGCAGGTAAACAAACACCGCAACCCCGACTATAATGCCGAGGAGCGCGACGACACCGATCAAGCCGACCAGTGCGCGAATAGGCGCCGCACCTCCGCTTTCCTGAGCCGACTCCTCCGGCCGGACATCTGTTTCATCATTAGCGTGCAACCCGCGGGGACGATCGGAAGGCCGTGCAACGCGGGGCGCACGCTCCGGGCGGGAACGGACGCGTCCCCCGGCGACTTCCGGAAGCTCTTCCCCGTCGGCGCCGGCCAAAATCACATGCTGCCTGTCTCCGGTAATCCTGCGACCGGAGGAATCGTCTCTTCCGCGGATTGCTTCGACTTCGTGTTTATTGATTTGCTGGTTGGTCGCAAGGGTGCGCTGTATCGCCTCGCCGATAAGTTCTCCCTGCTTTTGAGAAAGTATCCCGATCTGGCAGGCGATTGCGAAAAGGGTAAGGTGCTCGCCGTCCTGAAGAAGTTCTTCCTGCTTTTCCCGCAGGTGGTCAAGCACAGACTCGCCCAGAAGGTTGTGCTCCCGGACGAATTTTACGAAGGCTTTGTCGATTTGTTCATCCACCGGAACCTCGGCTCGGTGGGTTTAGCGGATCAACTGCTCCATCAGGCGGCCAGGTTTGAAAGTAACGACCTTCCTTGGAGGAACGTTTACGATATCCCCGGTGCGGGGGTTGCGGGCGACTCTGCCGTTGCGTTCTTTAACTTTGAAAACGCCGAAATTGCGAAGCTCGATCTTGCCGGTCTTGACAAGAGTCTCGATTATGGTGTCAAGCATTCCCTGAACGATCTCCTTGACTTCAAGCTGGGTCAGGCCGTATTTTTCAGCAAGCATTTTCACAATTTCTTTTTTTGTCATGATGACTCCCCTATGAAAACCGGATCGCGTAAACCCGGAAAATTTGTAATGACTACAGCATAAGCTGCATACCCGATTTTACAACTCGGCAGGCAATTTTCGAAAACCGTTTCTGGAAGGAATAGCCCGCCCCCGCCGGCACTTTGCGGAGCGCCCGAACTTCTTATATATCCAAGTACGCTTCCGAAGTCAAGAAAAAATATAATCCGGGCAACAGGAATATACGACACCTCCGCGGGAATGCCCGTAAACCGCCTGATCTTCTTGATTTTCGCTATTTTACCCGGAAAGAACCCGTATAGACTTTGAGAGCGCCGCCGCGAACCTGCATCAGCGTAAGGTTGCACGCATCCGCCGTCTCCACGGCAAGCGAGGTCGGAGCGCCGCGGGACAGCAGAAACGGAACACCGACCCGGAGGCCCTTCAGCACAATATCGAACGACGGGCGGCCCGACGTCGAAAGAAGAAGATCGTGCATCGCCGCGCCCGAGAGAACCGCCATTCCGATAACCTTGTCGACCGCGTTGTGGCGGCCGACGTCGTCCGCGAACGCGATTGAGTCCTCTCCCCGCCACAGTGCGGCCGAATGTACGCCGCGGGTACTGCCGTAAAGCTCCGACATCTTCACGAAGCGCCGCTGGCAATCGATTACCGCGTCCGCGGCGACCGACGCCATCATGTTTATCTTGAAATCGCAATCGGAAAGATCAATGTGGGATGAAAACGTAATGCCCCGGCCGCACCCGGTGGTAAACGACGCGCGGGCCGCCATGTCTTCAAGTCTTTTCTCATCGATCGCGGCGGTGACGCTGACAACCCCCTCCTCCCGGTCCACATCAATGGACGATATCTCCTCGCGCCTCCTGACAATCGCCTCGGTAAGAAAATAGCCGATCACCATTTCCTCGAGCCGGCCGGGCGAGCACTGTAGCGTCATGAAGTGTTTGCCGTTCAGGAGGATCCTGACGGGAGCCTCGACTGCAACGGAAGCGCCGGTCTCTTCCTTTTTGCCCGACCGGTAAATGACTATGTTTCTGTCTACCTGCATCTTCCCGAAAGCCACAAGAAACTCCTGGTCTTGAATGTAAAAAGTTAATAACAAATAAAATCATCGGCGCGACATTGTATCAGAAGAAACGTATACATTGAAGAACAAATTAGCCGGGCGCAAAAGACTTGAAAGGAGCATTTCCTTTTGTTATAAGCTGCAAAAACCGCGGGGAGGCAAAGACGATGATGAATACAAACGTTTTCAGCCGGAGGATTGCGGTAACTTGCTCATGCATTCTTATCGCGTTCGCCGTTCCTCTATTCGCGTCCCGGGCGATTGCGGGAGAAACGGAAAATAAAAAGCCGGCGGAAATCCTCCTCGCTGAGGCCGGCAAGTCCGTCTATCGAATCGTCGTCGCGGACGACGCATCGGAGTCCACCATGCACGGCGCACGCGAGCTTCAAACTTTCCTGAAACAGATTACAGACGCCGATTTTCCGGTTGTTTCCGACAACACATCCCTGAAGCCGCATGAAATCATAATCGGCAACAATTCTCATCTGGCGCAAATCGGCGTCAAAATCGATTTCGAGAAACTCGGCGACGAAGGATATGTAATAAAAACATCGGGCAACCGCCTCGTTATCGCCGGCGGTTCGCTCCGGGGGAACCTGTACGGCGTTTACGGGCTTCTGGAAGACCATCTCGGCTGCCGCTGGTTCACGTCGGAAGTGAGCCGTATCCCGAAACGCAGGAAATTAACTCTACCTGAAATCGACGAGACCAGAATCCCCGTTTTCGAATACAGGTACCCGTTCGTCACGGAATGCTTCGACCCGGACTGGAGCGCGCACAACCGCATGAACGGCTCAAAAAAGCTGACGAAAAAGCACGGCGGTTACGTCAAGCGGTGGCACGACATTTTTGGACACAGTTTCCAGTTCTTTTTGCCGCCGGCGAAATATTTCGATAAACACCCCGAGTATTTCGCGCTTGTAAAAGGTAAGCGGCTGAAAGATCATTCGCAGCCCTGCTGCACCAACGAGGACGTGATAAAAATAATCAAAGAAGGCGTTCTGAAAGCGCTCCGCACGGATCCGGCCTGCTCCATTGTCCACGTATCCCAGAACGACAATTTCAACCAGTGCAGGTGCGACAAATGCAAAGCGCTGTCGGCAAAGGAAGGCTCCGACATGGCGCCCGTATTGAAGCTGGTAAACGCTGTCGCGGAAGCGGTCGAAAAAGAATTCCCGAAAATTTCGGTAATGACCTTCGCCTACCAGTGGACGCGCAAACCGCCGAAAACCATCCGCCCGCGGAAAAACGTGATTATACAGCTCTGCAGCATCGAGTGCTGCTTCGCCCACCCGCTTGCAGAGTGCAACGACGAGCGGAACCGCGCTTTCGTCAAAGACCTCGAAGCGTGGTCGAAAATCTGTAACCGGCTGTGGATATGGGACTACAACACTTCTTTCACCCACTACCTCGTCCCCTTCCCGAACCAGCGCGTCCGCGACGACAACATAAGGCTGTTTCAGAAAAATAACGTTAAAGGCGTTTTCGAACAGGACTGCTACAACACCAGAGGCGGCGAGCTTGCGGAGCTCGGCGGCTATATCACGGCCAGGCACTTATGGAACCCGGACTACGGCGAAGACCGTGCGATGAACGAATTCCTCGAAGGCGTTTACGGCAAGGCCGCGCCTTTCATCAGAAAATACATCGACATGCTGCACGACAGGTCTGAAAAGGAAAACATTCATAACAATATCTGGATCGGCTTCGACTACCGGCATCTGACTGAAAAGCTCCTCGCCGAAGCGGACAGGCTTTTCGAAAAAGCTGAAGCCGCCGTCGCCGACGGCCCCGGCGTTCTCAAGCGGGTGAAAATCGCGCGCATGAGCGTGGACTACGCTATCCTCGAGCGCGCCCGCTTCGGCATATCGAGAAACTACAAAATTGACCACGAGAATTTCCGTATAATCCCCGACCCGGTCTGCGTCAGGCGTATCGGGCCTTTCTTTGAAGCAATCAGGCTTTCGGGTTTGACCCGTCTGAGAGAATGGAACAGGGCGGATTTCAAGAAATACAGGGAAGGTTTCAAGCACGTCGTCACTGAAAGAAAACTCACGCCTATGGAACCGGTAGATTCGAAAGACCTCGCTCCCGGCCTGGCTTACGAATACTACGAGGGAAACTGGAGAAAGCTTCCCGATTTTGCGAAGCTCACGCCTCTGAAGTCCGGCATTGCGAACAGCTTCGACATCGGGATAACGAAAAAAAAGCAGAACTTCGCCGTGAAGTTTACGGGCTTTATCGAGGTTCCCGCCGACGGGATTTACACGTTCATTACCACATCTTCAGCCGGTAATAAATTGTATATCGGCAATCAACTCGTCGTGGACAACGACGGTTTTCATCACGCGGCGGAAAGGGTGGGCCTCGCCGCCTTGAAGGCGGGAAAGCACCCTGTCACCGTAACTTATTACGCAGGCACGATGGACGGCATGCTTGACGTCAGCTACAAAGGCCCGGGTCTGAAGAAACAGAAGATTCCTTCGAAGGCTCTATTTCACAAAAAGTAATTCCTCTATTCCATGGAAACCGCTTCGGCTGGAACGGTCACGCTGACTTTCTCGCCGGGCAGCAGCTTTATGGAATTGTATTCATCGGCGCTCAGCACGACGACAAGTTGAACGCCAACGTCTATTGATAATTTAATCGAACTCCCCGCGCTTTCAATTTTCCACACCGTACCGGACGGTTTCTCCGTTTCAGGCGTCCTTTCGATTCTTATTTTTTCCGGAGATAAAACAACTTTAATCTTTTCACCGGCAGTTGACTCGACCGGCAAAGGCACTGTAAAACCGCCGGGAAGTTGCGCCGCTTTCCCTTCCATCGCCTCGACCACTTCAGCCATGAAAATGTTTTCCGGGTAGCTGTCCACCAGCCTGCCGCTATCGAGCGCCAGTACTTCATCCGCGTACCTGGAAACAAGGCTGGCGTTATGCGAAGTGAAAACCAGCAGTCTGCCTTCCTTTTCCGCAAAGCCCGACAGTATCGACATCAGGACCGGCCGGTAGGCCCGGTCGATGTTCACGACCGGTTCGTCGACAAGCAGAACGTCGGGGTCGAAGACGAGCGCCCTTGCATGCATGACTTTCTGCTTCTCGCCGTCCGAAAGCGAATCGCTTTTTCGTTTTTCAAATCCGGAAAGCTCGACAAGCTCGAGCGCGCGCGAAACTTTCCTCGCTCTTTCCGCGGAGGGGATGCCTCGGACCGCGAGAGGATAAGCAATGTTCGAAAACACCGTGCCCCTGAAAAGAACGGGTATCTGAAAGATGCATGTAACCCGCCGCCGCGCCGCGTTCAGGCGGGCCGCATTTCCGTACAGGTCTTTGCCTTCGAACAATACCGAACCTTCCGCCGGTCTGCGCAGGCCCGCGAGAAGATAGAGAAGCGTCGTCTTGCCCGCCCCGTTGGCGCCGACGATACCGTACCGCCTGCCCGGCTTGAGAGACAGGCTGTCTATTCTGAGCGCTTCGGTTTTCCCGTAGCGGGCGGAAGTGTTTTCGAGTTGAAACACCGGAGCGCTCACGATTTCCTCCGGCTCTGAAGCCACATGAATCCCACGTTCAGAACAAGCACGACCGCAAGGAGGACGACTCCCAGCGCTATCGCGTATCCGAACTCGCCTTTATCGGTCTCGAGCGCGATGTAGGTCGTCATCGTCCGCGTTCTCCAGCGGATGTTGCCGCCTATCATGGCGGCGATGCCGACCTCGCTTACGAGCCGCCCGAAAGCAATTATCAGCGCGGCCATGATTCCGTACCATGATTCGGAAACGATTTTCATTGACGCGCGGACCGGCGGCGCGCCGAGGGTAAGCGCGGTCATGTATACCGCCGGATCAACTGCACGGACCGCGGCGTTCACCATGCTCGCGACCAGCGGCGCGCCGAGAAAACCCAGGGCAATCGCCATTCCCGTTACCGAATACAGGAGATTGAACCCGCTGAAGATTCCAATTCTATTTGAAAACAGGCAGAAGAATAAGAGACCTATAACGACGGTCGGAAGCCCGACAAGAGTATTCACGATCAGGACGCAGGCGCGGCGGCCGCGGAAATCCCTGAGGCCGAGCAAAAGGCCGATCGGTATGCCGAAAACCGCGGCGAGTAGCACCCCGCCCAGGGCTGCGCGGAGAGACACGCCGACGATAAGCCATATCTCGTTCCCGCCGCCGAAAAGCAGCTTCAAGCCTTCCCAGATTCCTTTGAAGAGGACTTCCATTACAGGTTTTATCCAGAGAGTTATTTGCCGACAGCATCCGGATAGAACAGTTGCTCGCCGTTCTTTTTATAGTTTTCTATAAGCTTCTGCCCTTCCGGCGAGGTTATCCAGCCGATAAAAATCTTCGCAGCCTCGTAATTCACATTCTTGTGCTTTTCAGGATTGACCGCGATTATGCTGTATGGGTTATACAGATTCCCGTCATCCTCGACAATCAGTTCGAGCATGAGCTTTCTTTTTAATGCCTGGAACGTCCCGCTGTCGGAAAGCGTGTAAGCCCCAATCTCACTTGCAGCCGTCAGCGTCGCATTCATTCCTTTTCCGATTTCATTGTACCACTTATCGGATTTGCTGGAAGGTTCCAAACCGGCTTCTTTCCAGATTTCTTTTTCCTTGAAATGCGTTCCCGAGTTATCGCCGCGGGAACAGAATTTCGCCTTCTTTTCCGCAATCTTCCTGAACGCCGCTACGGCGTCATTTCCCTTTATCCCAGCCGGATCGCCGGGTGGGCCGACGATAAGAAAATGGTTGTACATTACGCTCTGCCGGTCAACTCCGAAACCGTCGGCGACGAACTTGTCTTCGAGTTTTTTCGCATGGACTAAAACGACATCGACGTTACCGAGCTCGCCGGATTTGAGCGCCTTGCCCGTGCCCTGCGCGATAACGTGCACGGTAATTCCCGTCTTCTTTTTGAAAGCGGCGCCCAGAAAGTCCGTCAGGCCGGTGTTTTCCGTGCTGGTGGTCGTGGCCACCTTCAATTCTTTTGAGGCGTTACCTGCCTCGCAGCCGGCGAGCGCCAGAGCGAAAATTACAGTAACGGCAAGGTGTTTTCTCATATCTGCTTTTTCCAGGTCGTCAAACACTCATCAAGCGAATGCGGTCAAACTTTCACTGATAAAGAATACACATTCCATTGTCAAGCAAAATGTGTCTTGATAGTAGATAAGGAAACAAGAAAACAAGGGAACAAGTAGAAATCGTAGGACAGACATTTCTGTCTGTCGACCGCAGGCGAAGCCTGCGGCAATAAAAATTATATTTGCTTCGCCGGCCCTTCGGGCCGCCGAATGCGGCAGACAGGAATGTCTGCCCCACGTTTTATTTAATTTGAACTTATTATTTATCCCGCCATAACCGTTTGAATTCTGCGCATGATGGATTAGAATGAAATTGGTGAAACTCTCAATACCATTCAAACTGGGCATCGGCGTTGTCCTGCTGTTTGCAGTTCTTATCGCAGCCATGTTCGCATACCAGCCGCTCCGCTACCGCTTGCTGAAATCGCAACTCTTATCCGATAACCCCAAAACCCGCGAACAGGCGATAAAGACCCTCGCCACCGACGGCCAGCGCGCAATCCCCCATCTCCGCCGATGGCTGAATTCCGAAGATGAAAAACTCGCCATAGCCGCCTGTGAAGTCATTCGGCAGATCGACGGAGATAAATGGAAAGAATTCCTGCCCGACCTCGTTAAGATTCTGAAGGCTGACCCTTCCGCTCTGACCGACGCGGCCGCAGCCGTTGTCTATGAAAGATGTAATGTCTGCGAAACAGGCGAAGCATGGTTTGAACTGAAATGGAACATGTTTTCCGACAAGCCGGAAATAAAACGGAACGTCTGCATTTATATGATTTCTTCCGCCAGAGAAGCCCAAACGCGCACGCGTGCCGCTCACACACTCGGCAGGATCGGCGACAGGAAAGCCGTCAGGGCGCTGATACAATCGCTTGGCAATGACCCCGATTTCAATGTGCGCTGGTGCATGGCCGCTGCGCTCGGTGATATAGGCGACAAGCTCGCGATGAAGGCTCTGGTAACCGCTCTTGAAAATGATTCCAAATCTCATGTACGCGCCCGTGCCGCATTGGCGCTGGGAGAAATCTGTGACATGCGCGCTTTCGACCCGCTTATGAGCGCACTTGAAAATGACTCTGCATCCCACGTGCGTGCATGGGCCGCCTTTGCGCTTGGGCGCCTTGGTGATATCCGTGCAACGGAACTTCTCATCTATAACCTGAAAAATAACCCTGACAACACGGTTCGCCGGTTCGCGGCCGGAGCGTTGAATAGCATCGGGAGTAAAATCGCGGTCGAACCGCTTGCGAATGCGCTTATCAATGATAATTCTTCCGAAGTACGCCGGAGCGCCGCTTGGGCGCTCTACAGATTCCGCGATGAACGTGCCCTCGAGCCGTTAATTCAAGCGTTGGGAACAGACGCCGATTATCAGGTGCGCTCCAGCGCCGCGTCTGCACTTGGAAGGATAGGCGACGAACGCGCTGTTCCTCTTCTCATTAATGTTCTGAAAAATGATTCATACAACGGCGCTCGATATTCCGCCGCTTCGTCACTGGGAGGAATCGGTGATCTACGCGCGTTGGAACCTCTACTGGTAGTCCTTAATAACGAAAGCAACACAACTCTACTACGCCAGCACGCCCTTTGGGCGCTGGGCAAAATCGGCGATGCCCGGGCGTTGGAGCCGCTGCTAAAGGCATTTGAAAACGAATCGCTGGCAAAAATACGTTCGTGCGCAGCTTGTGCACTGGGGTATATGAACGACGCACGCGCCCTGAGACCGCTGTTAAATGCGCTTGAAAACGATAGTGATTCGAATGTGCGGTGCTCAGCCGCCTACGCGCTTGAAAAAATCGCCGACCCACGGGCCGTTATGCCGCTTATAAAAGCCCTTTGCCATGATTCAGATAATGGAACGCGGCAGAATGCTGCCGATGCTCTCGGCGCCATCGGAAACGCCAGCGCACTTGAAGCGCTAACCGATGCGCTCAGGAATGACCCGAATCCATGGGTGCGAAGCTGCTCGGCATACGCGCTGGGAGAAATCGGCGACGTCAGAGTTATCGACCCGCTGGTAAATACTCTGAAAGTGCACTGTCAATCGAACCTGGGCAATAAAGCTGCAATAGCCCTTGCCGGACTGGGGGGTGAAAAAGTTGATAAAGCGCTTATCGAAGCATGCGAAAAAGGAGATGTCACGGCTGCCGTCGCCCTGGCATGGCGCAACGGTGGTGAAGACCTCGAAAAGGCAAAGGACCTGAAACTTAAAGACAATTATCTGGAAATCTTCATTCTCAATGCTCGTGTGAGATGGGGCGACAGCAGTGCATTCTGGAAGACAGTCGTGAATTTGCCCCAGATGTTTGGTTCTTTTCGCCGCTATTATGCCGATGTCATGAGCCGGATGCCGGAAGGTTTCCCGAAATACGATTTCAAGTCCAGTTTTACCGTAAGAAACAGACAGGCGAAACTTATTAGAAAATGGTATAAGAAAAACAAGCACCACATGGCATGGGACAAGGAAAAAAGGAAGTATTACCTGAAGTAAGAGCAGCGGGGATACGCGTAATATTTGTTGCTGTTTTGCCATGATAATATTGCGCGAAGCTCAAAATAAAGCTCCGAAGGAGCGTTATGGAATAGCCCAGGGCGTGAGCCCTGGGTAATGACACCCGTCAATCAGGTAAGCCCTGAAAGGGCGGTACAAATTGTTTTGCCCCTTCAGGGCAAGGGAAAAAATGGTGGACTTGTCCCCAGGGCTCACGCCCTGGGCTATTTTATTTCACCGCTTCGCGGTTCTAATTCGAGCGGCTTCGCCGCGCATTTATAACAACAAGTATTACCTGGCACCGGAGGCCACGGCGAAAAAAGGCGAATAGCTTTGACTATCGGCGGCGGGCGTGATATATTAATCACGCCACTATCGAAGGTCGAGCGTTTGAAAATATTACACAATCTTTACATTCGACGCTCGACCCTCGGCGCCTGACGCCCGACTTGTATTCCGGAGGGGTGGCAGAGTGGTCGAATGCACCGGCTTGCTAAGCCGGCGAAGGGGTTATGCCCCTTCCGTGGGTTCGAATCCCACCCCCTCCGCTCTTTTGGCCGCGAAACGGCATTTCCGCAATCTGATCCTTCTTTCCTCTTTTCCTCCTTTCCTCTCTTCCTCCTTTCTGTCCAGAAGGGATGAAAGGACGAAAGGAGGAAGGGGTGATATTTCCCCTCACAAGCTACAATAACGAATCCCATTTCCTACTGGCAAATCCAGGTTTCGTCCGTATAATATATAGGTGCACTTTCGAATAAAGGTGAATATGGGAAGGGAGTCTGCAATGAGAAAATATGTTGCATTTTCCATCCTTTCTTTTTTCCTGCTGTCGCTGCCTTTTTCAACCGGAACCTCAAACGCAGGATTCGTTGAAAACCCGGTCGACTGCTACGCGCTGATAATGGCGGCGGCCAACGACACCAACACCACAATCCATAAGAAACTCGACCCTATCGACGTTAACGGCGCGGAGGTCTCGCTTTCCCGAGTCTACGGCGCGCTCATAAAGGCCAAGTTCAAACGCAATCATATAGTAATCCTCTACTGCGACGGGAAGCTCCAGCCGAACTGGGCGGAAAAGAAAAATCGAAAATACTTCAAGATGATGAAGAAATATCATTTCGACAAACAGCCCCTGGCCGCGACCAAGCAGAACATCGACAGCGTGATGAACCAGTTCAAGCAGAAGCTGGACGAGAACGACCAGTTCGTCTTCTACATTATCACGCACGGGGCCGCGAACGGCACGCTCCAGCTCGACCGGCGGGGCTCGTGGCCGACGTCGCAGATACAGCAGACCTTCAGCGGTCTCAAGTCGAAGACCAACTACATCCTCTTCGACTCGTGTTACAGCGGCAAGATCCTCGACGACGTCAACATCCCGAACGCATTTATCTTTTCGACGACCGGCAACCGCTCGCCCGGCTGGGTGGACCGGAACTTTTCGAACTGCGCGTACTTCCTCGAAATGAAGCTCAAGAAATCGAACGACAAGGACAAGGACGGAATCGTAGACTGCGAGGAAGCGTTCGACGCGACGAAGAAATTCGCCGAAAAATACGACAAGGAATGGCGCAAATACATATCCACGAAATACAAGCCCCCGAAGCCGACGCCGCCGGGGATAATGGCAAAAGCAAGCATCATCCCCTGCATGGAGATCGGCGAAACCTTCGAGATAAACCAGCTCGGGCCCGGCACCAAATCCTCAAGTAAGAAAAGGGCAGCAAGGAAAAAAAGAGTGCGCAAAGACCCCGGTGAAAGATACATGAAAAGGGCCGAGGGTTACGTAAAATCCAAGAAGTACGTGAAGGCCATTGAGACATACGAAAAAGTCAGGAAGATGGGCAAACGCACGAAGCTTGCGGATGAAGCTGCCGGGAAAATGAAGAAACTGCTCGAGAACGAGGAAACCGCCGCAGCCTACAAGGAAGCCAAGCGAATCGAAAAGCTCGAATCCAATCTCGCGATGGCCGAGTCATACTTCCTCTCAAGCGCCTTTGACAAGGTTATCGAGTACTGCAAGAAGGTTATCGAGGCGGCGCCCGACAGCGAGCAGGCGAAGAAGGCGAAAAAGCTGATGAAGGACGCTGAAAACGCCATGTAAAAAGAAGTACCGAGAACCACGCACCTGAAAGACCTGGATTATTTTTATTACTTCTTTGTGAAACCTTCCCTTCCCGAATATAGTAGTATATGTTAACCCTCCGGGAGGAACCATGAAACTGCTTATTTCTGTATCAATATGCCTGCTCGTCTGCTCGCAGGCCTTCGCGGCCGATGTCGTGGAAAACGGCTCGTTTGAGATGCCGCCTGAAAAACCGGAAAGGCCCCGCTACTGGTACGTCGGCTGGTCTGACAGCCCCGCCGCATACGGGGCGAACGGCTCGTGGGAGCTCGATACAACTTATAAAACCGCGGGCGCGAAATCACTCAGGCTTTCGCCCAACAGCGTGGGCGGCTATTCACTCAGCCAGATCGTCAACGTCTCCACCCACGACCTGGCGGGAAAAACGGTTACCGTCAGCCTCGACGTCCGCCAGAACGGGCTTACCGAGCCGCCGATGATTACTATCTTCGCTTTCAACCCCACCTTGCCGCCCGACCCCGTTTTCGGGATAGGAATTGCAGGCAAAGCCATTACAATGGCCATCGGACCTGACGACACCTGGCAGACTTTCACCAACAGTTTCGTCGCAACCGACAATGCGGTCGCACTCGCCGTATTCGTGAACGTATCGGGCACGGCAGGCAGCGCGTGGTTCGACAATATTTCGGCCGAAGTCGACGTGCCCACACCCGGCCCCGACCCGGCGCCGAAAGATTCCGTACTTACGAAACGCAACTTCCGCCTCGGGTTTGTCGGCGATATTCCTCAGAACTACAGCGAAAAGGCTGAAGAGGATATGATCGAGAAGATTGCCTCTGCTTCCGAGGTGCTGAACGTCTTCTTCCACGTCCGCTGGACGAGTCTCACGGGCGAGCTCGTCACCGACGGCCATAAGCAGCGCATCGAGCAGGCCGAGCGCGGGCGAAAAGCGGGCCTCGACCTGATAATGACGTTCGACTTCACGCACGGCGACGCGGACAACGTCGGCGACATCAACGTCGCGCCCGACGGCAACCCCCCGCCCGGCGCGACGCCTTTCGATTTTACGAACCCCGTCGTTACGCAGGCCTACAGGGACGAGCTTCTCGCCGTCGCGGACATCGTAAAACCGAAATGGGTATTGGTCGGGATTGAGGTGAATTTCTTCCACGACTTGCATCCCGGCCAGTGGGATGAATACGTTGCAATGTACAAGGAGATTTACGGCGAGTTGAAAGCGGCGCACCCGGGGATCAAGGTCGGAGCGTATTTCACCATCGACTGGATTGTTTCGCTCGCCGGTATCATGAACAACTCAAACGCGGACGAATGGCGGCTGCTTTTACCCGAGCTTGATTTCGTCGCCTACAGCACCTACCCGGGCACGTTCGGAATGCTTCCGGACGACTATGCCCCGGGCAGTTTCACGGTCGCGTGCGACGTGGCCCCGGACCTGCCGCTCCTGATTCCGGAATTCGGGGCGCCCGGCGGCGTCTGCGCATCCCTTACCCAGGCGGAGCAGGCTGCATTTCTCGAGCGGTTCTTCGGCGAGATATCAACCGTTAAAACCGATGCCGCATGCTGGTATTCGCTCTATGACGTCGATTACCTCGGCGCGCCCGCGTGGTTTTCGCAGGCTTTCGCAAAACTCGGCATGTTCGAACAGGACGGGACGGCAAAGGAAGTATGGGCCACATGGCAGGCCGCATACGAAACGTCGAACCCGTTCGATACTCCCTTATATTTCTTCCCGAAGAAGAAGAAAGGCGGATGCAGCCTCGGCCTCGCGCCGTCGACGCCTGAAGACATGACCGGCACCGCGCTGCCGGTATTATGTCTTTTCGCATTCCTGTTATTGCTGCGGAAGTTATTTACCCGGCGAAAGCTCAGACCTGCTGTTACTTGAACATTTCCCCGTACAGCGCCCTCGCCTGCTGTCCGATGTATTCAATCGACTTGGAAAGCTCGGTCACGTCCGCGTCGCGGACGAGGTGGGAGTGTGTAAGAATGACGTCGTCGCCGGAAAATGCGAACGCGCCGTACGTAAGCTCGAGGTTGGCCTCGAGCAGTCTTTCGATATTTTTCACATCGGCGCGCCTGCCGGCCACCGACCATATCGTGACGACCGCGTCCCCTTCGCGGTCGGTCGCAGGCGTGGCGTAAACCGCCTGGCTCTGCCCGTCCATGCAGGGCACCGTTATTTCCCAGCGCCCGCTTTCACTGCGCTCGAGCGGCCAGTTCTTCTCCCTGTGCAGTATGCGCAGGATTTCCTCAAACCTGCCCATGGTATCCGTCTTTTTCATAACCTGTTAATTACAACACAGCGCAATCCTCCATGCAAGAAAATATCTCTGTAATATTATTGTAAATTATCAGCAAACGCCTTATATCCGGTTGACAGGGACAAGTCCCTGTATTACACTTAACCAGATACGGAAGTGAGCCGGCTTTGAATAATTACGGGCCGGGTCCGTCCAATAAAACGGAATCGGACTCGTATTCACTGTATGAGTGAATAAGGAGAAACAGTCATGAAGACACTTCATATTGCAGGCGTTGCCGTCTTTGGCATTATCCTGTTTGCCATGGGCCCGCCGGTGTGGGCGCTGGAGAACCCCGACAAGATGCCGTGGAGAACCGATGCCGTTGAAGCCTTCAAGGAGGCCAGGGAAAAAGGCACGCCGCTTATCGTCGAGTTCTCCTGCGACTGGGACACGGGGTGACCGGGATGCGACGAGATGAGACGCGTCGTCTACTCAAGCGATAAACTGGTAAAGGAAAAAGACAACTTTATCTGGATCTATATCAGCCACAACACGCCGGACTACGACGACTGGGTAAAAAAATACAGGAACAGGACCCTGCCCACCGTTTACTTCTGCACGTTCGACGGCAAGACTCAATATAAAATACCGGACGTATGTACGCTGAACGCATTCATCAGCAAGCTCAAGAAACTTAAGAGAAAGAACAAGGCCGCCTGGAAAAGGGAAAAAAAGAAACGCGAAAAGAAAAAAGCTGAAGAGGAAAAGAAAGCTGCGGAAGAAAAAAAGGCTGAGGAAGAAAAAAAGGACGCAGAAGAAAAGAAGGAAGAAGACAAGGAGAAGCCGAAGAAAACCGGTAAGCTGAAATGGGAAAAAATTGACGTTCCCTGGAACCTGGGCGGCACGTGTCTGGTCTTTCGGACGCTCGATGAAGCGGAGAAATATTACCGGGAATATTACAAAGACGACGTCGAGGAGAAGGTCCCGGCCCTTTACGAAATCGATTTCGACAAGCACATGCTGGTAATCACAAGGTCGGCGACCGTGGAAAAAGTCGTGAAGGAAAAGAAAGAAATTGTGATTTACCTGTACAAATATAAACTGCCACCGGGCCTGGGCGCGCCGGCCGTGATGCGCTACATGGGACTGCTGATTCCTCAGTCAGAGTTCAAGGTACGCAGCGAGTACGAGCTGCGCGACAGGCCCAAGAAGAAGTAACCGGTTTTCAAGCTGCCCGGGTTGGAAATATAACTACTTGGTTGTGATTTTAATGCTATCCATTTTCTTTTTCAGGCGGGCCTTCTCCTCCACGCGCGCTTCTTTAATATGCCAGGCAAACGTGTTATGAGCAGACTTGGATAATTTCATGGGACCAACTCTTTTATAGACTTCTTCAAGCTTTGGCATGCCCGATCTGATTCCCTTAATTATTTTCTGGGAATCCGTTTTTTGTGCTGGTGGAGCATGCCTAAGCAACCATTCAGATTCCGTTAAGAGAAGCTCGTACCCAATAGACAAGTTTACTTGAATTGATGCTTTTTTCTGCTTTACAGTTCTTGAGGAATCTTCTCTGAATCTGTAATACAAATCCGGGTTGTCAATCTTCTCCAAAATCCCTTTCGCAGCTTTTTGGCGAATACGCAACTCACCCAAAATATCTATTGGAACCCCGAAATCAGGTAAATATGGGAAATACAATTTCTCTCTATATAATTTCGCAAGTGCACCTGGACTCAGTTTTGTCAACAACTCCCGCTTCAGGATTTTTAGATTCTCAACTTCGACTTTCAGGTCTGGAAGCTCCTTCTTGCCAATTTCCCGGATTTTCTCAACAGATTCCAGATGTTTTTCTTCCCACTCCCAGGTAACGATTTTATTGTATGTTTCCTCTGCGATCTTAAATGTAACGAGAACTTTCTGTGCATCAACAAGTGCTTTCCGCAACCTCCCCTTTGCCTGCTCTTTCCTGGACCAGTCAAGATATTTTTTCGCATTCTCAAGGTTCATATAGAATTGTTGGAAGAACATTCCGACATAATGATCTTTGGTCTTCTTCTTTCTCGGAGCTATAGCAGAGGCAATATCAGCATTTATATTGCCCATACAGCCTTCAGACAGAAAACTGAACAATATCAAGACTAAGAGAAACGGAGCAGCACAAAGCTTGCCTTCAATTCTTAGCTGGCTCATGGCAGAGTATACTCCGTTCTGGTTTCCCTGATCCCGAAAAATTCGTCGTTTTCAATAAGCGTATTAATAGCTTTAATATACTGATTTGCAAGCAGTTTATAGCCTCGTGAGTTGGGATGGATCATATACTTCACCGCCGAGTAAACTCGGCGGCTAATTATATTATTAACGCGGCGAACAGACCACACCGGCCACGCTCGCCTGCTAAACAAAGAACTATCTTCAACTTCTTAACTTCAGCACTTCAACACCTCAGCACTTCAACACTTCAGCACTTCAACACTTCAGCACTTCTTCATAATTTCTCCTTTCCCCCTTGACACGATAAACCCGTCCTGCTATACTTCGTTACTTGGCGAATTGTAGGAGTGTGGTATGAAACAATTCATGAGCATTACGAAAGCGCTGTCCGACGAAAACCGCGTGCGGATTCTGATGTTTCTGCGCCGCGGCGAGCTGTGTGTTTGCCAGATTATCGAGATGCTTGGCCTCGCGCCGTCAACCGTCTCCAAGCACATGAGTATCCTGTACAACGCAGGCCTCGTCGAAAGCCGAAAGGCAGGGCGATGGAACTACTATAAGCTTGCGGTAAACGCAAACGGCCTGGTTAAGGAAACGATAAAGTGGGTTCAGCGCTCGCTTGAAAAAAACGAAACCGTGCTGGAAGACGGCAAGCGCCTGCGAGCGGTTCTGAAAAAAGACCTCAAAACCTGCTGCGTAATTTATAAAAACTGACTCCTGAAAGGGACGCTACCGTGGATGAAGCGGGGAAAGGCAAAGGCCTGAGCATCTTTGAAAAGTACCTGAGCGTATGGGTGCTCCTCTGCATCGGCGGCGGCATCGCACTCGGAAAAATCGCGCCCGGCATTGCGAAGTTCCTCGACGGGCTCGCCATCTCGGTCAAGGGCGCGCCCGTCGTCTCAATCCCCATCGCGGTATGCCTCTTCTTCATGATGTACCCCATCATGGTGAAGATCGACTTCGCCGAGGTGCTCAAGGCCGGGAAAAACGCGAAACCGGTCGGCCTGACCCTTTTCGTGAACTGGGCGATAAAGCCGTTCACGATGTACGCGATCTCGATTTTCTTCCTCGGCACGCTCTTTCTTACATTCATCGGTCCCGACGCGGTCGACCACGTGAAGATGCCGCTCGGCAGCGACCTCGACGTGGGCGCCGCGTACGGCTCGGGAAAAATCGTCATGCACGACGGCGTGAAGATGCTGGAAGTCCCGCTCTGGCGGAGCTACCTCGCGGGCTGCATCCTGCTCGGCATCGCGCCCTGCACGGCCATGGTGCTTGTCTGGGGGTCTCTGTCAAAGGGCAACGACGGGCACACGCTCGTCATGGTCGCGATAAATTCGCTGGCCATGCTTTTCCTTTTCGGACCGCTCGGCGGTTTTCTACTCGGAGTCGGCAGGCTCCCGGTGCCGTGGCAGGCGCTTCTGCTTTCGATAAGCATCTACGTCGCCCTCCCGCTCGTCGCGGGCTATATCTCGCGAAAGCTGATAATCAGGGCAAAGGGGCGGGAATGGTTCAGGGAAAAGTTCCTGCATATCCTCACGCCGGTAACGATTATCGCGCTGCTTGTGACGCTTGTCCTGCTTTTCTCGTTCAAGGGCGAAGTAATCGTCTCGAACCCGCTTACTATACTCTGGATCGCGATACCGCTTTTCATCCAGACGGTGCTGATCTTCGCGCTCGCATACGGACTTGCACGTCTGCTGAAACTTCAATACCAGGACGCGGCGCCGTCGGCGCTTATCGGCGCATCCAACCACTTCGAGGTCGCAATCGCCACGTCGGTGATGCTCTTCGGCCTCTCCAGCGGCGCGGCGCTCGCGACGGTGGTCGGTGTCCTTATCGAGGTCCCGGTAATGCTGATGCTTGTGAAGGTATGCCTTCGCACCAGAGGATGGTTTCCGAAAACGGAAGGATAAGGCTATGGAAGAAAATGAAAAGAAACACGCTATCGTAAGAGACAGGTATGCAGAGACGGCAAAGCGGCAATCTTCATGCTGCACCCCGACGCCGTCCTGCTGCGGCGCCGACGCAAAAGCACAGCCTGTACCCGAAGCGGAGATGGGTCTTTCATGCGGAAATCCGGTCGCGTTCTCCGAGCTCAAACCCGGCGACGTCGTGGTCGACCTCGGCAGCGGCGGCGGCAGAGACGTCTTCCCCGCGGCGGAGATAGTCGGCAAAACCGGTAAAGTCATCGGCGTCGACATGACACGGGAAATGATCGACCTCGCGGACAAAAACGCTGAAACGTATCGAAAGAAAACCGGTCTCGATAACGTGGAGTTCCGCTTCGGGAAGATTGAAGAGCTGCCGGTTGAAGACGGGTCGGTCGACGTGGTGATTTCGAACTGCGTGATAAACCTTTCGCCCGACAAGCCGCAGGTCTTTGGGGAAATCTTCCGCGTCCTCAAGCCCGGCGGCAAGATGGTGGTAAGCGACATCGTCCTGAAACAGAAGCTTCCGCAATGCGCGCTGGAGGACGATATTCTCTACACCTCCTGCATCGCAGGCGCAATGCTGAAGAATGAATACCTGAATACCGCAAAACAGGCGGGCTTCGATAACATCAGTATCGAAAATGAATTCGACGTCGGGAACAAGGCCCTCGCCGACCCGATAGCGGACAAGTACGGAGATATGATTGCAAACTTCGTATCGAGCATTACAATTATAGGCGTGAAATAACGTTCACAACCCCGGAACGGCAGGGAGACAATAATGCGGACAAACAACATGTCGCGGTTGAGTAAATGCATGGCGTTTACTCTTTTACTGCTTTTCGGCTCCGGCCTGGCGTGCGTGTTCGAGGGTGAAAAAGACCGGGGCGAAATCGACAAGGCGGATGCCACGGCCTCTACACCCGTCGATAAAACAGGCAAAGGCGGGCCGACCGCACAGGTTGCCTCCAACCCCTTCCGTGTCCAGAAAAGGATCAATCCCGCGTTCCGCGTCCGCTTCAACGATTTCTGCGGCTACCCGAACTGCAAGGCCTGCCATACCGCCATCGCCCTCGAATACGAGGAGCAGGAGCCTTTCCATCTCAACGCCTACGCGTCTCTCGAGGAAGAGGGCGAGGAGGAAAACCCGGAATGCCTCCCGTGTCATACGACCGGCTTCAACGAGGACGGCAAGTACATTATGGAAGACGAGGAAGAAATGGAGGATTTCCGCTTCGGGTACACGGTGGGCGCCGACCTCGAGCTGAACGAGCGTTTCCAGGGCGTCACCTGCGAAGCCTGCCACGGAACATACTGCGGCACCTTCACGAAAGTAAAAGACATAAAACCGCGCTGCATACGTTGCCACGATGAAACGGAAATCCCGCACGACGCGCCCGAGTTCGACTGGGAAAAGGCGCACGCGAAAACCATACACTCTTTTATAGGAAAGAAAAGGACTGACGTCCAGTTCCTGAAACTGCCGGAAAAAGTCCGGGTTGATACGTCGGAGTTCATCGGCATCGACGCCTGCGGCACCTGCCACGTCGCGAATCTCCTCGCATACGAAGCGAACCAGGGAATACACATCCTCGCCTTCGACGACCTGCCGGAGGACAAACAGGACGACCCCGAGTGCCTGCGCTGCCACGTCACCGGCTTCCGCGCGGCGGACGGCACTTATCCCATGGAAAACGCGAAACACAGGAAAGACCGGAAAAAGGGATTCTTTGTCGGTAACGACGAAGAGCTTAACGAACTCTACCTCGGCGTCCAGTGCGAAGCATGCCACGGCGCGCACTGCGGCTTCACCCGCGACCCGAAGGTGGTGAAAGAACGCTGCATTCGCTGCCACGACGGGACCTGCGAGCACGACGAGGGAGATTTCAACTGGGAAAAAGACTACGCCGAGGTCAAGCACGCCGCGCAGAAAGACGCGACGCTCGGGCCCGTTATCGTACTGGACTGGTGGGTATCGCTCAAACTGGCAAAAGAGGAAGCCCGGAAAACAAAGAAACCGATTCTTCTCTTTTTCCTCATCCCCGAGTTGTGAGAGGGCTGCTGCGACTGGTCGGCCCGTGTGCTGACCTCGAAGAAGATCGCGCCCGTCCTCCGCGACGAGTTCGTACTCGTAAAAACATACATCGTCGAGCAGGATAAGGAGAAGGCCGTCCTCGAGCACAGGACGGCATACCTCGATGCCATTAAACCCCAGACGCTGGACCAGGCGATTAAAGACAACATGAAGCTGGCGAAAGAATGGAAAGTCAAGGTCCTGCCGTCGATGTACTTCGCCGACCCTGACGGAAAGCTTCTCGATGAATTCCCCGGCGGCACGGTAAAGGAATTTATCCCGAAGATGAACAAAGTGCTGGGCAGGAAATAGGGATACGGGACAAACGGATTTTCGATTTTCGATTTCTATTTTTATTAACGCGCAGCAAGCTGCGCCGCTAAATATATATTCTTATTCCCCTCTTCCCTTAACCCGTATCCCCTATCCCTTATCCCCTATTCTTTTGTGCCAACGCCGCCGAGGTCGTAGATGCCGTCGATGATGTAGAGGCGTCCCTTCTTTTCCTCCGAAACGTGCGCGGCGACGCACTCGCCGACGAAAATCGCGTGGTCGCCGGTCTCATATTCGTGGAGGAGCTTGCACTCGAAGTTCGCGAGGCAGCCGGGGATAAGCGGTGTTTTAATTCTGGCGGCAGGCAGCGGCTCCAGGTTGCATTCCTTGAACTTGTCCACGTCGCGGCCCGATTCCTTCCCGCAGTAGACCGACATCTCCGCCATGTCCTCGGTCGGGTACGCGACGACGAACTCCCCGGTATCCCTGATGCATTCGTAGGAATAGCGGGTATAGCCGATTGAAATCGCGAACATCACCGGCTTGATCGAGGTCTGCATCTCCCAGCCGAGCGTGATGATGTTCGGCTTGCCGTTCTTGTCCATGCACGACGCAAGCGTCACCGGTATCGGCCGCTTCTTCGGCAGCGCATCCTTTATCGGTACTTCCTTCATTTCATGTCCTCCCCGATCAGGTTGTCCGTGTTTTTCACAGGTTGGATTTCGAGTATATTACCGCTTGCTCCGAATGTCAAAGCAAATGCAATTGACTGCCCCATACACCAAAATAAGGCGAAAAACGGCAAAAAAAACTTGCCTTGGGGCGAATCGCTGATAAAATGGTGGTTTTCCGACCCGTGGATGCCGTATGGATGAAAGCATAGTAATCACCATCGACGGGCCCGCGGCTTCGGGGAAAAGCACGGTCGCCCGGCGCGTCGCAAAGGAGTTGGGGTTCGAGTATCTCGACACCGGCGCGACGTTCAGAGTCCTCACCCTCGCCGCAATGGAAGCCGGCGTCGGACTCGACGATGAGGATGGGGTAGCCGAACTCGCAGGTAAGGTCGAGATCGGCTTTGACAAAGTTGACGACAGGCACCTCGTGAGCCTGAACGGCCGGGACGTAACGGACGCCATCCGCAGGCCCGAGGTGACGCGGCTGGTCGTAAACATCGCCGGGAGCGCGAAAACCAGGAAATTCCTGGTAAGCTTCTGGCGCGATTACGCGAAAGGCAAGAAAATCGTCGTCGAAGGCCGCGACCAGGGAACGAACGCGTTCCCCGATGCGCGGCACAAGTTCTTTCTCAATGCAACCGTTGAAGAGCGCGCGCGCCGCCGCTGGCTCGAGCTGGAGGAAAAGGGGATAAAAGGCGACCTCGCCACCCAGGAGGAACTGGAACGCTCCATCGGGGAGCGCGACGAGTCCGACACGAAGCGTGAAGTCGCGCCGCTGGTCTGGCAGCCGGAAGACGCCGCGGTCATCGACACGACCGGCCTCTCGATAGATGAAGTCGTCGAGCGAATCGTGTCGAAGGTGCGCGGAGAGGTGAAGTAATGCTGGGGCGCCTCATCGCCATCAAGCATGTCCAGTTCTTCACGCGGTGTTTCACGATTGCGACCGGATCTCTACGGACCTGGGGAACAGGTACTCTGCCCGAGTGGCCCTATATCGTCGCCTCGAACCACCAGAGCTATATGGATCCGGTCCTGCACGGCGTGGTGCTCGGGCCGATAAGGTACATGGCGCGTAAAACGCTCTTTAGAAACCCGATTTTCGGCAGAACGTTACGTTTCGTCGGCGCAATCGAGCTCGACCGCGACCAGGGCGCAGACCTTGCCGCGATACGGAAATTGATGGAAATCCTGAAAATGGGTCAGTCGCTGCTTCTCTTCCCGGAAGGAACGCGTACACTCGACGGCTCGCTGGGAAAGATGATGCCCGGTGCCGGAATAATCGCAGCGCGCGCGGGCGTACCGGTCGTACCCGCGGTAATCGACGGCGCGTACAAGGCATGGCCGCGGGGACAGCTGCTGCCGAAAGTTCGGCCGATCCAGCTTGCATACGGCAGGCCACTTACGGTGGAGCGGAAAAACGTACGAGGCTTCCAGGACCAGCTCACGGAGGCGATAAAGGGCCTCTTAAGGCGCGTCAGGAAAACTCGTTTCTAAACCGATCTTTCAGACTATTGGAGAACAGATAAACCGTCTGCCCGTTACGGGGTGCGGGCAACGGAAACACCACGCCGGAAGGCGTGGTGAACACCATAATAACCCCTTATGTCAGTGCGGCGGGTGCGTAGCCCGCCGAACATGGAGTAATACGAATATGGCCCTTAACCCAATCATAAAGAAACACGAGCTTCCAGCCGAGGAGCTGGAAAAACGCATCGCTGAATGCATGCCGTCGAAGGAAATGACTGACGAAGAGCATCAGGTAATGTATGACAACTCGATCCGCGACTTCGAGCCCGACACCATCATCGAGGGAACCGTCCTGAACATCACCAAAGGCGAGGTCTTTGTCGACGTGGGGTACAAGTCGGAAGGAATCGTACACCTCGACCAGTGGGACGAGGCGGGCTCGCTCGACATCGGCGACAAGGTCCAGGTCCTGCTGGAATCCGTGGAAGACGACCTCGGTCAGATCGTACTTTCGAAAAAGAAGGCCGACCGCATCCTCGCCTGGGAGCGGATAATTTCCAAGTACAAGGAAGGCGACCTCGTAAGCGGCAAAGTGACGCGCAAGATCAAGGGCGGCCTGCTCGTGGACATCGGCGTGCCCGTCTTCCTGCCCGCCTCCCAGATTTCGATCCGCAGAACCGGCGACATCGCCGAATACATAGGCCAGACCCTCGAGTGCAAAATAATCAAGATCGACGAGCAGCGGATGAACATCGTCGTGAGCCGCCGAAAGCTCATCGAGGAGCAGCGCGACCGCGACAAGCAGAAACTCCTTGCCACCATCGAGGTCGGCGACATCGTCCGCGGCGTCGTCAAGAACATCGCGGACTTCGGCGCGTTCGTCGACCTCGGCGGGATCGACGGCCTGTTGCACATCACAGACATGTCGTGGGGCCGCGTGACGCACCCGAGCGAAGTCGTAAACATCAACGACGTTATCGAAGTCAAAATCCTCAAGATCGACAAAGACCTGGAGCGGATCTCGCTCGGCCTCAAACAGAAATCCGAGAGCCCGTGGGAACAGGTCGGCGAGCGCTACCCGGTCAACTCCAAACACACCGGGCTGGTCGTAAACATCCTGCCCTACGGCGCGTTCGTAAAACTCGAAGACGGCATCGAGGGCCTCGTGCACGTCTCCGAGATGTCCTGGACCAAGCGGATTCAGCACCCCAACGAGGTCGTTGCCATCGGCGACGAGGTCGAAATCGTCGTGCTCGACATCAGCAAGGACAAACAGGAAATTTCGCTCTCCATGAAGGAGACCGAAATCAATCCCTGGGAGCGCGTCGAGGAAAAATACCCCGTCGGAACCCGCCTGCGCGGGCGCGTCCGCAACCTCACCCCGTACGGGGCATTCGTTGAGATCGACGACGGCATAGACGGCCTCCTCCACGTCTCGGACATGTCGTGGACGAAGAAAGTGGCGCACCCGTCCGAAGTCGTGAAGAAGAACAGCGAGATCGAGATCGTGGTCCTCGACGTGGACCAGAACAAGAAGCGCATCGCGCTCGGCATGAAGCAGCTCAAGGAAGATCCGTGGGAATACGAGATTCCCAACAAGTACCGCAACGGCGACGTCTTCAACGGCAAGGTAACAAAGATAACCAACTTCGGCGTCTTTGTGGAACTCGAGTCCGACCTCGAGGGCCTGCTGCACGTCTCGGAACTCTCGGAGGATAAGATTGAATCTCCCGAGAGCATTATTCAGGTCGGGCAGGAAATCTACGTAAAAGTTATCCGCGTAGACACCAACGACCGGAAAATCGGGTTATCGCTTCGCCAGGTCAGCGACGAAGAATTGCCCGAAGGCGTCGAAGCACCCATCCAAAAAACCACGGAGGAAGCCGAAGCTGCCGCGCCCGAAGCCGCACCGGCTGAGGAACCGGCTCCCACGGAAGCACCTGCAACGGAAGCCGAGCCGCCGAAGGAAGATACTGCTGAAGAACCGAAGGCTGAAGAGCCCGCACCCGTAGAAGTGGTGGCCGAGCCTGCGCCGGCTGAGGAGCCGAAAGATGAAGAGCCCGCACCCGTAGAAGTGGTGCCCGAAATAGTGGCCGAGCCTGCGCCGGCTGAAGAGCCAGCACCCGTAGAAGTGGTGCCTGAAGTGGTCCCCGAAGTCGAACCGGTCGAGGAGCCAAAGACTGAAGAGACCGAAGCGCCGGCTGAGGAGCCGAAAGATGAAGAGCCCGCACCCGTAGAAGTGGTGCCCG
>SOJX01000107.1 GCA_004376375.1 Planctomycetota bacterium
AAACCCCCCGTAAATGACGCATTATCCGCTCTTGCACAGTGGCGAAAAATAAGGTAAAATAATTGGTTACCGATATAGTGATTTTTACATTGGAGGCTGTGCCGGAATGCCTGTCCGCCATATAAAAGTCCGCGGCGCCCGCGAGCACAATCTGAAGGGTATTGACGTCGACATCCCGCGGGAGCGCCTTACGGTAATCACGGGCATTTCCGGCTCCGGGAAGTCATCTCTTGCATTTGACACGGTTTATGCCGAAGGCAACCGGAGGTACGTCGAAAGCCTTTCCAGCTCGGCCCGCCAGTTCCTCGAGCAGGTCGCCAAGCCCGACGTAGAAATGATCGAAGGCCTGCCGCCCACAATAGCGGTTTCGCAGCGCCCTCACCGCGCCGGTCCGCGCTCGACCGTTGCCACGACGACCGAGCTTTACGATTTCCTGCGCCTGCTTTATGCGCGCCTTGGAAAGCCGCACTGTCCGACATGCGGCCGGCCGATAATGCACGCCACCGCGACCGAAATAGTCGATTCGGCGATGGCGCTGTCCGGGGGAACGAGGGTTATCGTACTTTCGCCGCGAGTCAGGAAAATCCGCGGAAACCACTCCCAGTTGATAGACCAGATAAAAAGAGAAGGCTATGTCCGCATTCGTGTTGACGGCATTCTCATGGAGCTCAGGGACGTAAAGCCTTTGCCGCCCAAAAGCCCCCATACGATCGAGGTGGTTGTGGACCGCCTGGCGGTAAAAAAAGGCATCCGCCCACGGCTTGCCGATTCGGTGGAGCTGGCGCTTCGCACGGGCAACGGCAGCCTCGTGCTTGCCGTCGAGCGGGACGGCGTCTGGAACGATACCCCGTACTCAACACATTATTCCTGCCCCGAGTGTGATTTCCATTTTCCTGAGCTTTCGCCGAGAGTTTTCTCTTTCAACAACCCTTACGGCGCCTGCCAGGACTGCGACGGGCTCGGGACCCAGCTCGAGCTCGATTTCGATCTGATTATCCCGGAACCCAGGCTTCCTCTGGCGGACGGGGCGATTCTTCCCTTCAGGCGCGGTTCCAAGAAAGTAAGCGACCCCAAAATGGCGCTGCTCGAGAAATTCGCCAAGGCATATGACATTTCCCTTTTTGCGCCGTTTGCCGATATGCCGGATGACGCCAGAGACGCGCTCCTGAACGGAGGGGAAAAAGACGATTTCTCCTACGAAGGGCTGGTGCACGAACTCGGGAAGCGGTTTTTCTCTTCGCAGAGCGAAAAAGTCAAATCCCAGGCACTCAGGTGGATGAGCGCAAAGCCATGCCCGACCTGCGGCGGTGCGCGCATAAAGCCCGAGCTGTTGTCCGTAATAATCGCAGAAAAAAACATCCACGAGATAACGAAGTTCGATATCGGCTCGGCACGCCGCTTCTTCAAAAAGCTGAAATTTGAAGGGACGGAAGCGGAAATCGCAAAGCCCATAATGCGCGAAATCCTCGGGCGGCTCGGCTTCATAGAGGAAATAGGCCTTTCATACCTGACTCTTGACCGAAACTCATCCACCCTTTCCGGAGGGGAATTCCAGAGAATACACCTGGCAACGCAAATTGGAAGCGGTCTCGTGGGCGTCTGCTACATACTTGACGAGCCGACGGTCGGGCTGCACGTAAAAGACAACCGCCAGCTCCTTGACGCCTTGACGCGTCTGCGCAACATTGGAAACACCGTTATCGTAGTCGAACATGACGAGCAAACGATACGCATGGCCGACCACCTTATCGACATGGGTCCGGGCGCGGGAGCACAGGGCGGAGAGGTTGTAGCCAGGGGAACTCCATCCGAAGTAGAATCTACCGATACTCTGACCGGCATGTACTTATCCAGGGAGCTTGAAATACCGATTCCCCGCCGCCGCCGGGCGCTCCAGCATGAGGAAGCTGTTCGGCTCCAGGGTGCGCGCGAAAACAACCTTCAGAACATCGACGTCACAATCCCGCTCGGCGGGCTTGTATGCATAACCGGCGTTTCCGGCTCAGGCAAGTCAACGCTCGTGACACAAACGCTTATTCGCGCCCTTCACCGGCAGATGTACGGCACCGGTGAGAAGCCGGGCGCATACAGCCGCATCGAAGGCGGCCGCTTCCTCGACCGAATCGTTGAGATCGACCAGTCGCCGATAGGCCGCACTCCCCGCTCCAACCCGGCAACGTATACGGGATTATTCAAACACATCAGGAACATTTTCGCAAAAACGCGTGAAGCCAAGGTCCGGGGCTACAGCCCCGCGCGTTTCTCATTCAACGTCAAAGGCGGCCGCTGCGAAGCGTGCCAGGGACAGGGAACAAAACGGATTGAAATGCACTTCCTGCCGGACGTTTACGTCCGGTGCGACAAATGCGACGGAACCCGCTTCTCACGCGAGACCCTCGAGGTTACATACCGCGGACTCAATATCGCCGACGTTCTAAAACTCAAGGTTGTTGAGGCGCTTGATCTCTTCAAGAACATACCGCATGCCGTGCCGATTCTGCAGACGCTCAAGGACGTCGGGCTCGGTTACCTCGAACTCGGCCAGCCCGCCTCGACTTTGTCCGGGGGCGAAGCACAGCGCGTTAAAATCGCCACTGAGCTGGCCAAGGTCAAGACCCGGGACACTCTTTACGTTCTCGACGAGCCGACGACCGGGCTGCATTTCGCCGACATCTCAATGCTTCTTGCCGTCTTCGACCGCCTTATAGGCGCGGGCAATTCGATAATCGTTATCGAGCATAACTTCGACGTCATCAAGACCGCCGACTGGATAATCGATCTCGGCCCGGAGGGCGGGGAAAAGGGCGGCGCTATCGTGGCGACCGGAACGCCGGAAGACGTGGCATCCAACAAAAAATCCTTCACGGGTCAGGCGTTGCGCCGGGTATTGGGCTAATCGCATATCCGGTTGTTCAGTTATTCGGTTGCGCGGTTGCTCGGTTATAAGGAGCTTCGCGCAATATGTAGGGGCACGGCGCGCCGTGCCCCTACATATTCAACGCGCCGCAGACCACACCGGCCAAGCGGCGCCGCTAAATATTTTTACTCCCAATTTCAATTGTCGAAAGCAGGGGTAGTTCGTCAATGGTTTTTGCGTTTGAGCTCGTTCCTGATCCGGGCGAGGGTTTCGCTCGCCGCCTTACGCAGGGCGGGACTTATATACTCTTTTGAGGCGTAATCCTCGAGCGCGGCCGCTGCTTCCGCATCGGCGAAAGCGCCCAGCGCCCTGATGGTTTGAATTATTGCGGGATTCGCAGGCGCGGTATTCATGATTTCAATCAACGCATCGCGTGCCTTCGTGCTGCCGATTGCGGCAAGGGCGGTTGCTGCATTTCTCGCATAGGCTGTCTCACGCTTGAGCAGCATTGCTTTCAGTACGGCAACAGCCTTTTCATCCAGCACGGCTTCCACGTTCGGATCACCGGTTTCAGCCTTTAATATCAGAATCGCTTCCACGGCCCCGACCCTGGCCCGCGGGTTTCCTGAATCCAGCATTTTTTGAAGCGGCTCCAGGGCGCTGATTTGCCCGTGAGACGCAAGAGCCTTGCCGGCCAGGATTCGTAATTCGACGCGCTGCCCTTCGTCGGAAAGGACCCGCGAAACCACGGCCTGTGCGTCATCGGTCCAGATGTTTATAAGAGACTGCAAAGCATCCCTGCGAAGCGCGTCCGTTCGTTTGGAATTAACCATGTCCGTCAGGAACGGCACTTCGCGCTCGGCAAACGCGTTGAAATCCGTTCCGTCGCCGTCCGCTCCCTGCCGGTACATTGCGCCGAGAAGGCCTGCAAGCAGGATTCTCGTTGCCACCGACGGCGGCGGCTCCTTTTCGAGCATTTCTTTTATACGCTCGATATTCTCAGGGCTCGGATTTTCAAGAAAAACGCCCACCACCCGGCGCCGGTCGGTGTAATCTTTCGCATTTTCAAGCAAATCGAAAAGGATATCCTCGGCAAGGTCGCTTTCGGCATCGGCAAGCGCACGCAGCGCGGCTTTTTTGACGTCTCCACGCTCGGCGGATGTAAACCGCTCTGCAATCCATTTGAGCGCTTCATCAGTCCCATACGCCGCGGCCGCCTGGAAGGCGCGGGCAATGTCCTGGTAATCGGTCAGTCGCGCGAAAACATCCTTGAGGTATGGAAGCACGAACTTTTCGAAGAATTCGTCGCGCTCGGCGCCGGAAAGTAGAAAAATCCTGGCCAGAGCGAGGGCGATAATTATTTTTTCATTGTCTGACAAACTGCTTTTGAAACGTTCCTGCAGTAAAGGTACGGCACGCCCGCCGGCGGCTACAAGGTCGGCTATCTCCCGCTCAATACCGGAGAGGTCGTTATTTTTTCGAGCCTTCGCAATCCTCTCAAATATTACTTCAACCGGTATTTCCACGGCAGGTTCCGGGATTTCTTCGCTCTCCTCCGGGGGAACCCCCCGCGGCGCCGTCACCCCGATTTTGGCCAGGCGCTCGCGATTTTCTTTTGCGGCTACCTGTTCAACTTCGCGCAACCGGCTGCGCGCCCTGAACCAGATTACACCGAAAAGGACGTGTGCAAAAACCAGGGTGGTCAGAAGAAATTCCATATAGAAACGCCGCATGTCGCATATACTCCATGGATTCCATGACAATACTATTATATCAACTTAAAAAGTAACGGGGAAGGAATTTCCTTCCCCGGTATATCAACTCTATCTTCCATCTTAAGGCCAATTGGTAAAATGTGACTTCCAATAACTGATAATGCCTTTCAAGAATGCACCGAAAGGCATTTTGCCGGACCGGCCTTTCTTCTTTATTACCGTAACCGTCGCCTCGGCAAATGCCTCGTTGCCGGCCGCATCCACGGCCTTGAACTTTGCGGTGTAAACGCGAATACGTTTTACATCTTTCTTTTCGTGCTTATCTTTCCACCACTGCCAGAAATCATTTGCATCATCTTCGTAAGAGTCTTTATACCTCTTTCCCCACGCCCAGCCTTTTCCCTTGCACTTCTCATCTTCGTCCCCGTCGTCCCCGTCGTCGCCCTCTTCATCCTTGTCCTTCTTGCCCTTCTCGTCCTTCTCGTCTTTTTTCGCTTTTACTTTATCTGCAACAGCTCTCACGCGGAAAAGGGTATCTGAAATAATCTCAATATCACCCGGTTTAGCCGTCTCGCACGTGACTTCAAGAAGGCTTACTTCAACCGGCAGGCCGGAATTGTCTTCCGCCTCGAAACTCGCGTTTATGTCGTGCATTGCCCCGTCGGCGAAAAGCTCCGACGGGTCAAGCGTCACAGAAAGCGCGGGCGGGACAAGGTCCCTGACTGTAACGTTGACCGTATCGGTATCGGCGTCTATTCCGTCTGAAACTTCCAGCGTGATTTCATGCTCGCCCGCGGAAAGCTCAATCGTCGGAGACATCCCGGCGGCCATTCCATCGTACCATGACCAGCTATACGTCAGGGCATCGCCGTCAGGGTCGCTTGAGGCCGAACCATCCAGCAGAACCTGGACCACCGTGCCTTCGGCCAGGTCAACCGTCTGGTCGGGGCCGGCCGAAGCGACCGGTGCATGGTTCGCTTCCACCGGCGGCGTGGCAATGCCGTAAAGCGTGGCATTTGTCTGGACTTTTATCGGGTTGTCCTGGGACGGCATGAAGCTGCCCGTCCCGTCGCCGAAGAAAATGTAGACGGCCCGCTCGTTGGCCTTCAGGCAGGCGAAATCCATGAAGCCGTCATGATTGAAATCATAATTGTCGGCAGGCGAATTATCCGAGGCGCCCAGCGACATGACGTGGGAGCCCGCTTCAAACGTGCCGTCGCCGTTTCCCCTGTAGAGATAGAAACTCATGCCGGCCTGACCGCCGCCGGCCAGGATGTCGTCATTGCCGTCGCCGTCAAAATCGCCGGCAGTCAAACCCCATGAAAGCGTGGTGAAAACGCCGTGGATCTGGAAAAGCTCAAAAGTACCGTCGCCCTGGTTCAGATAGACATAGAAAATCGCATCCCCCGAGCCATAATACTGCAGGGCGAAATCGGGAAAACCGTCGTTGTTGAAATCACCGCTGTCCGCAGCCGTGCAACTGCCCGGAACGCTGAACATCATTGAATCAAAGGTACCGTCGCCATGGCCGAGGTACAGGTATGCTTTTCCGGTGAAATTTGAAAATACGAAGTCGTAATGACCGTCCATGTTGAAATCGGCGACGGCAAAATCAAGCGGATAACCGATAAAGCTTCCGACTACCTTCGGCGGCGCGAAATCGTTACCCGGACCCTGCTTCTCAAAATATCGAAGCTGGCCGTTATAAGGGCTGCCCAGCACGAAATCGAAATCGCCGTCACCATCGAAGTCCGCCATGCCGACGCCGTAACACTGGCGGGAATAATCTGAATAAACAGGATCGGGCGGCAAATCAAATCCGTTTTCACTGAAGGAAATCATGAAACTCGAGCCGTTGTAGGTGCTTAGAATTATGAATTCTTCATAGTCTGAGCCGCCCTGGACAACTGCGCCGGCCGCAACCAGAGTTACAGCAATGAGCAAAATCCGAATTTTTGAAATCTTCGCAGCCATTATCCTTGTATCCAATCCTGCCTATGTGCTGCGACTTACCTATTTTGAACCACTTATGCGCGCTCCGCGCATTTAAATATACAATATATATATGGCAAAAATCAAGGTTTGTGACATTTTGTGGGTAAAAATCACATAAAGTTGACATAGGTTCAGGCTTGCAAATTACTTACAGTCTGGTAAAATTTTCATAGAAATTGGGTGTTTTTGTAGAAATTACGTCTTTGTGTTAGGGAGTTTGAATTAATTTCACTGCGAGCGTGGCGGAACTGGCAGACGCGCCAGGTTTAGGTCCTGGTGGGGTAACCCATGGGAGTTCGAATCTCCCCGCTCGCACGAATGCGTCGAACGTCTAACGTCGAACGTCAAGATTATTAAATAATTAGGGGCCGAGTTTGCTCGGCGTGTCTTTTTATTAGTAAGGAATGTAAGGGAAAAATTTCAGCCTTCAGCCTTCATACTTCATACTTTCTTTCCGCATACGGGGCAGTCGGGTCGCGGGGTGGAGCCGATGTCGAAGGAATCGTATCGGTTGCGCCATAGGTCGATTCGCAGCAGGCCGCGTCTGATATCTTGTCTGTTCCCAGTAAGGAGTTTCAAAGCCTCGCCGACGGCGATTGAGGCGACCGTCCACGCAGCGGCGGCAACGACGCCGACGGTCCGGCATGTGGGCAGGTTGCATTCCCCGGGCGCGGTTTCAAAAACACAGGCAAGGCATCCGGTCTCGCCGGGAAGTACCGGCATCACCATTCCTTCACTTCCCACGATGCCGGCATAGATCCACGGAATGCCCTCCCCTACGGCGAATTCGTTCAGTATGAACCGCGTTTCCGGATTGTCGGTGCCGTCGATAAGTACATCCACATCGGTGCAGTATTTCGAGATGGTGCGCAGGTTGACTTCGCCGACTATCCCTTCAACCGAAACTTTTGAATTAATCCGCGTCAGTGCCTTGGCGGCAATCGCGGCTTTCGAGTCGCCGGATTTGAGGTCGGCTTCGGTGAAAAGGGTCTGGCGGGCAAGGTTTGAAAGCTCGGTCGTGTCGCGGTCGATTATTTTTACCGTTCCGACGCCCGCACGCACCAGAAGCTCGGCCTCCACCGTTCCGAGGGCGCCGCAGCCGACGACTGCAACGGAAGACCTGCCAAGCTTCTCCTGGCCTTCCTTGCCGATAGGCTCGAAGATTTCCTGCCTTATGTAGCGATCGTCAGTCATCTTCGCCGACCACCCGGCCTTCCCTGTCTTTGCGGGACCTCGGGAACTATCTGGAGGGTTTTCTTTTTGCGCCCGCGCCTCACCTGTATTACAACCGCTTTTCCGGGCTTGAGCTTCGATACAACCGTACGGAACTGTACTTCATTAAGAATCTGCCGGCCGTTTATGTGGATTATATTATCGCCGTACCTCACGCCGCCGCGGTCCGCGGGCCCGCCTATCGTGACGCAACTGAAGCCGACGCCGCCTTTCTTCGCCGGCAGGTTGGCGGCTGATGCGCCTATCGAGACGCGGCCGCCGCGGCCGCGAGTTGCCGGAAGCGTAAGCACCCAGTCCCGAAAGTCTTTCTCTATATCAACCAGGCTTTTGCCCAGCACTTTTTCCAGAGTTTTTATTCCCGACCTGTCCTGGGCATAGGCTTTGACGTATTCCTTGTACCATTTGCTCAAGACCTGTTTCTTGAAAAGGTAAACCAGGAAGTAACGGCTCTGTGCATAATGGGTCATTGCATTGCGCATGAACCGGCCCTGGCTCATCGTGCAGAAGGTCCCCAGCGGGGTAAACCGGCTGCCCTGCGCGTCGCGTTTTATCTGCTGGAAGCGATTGCTCAGGATCATCGAGGGCACAAGTTCGTTCTTATAGATGGTCGACGTTTCATAGCAACCGGCAATGCCTTCGGTGAGCCAGATCGGATGATGCTGCCTGCGCGCGCTCTTGTCAGCCTGGTGCATGGCGTGCGTGAATTCATGGTAAAGGGTGCTGCCCAGGGTGGATGTAATAAGCATGTTTCCGCGGCTTGAATACCAACCCGCGACGCCCCGGCCCAACCTGTACTCCCGGAGCAGTCGCGAGTAGTCTTCGGTTGTAGGATAGATTATCGTCAGGTAGCTGGTGTGGGCGTAATCGAAATTCGTTTCCCAGTGAGCGTCGGCGAAAACCTCAAGCTGCGTCTTCAGGCTCTTGACGATCTGGATCGAACCCTTTGCGGCAAAAATGAACTTGCGGTTCTCGTCGATTTCGAAGGTGTAGCCGCCGCCGAATTTTTCCTTAAGCCTTTCAAGAGTCCGCTCGGCCGCCATCGCCTTGATCTGATCGCTTTCCTTCAGAAGCTCTTTAAAGAACTTTGAACCTCTCAGCGGCGCGAGATCCGAGTCGGCTTCGAGATGCTTCATATCCGAATACCCGGCCAGCACGGCAAGACGGAGATATTTTTCCGCCTTGTCGAGCTTGTTCCATTGCGCGTACAGGCAGGTGAGGTTGTACAGAGTGTTGACGTGCTTCGGTCTGCTCTTGAGGACTTTAAGAAAAATTTTCTCAGCCTTTTTGTAGTCCCTTTTATTGAAAAACTCGAACGCTTCTTTAATAAGGTCCCCGATTTCCTCTTCGGAGAGCTCCTCGGTGGCCTCCTCGAAAGTGGCCTTCTTCTCCATTTTCTTTTCGAGCTTTGAGCGCTTGCGCTCTACTTTCTGCCATATTTCGGGTTTCTTTGTTATTTTAATCCACTCGTATCCAACGAGCTCGCCCTTGTCGAACGACTTCAAGGCGGACGCGGAACGGCGCCGGATCTCAATCGTTACCATTCCGCGCGCGTCGCTTACGAACTTTCCGACGAATTTTTCTCCATCCTCCGTTTCAATCTCCACGACGTCTAGTTCGATCTCTTCGATTGCTTCCTTTGGGAGTACATACTTGGAGGCTTCCGTCTTTATCGTGATTTCGTCGCCGGTCTCAGCGATAATTTCGCCGCGGACCTCCTCCCCGGACTTCAGCTTTACCTTATCGGCAAATGCCTTGCCGGACCCGGACAGGACGAGAAAAACGATGGAAAGCGAAACAACCGCAAAGCGGGAACGCGGCAGGCGGTTTATGTTGCTCATTCAGAATATCTCCACGGTTTCGGCATACCATTTTACAATCAGGCTTAAGTATTATACGTCTTTGGAAGGCTAAACGAAGGCATTTTTCCGGGAATTTCATATAACACCATCCGGGATAATCCATTACGTTTGGGCAAGATTTTTATTGTGGTCCCGCATCCGTTAATGTATACTTCCAGCTAATCGTTCACCGGGTGTAAAACGCAAATCGGGCAAGCTTTAGATACTGACGGCAAAGTTATGGATACTCCATACGGCTGTACGAGCAAGGCAAAATGCTGCGAAACCTTCGGGAAGACATTACAGCCATATTCGGCCGAGACCCCTCCATCAGAGGCTTCAGCGGGCTCCTGGAGATAATCTTTACCTATCCCGGGTTCCACGCCCTTTTCCTCCATCGCATAGCTCACTGGCTTTACGCAAAGGTGCGCCTTTCTTTTATCCCGCGGGTAATAATGTCTATCTCCCGTTTCTTCACCGGCATTGAAATCCATCCCGGTGCAACAATCGGCCGGCGTTGCGTTATAGACCATGGAATGGGCATGGTGGTCGGCGAAACCACAATCATCGGCGACGACGTTACAATGTTCCAGGGCGTCACGCTGGGCGGGGCAGGCACTGAAAAAGGCAAACGCCATCCCACAATCGGAAATAACGTAACCCTCGGCGCAAACGCCAGTATCCTTGGTAAAATTACCGTCGGCGACCACGTCCGCGTCGGCGCTAATTCGGTAGTTATCGAGAGCGTACCGGACTACTCAACCGTTATCGGCGTGCCCGGTGTCGTTGTGCGTTTCGAGGCCGAGAAAGCGCTCGAACCGTTGAACCATCAGCAGTTGCCCGACCCGGTGGTCGCCCGGGTCCATAACCTTTTCCGCGAGTTGTTATGCCTTATCGGAGCTGATGACCTTAAAAAATGCAGGCTCAGGGATCAGATAGTCAGTGGAGCGCCCTATGACCCCGAAAGTTGCTCGAAAGAGTGTGTCGTGTGCGACATGACGCGGGCATTTTTCGCGGAAAAGGGCCGGGAAGTTACGCAAGGAGAGAGTGATGTCGGAGAGAGCAAGTAGTATTCTGGACCTCGTAGGCGACACGCCGCTGGTCCGGCTGAACCGCGTTTCCGGGCCGGAATCGGCGACCGTCCTCGCGAAGCTCGAATCGTTCAACCCGATGGCGTCCGTAAAGGACCGAATCGCGCTTTCGATGATCGAAGACGCGGAAAAGGACGGGAAAATCGAGCCGGGCCGGACGACAATAATAGAGCCGACTTCCGGCAATACCGGCATCGGCATCGCCATGGTCTGTGCAGTAAAGGGTTACCGCTGTATCCTCACCATGCCCGACACTATGTCAAAGGAGCGCAGAAAAATTCTCAAGGTTTTCGGCGCCGAGCTCGTCCTGACACCGGGTGCGAACGGAATGCCCGGCGCGGTAGAGAAAGCGACCGGGCTCTGCGAAACTACCGAGAACAGCTTTATGCCGCAGCAGTTCACAAACAAGGCGAATCCCGAGGTGCACCGCCGCACCACCGGCCCGGAAATCTGGGAAGCCGCCGGCGGCAGTGTAGACGCATTCGTCAGCGGCATCGGTACAGGCGGAACAATCACCGGATGCGGCGGGTTTCTCAAGGAAAAAAATCCGTCGATTCAGATTATCGCCGTTGAGCCGACCGGCTCCCCCATGCTGTCGAAAGGCGAAAAAGGAAAGCACGGCATCCAGGGCATCGGCCCGGGTTTCGTGCCGGACGTGCTCGACACCGGCGTCTATGATGAAGTCATCACGGTCGATGACGAGGACGCCAAAGCCGCGGCAAGGCGGCTCGCAAAGGAAGAAGGCATATTCGCAGGTATTTCTTCAGGCGCGGCATGCCACGCGGCGCTCCAGGTTGCAGAAAGACTGGGTAAAGGGAAAACGGTCGTCGTCGTTCTGCCGGATACAGGCGAGCGGTATCTTTCGACAGACCTTTTTCCCGACCCTGAAAATTAAGTGAGCCTTTAATAATAAGTAGGGGCGGGTCTCAGAC
>SOJX01000031.1 GCA_004376375.1 Planctomycetota bacterium
GGCGTCCCGATTGCGCCAGTGGACTCCGATCTGGGGATCGAGATGATAAAATTCGCCCTGGTCGCGCTGATGATGTGGATGCTGGCGGCGGCGTCCTTCGGCACGCTCGGAGGCGCGATAGGTCTCAAACTGGGCCGTAAACCGGAGCAACCGGAGCAACCGGACAACCGAACAACCGAGCAACCGGATAACTGAAAAAGATGCAGGAACTCGAGAAGCGATTCAAAACCAAGACCGCGAACGTCGGCATTATCGGCCTCGGTTACGTCGGCCTGCCGCTTGCGCGCGAGTTTCTTCGCTCCGGGTTCCGCGTAATCGGTTTCGACAACGACGCCGAAAAGATCCGCCGGCTCCAGGCCGGGAAATCGTATATCGGCCACATCCCGTCGCACCAGATCGACGACATGGTCCGCACCGGGCGGTTTGCGCCGACCGCCGATTTCGACCGCCTGGCCGAGCCCGACGCAATTGCGATCTGCGTCCCCACGCCGCTTACGCCGGGCAACGAGCCCGACCTCGGCTACGTCGTCTCCGCAACCGAGGAGATCGCAAAACGCCTGCGAAAGGGTCAGCTCGTTATCCTCGAATCGACCACCTACCCCGGAACGACGCGCGAGGTCCTGCTCCCGATTCTCGCAAGGAGCGGCCTCAACTGCGGCGAGGATTATTTTCTCGCCTTCTCCCCCGAGCGCGAGGACCCCGGCAACGCCCGCTACACGACGGGCCGCATCCCGAAAATCGTCGGCGGTCTCGACGAAATGGCGGGCAGGCTGTGCAGGATACTCTACCGCCAGGTCGTCGTCGACGTGGTGGAAGTGAAAGACGCCGACACCGCCGAGGCTGTGAAGATTCTGGAGAACACCTACCGCGCGGTGAATATCGCGCTCGTGAACGAGCTCAAAAGCATTTTCACCGACATGGGCATCGACATCTGGGACGTGGTCTCGGCTGCGGCGACGAAGCCGTTCGGTTTTTCGCCGTTCTATCCGGGCCCGGGCATCGGCGGGCACTGCATCCCCATAGACCCGTTCTACCTCTCGTGGAAGGCGAAGCAGTTCGACAACCCCACGCGGTTTATCAAGCTCGCGGGCGATGTGAACTTCCGCCAGCCCGAGTACGTCGTCGAGCGGCTCGAGGCCGCCCTAAAGGACGAAGGCAAAGAGATAAAGGGCGCGAAGCTCCTGATTCTCGGCGTCGCCTACAAGCGCGACGTCGACGACCTGCGCGAGTCGCCCGCGCTGCGGATTATGCACCTCCTTCGCGACCGCGGCGCCGATATCTCCTACCACGACCCCCACATCCCGCGGATTACCGGCGTCCACGATTTCGTCGAGTGGGACATGACCCGCGTGCCGTTTTCGTCGGAAGCTCTGGCCACCCACGACGCGGTCCTCGTCATCACGGACCACTCGGGCGTCGATTACCGGGCCGTCGCCGAGCACTCGAAACTCGTCGTCGACACCCGTAACGCGCTCGGCGGCATCCGCGTCGACAAAGGCGCACGGATCGTGAAGGCCTGATTAATTAAAGAGGCGTTTTCCAATGAAATACCTCGAATGGTATGGCTGGTTATTGTTTTTTGCGTTGCTGATCTCGGCGACTTTCTGGATTTATAAGGCGGTAAGAGTTACATTCATGCTTATTCGCGGGGTACGGAGCGAAAAAGAGGACAATATATACAATCGACGCAGTCTGGTTTTGATATACCTGATCACCAATAGTCTGCTGTTTACCTGGCTTGGAATTATCATCACGGAAATTTTTTACGGCTTATATGGCCGCAGGGTTAATTCGTTTGCGGATATTTCAATTTTCTTTCCACTTATCGGTTCAATCGTCGGCGTTTACGGATCACTTCTCGGTCTAATTTATTTCCCCCGGAAAAGAATGAAAGCGGTGGCGCTGGCAACGCATCTTACCTGCATCGGGGGGATATTGCAGGCGGGTTTTTTTGTACTTATGTGGTACTAGGTCTTACCCGGGAATTTCATTCGCAAAAATCAGGTTTTATACGTATAAATAGAGGGCCAGCCGAATAAACGGAAAGGGGTTCTTCCGTGAAGCGCCTTCTCATCCTGCTGCTTTTCCTTCTCATTGCCGCACCGGTTTCGTTCGCCGGCGAGAAAAAAAAGGATAAGGGATTCGAGCTTTTTGCCGCTGACGACTGGGCCAATATGCGGAAGCTCCTCGAAACCGCGATAAAGACGAAGGACACGATCGAAAAACTCGCCGCATGCATGGCGTATGCGAAAAACTATGGCAACAGGACTATCCATTTCGTCAGCGAGGCAAAGCAGGTCAAGGAGGAAAAAGACCGGGTAAAGGTCTACTTCAAGATTTTCACGGAAAATGTCGGCTGGTGGTATTCCGTCGCCAAAGACAAGGCCCCGGGCGAGTTCACTGCGAAGTCCGGCGACACGCCCGGCACGAAAGCGGTGCTCAAAGGCACGCTCCCGAAAGACCCCTCGAGCCAGAACGCCGTCGCGACGGTAATCGATTTCCGCCGCACCGTGAAGTTTGTCAAGATTTACGACCCCAAAACCGACGGCAAGGAACCGGATAAAGATTCCAAAGCCGGGAAGGACAAGGACGGGAAGAAGAAACTTCCCGAAGGCGCCTGCGAAAAATGCCGGGGCTCGGGAAAAAAGGACTGCAGCGCGTGCGAGGGGACGGGCAGGAAACGGTGCTGGAACTGCAAGGGCGACGGCCTCGTAAAATGTTCCAAGTGCGACGGCCGGGGAGCGGTGCAGCGGTTCGGCGGCGGCGTCGACAGATGCCCCAAGTGCTGCAGCAGGAAGAAATGCCGCTTCTGCACGGGCGCTCACCCGAAGGGCAGACTCCACTGCTCGAAGTGCCTGAAAGACAGGAAAGGCAGACCGACCGGCAAAAAAGAATGCACCACCTGCAAGAGCACGGGCAAAAGGAAATGCGTCAAGTGCAAGGGCACCGGCAAGGTTAAATAGTTTCCGCGTTCTATTTCTTCCGGCCCTTTTTGCGCCAGCGGCCGATCTTCAGATAGTTACCGATGTTTGCATTCTTATTTATCACCGGCTCGATCATGCCGCCGGTGGACGTGAACAGGGTCGTGACGCCGGGGCCGTGGCCGCTTATGACGCAGTCCGAGTGAACGACCACGCCGACCGAGACCGAGCCCGTCTTGTATATCCTTCCGAAGCTGTGGTCGGCGTCCATTATCGCGACAAGGTCGCCGAAGCGGAGGTTTTCCAGTTTCCATTTCTTCACGGTTTTCCTGTCGAACATCTGGATGTCGTAATCTCCGCGGTGGGTGTGCTGCGCGCCTAGTCCGGAGCCCATAATCTTCGCAGGCACTTTCGCCGTGACGGGGATTTGCAGCTTCTTCCCCTTGCCCTTTTTAATCGGTATTTTCTTCAGGAGCGCGGGCGAAATATTCCTGAGCCTGATTCCCGGAAATTCGACGAGCTCGAGCCCCAGCCCGAAACCGCGGACAAGTATCTTGTCCCCGATCTTCATTTTCGCGATGTCCTTGTCCGCGAAGTCGATGAGCACGTGCTCTATGCCCCCGTGCTTGCCGGTGACGATGCCGGTCGCGCCCTTGGCGTCGCCATCGACGACGCGCGCCCTGTTTCCGACGTGCGCGAGGAGGTTGAACCCACCGTTCTCGTTCACGTCCGCGTTCTTTGAAGAGACGCAGGGCTCCACGTGGTCCGCCTGCCACCCGCTGACCGGATCGCCGACCTTCACGTTGTATGTGATACCGCCGACGCCCGGCAGCGCGATCGCCTTGCCGTCGTGCGTTACCCGGTAGGGCGAAGGGCCCGATTTGGGGCTTGATATCTGTCCCGTGACCGACATCTCGACCAGCTTCTTTTCATTCGTCCTGAGCATTTTCGTCCTCCGTAAATGGATTGCCTGTTATCCGTATCTTTCCCACGATAGCGTTTTTCAGTTTGTTTTGCCAGTAATAAAATGCGACAGCTTGTGACAGGGTTTTCTGGAAAAATCTACAGCTTCAATTTGTGGAAAACTCCTGAAGAAAAGGTAACAAGGGAACAAGGGAAGAGGGGAAGAGGGGATGGGGAGAAGAAGAATATATAATTAGCCGCGCAGCTTGCTTGGAAAAGCTTTCAGCATTCAGCTATCAGCTTTCAGCTTATTATTTTATTATTAATATATTAATTCTTAACTGATAGCTGACTGCTGATAGCTGAAAGCTGAATCTAGAACCGAAGAACCGAAGAACCGAAGAACCGAAGAACTGAACAACCAACCATTGCAAAGTAAGAATTACCCACGTGTTTCCTTTTTACCTGAAAACAGGGTTGCTTTACGACTGAATCAATCGGGCTCCTGAAGTTCCAACCTTCTTGCATATCAGGGATTACAAAGAAACGGCTAAAACACCGCCCAATGGCAGGACATTTGCTTTAATAACTGTCGGCGAACGCGGCTTCAGTCATGCAACCTGGCCTGTTTCGTATGGACAGGCGGGGTTGGAAGTCAAGGGCTTGTTTTTAAGAGGGGGTATGATTGAAGCGCAAATGATTTTTGAGAGGGGGCCGGTCGAAACGGGAACGATCGGTGTCGCAAAGGCAATAACCTGCAACGCGACCGTTTCCGGCTTTGTTCCTGGCGCATTTTGCGTCCGTATTCAGGTGGGGTCGGATCAAGGCCGGAAAGCGAAACAAACGCTGGCAATCAGCGATGAAATAGATTTCTGATGGAGCGATTGGCAGAATAATTTCCAGCCTGTGACAAGCCGTAAAATGGTAAAAGTTAAAATGAAGACACCGCCAGGCGGCGGTGTCTTCGTGACCCTTAATCTGAGAGGGGGGTTAGATTAAGGGCAGATTCCGTTTTCACTGGAATTATCGGCATAAATGCCTCTGCAAATCCAGTGAAATTTCATTTTTTTCGTCTACCGGGAACAAGTCCTTCCAGCCCAATCGGGCCAATATGGTCAAGCTGATAGCACTTGCTTCCCTTATTTGATGAATTTTAACATATAGAGAAAAATAGTCAAGTCTTTTTTAAGGATTCTGGACAGTGTTGGGGAGCATGTCGCAGCGGCCGACATTATGCAATTATTGCAATAAATCTGAATAAACCTCTATTCCCAACTTCGCCCGGATTTTGTTTTGCCGCAACCCACGGTCAGCCAACAAGAAGCGCGAATTTTTGCCAAATTGGCCAGGCTGGGGCCGCGGTCAGCGTTTTACCCTATCGTAATAGTTTACAATGATTTGCAGCACTTCATCAGGGTCGTCTGTCGTGTATATTAAATCCATGTCGTGCGGGCCGATAGCGCCTTTTTTCAGCATCACATCTTTCAGCCATTTCCGCATCCGCTGCCAGTACCGCTGGCCGACCATGATTACGGGGAATGCCTGGACGATATTTGTCTGGATGAGGGTCAGCGACTCGAAAAGTTCGTCCATTGTCCCGAACCCGCCCGGCAGGATTATGAACGCCTGGGAGTATTTCACAAACATGACCTTGCGTGTGAAGAAATAGTGAAAAGTGAGCAGTTTGTTTATGTACTTGTTGGCTTCCTGCTCGAACGGCAGCTCGATGTTCAGGCCGACTGATGTGCCGCCGACCTCGCTTGCGCCCCGGTTGGCTGCTTCCATTATGCCCGGGCCGCCGCCGGTTATGATGGCGTAACCGCGTTTGGCCAGAAGCTGGGCGATTTTGCGGGCTGTCCTGTATTCCCAGGTCTTCTTCTTCGTCCTCGCCGAACCGAAAATACTGACTGCAGGGCCGATCCGGGCCATTTCTTCGAAGCCTTCAACGAATTCGGCCATAATACGGAAGATTCGCCAGGTCTCTTCCCACAGCACTCTCTGAGAAATAGCGGCCATGAATAATGCTCCTCCAGGTATCCTGTAACGTTGACTCGCAGGCTGGTTTGCCCATATTACAGGCAAGAGCCCGATTTTCAAATCAAATCCTAAAGAAAGTATGAAGTATGAAGGCTGAAGTATGAATTAAGAGAATTAATATTTCTTATTTCACCCTTCATCCTTCATACTTCATACTTTGTTTTGTTGACACGACTGTCAACTCCATGATACACTGCTTTTCAACACTGTTTTTCCAGGAGATCGAAGGTGCTTATTGGCCTTTGCGCGGATTCGCACGATAACCTGCCCGAGATAAGGAAAGCGATCGAGATTTTCAGGCGCGCGGGCGTTGAGCTTGTGCTCCATGCCGGAGACGTTATTTCCCCTTTTTCAGCCAGGCTGTTTGCCGGCATGCACTGCGGCGTGATTGCGGTATTCGGCAACAACGACGGCGAAAAGGCGGAATTGCCCGAAATACTGGATATCTGCGAGGGCGGCCGCCGGGTCGAAGCGGGCGGCAGGACTTTCTTTGTGATTCACGACGAACAGGCCGTAAATGAATCAGACCTCTCGGACGTGGACGTTCTCGTGTTCGGCCACGCCCACGAAGTCGAGCTGAATCTCGAGGGCAGGGTCCAGCGGATCAACCCGGGCGAAATAAGTGGATATCTTTCCGATACGTGTTCCGTCGCCGTATATGACACTGAAACGGGAGAATGCAAAATTGCCAAATGGTAAGCGCCTGATTCGAGTTGCAATCGCCGTGGTGATGCTCTGCGTTCTGCTTCCCGCCTCGGGGTGCGTCAAGCGCCAGATTATCATCACCAGCAAACCTGCCGGCGCCAAAGTCTACCTCGGCGGGCGCGAGGTCGGGAAGACGCCCGTCAGCATAGATTTTGAGTTCTACGGCGTGCGGGAGATTGCGCTGCGCAAATCCACGCCTTCGACGGCGGGATACTATTACCTGGCGAAGGTGGAAAAGGTGGATGTCGCCGCGCCCTGGTATGAATATTTCCCGATTGATTTAATCCCCGACGTTGTCCTGCCGTTTACGATTCACGACAGGCACGAATTCCATTTCGTGATGGAGCGCTGCGCACCGAAACCGGAAGACAGGGACAAACTGGTTGACGGACTGCTCGAGAAGGCGGACAAACTCCGCAAGGCGACCCGCGGCGGCGGGCGAAAGGGCGGGGGCGGGGATGAGTGAACCGGGAATCCCCGATTTTTCCGGCAGGCGCGTTACCGTGATGGGGCTGGGGCTGTTTTCGGGCGGGGTTGAAACCGTCCGCTTCCTGGCAAAGCGCGGCGCCGAAATAACCGTCACCGACCTCCGCAAGGCGGAAGACCTTCAGGAATCCCTCGATGAGATTAAGAATCTTGATTGCGAATTCCATCTCGGCGGGCATATCGATTCGGATTTCACCGATACGGATTACGTCGTAGCCAACCCGGCGGTCCCGCCCGATTCGAAATACCTCGCGCTTGCGCGGGAAGCCGGCGTGCCGGTCGGGTATGAAATCGTACTCTTTTTCCGGCTCTGTCCCGGCAGAATCGTCGGCGTTACAGGCTCGAACGGCAAGACGACGACGACCCATCTTACCGCCGGGCTCCTCGAAGCGGCCGGCGCGAAAGTCCACATGGGCGGCAACGTCGGGCACTCGCTTCTGAACTGCACTGATTCGATTTTACCCGAAGACCTGGTCGTGCTGGAGATATCGAGCGCCCAGCTTGCGGCCCTGCGCGAAGCCGGTCTTTCGCCCGGCGTCGGCGTTATAACGAACATCACTCCGAACCACCTCGACTGGCACGGAACGTTCGAGCATTACCGCTGGTCGAAGGCCGGGATTTTCGCTTCACAGAAGGAAAACGATGCCGCGGTCCTGAACGCGGACGACGAGGAAAGCGCTGCTCTTGAAGTGCCGGGCCGCCTTCTGAAGTTCGGATGGGAGCCGGGGGAGGGTGTTGCGGCGGCCGTTGTCGATAACGCGGTTGCAGTTCTTGAAAATGGTAAGTGGAACAAAGTCCTGCCCGTTTCGGAAGTTCCTCTGCCGGGAAAGTTCAATGTGATGAATATCCTGGCTGCCCTTGCAGCCGTGGCTGCATGTGACGCGAAGATCAGCGAAAAACTCGCCGATGCAATCAGGAGTTTCAAGGCCGTTCCCCACCGTCTCGAAAATATCGGCACATGGGACAGAGTTACATATTACAACGATTCGATTGCAACGACGCCGGAGAGCGTGATTGCCGCCCTTGGAGCCATCAAGGGCTGCAAAATCCTTATCGCAGGCGGTTACGATAAGGGTTTGGATTATGCCGCTTTGGCTCTCGCGATTGAAAAGAATGCGGAAGCGGTTGTGGTGACAGGACCGGCAGGCGCAAAAATCGCCGCCGCCCTCGAGAATATCTCCGCGAAAACTCCGTTGCATCAGGCCACAAGTCTTCGTGAAGCAGTTCTCATAGCAATCCGGCTTGCACCTGCGGGAAGTTCGGTCCTGCTGTCGCCCGCCGCGGCCAGTTATGACGAGTTCCGCAACTTCATGGAACGCGGCGAAAAATTTATGGGGTGGGTAACGGAAAATTATAAATCTTGATGTTAGCCGCGCCGCAAGCGGCGCGTTAATAAAAATAATTAGCCGCCGAGCTTGCTCGGCGCGTATGTAGGGGCGGACCTCCGTGTCCGCCCGATAAATAATGCGCGGCGAAGCCGCACAAAAGAAAGCTCCGAAGGAGCGCGAGTTCTCAGCCCAGGGTGGAGTCCTGCGAAGCAGGACGGAACCCTGGGTATACGAGCATAAAAAATCCCTTGCCCTGAAAGGGCAAAACAAATAGAGGTGTTCCGCCCTTTCAGGGCGGGTTTGTTCTTTCGATTTTTTACCCAGGGTTCCAAAAGGCTTCGCCTTTTTCCACCCTGGGCTGAGAACTTTCGCCCCTCCGGGGCGCGATAAGGAATAGCGATATTAAATGAAATTATCTCTGCCATTAAAACTCGGCATTGCCGTTGTCCTCCTTTTCGCGGCGGTGATAGCGACCTGCCTGCTCTGGACGCCGGTGAGGGTGCGGTCGCTTGCCGTAAAGCTGCACTCTTATGATTCAAAGGAAATGCTTGATGCCGTTGAATCTCTACTACAAATCAGAGGGCAAGGATGGCAAGCGTTGCAGAAGGAGTTTCAGGTTGGTGAAGATGAAGTCAAATTCATATATTCCCGCTGGAGCCAACCGGATGAAGTTGATTCCGATGGCAATACCATATTGCACATGGCTGCACAGGAAGGATATTGTAAAGCACTTGACCTGTTCATTCTGAAAGGTGCTGATATTACGGCACTGAACAAGCAAAAGCAAATTCTGCTGCATTGTGGCGCACAATCAGGCAAGTTGGCGATGATAAAGAAACTGATTGGGATGGGTATGGAAGTCGATGCGCTGGATGAGATGGGTACGACTCCGCTCTGGTGGGCCGCTGATTCAGGTGATATTGACTCTGTTAGATTCCTAATCACTAAAACAAAGAAACTCAATGAATCTGCCATGATACTCGGAACACCTCTCCATGCAGCCGCAGGCAAAGGTCATCTGGAAATTGCCAAGCTGCTCATCAAGAACGGTGCTTATATTGATGCTTCAACTGATTCGTTTGGGGGTGAATGTACTCCACTCCATGTAGCGGTACTTTCTCAGCAAAAAAAGATGGTTGAATTGCTGATTGCGAATGGTGCAGATTTAGAAGCCCGGACGTATGTTGGCGATGGGAGAACATTCGGAAGTATGCCGATAATGAAGGAATGTACTCCTCTTGGTGCAGCAGTCATGAGAGGGTATTCTAAAATTGCCGATATCCTCCGCTCCCACGGCGCGAAAACGGGAAAAGAGCTGAAAAAGGAATAAGACAATGGTGTCATCCCAAAATAAAAATTCGAATACCGAGCTCAGCGTCCTCATCGTCGACGACGAGCCAGACATCGTCTCCGGCATGGAGCAGATGCTTGGCGAACTCCCGCTCGACGTGAGCGGTGTTTCCGACGCACAGAAGGCACGCAACCTCATCAGCGAAAAACGTTTCGAAATAATAATCAGTGATATCGCGATGCCGGACGTGGACGGGTTCGAGCTCCTCGAACTCGCCATCGAGCGCGACCCCGACGTCGTCTTTATCATGATTACCGGCTACGGCTCCGTGGAAAGCGCGGTAAGCGCGATGCGCGCCGGCGCGTATCACTATCTCCAGAAACCGTACACCGTGGATGATATGCTGGACGTGGTGCGCCTTGCCATGAACAAGGCCGCGCTGACGAAGGAACTCCGCCGGATGCGCAACCAGGTCTCGGAAACGCATACCTTTCACCGCCTGCTCGGCAGAAGCCCGAAGATGAAGGAGCTGCTCGACCTGATAAGAAAAATCGCGCCGACCGATGCGACCGTCCTGATTCTCGGCGAGAGCGGGACCGGAAAGGAACTCACCGCGCGCGCGATTCACGAGATGTCCCGGCGTACCGACCAGCCGTTTATCGCAATCAATACCGCGGCCCTGCCCGAATCGCTGCTGGAAGCCGAGCTTTTCGGCTACAGGAGAGGCGCGTTCACCGGCGCGGACCGGGACAAGCGCGGGCTTTTCGAAGTATCTTCCGGCGGCTCTCTGTTTCTCGACGAGATCGGCTCCATGCCGCCCAACTTCCAGGGCAAGCTGCTCCGCGCGCTTCAGGAGCGGGAGATTATCCCGGTCGGCGGCACCGAGCCGGTGCCGTTTGATTCGCGGATTATTTCCGCGACGAACGTCGATATCAAGCAGGCGGTCGCGAGGGAGAAGTTCCGTGAAGACCTCTATTTCAGGCTGAACGTGATTGAAGTGAAAATCCCTCCCCTTCGCGAGCGGCGAGGGGATATACCGCTTCTGGCCGAGTTCCTGGTGCAGAAGTATTCCGAGCAGCAACTGTTGCCGTTTGCAAGGAAGCTGTCGCAGGCCGCGCTGGAAAAGCTGGCTTCATATCGCTGGCCCGGGAACGTTCGCGAGCTTGAAAACGTGATCCAGCGCGCGGTGGTGATATCGGAGTCGGAGACGATCTCGGCCGCGGATTTGAGTATCGAGGCAATTCCCGTCAGGGAAAAAGGCGACGAGGGCCTTTACACCGTCCGGTATGCCGACGCCAAGGCCCGCGTTTTCGGTGATTTCCAGCGGGAATACGCCTCGCGTCTGCTGAAGCGGTTCAAGGGGAATATCTCGCAGGCGTCGCGTGAAAGCGGCCTTACCCGCGCGGCGCTGTACCAGATAATCAGGAAATATAATCTGAAGATTTAGGCTTGAGGCTTGAAAAAATAAGAACCGAATAACCGGACAACCGGATAACTGAATAACCGGAATAAGCGGCAAATTAGGTTGACACCGTCAAAAGTCGGGTGTAGAATAATTTCGTCCCTATCGTCACAAACGTTACTTATGTAAAAACGATTAGGGGAAAAGCCATGCCGATAACATTTTACTGTATCTGCGGTTCCGAGCTTTCCGTTCCAGATGCACATGCCGGCAAGAAAGGGAAATGCCCGCATTGCAGCGCCATTATTGATATTCCCACCGAAAGCAAGATAATGCCGAGCTCGATGGCCACCGGCGACAGCGATGTAATGGAAGACAAGCCGGTCGCTCCCCGTCGAAGCCTGGGCAGAGGCGGCCGGGGGGTCAGAGGCGGTCGAGGGGGTCGAGGCGGCAGAGGCGGTCGTTG
>SOJX01000144.1 GCA_004376375.1 Planctomycetota bacterium
AGTACATTCGCGGCTGCCGCTGCCGGAAATGATAATCCTGTTTTTCGGAATGCTGTTTCTCCTTTCAGCGGGGGACGACTGGCTGAGGTCGTCCATCGGCGTAGCCTTCAACCCGATGGTCGTCTGCCTCGCAATGGGCGCGGTGTTTGCGAACTTCGCCCTGGACCCGCGGGCGTTCGAGCAGACGCTTGCGACCGTGAGCGTGCCGGTGTTTGCCCTGTTTTTCGTACTTGCCGGATACAACCTGCATGTGGAAGGGCTGAAGCATCTGGGAGTTCTTGGAATCGCCTATGTTGTTCTTCGCAGCGGCGGCAAAGTTCTTGGTGTGAGGGTGGCGGGGCACCGCCTGGGCTCATCGGCGATGATAAGTCGGAATGCGGGCATGGCTCTTTTATGCCAGGCAGGGGTTGCGATAGGCCTGGGTACTTTCCTTGTCAACAACTGGCTCGACGGCTCGGGGAATCCGCACTGGCTGGCAGCAAAAATCAATACTGTTATCCTGGCGTCGGTTGTCCTTTACGAGTTGTTCGGGCCGTTACTTGTAAAAGCAATTGCCGTTCGCGCAGGCGAGGTAAAACTTGTTTCGCTGCTTCGACCGGGTGCGCTGCCCGGGAACACGTCCGGCCCCGCGATGGTAGCATGGGATAGAATCCGCAAGATTTTCGGCAAGTTGAAGAAAAAGCCTGAAACAGAGGAAACGCTGACCGCAAGACATCTGATGCGCACGAACGTCCGCCTTCTCCCCGTCGAGGCAGACCTTGACGAGGTCCTGCATTTTGTCGAGCGCAGCCACCTGTCCGACTTTCCCGTCACGGATTCGGACGGGAAATACGTGGGGATAGTTCATTTCCAGGCCATCCGCGACATGATGTACGACCCGACTTTTGCACATCTTGTGACGGCATTCGACCTGGCAGAGCATGATGCGCCCACCGTTATCCCTGACACGCCGCTCGACGAACTTCTGGAAATCTTCCACGAACACGACCTTGGCTCGCTGCCTGTAGTCGCCGACCGGGAATCCAACCAGCTTATCGGAATTGTAGAACAACGTGATTTGCTGAAAACGTTTCACCGGGATACGGCACAGGACGGTGCAGAAGAATAGATGCACGCGTGTTTGTGCTGATTTCGTGTAACGGTATCTTGATACTCAATGATAAAAAAATTGTTTTTTTCGTGACTATTTTCACAGATTTTGCATAATAATTATTATGCTTTCCGCAAGTTCTGAATATGCACTTAGAGCGCTTGGTTACCTGGCATCCGAAAGTGATAAACCGTGGGTGCTCAGCCACGAGATTGCCAAGAAACTGAGTCTGCCTCCCCACTTTCTCGCCAAGATTCTCCGGACGCTGGCGACTGAAAAAATCCTGAAAAGTCAGAGAGGGCGGTCCGGCGGTTTCCGTCTTGCGCGTTCCCCCAAAGAGATATACCTTTTTGAAATCGTCGAGCCTATCGACCGCCTGACCCAGCGGGAGGCGTGCCTGCTCGGACACACGTATTGCACGCTCGAGGTTCCCTGCCCGCTGCACAACACATGGCAGAAGATAATGGAAGATTTCCTGAACTTGCTTAAGAATACTACGCTGTCAGAGCTTTCCGTCAGCCTTTTTTCCGGCGAGTGTTTTACCGTACCGCCGGACGGCGTGGCGTTGTCGCCGCCCAACTTCCGCCCGGGCAAGGGCAAAAAATAGTTTTTCAGTTGCTCGGTTCTTCAGTTCATCGGTTCATCGGTTCTTCAGTTCTCGATACTCGGTACTTGGTACTCGGTACTTCTTTTAGAACTGCTTTTCAAGTTTTATCCTCTTGACCTTCCCGGTCTTCGCATCGTGAATAAACACGTAATCGATTTCGTTTAATGGCGTGTGCAGCCACTGGTAAAGCACGGAACCGTTCTCGTTTATTGTGTAGGTGATCGAGGCCCACGGGTTCTGTACGATTTCCCCGGCAAACAGCGGCTGGATGCTGAGCCCCATCCCCACGCCGAGAAGAATAAACGACAGGCCGAATACGACGGTTTTCCAGTATTTCATGACTTTCTCCTTTCTTTTATTCAGATTCATGAGGGTTTTAGCACCAGATATTAGACGTCCGTACCCGTCCGGTATTCAAAAGCGATAAGGTGATATAAAGAGGTTTTTCTCCTGCTTGACTTTGGCGGCGCAGAAAGCTATTATCTGGCTTCACCCGTTTCCACCCGTTCTCCTGGAGGAATCGAAATGTTATCCGTGACCGACCTTATCGGCAACACGCCGATGATCAGGCTCAAGGCGGTATGCAGGGACTGCTCGGAGAACATCAGCGCAAAGGCCGAGCACATGAATCCCGGCGGCAGCCTGAAGGATCGCATCGCGCTTTATATCCTGAAGAAAGCCGAAGAGGAAAAGACCATCAACAAGGACTCCATAATTCTGGAAGTTTCAAGCGGAAACACGGGAATTGCGTTTTCCATTATCGGCGTGGCGATGGGCTATAAAGTCAGGATAATGCTGCCCAAGAGCGTCTCGGTCGAACGGCGCAACATGATATCCTGCTACGGCGCCGAGTGCGAGCTTATCGACAGCCTGCTGAAGATACAGGAGGCCGTGAAGTTGTCGGAAAAAATGGCAGAGGAAGACCCGCGGATTTTCCTTCCCAGGCAGTTTGCCAACCCGTTCAACCCGGAGTGCCATTACAATACGACCGGAGTCGAGATTCTCGAGCAGCATCCGGAAAAAATCGACGCCTTCGTCATGGGGGTGGGCACGGGCGGCACGCTCATGGGCGTGGGGAGGCGGCTGCGCGAGGTTTATCCCGACGTCAAGGTTATCGGCGTGGAACCCGATGAGAGCGCGGTTATGAGCGGAAGGAAGCCCGGCTGCCACGGCATACAGGGTTTTGCCGACGGATTTATTCCGGAAGTTGTGAACATGGACGAAGTCGATCAGGTTATCACCGTTTCCACCGAGGATGCGACAAAGATGGCCCGCCGCCTTTCGCACGAGGAAGGATTGCTGGTCGGCATCTCGGCCGGCGCGAACGTTACCGCCGCGATGCGCGTCGCCGGGGAAATGGGACCGGACGCGAAGATTGTAACGGTCCTGCCCGACCGCGGCGAACGGTATTTTTCCGTCTGGTACGATTCCGAAGGCAGGGAAAGGGTGCCTGACAAGGCTCCATGGTCGTGCCCGTAAAAGGAAAAATGAAGTCGTGGAATTAGTGATGGATATATAAAATAATGTATCAATTTCGGATCGCGGCAATCTCCGTTACTGCCTTTATTGTGGTCTCGATATCTTCCCTGGTATTGAAAGGTCCGCAGGAAAGGCGCACGGTACCCCTCGGCGCAGTCCCGATATGTTCGTGTATAAGGGGAGCGCAGTGCAGACCTGTGCGGGAGAGAATGTTATATTCGACATCAAGAAAAGTTCCAACGTCGCTTGCGTCGTAATTGTCGATCGTAAAAGACAGAACGGCGACGCGCCTGCCATGCTCGAGGTTTTCTGACCCGTTGATTCGTACTCCTTTTATACTTTTTATTCCGTCCTGGAGCAGGGTCAGCAGTTCTATTTCGTGCCCGTAGATTTTTGTCAGTCCCTTACCGAGGATCCAGTCGACTCCGGCCGTAAGCCCGGCTATCCCCGCAAGATTCAAAGTGCCGGCCTCGAGCCGGTAAGGATATTCCTCGAGATGGTAGGGTACCGCTGAACGCACGCCGGTGCCGCCCCAAACGGAACTTTCGATTTCGGCATCGTCCGAAACGCAAAGCCCTCCGGTCCCGGTCGGGCCGAAAAGCCCTTTGTGGCCCGTGAACGCGGCGAAGTGGATATTGCATTCATCCATGTCGATTGGCAGGACGCCGGCGGTCTGGGCGGTATCGACCGCGAACTGCACGCCTTCTTCTTTACATACTTTGCCGATGGACTTCAGGTCCTGGACCACCCCGATAACGTTCGACGCGTGGTTTACGATAACGAGCTTCGTGTTTTTCTTTATAGCTCTCCGGATATCTTCCGGATCGACGTATCCTTCAGCGTCAGGTTCGACGTAGGTGGCTTCGCGTCCCATCTTCACAAGGTGATTGACCGGGCGAATGACCGAGTTGTGCTCCGTAAGGGTTGTGACCACGTGGTCGCCTTCATTCAACGTCCCGCGCAGGACCATATTCAGGCTTTGGGTGGCATTTGCAGAAAACACAAGCCGGTTGGGGTCATGTTTGCTGCATGCGTCGTCCAGGTTGCAGTAAAAAAGGCTGGTCATTTTCTGGCGCAGATCGCGTATCCACTCCTCGGCCTTCAGGGCCATGTCGCAACCGGTTCGGCCGGGATTTACACCGTAGTTCTTATAGAAGTCATGCATGGTGTCATGCATGACATCCGGCTTTGGAAAGGTTGTTGCAGCGTTGTCCAGGTAGATGATCTCAGTTTCCAAGGCATTCTCCCGCATAAAGAATGGCTCCGTGTTTTACCCGTGATTTCCCGTTTATGTTTCTTCCGCGATACCTTGAGTCAATTTCGCAGGATTCTAACACAACAGTCCGGTAATCACAAGCAAATCTGAATCCTGAAGGATTGTTTCGAACCCGTAAGTCTGAAATAACCATAACTATAGGGCAATTATGGAAAAGCCTTGCAGCTGGCCGTAACAGAAGCGTCATTATTTTAGGGGTTCTAAGTAAAAAAAGAGGATGCCCTTTTCAGGCATCCTCTTTTTTATTACTCGCGGCGGTTTCAGTGGCAGTGGGCCTTGGACAGGGATTCTACTTTTTGCGCTGCTCGCGGCTGAGTTCGAGAATGTGCAGCCGCTCGCCTTCGTCGTTGACTACCTCGATTTTGATTACCGCGCCTATGTCCAGTCCTTTGATAAAGCGGAGGTGAATTTCGTCGGGGTGCCATTTGCCGTTATCGCTCTCGCGCCACTGGGCGAGGATGGGCAGCCTCTTGCCGACAGCGCTTTCGGGATTCTCCGCCTCGTTGTTCTTCCAGAGCCTCACCACGTCCGTAACCAGAAGGACGAACCCGTTTCTGATTTTGCCGACAACCTTGCCCTTCAGGATGCCGGAAAAGCCGTGCATTCCGTCGGGGAGGCCGTCGAACTCACATTCTTCATCCTGTTCACGGTCTTTTGAACGCTCTTCTTCCTCTTCCTCGTGGTCGCGCTTTCTTTCGCGCTCTTCTTTTTCTTCTTCATGTCGGCGCTTTCTTTCTTCGCGCTCCTCGCGTTCGCGGGCTTTTCTCTCTTCACGTTCTTCACGCTCACGGGCTTCTTCTTCTTCGCGCTCCTCGCGTTCGCGTCCCTTTCTCTCTTCACGTTCTTCGCGCTCGCGCGCTTTTTTTCTCTCTCGCTCTTCCTCCTTTTCTTCATGATCGCGTTTTTTCTCGCGTTCCTCTTTTTCTTCCTCTTCATGTGCCTTTTCTTCTTCCTCTTCTTCTTCTCCGGAGAAGCCTATGCCTTTCTCGACGTGCTCGCGCTGTTCCTTGGTGAGTTCGAGAAGCATCAGGCACTTGTTACCAATCCTGTCAGGATAGCTGGCGACGTCGATGGTGATTTCGTCCCCGGTTTCGAGGAGTCTGATAAACTTGATATGCCTTTCAGAATAATGCCACTTCCCTTTCTCACCTTTTTCCCGGCGGGGCACGATAAGGACAAGCTTGCCGATAAGGCTTTCCGGGTCAGAGGCTTTACTGTTTTTCCATGTTTCCTTGATCTTACCGACCCAGAAAATAAAACCGCTCTTGGTTTTGCCTTTGACGACGCCGCGGATCATGCCGGCAAAGCCGAGCGCTCCCTTGGGCAACTTCTGTGCCTTGACTTTGCCGCCGGCCTTAGCGGGTGTCATCAGTGTTTCCGGTGTCCAGATAAGCATAGCGGCCAGGACTGAAACGATTCCCAGCGCGAACAGCTTTTTCAACTTCATGGTTTCTCCTCCATGTCTATGAAAACAGTGTCTCCAGGTTTCTTTTAGATAGACGGAGAAGGGCTGGAATCGTCACCATATAAAATGTATTATTTTCCGCGTTTTGAAATCGAAGTATTTTAACTTTTGAGCTTGAAAAGTGCGTGATTTCCCCCAGCCGATTTTGAATAATCATGTAATAGTTTTGTAAAAATAACGGGAAAATTCGGAAAAAAACTGCACTTTTAGATCACTTTTTTGCACTTTTTCTGCCTGAAAATGCGTGATCATGCCGGAATGGAGCCTGTTTGGCAAATTCGTGTGTGACAAAACCGCTGAAACTGTAACGTTCATTTCAGCCGGTATGGGATTTGTTGCGGCTGTCGATGGTTCAGTGTTTTCCGTCACCTTCGGGGCTGAAAACCCGCCGGCGGGAAGGATGAAAAGCCAGATATTCCATATTAAGCTCATAAATCCAATTATAATTAAGATATGTCTGAGATTTTCTCTACTCGGGAAATTTCTTGAAAGCCGATAGGAGTAAATATATCATTTATTAACCTCAACTGAATCATGATGATATAATACAAATAAGAACATGGAGGATTCCATGGCGATTAAAACAAAGTGCACAAAATGTGGTCAAGCGCTCTCGGTTCAGGATAATTTGCATTACAAATCAGTGCGTTGCCCGGGTTGTGGGAAGAAATCCAAAATATATACACTTCTCGAACAAAAGCAGCTTGCACTAGAGGCAGTAATAAAACGTGAAGAAATTCAGAAACGCACTGAGATAACGGATAAAAAAGCTTTTCCAAGATTTGCCGTTTTAGCAGTTGCCTCGCTCCTTTTGCTGGGAATTCTGATAGGAGGGTTTCTCTATTACCGGTCCAAGAGAAATGCCGAGCGGGAAAAGGATGAGAAAGCCTGGCGGATTGCTGATGCAAAATGGCAAGAGGAAAATGGAGAGATAACAGAAATTATAATACCTGATTACAAAATATTGGACGATGATATCGAAGAAAATTCAGCTTTCTCATTTATGGGACCAAGCGTTTATGTTACGTTACATGTTTTAGTAAAAGGAGAGTTGTCTAATGAAAGTCTGACTAAATTATTGGCAGAGTTGGTTGAGAAAGCAAAAAGCAAGGCACCCAATAAACTAGCTTTACCAGAAAAGAGGTATTTTATAAATCTCTATTCTAAAGAGCATCATTATGACGAAGGCTCCGGGGATAGAAGGACAATGGTTGAGTATATCAGAAAAATTAATCCACCATCGGAAGACAGGGAGTCCATCTGGTTTCAGCCCGAGCTATATAGACTGCACAATGCAAAACCAGAAGTCATGTTCGGACTAACTGAAAAGAAGCGGATGGAGTTATTTAAGGAAATACTTAATGCACAATGGTCAGCAGAAGATGAGGCGAAAAAGAAATACTGGGGGCAATATGAAGGAAACAAAAGACCTGCAAAAGTAAAAAAAGATAGCGAATTCTTTAATGAAATCATTGAGGAGTATAATAATAACATAATAAATAAGTGGGGAATAAAAGTTGAGCATATAGAAAAAGTATACAATGAAGGAATAGATAAATACTGGCCTAAACCAATCAGATACCGAAAATAACATCAGCTTATTATGGGTATTCCGGTTATTATCCCTTCAATTCCATCAGGATATTCACGCATCATTTTGTTATAGTTCTTCTTGAATGTATCCGTGCCTTCTTGCTCCTCAAGCCACTTGCGAGCACTTTCTGTGATATCCATGCAAAATGTATTGATATTAATATGAAATGCATTATTAAACACATTACAGTGTCCGGCGAAATTTTGCACTGGCCGAGGTAAGAAGATATACCTTGAGTATCTACTCCCATTTTTCTGAGAACTCCCTTGGTGAAGCGCAGAACACCGGAAATGATAACAGTCTTCGCCTGTCAACATCTGCTCTGCTGAAACTGCTGGGCTACTTGGCCGATAATATTTTGGAGCGACATATTTATCAAACCATTGCATGTACTTTTTGCGATCTGCTTCACCATTATCAGACTCTAGCGCACCACAAATATCAGGTATGGACAAAGATACAAAAAGAGCGACGTAATACAGGTCAGATTTCAGTGCTTTTTCTATTTGATTAAGCAGAGACCTCATGATTAACCTCCTTAGGAATGACGGAAATTACGTAGCGCCGGCAACGTGCCGGCTTTCTTGGCTTTTTTAATTTTATTCATGATTGTTACTCCTTGCTGCTTAATTATATATTTCAGAAAACAAAATGAAAAAAATATCTTCTTGAAAGTTTTCGAATAATCACTGAAACGCATTGAAACACAGGTTTACTTGCAGATTATGGCACTTAAAATATACTCTAAAAAGCCTTTAAATATCAAAATATCAGGGGACCGTCACCTATTTATTTTTGTCCCGCCCTTACAGGGCGGGTTGTTTTTTTGGGGCAGATTTCCCAAGGCTGACGCGCTTGCTCTCCGGGCTTTCATGGGTCGCTCCGTTGGAGCTTTTTTTGTGCGGCTGCGCCGCGCGGTTTTTTGTAGGGGCAAGGCATGCCTTGCCCCTACATTTAATCGGGCGGACACACAGGTCCGCCCCTACATGCTCGCGCCGCAAGCGGCGCGGCTAACATAAAGGGCGGGTCTGAGACCCGCCCCTACTTTTAATCCTGAATATTAATGAGAAACCTTGAGGTGGAAGGCGGGTTAGAATATTATAGATATCGGTTTATATAAACGGGGGAAATGATGAACAGGTTTTTCAGACTTTATATTTTCGTTTTCATTGCGGCCGGTATCTGTATGCCTGCAATCAGTTTCGCGGGAGAGCGGCAAAAAAGGCCGGCGCCCAGGAACTTTCCCAAGCCATTCACGGTTATGGTTCCGGTCCGCGACGGGAAAAAGCTTGCAGCCGACGTTTTCCTTCCCTCCGATGAAGGCAAGTTCCCGACCATATTCATATTCACGCCATACAGCCGCAAAAGGCTGACGGCGGCCGTGCCGTACGCTGCGAAGAAAAGCAGGCTTCTCGACAGGGAGCATTACGTTTTCGTGTGCGCGGACTGGCGCGGTTTCTACGGCTCGAAAGCCGCGGCCGTCCAGAGCAAAAAAGGCCCGTTCAAGCAGGTCGGCGAGGACGGGCACGACATCGTCGAATGGATCGCGAAACAGAAATGGAGCAACGGCAAGGTTGGGATGTGGGGCGCGTCCGCGCTCGGAGTCGCCCAGTATCAGACCGCGGTCGAGAAACCGCCGCACCTCGTCTGCATCGTTCCCGTTGTCGCACGGTATGGCGTCAGTTATGAGGAGTCCTTTCACGGCGGCGTCCTGAAGTACAGTCATGTTTTCACACGGGACCAGGTCGGATTTGAAGGCTCCGCGGAGAAGATTAAGAAGCAGCCGGTCTACGGTCGGTGGTGGAAGTTCGTCGAGAGGCTCACGACGCGGGATATCGGCAAGCTCGATATACCTGTTTTCGTCATCGGCGGATGGTACGACATCGACACGGAGCCTGTGATGAAAGTATTTGAGCTTATCCGAAAAGACGCCGGCGATGAGGCGAGGAAGAACGTCAGGATGCTTATCGGTCCGTGGGACCACTGCGACGCGGCCGCGGGGAAGCTCAAGGTCGGCGAGCTGAAGTTTCCGAAGGCAGAAAAGGTAAGCGAAAGGGAAGCGCACAGGTTTTTCAACTACTGGATGCGCGGCATGAAGGACAACGGCTGGGGAAACGAGTCGACAATCCGCTATTTCCAGATGGGTGAGCGGAAGTGGTACAAGCTGGATTCCTGGCCGCCGAAAGGTATTACGGATAAGACTTTTTATATTCGCGCGGGTGGCGAGCTTTCGAGTGAGCCGGAAAACTCGTCCGAGGTCGAGCCCGACACATACAAGTTCGATCCTTCCGACCCTTCGCCGACTATCGGCGGCCTTAATCTCGCCAGCCCCTGGAAAAGAGACGGTCTGAAGGTTGCCACCGGCCCAAAGGATCAGCGGAGTAAAGTCGAGAGCCGGAAAGACTGTTTCACGTACACGACTGAAAAACTCGGGAAGAACCTTGCAGTCAAGGGCATTGTCAAGGTGAAGCTGTTTGTCTCCTCGGACAGGAAAGACACGGACTTTATGGTGCGGCTCTCTGACGTCTATCCCGACAACCGCTCGATGCTGATAACCGACGGCGCGCACCGAATGCGCTACAGAAACTCGATGATAAGAGAAGATTTCATGAAACCGGGCGGGATTTACGAGGTGACGGTCAGGCTTTCATGTACGGCACACACGTTTCTTGCCGGGCACCGTGTGCGGATTATCGTTAGCTCGTCCAACTTTCCACGATTCGCTGTCAACCCCAACGACGGCGGGCATTTCCTCGAAAAAGACAAGAAAGGCCTCGTCGCGACGAACAGCATCTATCACGACGCCACCTACAAGTCTCTACTTATTCTCCCTGTCGCGGGAACTGCCAAGAAGTAGGCCCGACACTCTTGTCGGGCCTATAACTGACAGTAAAGTGTATCACCGTCGATTAATACGGTGTGTGTGTCGGCACGATCGGCGAGGCTTTGGCCTGCGCAGCGGTCAGATAGACTGCTTCTATCCCGTCGTGGCAGTACAGGCACGCTTCCCTTACCGTCAGGAATCCGTGGGCGTAGGTTTTCCCGCCCGACGAGTAGAACATGTCTGCCGGGTTTTTCGTGCGGTCGATTTTGAAGATATGGGTGCTTGTATCGCCCCGCTTATAGTCTCCGCTTCCATACTGCACGGCGGACTTGACGACAGGTGGCTTGTGGCAGTCCGTGCAGACAAGTGTTTCATGCCCGCCCGGTCTGACTATCCGGCTGGGGTGACATTCGATGCATGTATGGCTGACGACGCGTCCTCCGCCGCCGTAAACGGTATTCTTATGCGGGCTGTGGCAGTCCTGGCACGTATGCGTGGACATCGGGCTCTTCATCAGTTCGTCGTACTGCTCGTAGTTCATTATCAGACCGCCCTGGGTCTCGATCTGACCGCCGTCCGGGCGGGCATGGCATGTTCCGCACTTTGCCGCGCTGTTATTGAGGACGATGCCGCTGCCGTCGGCGAGGCGGTGGCATGCTTCGCAGGTTACGCCGGCTTCGAACCACGTGCCCATTATGCCGGGCAAACCGTCCTGATGGTCCGTTGTGGACGGCTTCCACCCGGTGGCGTGGCATCTTGCGCATGATTCGTCGTAGGGCAGGCCGGGCGGGTATGAAGTATCGGTGTATTGAACGAAATTGAAGCCGGCAAGATTGTACTGCTTCCCCGGCCCGGTCATGACGTATCCGCTGGAATCGAGGAAATTCGCCTTCCTGTAGTAACCACCCTGAACGTATGTCACGTCAAACCATGAGAAACCGGAGGGCGGGTTGGGAACGCTCGAGTAAGGATATGAAGGGGGGTTTCCGCCAGTGGATTGCACGAGTGCAAAGGCATGTCCGGAGCGAGACCAGTCCGAGTAATTCTGGGGGTGGCATCCTTGACAGCTCACGGAGCCGCGGAAATTCGGGCCTCAACCGCCTCAGCCCGGGATGGTGCCAGTAGATGTTCCCGTCGGGCCCAGGAATACGAGTTTATCTGGAGCTTTTTTCTGGCCGCCGCCGAACTGGGCTGTAA
>SOJX01000033.1 GCA_004376375.1 Planctomycetota bacterium
ACCTCCCCCATCGCACCCTGGCCAAGAGTCTCGATAACGCGATAGCGGTTTTGGAATACCTGCTGATCCATAATCTTTGGATATATTCTAACCAGAATTATGGAGAGTTCAAGTGCCGTACCATATGTTTGCCGTGTTTACCGGGAGCAGGTAATTTTCCAAATCGGTAAATAGTCAGTGGATACACTTTCAATCCGCAGTCTATTCCTGTTGGCTCTGCTCTTTTAGAACACCGCCGTATTTGCAGTTGGAGATTTTTAATAATATAACGCCTGCGCATGAGTATTTCCGGGTATGGGAATCGTACGGCTTGGGCAGGCCGCAGAAACAGGATGCGCTTGAACTGACACAACCGATGCTGAGGTAACGCCTTGGGGCGCATTGCCTGTTCTCTCCTTCCGCGCAGTTTTCATTAAAATAATAGTGAAATTTTATGGATATTGGTTGACATTATTTCATAATTGTACTAGTATCACCTCGCACCTTTTAACTGATCTTTATTTTCAATTAAGCCGTGTTAACGCTTTCCGTTGTCATAATGGCGGGAGGTTTTTTTTTTCTTACGCGGTTCAAAATTATTTGTCAAACACTGCACGAGTAGCAATTTTTGGAGCACAAAGCTGCTAATCAGGATGAAATCAATATACGGTTGATCACGTTGTACATGGTCCTCATTGTTCTTGAAGAAGGACGGCAACATGGAAGGCAACGGCAGCAAGGTCAAGGAAATAGTCAACAGCTACGGTGGCAACCGCGATTCGCTCATCTCGATCCTTCAAGACGTCCAGTCGGAATACCAGTATCTGCCCGAAGATGCCCTGAGGCATGTGGCTGCTCAACTGCAATTGCCTGTGATACAGGTCTATGGCGTGGCCACCTTCTTCAAGGCATTCAGTCTTGAGCCGAAGGGCAAGCACATTGTTAATGTCTGCCTCGGCACGGCATGTCATGTGCGCAGCGCTCCATCGATTGTCGATGAGTTTGAAAGGCAGTTAGGGATATGCCGGGGTGAAACCACCAAGGATATGGAATTTACTCTGGAAACGTTGAATTGCCTCGGGACATGCGCCTTGGGACCGGTTGTGGTTGTTGACGGCAAGTATTACGGGGAAGTAACACCGGGGAAAGTCAGCAAAATCCTGAACGAATACAGGGAAGCACCAAGGGACACTAAACATGAAGAGCTTGAAATCGGCAGTTGAGCTTGAAAAACTGAGGAAAAAAATCCTCAGCACGCGCGATCCTAACGACGTCTGCATCGTAACCAGCGTCGGGACATGCGGACTTGCCCGAGGCTCAAACGAGGTGGTCGATGCGATTAGAAAAGAGCTGGACAGGCAGAAGCTTGCCGACTCTGTCAGTTTGCGGACAACCGGCTGCCACGGTTTCTGCGAAATCGAGCCCGTGGTTGTTGTCTATCCGCAACGAATTGTGTACCAGCATGTAAAGCCGGAAGACGTACCGGAAATAATCACCGAAACGATCGTTGGCGACCATGTCGTCGAAAGGCTCGTTTACGCTGATCCCGTCTCGGGTGAAAAAGCCGTTCACGAACAGGATATCCCCTTCTACAAGAAGCAGAAAAGGCTGCTGCTTGACGCTAATGAACTTATTGACCCGCTGAACATCGAAGATTACGTCGCAATCGGCGGCTATTGCGCACTCGCAAGAGTGCTTAAGGAGTTCTCTCCTGAGGGAGTTATCGAAGAAGTAAAAAAAGCAGGACTCAGAGGCCGGGGCGGCGGAGGCTTCCCGGCTGCGCGGAAATGGGAATCCTGCAGAAACGCGCCAACGAACAACGGAACCCGCTACGTTATCTGCAACGCGGATGAAGGCGACCCCGGCGCGTACATGGACCGAAGCCTTCTCGAAGGCAATCCGCACAGCGTTCTCGAGGGAATGCTGATAGGCGCATATGCCATCGGCAGCAACACCGGCTACGTTTACGTCCGTCATGAGTATCCTCTTGCCGTACAGAACCTGACCATCGCCCTCGAGCAGGCGCGCGAATACGGACTTATCGGGGGAAACATTCTGGGAACCGATTTCAGTTTCGATCTTAAAATCTCTCGCGGCGGTGGTGCATTTGTCTGCGGCGAGTCAACGGCGCTGATGGCTTCCCTTGAAGGCCAAATCGGAGAGCCTCGCCCCAAGCACATTCACACGGTGGTCGCCGGCCTGCACGACAAGCCGACCAACCTCAACAATGTCGAGACGTGGGCGAATGTACCGCTGATAATCGATAAAGGCGCAGACTGGTACTCGAAGATCGGAACCGAGAACAGTAAGGGCACGAAAATATTCTCGCTTGTCGGCAAGATCAACAACACGGGACTCGTCGAAGTCCCGATGGGAATCACACTCAAGGAGATTATCTACGATATCGGCGGCGGCATCCCCAAGGGCAAGAAATTCAAGGCCGTACAGACCGGTGGACCGTCGGGCGGATGCATTCCCGAAAGCCTGATCGACATACCTGTCGATTTCGACAAACTCTATGAAGTCGGCTCCATGATGGGTTCCGGCGGCATGATCGTCATGGACGAAGACACCTGCATGATCGACATCGCAAAATACTTCATCAAATTTCTGACCGAGGAGTCCTGCGGCAAGTGCACGCCTTGCCGCGAAGGACTTGACAGGATGCTCGACATACTGACCGACATCACCGAAGGCAAGGGGAAAGAAGCCGATATCGAGTTGCTGGAGGAGCTCGGCGAAGTTATAACCGATACTTCCCTCTGCGCGCTCGGCGGCACGTCCGCCAATCCCGTGATGTCGACAATCAGGTATTTCCGTAACGAATATTCGGCGCACATCAAGGATAAAAAATGTCCGGCCGGTGTCTGCAAGGCGCTGATTACGTTTACCGTCGACGAGGAAAAGTGCACCGGCTGCCTGTTATGCAAGAAAGTATGCCCGCAGGAGGCTATTTCCGGGGAGAAGAAACAGCCCCACGAAATCAACCAGGAACTGTGCATCAAGTGCGGCCTTTGCCGTGACAAGTGTAAAAAATTCGATGCAATCATAGTCTCATAGGCATAGAGGCAACACCATGATCGAACTGACTATAGACGGACTTCCGGTAAGAGCTGAAAAAGGCACGAGTGTGCTGGAAGCGGCAGGGGAAATGGGGATACGGATTCCTACTCTCTGCCACGACCCCGGACTCAGACCCTACGGCGCATGCCGCATGTGCATCGTTGAGGTCAAAAGGGGAAATCGCTCGAAGCTTGAAGCTTCCTGCACACTTCCGGCTCAAAACGGGCAGGTAATCCTCACCAGTTCACCGAGGGTTCAGAAAGCGCGCAAGGTTATTCTTGAACTGCTGATATCTTCGTGCCCGAATTCAAAAACGCTTCAGGACATGGCCGCAAACATGGGCCTGAATAAGATCCGCTTTAAAATCAAAGACAAAAACTGCACCCTTTGCGGCCTCTGCGTGCGCTACTGCAAGGAGCAGATGGCCTCGGGCGGAATCTGGTTCGTCGGCCGCGGCAACCAGCGCAGGGTTGCGCCCGCGTTCGGCGTCATGCCTGAAGAATGCCGCAATTGCGGCGGCTGCGAATTCATTTGCCCGGCCTGCTCCCGCGCATGTAATGCAGACAACCTGAAAGACGGACTTTGCGGCGGATGTCTGAACTGCGTGCCGGTTGAGACGTGCGCGATTTGCGTAAGATGCTCGGAAAGCGTCGGCTCAACCGGTCATAAAGTATTTTAGGGGTAAATAACTGAAGAACCGAAGAACCGAAGAACCGAAGAACCGAAGAACTGAAGAACCGAAGAACTGAAGAACCGAAGAACCGAAGAACTGAAGAACCGAGCTCGAAAGGAGCCTTGAGATGACATTCACCAGGTACAATGCGACGGCTGCCACGCTGACAAAGAACAGGACCGCAGGCGACTGGTGTCCCGTAAGCGGCATGTGCGTAACTTGCGTCGACGGCTGCGTCGGCATGTGCGAAATCGGAAAAAGCGCATACCGCGGGCACGAGGTTATTTACCCCCAGCCGTTCGGCATAATCACCACGGCTTCGCAGAAGGACTATCCGGTCGACCTTTCACATTTCACGATCAACGGCACTGCGGTCGGCGCGGTCGGCATTGAAGCAGATTCGGACAAGGCGATTTTTCCGAATGTGAATATGGAAACCGAGCTCGGCCATGAAGGCGGCATCAAGCTGAAGCTGCCGTTCATCATTCCGGGCCTCGGTTCCACCAACGTCGCCAAGCAGAACTGGGACGGCCTGGCAATCGGCTCCGCGCTCGCGGGCACCGTGCTTACAATCGGCGAAAACGTCTGCGGGATGGACGTCGAATCTAAGATTGAGAACGGGCGCGTTGTGCACTCGGTAGACCTTGAAAGGCGGGTCAAGCTTTTCCAGGAATGGCAGCGCGACGGCTACGGGGCAATCGTAGTCCAGGCCAACGTCGAGGATACGCGACTCGGCGCGCAGGAATATGCCATTGAAAAGCTGGGCGTGGAGATAGTCGAGTTGAAATGGGGCCAGGGCGCAAAAGATATCGGCGGTGAAGTAAAAATTCGCGACCTCGACAAGGCCCAGCTACTCAGAAAACGGGGCTACGTCGTAATTCCCGACCCGCTTGATGAAAACGTTATCAGGCAATTCAAGAAAGGCGTCTTTACCGAGTTCGAGCGCCACTCCCGCGTCGGCATGGTTACCGAAGAAGGCTTCATGGAGCGGGTCGATGAGGTGCGAAAAGCCGGTGCGAAATTCGTCACTTTAAAAACCGGAGCATACAGGCCAGCCGACCTCGCCCGCGCAGTCAAGTTTTCTTCGATGGCGAAGCTCGACTATCTCACCGTCGACGGTGCGGGCGGCGGAACCGGAATGAGCCCGTGGCGCATGATGAACGAGTGGGGCGTGCCCTGCATCGAGCTGTGGGGGCTGCTCCGCCAGTATTGCGACAGGCTCGCCGCAAAGGGCGAATATGTCGCTCCGGTCGTGCCGGCCGGCGGTATAATCCTCGAAGACCAGATTTTCAAGGCGTTGGCTATTTGCGCGCCGTATACGAAAGCAGTTGGCATGGCCCGCTCACCGCTCGCCGCTGCAATGGTCGGGAAAACCATCGGCAAGACTATCGACAGCGGCGACCTGCCCGTCTTCTTCGAGAGGTTCGGCAGGACCAAGGAAGCTATCTTTGTACTGGCCGAGGAGCTCAAAAGAGAATACGGTGACGATTACAAGAGAATACCAACCTCAGCTATCGGCGTTTATACTTATTACCACCGTCTGGCGCAGGGCATGCGCCAGCTCATGTGCGGCGCGCGCAAGTTCGCGCTTGAACACATCACGACTGATGACATTGCCGCGCTTACGCCTGAGGCTTCGAGGGTAAGCGGCATTCCACTCGTTTCCGATATCGACAGGGAAGAAGTGGAAGAAATTCTTGGTTAAAACTCCAGGCCCGGCGCACCGGACCTGGATAACGAATATGCCCCGTTTCCCATCACCCTGGGTCCGCGGGGCAACCGAGCCCTGGCTTATCGTCGGGGCTTCTGTTTTTATTTCTGATAGAGATTATTTACGGATTCCAATTATTTCGGCACGATAACCGTCAGGGGAATTATCTTTACAGCCGCATCATGGTTTATCACCGCCCATATGTGTATGCTGTAGACCTTACCGGCATTATAACGCTGTCAAACAATAAAGAGAGATATGCGAATTACACAGACAAACTTGACATCATGACAAGCCAGGGAGTATAATAAGAAAACTCCTTTCTTTTCTTGAAAAGAACAAAACTCATGACAAGTATAAGTCCAAGACTAATTGGAAAAATTGTTGTTTCACAAGGTTTTGCCACTGAAGAGCAGGTACGCCAGTGCATCAAAATACAGGAACAGGTCCGGCCGGATAAACCCCTGGGAGAAATACTCATTGACGAAGGATTTATAAACACCGCCCAGTTAATATCTGTTCTTGACAAACAGTTTTCAGAATTACAGGAGACGGATCCGCATGCCCGTCAGCGGCGGCTTGACATTTTATTCGGCCAGCTGGTAATAACCAAGGGTGTTGCGCCGTCCAGGACAGTATACGATGCTTTGAGAGAACAGGAAAACCTTGCTCACAACGGAATCGAAAAAAAGCTGGGCGAAATTCTTCAGGAAAAAGGAGTCATCAGCCTGACGCGAATGCAGGAAATTCTGCAAGCTCAGGAAAAATCCTTGCTGAAGTGCCCTCATTGCGGGATTCAATATAACGTGGCAAATTACAGGAGTGACGAGACGGTCAAGTGCCCGGAGTGCTCATATTCGCTCGTTTTACCCAAAATGGTATCTTCATTCAAGGTTCAGTCCACGCTTGAGCCTCGCGGTTCGGAAGCGACAACTCTCGAAAGCGAGACCGTCCAAAGAAAAGACGCGGGCGGAGGCGATACTCTTATCGGTATGACCCTGGGTGGCTGCAGGATTGATGCACTTATCGGCCAGGGTGGAATGGGAAGAGTTTATAAAGGATACCAGGTCAAGCTCGGGCGGGCCGTCGCCGTAAAACTCCTGCCGGAAGAGCAATCACGGGATGATGTATATATCAAGCGCCTTGTAAGAGAGGCAAAAGCCGTTGCCGCCTGCAACCATCCGAATATAATCCAGGTATTTGACGTCGGAGAAGAAAACGGTCGTTTCTTCTATATCATGGAGTTTGTTGAAGGTCACACGCTGACGGAAATCACCTGCCAGAAAGGAACCTGGGACCCCTGGGATGCGCTTGATGTTATCCTGCAGGCCGCACGCGCCCTTGAAGAAGCTGGAAGTAACGACATAATTCATCGGGACATAAAACCCGATAACATTATGATAACCTCGAGCGGTCTGGTAAAAGTCGCCGATTTCGGACTTGCGAAAAGCGTTATGGAAAGGAGCAGTCTGACCAGGACGGGGGCCGTAATGGGAACTCCATGCTATATGAGCCCTGAACAGTGTGACGGCCAGGAGTCTGATTCCCGAAGCGACATTTACTCGCTCGGCGCAACGTTATATTACATGCTGACCGGCAGGCCGCCGTTTCAGGGAGAGACTCCCCTGGTGATAATGCGGCTGCACCTTGAGAAACCTCTCGCGCCCGCAAGCTCGATCAGTAAGAACGTGCCAAGGCAAATTGACGCCGTGCTTGCGAAAATGATGGCAAAACACAGGCAGGAACGTTATCAGACTCCGGGGGAACTGGCGGATGCGATTGAATCCATGCTCGATAAGCACAAAATAAATAAAGAACTGGGCATCATGCCCACTATGGATGATGAGGCCCTTGCTGCGGAAACGCCGTTGCCCGCGGATTCTCATATAGCGCCTGCGGTTGAATCAAAACCGGAGAGGCGAAAATTATTACCAGGTAAAAGCGTAATCATTACCGTTGTAGTTCTGGCGCTTGTTGCCGGCGGTCTTTATATATATGGAAAAGCTGCCGAGAGCAGACGGCAGGTTCTGAAGAAATTCGAACCGGTTACAACGCTGCTGGATGAGGTTCGCGCCCTTCTTGAGGAAGGATATCTCTCTCAGGCAAGGGAGAAATACGAGCTTGTACTGAAGAAAATACCTGAGGTGCTTCCAAAAGAAGTGCAGAAAAAGTTCGACGAAGTGCAGGAGCTTTTCAGGGCTGCGGAAAAAAACATCAAGACGCAATTGCTGCTTGTCAGTCGCCTGGAAGAAGAAAGCGATTATGAAGAAGCTCTCGGTGAGCTGAAAAAAGCCCAAAAATTAGACAGGAAAAATACGGAAATCCTTGCGAAGATTTCCTCAATCGAAAATGAAACCAGATTCACCGTATTGCGCCGATCCGGTGAGACGTATCTCAAATCAGACGATTTGGACGGGGCGCTGGAGGCCTTTCGCGCCGCGGCGAAAGTCAAACCTGATGACCCTTACATCAGGGAACAGATTTCACTGCTGGAAAATAAAACTGCTATTGAAAAAGCCAAGGCGTTTATTGAAAACCGAAACTGGTACGAAGCTGGAAATCTATTGAGAAACGTCAGAAAACCGAATGTACGGGTGAAGCTTCTTATTCGACGCGTTGAGCTGGAGGAAATGGTGGAGGTGCCCGGCGGCACTTTCAGGATGGGGCATTTCAGCGGCCCGAACGACGCAAACATCGTCCACACTGTCGAAATAATGACTTTCCTTATAGACAGATACGAAGTCACAAACCTGCAGTATCAGGCGTTTATCGATGGCGGGGGTTACGAATACGAGGATTTCTGGGTAAACGGAGGATGGGACTGGGTTCAGACGAATAATATAAAGGCGCCCAGGGACTGGAAAGGCGTTACACCGAAGACGGCTGAAAAACCAGTTACGGGAACAAGCTGGTACGAAGCATGTGCGTATGCCGTGTGGGTGGGTAAGAGACTGCCGACCGAGGCGGAATGGGAATATGCCGCCCGCGGAACCAGGGGAAAGTTATGGCCCTGGGGGAATGAGTATAAGAAGGGTCACGCAAACACCGAGACCGAGGACAACGCCAGGGTAATGCCGGTCGGCAGTTATCCCAGCGGAAAGAGCGAGAACGGCTGCGTTGACATGACCGGAAATGCATGGGAATTGTGCCAGGACTGGTATGATGAACTTTATTATGATGTGTCTCCACGCAAGTCCCCCAAAGGGCCGACGGAAGGTGGATTCAAGGTCGTGCGCGGCGGATCGTGGCTCGAGCCGGGCAGGGAAGTTTCTCTTGTAACTCGAAAACCATGTAAACCGGAATCCCGCTTTAATTTCGTGGGATTTCGATGCGCAAAGGACAGGTAGCCGGAATGTTTTCACCGGGACGCGTTCTGATATTTCTGCTTGTGCTGCTTGGCGGCTGTGCGCCGGGCACCGCGATCGTCCTGGATCTTCCTGAAGATACTTGGAAGGCATTTGATGAGCCCATCGACATAGCGGTGAAAATGGGTAAGTTCAGATATGAAAACAAAGTACAGGAAAGTTTCGAGACCAACGCGTCATATTCTGATCTCGTCTTTGAAGAGCCCCTGAGCGACCAGATAACAAAGGCGTTTAACAGGTACCTGGAAAAAAGTGGAATATTCAGGGAAATCGTCGACGATACGAGTGACGCTGATGCGGTGGTTTTCGGGCGGATAATCAGATCGCAATGGGGAGAGACGGGCTCCATCTGGACTCCAATTTTACTCAGCATCTTTACCGTGGATTTGTATCCTCTTCTGGGCGGCCCTCTTTCCTGGCCCGCTGCCGAGGTCCGTTTGGAAGTCGTAGTTAAACATCCGTCGCGTAAAACATGTTTCAGAATATACTCCGGCGCCGGTTACAACAAGCAGTCGTTGTCTTTATACAGTCTTTCCAAATCCTCGCCGGCTACTCAACTCAGCCTTGCGATAAATGACGCCATATTGCAGATTGGAAACGGTATAAATAAAGACCGGGAGAATCTGCTGGAGCTGTTCAAGCCGCTGCCGTCCAAAAAAGAGGAAAAACAGGAAAAGAAACAGGAACCGCTGGATATTCCCGGGATAACAATTATTCAGCCCTCCAGGGAGCGTAACCTGGTTTACCGATCCATCCTGCTGAAAGTAAAGTTTGAAGGAAAAACACCGCTGGCAGGATACAGCGTGGAGCTCAACAGGGCTCCCGTAGCTTCAGGCAGGCTGTCGGGAACGACCCATCTCCTGGAAAAGAGAATCGTACTGAGTTCGGGTCGAAATACTCTTATCATAACGCTTGTGAACAAGAAAGGTGGAAAACGGAAGAAGCAGTGCATTATCAATTGTGACCGCGTAACGCTTTTGAACCCGCGGCGCTGGGTGCTTATTGTCTCTCCTCTCGATAGCGGCGACTCCGATGAAAACCCGGTAAAACGCTTTGTAAACACTCTGAAGAAACATGAGGACGGCGGTTTCTCGGAAAAACGGGTTTTATGGCTGAACGGTAAAAATGCTACAAGGTCGAACATTTTAGCGGCAATCCGGAATCTTACTCCCAAAGCCGGTAAAAGAGACGAGGTCTTTTTATTTTTCATCGGGCATGGGTTTTCACTCTCCAGCAGGCCGGAAGATAATTTCCTGTATTGCGCCGGGACGTCTGTGAAAAACCCCGACACCACGGCCATATCCGTTGCTGTGCTTCAGGATGCTTTGAGATTTTACATGGCATGTCCAAGGTATTACGGCCAGTATCTCTTTACCAGATCGGGCTCCAGTGTGAGTCCAATCAACCTCAAGTCGGTTAAGGAAACCATGGCGAAGTTGCCTGCATGGGGCACGGTCGCGGCGGCGGTGAGAGCTTTCGGAAAGGATGATGAGCATTCCTCCTGGGGAGACATGTTGCTGTCGGCATGCAGCGCAAAAGCTGATGCGGATAAAAATGCTATCCTGGACCTTGGTGAAATGATCTCATACCTTCAGCAAGCTGCCGGAGGAAAAGCAAAGTTTGAAGTCGCGGTCTCCGGCTGGAAACTGTCAAAACTCTTTGTTCTTGACGAGGAACCGGGTAAATGAGCAGAACCGTATTCCTCATAACAATGCTGCAAATCGTTTACCTTGCCGGGTGCGGCCCCATTCAGGATACCATTGCCGCCGTAGGCGGAGTTGCCGGTGCGGGAGCCGCGGCAGTGCCTTCGACTTCGGGCTCGACCGGTTTCCTGGCTCCGAAAAACAACCCTCCAATCATCACAAATCTCATGGGACCTGAAAACGGGTCAAGTGATCTAACCCCGAGCTTCAGCTGGATAGGTACCGATACCGATGGGTCGATTGATTCGTATCTGATCGAGCTCGACTCGGTCAGCTATGGCAGTACGACAATGACGGCATGGACGTCACAAAAGCTTAACTCGGGAAGCCACGTTTTTTCGGTAGCGGCGATTGACTCAGCCGGTGAAGCATCAGATCCCGAGGACTGGTATTGGGTGATTGCGTTTGACTGTGCGTCTGTGACCGTTCCCCAGACGGTTGTCATCGCAAATTCTCTTTACGCCATGGGCGACGGCTATGGCATAGGCGATACGGACGAAATTCCCGTTCATGCGGTCTCGCTCAGTGAATTCGGGATATGTATTAATGAAATTACCACGCGGCAGTTTGCTGAATTCCTCAATGCCGGCAACGGAGAGTATTACTATCCTGCGCCTGATCAGGCTATTGTAGAGCTTGCAGGGGGAGAATATATTCCGCTGCCCGGCCGCGAAGATCATCCTGCCGTATATGTATCCTGGGAGGCGGCCAACGCCTATTGTGAGTTTCTTTGCTGGATAACAGGTGACACCTGGCGGCTTCCCACTGAAGCTGAGTGGGAGTATGCAGCCCTTGGCGGTCAGGATGGCAGGTTGTATCCCACGGGAGCGGCAATCGACGGAACAATGGCCAATTTTCGCGACAGTGGAGACCCGTTTGAAATCGGCAACCTGTCCTGGACGACTCCCGTCGGCTATTTCAATGCGACCGGTTACGGCTTGTACGATATGGCGGGAAACGTATGGGAATGGTGCCTGGATTATTACGCTGACG
>SOJX01000134.1 GCA_004376375.1 Planctomycetota bacterium
TGCCGCCAAGTGCAGCGGCGTCTTGCCGTCATTATCTTTCGCATTCACATCAGCGCCTTTAGAGAGAAAAAGCGCGACTGCATCTTTCCATCCATTCATAGCTGCAAGGTGCATGGGATAAGAATCGTCTTTATCACCTTTCACAGGCTCGTTGCAGCGGGTCCAATGCTCGGTCAGAAACCCGGCTTCTTTGGCGCTGCCGCCGAGTGTTTTTATCAGCACGTCAAGGTAGTATTTGATGGGGTGGCCGGCGGGACCGCCTATCTCGTAGACAATCTCCTGGATCTGCAAGGGCGTGAGGTACCCTTTCTCCTGCATAACGACGCCGATCATTTTGCCAATGCCGTAATCTTTGAGAAAGTTTTGAATGTAGAGGCTGTCAGAAAGCTGTTGAGAAGTAATGAAACCCCGCCTGATCGCCCGCTCACCGAAACGATTATACGTAGCATTAGTCATGTGTTATACCCCTGTGTTATACCCCGTACAACACCACACTATGAAACGGACTATACGCCTGGATTGTGAATATCAAATTATTTACGCATGCAGAATTGATTTCAATAAGCAAAATTGATTAATTCAAATTTAAGGGTTTCCACTATGCATTATTAGAGAGCACTTCCCATGCTCTCATTGCAGAATGGTTATCGCTCATGATTCCATCAAAAGTCTTAGAGCTCCAAGAGCTCTAAGAACTCTTAGTGCAATAATTGACCATATTCTATTAACTTTGTCAAAGATTAAAATAGTTAATGTCTCTGGGGACATTAGCCATGCCCCGGAAGTCCCCTTGAATGTCCCCGGGGACTTACCACAAATGAACGGTAGAACTGGATTCTGAAGCAGGTCAAGAAAGGTGTCAAGATTCAGTGAAGCATGGTCGAGAAGCGGTTCAAAGTAAGCGCAAAGACAGCCAAGCGGGACTTCTCTGAGTTGACGAAACGCGGCATATTCGAATATGTCCGGAAGCCGCACCCGGGCTATTACAGGTAAAAGTAGTTGCGAATTAGGCCGATTCCCGTATATCCCGTATAATACGGGCAGCCATAAAAAGATAAGGCGAGGGCGGCTTCAGGAAGAGAGATATGACCGGGGCAACGGCTGCAGGCTTCGGTTCGAAGTTTGGACAGTTGCCCCGACAAATTCAAGTAAATGCCACTTCATGCCACGTAGTGCCGCTTTCCGCACGAACCACAGGACATACTCGAGCGCACGGCATACCTGTACGAAGTAATCGATAAGCGTGTCTTCGTTCGCATCAGGATAAGGCGTTATGCGATTGGAGCCCGTATTTCTTTATCTTGTCGCGCAGAGATGTCCTTGGAATCCCGAGGAGCCTGGCCGCGCGGGACTTGTTTCCCTTCGCCTCCAGTAACGCGGCACTGATAAGGGCCTTCTCCGTCACTTTCAGAGAGAAGGTCGCGGCAAATCCCGGGACCTGCTCCGGCGCAGAATGATTCAAGACCTGCCTTGAAAGATGGTTGACGTTCAGCGAGCCGTCGCCCAGCAAGGCAAGGCGGTAAATCTCATTCTCCAACTCCCTCACATTGCCCGGCCAGTCGTAATTCATAAGCGCCTTCAGGAGCTTCCTCTTTTCATCCCCCGAAGCGTCGAGAGATGAATTTGTCGCCTTTTCCCAGAAGTGTTCGACAAGCAGCGGGATATCTTCCTTCCTTTCTCTCAGTGACGGCAGATCGATCATGAGGACTCGGAGTCTGTAGAACAGGTCTTCCCTGAGCTGGCCGGTTTCTATCAGTTCCGATGGGCTTATGTTGCTGGCCGAGATTATCCTCACGTTGATTCTGATCGGCTTTCTTCCGCCAATCCGGCGTATCTCCTTTTCCTGAAGAACCCGCAGCAGCTTCTGCTGCATCGATTTATCCATGTTGCCGATTTCGTCGAGGAAGAAAGTACCGCCGCTGGCAATCTCGAAAAGACCTTTCTTTGTGGTGTCGGCGCCTGTAAAGGCCCCCTTTTCGTAGCCGAAGAGCTCGCTTTCAAGAAGACTTTCCTGTATCGTACCGCAGTTGAGCGCTACGAATTGAGTATTCTTCCTGGGGCCGTTGTAGTGGATTGCCCTGGCGATGAGTTCCTTACCGGTCCCGCTTGCGCCGTAAATGTAGACCGGCAGATCGCTTTCTATCACCTTGTCGAGAAGCCGGAACAGCTCCTGCATTTTCGGGCTTTTGCCGATTATGTTCTTGTAGCTGAAGCGGAGTTCGAGTTCCTGCTGTTTCTGCACGAGCTCAGAGAGCGTCTGTTCGAGCTTCTCGCCGCGCTTTTCACTGAGCGCCCGTACTTCCTCGTACAGCCGCGTCTTTTCAACAATCAAGGCGACTTGCCCCATAAGGATTTCCATAAAGAACAGCTCGTCCCGGGGAAGGTCCACCACGGCGTAGCGGCTATCGAGATAAACTGAACCTATGACCCTGTCTTTCATCGCAAGAGGGAAGGCAACGACGCCTTTAAGTGCACAGGGGTGCGATGAGATAACGGGTTGCAGGATTTCTGACTGCTGGACGTTTCCGGCTGTAAAGGCAGCGCGGTCTGATATTGCCTTTGCAACAATTTCATGCATCACGGGATAGTCGGGCTCGGCAGTGACATCGGCGACGAAATTTCTCTGAACCGCGAACTTCCACTTTCCGTTCCGGATAAGCACGATGAAGCCTCTTTCGGCGCCGCTGGTATCGATTGCTATATCAAGGATTCGCTCGAGAACCCCCTCCATCTCCGTCTCCGCGTTTATCGCCTTTGTAATCTCGAGTACCCTGTTGAGATTGTCGCGGTGCTTCTCTATCTCATCTATTCTCTCTTGCTGGAGCAGTCGTCGGTCTGCCGGGGCTACCTTCAGGATCTGCTCTATCTCGGCCAGCGCTTTACTTACTCGAATCGAGCGGGGCTGTTTGCGCAGTATTCCATTCGCCTGCCGCACAAGCTCTACGCCCTCCGGCTCGTTCTGCCGGTGGAGATATTTGCCGAACTCGAGCGAGGCAAACTCGATACCCTCTGCATTGCCCTCAGGCTCCAGGTCCCGATAGAGCCTGATGCTCTCTGCAAAGTGGTTCCTCGCCGCAGGGTTGTTCTGCGCTGCGAGCACGAGGCCCAGTATTTTGTGGGCTTCGGGAAGATGTTCCTTCTGCTGGAACTCCTGGGCATATGCGAGGGCGTCTGCCGCATGTCTGGCGGCATTGTCGGTATCTCCCATCCCGAGGTACGTGCGGGCAAGGTCGGCATGGCAGGTGGCGTATAGCAGAGTGTAGCTTGTTTTCTCGAAATGGCTGCGCGCCTCCTGGAACATCGACAGGGCCCTTGTCAGGTCGCCGTGGTCGATGTAGTAGTTTCCGAGACCAAGCAGGGTTGTCCCAATGCGGAGTTTGTCTCCTATTTCAACTGCAATGTCGCGGGCTTCCAGAAGGCTCTGGTGTCTCTCCTTTTCTTGATCGGTATAGCACAGGGCATCGGCCATGTTAATCAACGCGACAACAACCTGCCTGCGGCTTCCCATCCTGTCCGCAGTTTTCCGGTACGACTGGAAATACTCGAGCGCAAGAGCATATTTCCGGCGCTGCATGTGTATCAATCCCGTGATGTTCAGGATGCGGCCGAGAACTACGGGGTCATCTTCCTCGGATAGCCCGAGGGCCTTCTTACAGTATTCTTCCGCGGACGCGAATTCTCCTCTGTTCTGATAAGAGATAGTCACAAGGTTGTAGGCAAGGGCTCTTATCCGGCCGGGCAATCCTTTTTTCTCAGCCGACTTGAGCGCTTCTTTCTCAGCTTCTGCGTACCGGCCCTTCACAAGGTGAATTGTGGCTGCCAGGTTTGACAGCACTGCCCTCTTCGAGGGGTCTTTTTCCTTTTTTCGTTCCAATTCGGCAGCCTGAAGTGCAGTCTCAAAGCTTTCATTGCCGGTGACTATCCTGCCCAGCTCAAAAACCGGCGCCTGCTCTTTGTCAATAATCGCCCTGATTCTCTGCCTTATTTCGCTGAGCGTGTCATCCATTGTTCCAGTTTCCTTATGTCCGTTCTATTAAGCATACATTCAAACAATGTGTTTGTCAAGTATAATTCGGCGGTATTCGCCATATGGCGGTATACGCCAGATATTGCGTGTATTTCCTTAGTCACAAGCACATTGATATAATGATATAACTCACTGACAGACAAGAAGTACTGTCGGGTGGGATTTCTTGCGCGCTTGGAACGATATTTACTATATTAAAGGATAAAGGCAAAAGGAGACCAATCATGTTTACAAACCAGATCAATGAAACGGTACTGTTTCCGTACTCTTATTGAAAAAAGGGAGGACAGATGAGGCTAAGCAGATATGTAACCGGCGTGATTGTGCTGACCGCGATAGCGATGGTGCTGTCTGCAGGTTGCGGCTCGAAGTCCCACAAAAGCAGCAGGGACTCGTCCGGCGGTACCGGCGGTTCGAACCCTGGAACAACAGGCACCGGTACAGGCACCGGTACAGGCACTGGCGGCAACGGCGGTAGCGGAGACCCGGGCGACGCGACCCAGTTGGAGAAAGACATCTTCAGGATAGTCAACGAGGAGCGTGAGAAAGCAGGTGTCAGTCAATTATCGTGGTGTGATGGTCTGGCAAAAATGGCAAAAGCGCATTCGTGTGATATGTGCGACAGGGGCTTCTTCGACCACGCAAATCCCGAGGGTGAGTTAGCGAACGACCGCGCAGTAGCAGGACATGCAGGCAGTTATACGTTCGACTCCCTCGTGCCCAGCCTGTATCAGCAAGTGCCCTGGGAGAATATTGCGATAGGGCAAACAAGTGCTGAGGAAGTTATGGTTGATTGGATGAATTCGAAAGGCCACAGGGAAAATATTCTCAAGGGCAGCCATACCCATATTGGTGTGGGCGTGTGCACTGGCTGCAAGATGCACTATACGCAGAATTTCAGTTACCGCTAGACGGAGTACGCCGGAAGAGCGCAGGTGTGAAAATCGCGTTAAACTCACAACAGTCAAAAGCCTTTAAATATCCACTTGAACAGGAGGGATACCAATGAAGCGGTTTTTGTTATTTGCAATGACGGGTTGCCTGATTGCCGGTTTTGCAGTTACTGTATTCGGCGGCGGCAACCAGGATTGGAAACAGGTGAAGGTAGGCCTTAAGAAAAACCTGAGGGGCGTGCATTTTCTTGACAGCGAGAACGGCTGGATTGTGGGTGACAAGGGCACGATACTTCACACATCCGACGGCTGTAAGACCTGGACTACCGTTGACGCCGGCGTTTCCGCGGTGCTGAGGGGCGTTGATTTCGTTGACAAGAAGGAAGGCTGGGTGGTCGGCGGCGGATCCAGGATTGTCAAAGGCGGTTCCATGTTCGAAGGAAGAAACATGGTTGGCCAGGATGGAATTGCCATCCTTCACACTACTGACGGCGGCAAGACCTGGGAGCGCCAGAGGTCCGGAATCAACAACTTCACCTTCTGGAATGTAGATATGATAGACGCCAAGAAAGGTTGGATTGTCACCGGGATTGGCAAAGAGCACCCGGACGGCCACTGGAACAAGACGACGGATGGTGGGAAAAGGTGGAGCTTTCCGCCCCAGGCGTACCTGCGGCCTGCGCGCCCTCTTTTTGACGTATGCTTCGTGGATGCCAAGCACGGCTGGTGCGTCGGGTACCGCGGCCGCATCGAATTCCAGGGCGCTTTCGTGGGCATGTTGAAACTTGAAAAAGACGGGCCCGTCCTGCATACAAGCGATGGCGGTAACACGTGGGAAGTACAGAATCCCGGCACCCCCCTTGGGTCGTTCCTTTGCGGAGTCAGTTTTACCGACAAAAAGACCGGCTGGGTAGTCGGCGAAAAAGGCACTATCTATCATACAACTGACGCGGGCAAAACGTGGAAACAGCAGAAGTCCGGCACTAAAAAGACGCTGCGGGACGTCGCTTTCGTAGACGAGAAGACGGGTTGCGCGGTCGGTGACGGGGGAACAATACTCACAACGACTGACGGCGGCAAGAAGTGGAAGCTATGGAGCAAGGTAACTGATAATGACCTCCGTGCCGTCTCCTTCCCGGACAAGGAGATGTGCTTTGTCGTGGGTGATAAGGGCACGGCGCTGCAACGTAAGTTCAGTAAACTCAGTAAGCCCAGTACGTCCAGTACGTCCGTTAAGCCCAGTAAGCCCAGTACGTCCAGTAAGCCCAAATGGAGATAAGGGCACGGCGCTGCGGCGTAAGTTTAAATAATGAAGGAGTACGGAACAGTGAAGCATAAAGCGACGATTCTATTTGTCTTAGTCCTTTGCAACGCGTGTCTGGCAAACACCATCACGCTCAAAGGTGGAAAAATCTATAGAGGTAAAGTCATTGAAAAGACGTCTGAAATGATACGAATCGAAACATTTAATGGCGAAGTTAATATTCCCAAGGCGCTCATAGGAAAGTATGACAAGAAGAAAAGCCCATACGAATTATACATGTCAAAACTGGGCGAGTTGGAGGACAAGAAGCCGAATGCTCCGGCTCATTACAAGTTGGGCATGTGGTGTAAGAAAAAAAAGATCTGGCACAAGGCAAAATATCACCTGAAAAAAGCCCTGGAAACCAGTGAAAAACCCGGGAAGGCCGAGAAGGCTTTGAAGGCTGTTGAAAAAGCGTGGTCCCGGGAGCGAAAAAAGTCATTATTGGGCTTTACGCTGAACGTAGGTATCGTAACCGACATGACCAGGGAGGAAATAAAAAAGCAGGCCGAGATGATTAAGAAAGTATCGCGTCGATTAGCCGAAACGACCGGTGGCCTCATGTATATAAAGGAGGCTGTATTCACTGATAACTCCCGGACCGGCGACATGCTCTACGACCCGAATCAGGGTCGCTCCAAGGTTCCGGGCTGCGGCAATAATTACAGCCACGGGCCCGGCAACTGGTTCGTCGGCTGTATCCTTCATGAATTTGGACACTTCAAGCTGGGATTGGCCGACGAATACGACACGAGTATCTATGGCGGCAGACCTGCTTCCAAAGTTTTTTGTGAAAACTGTATTATGGCTTTAAAACATGATAAAGGCTGGTGCTCTTCCTTGAATCATAAAAAGGGATGCCTTGGCAATGCTCCCGGATGCCAGGAACGACTTATTGCCGCCTTCGGGAAAAGATGTCCTCTGTTATCACAGGCATTTAATTATTCAAAAGAAGAAATACTTTATCCACCGGTTACGACGATAACGATAATCGATACCTCACCAAGAAGCATGAAATGAACGGCATACAGACGGGAACCCAATCGTCCGGGATAAGGAGGAAGAGATGCGTGTAAAAGCTTCAGCAGTAATTGCAACTCTTTTGATCATGCTGGCGATATGCCCTGAAGCGTTTGCCCAGGGCAATCCGGCGCCGGGGCGCATGGCCATGGTGACCTGCAAGCACGACTCGAGCCAGAAGTATTCCTGCTATCTTCCAGGCAATTACAACGCCGGCAAGAAATGGCCCATAATGTATTGCTTCTGCCCCGGTGGGTACGGGAGCACTTTCGTAAAACTCTACAAAGATGTCTGCGAGCGCCGCGGCTGGATTGTGGTCGGCTCAATGAATGCCAGGAACGGCCCCGGCGAGCCAATCGAAGCTGCAATGGAAGCGATGTGGAAAGACACGCACGCAAGATTCTCGATAAGCAATACCCAATGCTACTCTTCCGGCTTCTCCGGAGGGTCCGGCATGGCGTTCTGGATGGCAGAGAAGTATCCCAAGCATTTCTCGGGCGTAATACCCATGGCCGGCGCCAACACCTGGGGGCCGGGCCTGCTGCCGAAGATCCCCACGTATGTCTCCGTCTACTTCATCGTCGGCGACGGGGACAATGCCCCCGGCATTAAGGCGACTGCAAAAGCCATGGAAGCAAAGGGACACAAGGTCGAGGTCAAGGTCTTTTCCGGTGGCCACACGATACCTCCCAAAGATGTTGCCGAGGGCGCGGTCGACTGGATGTGCGACGTCGCACCCCAGAGACGCAGTGCGAATGGAAAGGCTGAAAAACCCACCCAGATAAAACTTAAAGACGATATCGCAAAGAAGCTGCAAAGTGCCGCGCGAAAAGCCAGGCGCGGTGACCTGAAGGGCGCACTTAACTTTGCCGATAAGACGATTAAGAATGATCGTGCCACCGAAGAGGAAAAAGCCGACGCGCAGTACATTAAGAATGAAATCGAAAAGCGCGTGAAAGAACTTTTCGCACAGGCTGATAACCTGCTGGGCGAGGGAAAACCCTACGAGGCCAGGGAACTGCTTGGCAATATTCGCAAGGCCATGAACGGAACTGACGACGGCAAAAAGGCACAGGAAAAGATAAAGGAAATAAATTCAGACGAAGACCTGAAAGACGATCTCGCAGCCGGGAAGCTGTTTACCAGGGCGCTCAGCTACGAGGAAAAAGGCAAGAAGAGGCGGGCAAAGAAGTGCTTCGAGCAGGTTGTCAAAAAGTATGCCGATACGGAGTATGCAAAACGGGCGAAAGAAAAGTTGTAGTTTGTCAGCTTCTGAAATCTCAGGTGAATGACACAGCTCAGCTGTTCGACGGAACAGGCCATTCTTGCAGGGAGGAAATAAATGAAAACGGCGATCTCAATAGCCTATGGGAACGACGGTCGACTTCAGATGGGAATTTCAGGCAAGCTCACAGGCCACGTCGCAAGGGAAGGGCTGGAGCTTCTGAAGTTGGCCGTCGAGAAGGGAAAACGGGAGATCTCGCTTGACCTGAGGGAAACAACTTCCCTCGATTCCCTCGGAATAAAGATTTTCGATTGGATTCGAAGCCGGAACGGAGATCTGAAAGTGGGTATTATTCCGCCCATTCGAGGCGTGAGTGATGAAGAGCTGGCGTCTATTACGCGAAGAGCATCATGAAAGCCGTAGTTGCGTTTGGAGGGAGAGAGTGAAACTGTTCAAAACCCTGTTTATCATCGCAGCGGTCCTCGGTCTGGTTTTGGCTGCGTCCAGTTGTGGTGAAAGCCACAAATCAAGCCGCAGCGGCACACCAGGTTCCAGCGGCGGTACTGGCACCGGCAGCGGCACAGGCACCGGCAGCGGTAACGGAGGCGGCGGGGGTACGCCGCCCGCAGGTATTGTTTTATCTTTCAATTACACCTGGACCGTCGACGGCGATGCCACAAGTGCGCAGCTTGAAGCGATGAAGTCAAACATCGCAAGGCTTAATGAATCACTCTTTTCGAGTGGACATGGTCAGCAGTATATCCAGAGCGTAACTTTGAGAGATAACGCAAACAACGGTGACATACGTACACCCATTGACGTTGTCGGGTCAAGCTCTTTAAAGGGCGGCGCTTATGCATATACGAGTGCTTCAACCAGTGGAGACGACTGTTATATTGTGTGCGGCGGGCTTGTGGACAGAGTCACGTTCGGTCATGAGCACGGGCACAAGGAGCATTACCTCGCCGGCAAGAACAGCAGCATGACCAGCTTAAAGGAAGAATACAACTGCTCCGCCTGTGTTATGGCTATCGGCGGGCAGCTTCAGTACTGCGATTCCACCAACCACAGCAGTCAGTACAGCTTCGAGCCATGCTGGGAAGGTATCAAGCATAAACATCCCGAAATGAAGCACGTCGAGGGCGATTACTCCAGTCCCAGTGGAAGCTGCCCGGCCGTACAAGTCACAATAAATGATAATTAAATCATGAGCACCCCGGCACCGGTGGTACCGCACCCGCGTGCAATGTGACTATCGAATAAACACGTAAGACTGTTCAATAAATAACTCAAGAGAACGGGGAAAGAGGACAGATATCCGTAGACTGTCATTACCTGTGTTTGCAGATGCTGTTTTATCGCTCTCCTGGTTGTGAATTCAAATCCCGCCGCCCCGGCGAATTCTTACTACTTGCACGATCAAACAGGGCGCTTTTCAATGAAATCGTAATCCTTCTGCGGTGTTTTCCCTGTATCCTGTTCTCCCGAAAGAATCTATCCAGGTATTTCGGCAGATGATGGCTTGTCAATTCTCTCAATAGAGGTCAGACCGCAGGGCCAACTTTTCAACAAACACCGGGATGATGACCTGAATATTATAGGCCCGTATTTTTCCTCACGGCCGCAAAATTCCCCCAACTCGTTACCGGCTAAGCAGATATACGACCAATGGCTCTTAACAAGCATATTGGCATCCTTCTTGCCGTAATAAATGTATCGAGTTTTTACCAAGCTTGGATTTGGCGGGAGGAGAACCAATGAAACGCTTCGGAATACTGCTTTCCTCTGTGGTGATTTTCGGAATAATTTTCACAATGCCCGGCTGCGGCAAGGGCCATAAATCAAGCCGCAGTGGCATTCCCACTTCCGGAAGTACTGGTAATGGTTCCGGCACGAACACGAACACAACCACGAACACGAACACCAATACGGGCAATTATCCGGACATACCGTCCCCTGATGTAGGAAATAAATTTGAAGGGGGAACTGTGCCGGGTAACAAGTCCATTGGCCTGGCCGAGGATCCCGAGGCCCAATCCATCATGGGCGGAACCGACTTGGAGAGGGAGTGCCTCGCCGCGGTTAACCGCGAGCGCAAGAAGGTCGGCCTCAACGCATTATATTGGGACAACGACCTTGCAGATATGGGCCGGTCCCATGCCCTGGACATGGCGCAGATCGGCTACCTGAGCCACGGCTCATCGACCAACAACAGCTACCTTGCGGACAAGCGCGCCGAATTTCTGGGCATTGCGGGCAACTACAAGAGGTACTCCGGATCGGGTTACTGCGGCATGCCCCTTGCGCAGATCATCTGTGAAAACGCATCCATGGGGTATAAAACCGTAAGCAGTGTTGTTGGCGGCTGGATGGGAAGCACCGGCCACAGGAACAACATGCTTGCCTCCGACCATACCCACGGCGGAGTCGGATATGCCGATGGGAGCGGCGGCCGCTTCTGGGCACTCGAGCTCTCACAAAGGAAATAGTCGCCGACAAAAAATGTAATGAGGTGTGAAAATAGATGAAGAGTTTCTTATCCGGTTTTTCTATGAGGACGGAAACATGCGCAAATATCAAACTTTGGTTTTCCTCGCCGTAATCATTTCACTTGCCTTTTTCTCCTTGAATTGCGGCGGCAGTACCGGCGGTGGAAAGACGATTTATGTCCAACCGTCAACAGGTACAGGCACTGATAGCGGAGCCGGAACAGGTGTGAATACGGGCACCGGAACAGGCACCGACTCCGGCACCGGAACAGGCACCAACTCCGGCACCGGAACGGGCACGGATACAGGCACCGGAACGGGCACGGATACCGGCACCGGAACG
>SOJX01000006.1 GCA_004376375.1 Planctomycetota bacterium
CAAAAGTCAAGAATCAAAAGAAATGAAATTGTCTTTACCACTCAAACTCGGCATCGGCGTCGTCCTGCTATTCGCGGCGGTGATCGCGTCCTGCCTCCTCTGGACGCCGATGCGGATACGCAATTACACATTTCTATACAGGTCGGAAGACAATAAGCAGTGCGCCGCCGGCATAAATAAGCTGTTGTCTATCGGCGTAAAGGGCGAAGCCGAGCTCAAAAACCTTCTCCATAAGGAATGGCCGCTGACCGGAAAGCGGATTGCCGTGGTCGATTCGCTGGTCTCGTTCGGCGATAAGGGAAAAGAGATAATTGCGGACGTACTCCCGGGCGGCGATGCGGAAGCGGAATTCCTGTTCAGGGAATGGAAGAAACTCGAAAATGATGAGGCCTGCGGACAATCTTATCGTTGTCCGATCCTTAAGGTTTTTAAATCAGGCTACAGAAACGCCGTCGTCCTGCTGATCCAGAAAGGCGCGGATGTAAATGTCAGATGGGAACCCCGGGGGGAAACTCCGCTGCATTATGCGGTAATGTTTGGAAAGAAAGATTTTATTCCCTTATTGGCAAAAAACGGGGCAGATGTGAATGCAGGGTCTCTCTCTGACCGGAAAACTCCGCTGCATTATGCTGTTATTTGTCAAAGGGAAAAACTCATTAAGACTCTGATTAAGAATGGTGCAAACGTAAATGCGCAGGACAATCAATTCAATACGCCGCTTGACTATGCGTTTGACAACGGCCACGAAGTGATGGCATTGCTCCTGCGCGCCTACGGCGGCAGGACGGGGAAGGAACTCAAAGCGTCAAACGTCGAGGGTCAAGGGTCAAAAGTCAAGAATCAAAAGAAATGAAATTGTCTTTACCACTCAAACTCGGCATCAGCGTCGTCCTGCTCTTCGCGGCGGTGATCGCGTCCTGCCTTGCCTGGACGCCGGTGAGGTACAGGTGGCTGGAGTCGCAGTTGAAGTCGAAGGATGCTGCAACGCGTGACAAAGCAGTCGGCTCTCTGAGCGCTGAGGGGACAAAGGTAATTCCGTACATCCGCCGCTGGCTGAAATCACGGGATGAAAAGCTCACCACCGGCGCGTGCCTTGTTCTCGGGAAAATGCAGGACGATGCATGGCGGAAGGCTTTGCCGGAGCTTGAAGAAATCCTCAAAGGCAGGCCTTCGAAGCCGGCCAATGCCGCTGCCGCTGTGGTTTATAAGAGGATTATTGGAACAACGCCGGGGAAATATCGCGAGTTGCCCTGGGACAGGTTTCCATGCCCGGATTCGGCGAAACGGAATATCTGTTATTATGTCTTTGCCGAAGAAAAGAATTCGAATAAGAGGTTTCGCGCTGCGGTCACCCTCGGCAGTATTGCAGATTCCCGCTCGTTAAAACCGCTTATAAAAGCGCTGGAGAATGATCCGGAGTACGAAGTAAGGAAAAGAGCAGCCATCATTCTGGGATGTTTGGGCGATTCCCGTGCGGTTGAACCGCTGATAAAGGTTCTTGAAAACAGTCTCGCGTCCGGAATAAGAAGGGAAGCGGCCGATTCGCTCGGCGAAATAGGTGATACTCGTGCTGTCGGTCCCGTTATTCGAGCGCTTGGAAATGATCCCGACGCTGAGGCCCGATGGATGTGCGCAGACGCTTTATGCGATTTTATCACCGAACCAATCCTCGAGCCGTTGCTTAATGCGTTTATAAATGATACCAATCAAAGAGTTCGAAGGTCTTGCGCTCAGGCAATCAGAAGAACACGGGATGCACGGGCCGTGGAGCCGTTGATTGAATCCCTAATGAATGATTCGAATCCCCTTATACGCGGGGATGCGGCAATGGCGCTCGGAGATATTGGAGACCCCCGCGCGGTGGAGCCGCTTATGCGCGCACTCGAAAATAATTCAGATTCGGAAGTCCGCCATCGTGCAGCTGCTGCGCTCGGCCGTATAAGCGATGCGCGTGCCGTCGATGTGCTGTTGCAGGCGCTTATGAACGATTCGGATTCGAGTGTGCGATGGAATGCCGCCAGTGCGCTTGGACAGATCGGGGGCGTTCGGGCCGTAGATGCGCTTATTGGAGCGCTTGGCGGCGATAAAGATCATGGAGTGCGTGTACATGCGGTTCTTGCGCTTGGCGAAATAGGAAATATGCGTGCGATTAGTGCGCTATTGAAGGCGTATGAAAACGGTTCGGCTTCAGGCGTTCGGGCCTTTGCGCTTTCAACGCTCGGTGAGATCGAAGGTTATAATGCTTCCGAGCTGCTGATGGACGCTCTTCGGAGTGATCCCGACCCTGTCGTGCGCAGGCGTGCAGCTATTACGTTTGGCGAAATTCGTGAAAAGCGCGCCGTGGTAGCGCTGATTAAGGCGCTTGAGGAGGACCAGGAGTACTGGGTTCGCAGTTGGTCCGCGTATGCGCTCAGAAAAATCGGTGATGCGCGGGCCGTCGAGCCGCTTATAAGGGCGCTTGAAAATGATGCGAACTGGTGGGTCCGGATGAGTGCAGCGCATGCGCTTGACGTAATCCGGGACAAGCGAGCGGTTGAACCGTTGTTGAGGGCTCTTGAGAATGAAAAAACTCAACTGGTGCTTCAGTATATTACCGCCGCGCTCAGTGGATTTGAGAGTGGAAGGGTCGAGAAGGTACTGAAGAAGGCGCTTGAAAATGGAAATACCTGGGCGGCAGTGCCGCTCGGATGGATGAGCAGCAGGACGTTCCTTGATGAAATGTCTTTGAGCATGGGAGTCAGTTTCAGGAAGTGCTATATCAATGTGGCAAGAGCGCGCTGGGGTGATGCCTCTGCACTGGAAAAAATGATTCGGAAGCTGCCCGATTATGAGCTTCCTCTTAGCCGATTAATGTCGGACGTGTTCTCACGCATGCCTGACGCGTTTCCGGGTTACGATTTCAAGGCGGAATATCAAACCCGCAGGAAACAGGCGATAACTGCAATGAAATGGCTGAAGAAACACAGAGACCGCCTCTCATGGGATGCGGGCGCACGAAAATATTTCCTGAGACCGGACAATGGAACTGCAAAATAAGAGGATAATCATATGAACGACCATCTCCTGAAATACCGCGAACGGTTCCCGATACTGGCGCGGACGAATTATCTCATTTCAAACTCCCTCGGTGCGATGCCGGCCGAGACCCACGACGCCGTGCAGGAGTATACAAAGATATGGGAGGACCGCGGCGTCCGGGCGTGGGAGGAGAAATGGTGGGAGATGGTGACCGGGGCCGGCAACCTTGTCGCGCCGCTCCTCGGCGCGGGGGAGGGCGAGGTCGCTTTCATGCCCAACGTCACCACCTCGCACGCCATTATCTTCAGCGCGTTCGATTACAGGGACCGGCCCAAAGTCGTGACCGATGAGATGCATTTCCCGTCCGTGCTTTACCTTCTCAAAGGGCAGGAAGGTCTGGGCGCAGAAATCGAAGTCGTGCCGAGCGAAGACGGTATCAGCGTCGATACTGAAAAAATCGTCGCCGCGATTGATGAGAAGACCGCGTACGTGAATATCTCGCACGTCCTGTTCAAGAGCGCGTACATCCACGACGTGAAATCGATTGCGGAAAAAGCGCACGAGTGCGGCGCGCTCGTAATCATCGACGGCTACCAGGCCGTCGGCACCGTGCCGGTCGACGTTCACGATATCGGCGCCGACGTCTACATGGGCGGCTGCCTGAAATGGCTCTGCGGCGGTCCGGGCAGCGCGTTTCTCTGGGTCAGGCCGGATATTATCCCGGAACTGAAGCCGCGATTCACCGGGTGGTTCTCGCACACGGACCCGTTTGCTTTCGACACTACGCACGAGCAGCGCGAAGATATCTGGAAGTTCCTCAACGGCACGCCGCCGATACCCGCGCTCTACGCGATCCAGCCGGGACTCAGAATCATCAACGAAATCGGCGCAGCCGCCATCCGCGAAAAAAGCATGCACCAGACGAAAAACCTCATCGAGCTGGCGGAGGCGAAAGGCTACAAATGCAACGCGCCTGCCGACCCCGAAAGGCGCGGCGGCACGGTCGCGGTTGACGTCGAGCACGCCCGCGAAATTTCAAAAGCACTCAAGGCGCGGGAAATCATCTGCGACTTCCGCGTCGGAGCAGGCATCAGGCTTTCACCCCATTTCTACAACACCGATTCCGAACTCGAGGACGCGGTAAACGCGATTGCCGACATCCTCGAAACCGGCGAATGGAAAAACTTTTCCAGCGCTTCCACCGTGACATAACTTTTACATTAATGACATAAACGTGACATAACTATGGGCGGCTGAATGGTTAATGCGCGTTGGGTTTTTCAACAAAGCAATGTTTTGTTGACAACTTCAGCAGTGTTTTCGGGTGCTGTTTTTCCTGCCGGCGCAATTATTTTCTGATGTAACGCGTTGAAGATTTAAAAGTTAAGGCGCTTCTGTGAGATTGTCTGATTTCCTGGCACAAATCTTGTAATAACCCTATGCAGAAATCTTAACCAAGCAGAACGATATTCGCGTTTTAATACTATGGAAGGAGGGTGCGGTTATGAGAAGACGGGCCAGCCTGGTTTTTATCGCTTTCTGTCTGGTGGTATTCATGACGATGTGGTTCACGGGATGCGGAAAGGAAAACAAAAAACTGGTTTTCCCACCTGCAACCGGCACGGGAACCGGTTCGGGAACGGGCACCGGTTCGGGGACCGGCACCGGGACCGGTACTGGATCGCAGCCGGACCTGGAACCGGGCCAGGTCGCTTTTACGAGTAAAACTGACTCGCCCAGTGTTCGTTACTTCACCGTCGGATTCCTGAACCTGTATCAAGATCTCACCTGCAACTACGTACGCTTGAGTTTCCCGAACCCGCCCGGGGACCCGCCGCATGAAGGAACGGTTACGGCGCAGCAGTACGACCACGTTATCAGTCTCATCAACGCGGCGGACTTCTTCAACCTCAGTCCCGCATACGGTTCAGACGGAGTCAACGGCTATATAACGACCTGCACCGTAAGCTACAATGACGGCTCGCGGACGTATACCGTCTCCGCCCTGGTGGAAGCGGGGCCCCATGCCCCGCCGGCTTTCCTGGCTCTTGTCGATTACCTCGAGAGCATTCTGAATGCGAAGCTGGGCCAGTGATTAAAAGACATCGTCCCATAGAATTATTAGGGAAGGAGGATAAAGTTGTGAGACGGAAAATCAGCCTCGTTCCTGTGGCTGTCTGCGTGCTTGCGCTCACCGTTGTTTCAACAGTCGGCTGCAGCAGGAAAAAGAAAAATCTCTTTTTCCCGCCTGCAACCGGCTCCGGAACGTCGACGGGGACCGGTACGAACACTCTGAACCTGGAGGCGGGCGAGGTCGCTTTCGCGCAAAGCGCCAGCGGGCCGTACGGCGGCACGATGGTGAGCCTGAACATCTTCGACAACCTGGCCTGCACTTACAGGCGCGACTTTTTCCCGAACCCGTCCGGCGACCCGCCTGACGTCGGAACGGTCACTGCGCAGGAATACGGCGACGTTATCAACCTCATCAACACGGCGGACTTCTTCAGTCTCGATCCATCGTACTCCAGCAGCGGTGGAAACGGAGAGTCTCAGGCATCCTGCACGGTAAGCTATTTCGACGGCGTGCGGGCGCATAAAGTTACGGCCGCGTTGAGCGGGGAGCCCGAAGCTCCGCAGGCGCTCCTCGACCTTGTCGATTACCTGAACACTATTCTGAATGCGAAACTCGACCCATGATGAGAGTTGATTTTTTCAACATTGCATAACTATGTTGCCTATAAAATACACTATTTAGTTGCCATTTTTCGGGGTCCGAAAACAAGCTTTTCGCGTAACGGCTTGAACGTAAAGGGATTATGGCTTCCCGCCTCCGGTCCCCGCCATCACGGCATAAATTTTGTACTAAACTGACGGCAGGGGTTACGTTCAGGCATTAGTGGGGAAGAAACCTATGAAACACATCACTGCTTTCACCATTATCATAATCGCAATCGGACTTGCCCTCTACCTTCCCGGCTGCGGCAGCGGCGGACACAAATCCAGCCGCAGCGGCGGTGGCGGCAGCACCGGCGGCGGTGGAGGCGGAACAGGCACGGGCACGGGTACCGGTACCGGCACCGGCACCGGCACGACACCGGCCGGAATCCAGAAGACATACAGTTATGTCTGGACCGTCGACGGCGACGCAACCGAGTCTCAACTGAACGGACTCAAGAGCCGGATGCAGCGGCTCTCGGACATGATATACCAGTGCGGCGACGGCCAGCAGTACATACAGAGCATTACCATTAAAGATAACGCGACCAACGGCGATATCAGGACGCCGCTTTCGGCGATCGCATCCCAGAGCCTCGGCGGCGGTTCCTACGGCCGGGCGTTCACGGAAGGCGGCAGGTGGATTATCGAGCTGCCCGGCGACCCGCACCCCGGGCTGTTCGCACACGAGCATGGGCACGCGACCTTCGAGTTCAAGGAGGAATACACGGCGAGCCAGGGCTGCCCCTGCGTGATGGCCAACCTGGCGGTTGGCGCGAAAATGCAGTACTGCGATTCGTCCAACCATAACGGCGCCGTTTTTTCACAGTCGCCGTGCTGGGACGTGGTCCGCTCCAAGTCGAGCATGACGCACACCGACGGGTCGTACTCAGGCAAGACAAGCGGCCCGGCGTGCGAGGTGACTGTCGAGAATTCAGGACAATAAAGCGAAGTTTGCGGCTTAGTGTTTTGTGTTTCTCTTCCCCACGGGAACCCCATTCACCCCGAATGGGGTTCTCATCATTGCGCCCGCTGGTTTTTCCTGCTAAAATACAATTGATGGCGCTTCCTGAAAATGCTGAGAAAATAACGGAAGATATATACCGCGATCCTTCCGGCAAAATCTGGCTTCGCGCGCCGAAGCGGCCGTTCCCGTGGTGGGAGCCTATTAATGCACCTGACGCTTTTGGCCGCACAACAGTTTTAATTTCCCTCTGGTTGTTGCAGGCTGTTACGATATTTTATACGGATTTAATACGCTCGCCCTTTACGCAGGCTTTTCCTGCATATATCAGGATTATAATTTTCGGAATTGGAGCTGCTTTGCCGTTTCTACCTTTTTGGATCGGCTTTGCCTTATTATTACGGCGTGAAGATATATGGGGTTACTATGTTACCGGAGCTTTTTTTGTTTTCATGTTTGGAATTACTTTATCATTTTCATTGCCTTTCAATCTTATGAGGTGGGACTCTTCCGGACATGAGTTTTTCCTGATATTACCGGGTATTACAGGCGTGATTTTGATCTGTTATCCTTTGTATGCTTTCTGGCGGAAAGCTCAGGCCAGTTATTATTTCCTTTTCACGAAATACGAAAGTGTCCGAAAGAATATTTTTCATGCTACCCGGCGTTTCGGGATAGTCCTGATAGGCGCGGGGATTTTGCTGCCGCTTTTCGGATTATGGCTTCAGCTTCCCGTTTCAGGGAAAGATAACACGCCGTGGTTCTGGCGTTCTGTAGGTTATTCGGTTCTTGCCGGTGGAGTGCTCTGCGGGATGCCGCTGATTGTGGGCGGTTTCTTTTTTATGCGGGGAAAAAACTGGGCAAGAAATCTGGTAAGGTTCTTTGGAATACCTGTTTATTGCCTTGCAGTTGCAGTTTTCTATGTTATGAGTAAGCCGGATATAAAGGGCCTGGCAGTTTTCAGTCTGGTGTTTGGAGTTCTTATTATCGGTTACGTGTTTTTCGAATTCTACAGGTTTATGAGCAGTAATAAAGCCCGGTCGTATTGCGGCGTCGGTGAGTATATCCCGCCGTGGGATAAACAGCTGGCTGCCGCCGGATTGTCTGTACCGGAAGCAGAAGAGAAGGAATAAAATATCGAGATATTTATGAAAATAAGTCTTCCATTCAAACTTGGAATCTTCGTCGTCCTGCTTTTCGCGGCGGTTATAGCAACCTGCCTGCTCTGGACGCCGGTGAAAGTCTGGCATTACAAAGGCAAGTTCAATTCCGATAAGCCGGAAGAATACGTTGCCGGCGTTAAAGGCCTGCTGGCCTGCGGCGAAAGAGGGGAAAAAGAGCTTCTCGAATATCTTCGGAACGATATGAAAGACGCGCCCGTCAAACGGCGCGTTTTTATCGTAGATGCGGTTATTAAGAGCGGTGAGGCAGCTACCGGGTTATTCATCGAACAATTTTACGGCGGTGAAAAGCAGGCAAAGTTTCTGGCGTGGTACTGGGACCGTTACAACAAACCATTGGAGTCTGTCGGAGTCGGCCGGTATCCGCTTCATATCGCGGTGGAACGCGGATACCGGGACGCCGCCAAAATACTGCTGGCGAGGGGCGCTGACGTGGACGCCAGGACGGTGCCGACCAGAAGTACGCCGCTGCACCTCGCCGCCCTGAAAGGCGACGAGGAAATGGTTTCAATTCTCATTTCCGCCGGCGCTAAAGTGGATGCAAGAAACAACGAAAGATGGACGCCCCTGCACAATACGGCGATGTATGGCCGAATAAAGGTTGCCGAGTTTCTTATTTCAAAAGGCGCCGACCTGAACGCGACAATAAAAGACGGCAGGACTCCTTTGCATCTTGCGGCATGGAACGGCCACAGGGAGTTTTGCGGGATGCTTCTGTCGAAAGGCGCCGGCATTAACACGAAAGACAAATACGGTTCCACGCCGCTTCACAGCGCGGCGGCGGTCGGCCATAACGATGTAGTTATCCTTCTGCTGGATAAGGGCGCCGACGTGAATGCTGAAAACCAGTTCGACGAAACGGCGCTGGACAGAGCGATAGGCGCGGGCGAAAACAAGACTGCCGAAATCCTCCGCGCCCGCGGCGGCATGACCGGGAAGGAAATAAGGGAAAAGGAAGAAAAGGAAAAATAATCTTTTCGTTGCCGCCGGCTACCGGTTCAGTACGTCGATAAGGAACTGGACGGTGTCGCCGTCGTGCGGGCTGTCTTTCAGGATTACGGTGTCGATTTCGCACTCGAGGCCGACAGCTTTGCACCTTAGATAAATTGCATGATGCGCCCGCGGATGGTGGATGACCTGGCCCGCGCTGGTTATCTCGTCTTCGCTCAGGTCCTGGTTGCGGTTGACGGTAATCACGGGACAGTCGTCGGAGGAAATGTACTCGTAGTAGTCGAGGACCATGCAAAGGTTTCTTCCCTCTTCCGTATTCACCATATCGTCTCTCGACATCTGCAACGTTTCGATATCGTCGTCGCGGACGTTATTGAAGACGAAATCGGGGTCCATCTGAAGCAGTTCGGGCCAGCGCGGAAAGTTGTACGTCGGCTGAGAGTTGTTGTGGCCGACAGCGGAAAGGCGCGACGATTCCCCGAGGACCGGGTCGGCGTGGTCCGGGTCCGCGAGGTCGGGCACGGTACCTATCCACATGCACGCGCCCGCGCCCGCCGAGCCGCCGTAGGCGGCGATTTTGTTCTTATCGATGTTCCAGTCGACAGCCTTGTAGCGCAGGAACTGTATCGCCCTCGCGCAGTCGCGGAGGATATAGTCGAGGCGCGTTCCGTTTGCGGGAGTTCCGTCGCCGGTTCCGTTCGGTATCGGGAGCGTAACCGCGATATCCTTGTCGGCGCATTTCAGCCGGTAGTTTATCGAGGCCACCGAAATCCCCGCCGCGAGGATGCTGTCGATCGTTGTAAGCGGGTTGTTTATGCCGTCCTTGTCGCCGCTTATGAAGCCGCCTCCGTGGATGAAAACGATTACAGGCGTCGGCGATGCGGCGTTGTCGAGCTGCCAGAAGTCGAGTACGTTTCTCCCGTACGGGCCGTAGCGGACGTCTTTATAGAACTCGTGCGCGGCCGCAAGTGAATGCCTCGAATCGCCGGTGTCGTAATACTCAAACGGCTCGCTCAGGTATGCCGTTCCCATGCCGTTGTTGTAGTCTTTGAACCAGTCGGAGAGCGAGATAGTCCCACCGCCGGCGGCGGGCGGGAAAAAGAACTTGTCTTTTTTCTTTTCGCAGCCCGCGCCCGCGAATACGAAAAGCGCGAACACAAGGGCAATCACCGGTATCAGGCTTGATCGTTTCCGCATGGGCCGCACCCTCTTTCCATCAGGCTTACCGTCGAGAATGAGGATTTTCATGTGTTTTAAGCCGATGTTTTTAAGTTACATTCGATTAATTATTACTGTTTTGCGAGCCAGGAGTCAAGGGTTTCCTGGTCTTCCCGGTTAATGGACAGAAGGGCCAAAGGACCGCTTATCCGAATTCACTATTTATGAGGGAGTTACGACCGTGGGAATGATGGAAGAAAAACTTCAAAAAACCTTCACAAGGTCTTGACTTAAGACCCGATACAAGTATAATAAGGAGTTGCCGGGTTGGAGAAAGTCCGGCCGGGGTGTCTTTTGAAGGATACTCTGTTAATGTTCTTTGACAAAGTGGTCTAAGGGTTGTGAGAACGTGGCACTTCGCGCCGACGACGCTTCGGGGTTTTCCCGGTGCCGGTTGCGGCGGAGGTGTAAAAACCATTTTTGATAACCAACCACGTTTCTCGCAACGCACCCAATAATTTCATTGTGTGCGCCTGCGCGATCGTGGGATCGAATCTTCAACTCGAAGAGTTTGATCCTGGCTCAGAATGAACGCTGGCGGCGTGGATTAGGCATGCAAGTCGAACGCGAAAGTTACCTTCGGGTTTCCGGTAGCGTGGCGGAAGGGTGAGGAATGTATAGGTAACCTACCCCCGGGACGGGGATAAGGGCCGAAAGCCTGGTAATACCCGATATGGTGGACTTTATTACGGTTAGGTCCATTAAAGTTGGCTTCGCGCTTTCGCCCGGGGAGGGGCCTATGCCCCATCAGCTTGTTGGCGGGGTAAAAGCCCACCAAGGCTATGACGGGTAGCCGGTTTGAGAGGATGGCCGGTCACACTGGGACTGAGACACTGCCCAGACTCCTACGGGAGGCTGCAGTCGAGAATCATTGGCAATGGACGAAAGTCTGACCATGCGACGCCGCGTGGGGGATGAAGGCCTTCGGGTTGTAAACCCCTTTCGGGAGTTAAGAAATGCACGTGGACGAATACTCCGCGTGCTTGACAAAGGCTCCAAAAGAAGCCACGGCTAAATCCGTGCCAGCAGCCGCGGTAATACGGATGTGGCGAGCGTTATTCGGAATCACTGGGCTTAAAGCGCACGTAGGCGGTTTTGCAAGCAGGGTTGTGAAATCCCTCGGCTCAACCGAGGAACTGCACCCTGAACTGCATAACTTGAGGATGGAAGAGGAGAGTGGAATTCCTGGTGGAGCGGTGAAATGCGTAGATATCAGGAGGAACGCC
>SOJX01000155.1 GCA_004376375.1 Planctomycetota bacterium
CTTCGCCGTCAACGTCGGCCCACGCCCAGGTGAGCGTTGTGCTGGAGCAACCCGTGCATCTGTAATTCGCCGGCACCGGCGGCGGATTGCCTGTGATGTTGAAAGTATCCGAGGGGTAGTCGGGGTAATCGCTGACCGGGAGGACGTAGTTGCCGGTGAACGGGCTTATGTTCCCGACAGTGAAGCTGGCGCAGCCTCCGGACCAGGTCTCCGTTATCCCGACGTCCGGGTTTTCCGCTGTCCATATCTCGACCGTGCCCGTGTTTATTTCCGTCCGAGCATTGTTGTCCTGGTCCACGACGTAGAGCGTTACGGTATACGAGCCGGCCGATTTGTCTATATCTATCGGGTTCCCGGTCATTACCGGACTGCCGCCGAAGTTCGCGACCTGGCCCGGAAGAACCGCAACGACGCGGATCTCGTCGTAATACACGGTCAGTTTCATCGCGTCGATTGACCAGATACAGGAATCGTCCGCCCCCGGCGCTAATGTCTTTATCATATTGCAGTTGAATAAATCCACCTCGCTCCACGTATCGGCGTATTGCAGCGCAGTATATCCCCCGAATCAATCATGGTTTTCGTCGTCTGGGCACCGTAGTCGTAGTCGTCGCCTTCCGCAACCGAAATGGCGATTGCATAAGCGCCCGCGTTGAAGTCCCATATCTGGAACGCCGCATAGTCGTCTATCCCGTCCAGCGTCACGTTGAAGTAATACATTGTAATGGTCATATTGTCTATCGGGTTCAGGGTGTCGCTCATCCCGACCGAGTCTTCAAACGTTAGCGTCCAACTGTCCGACACGTTTTTTGTGTCGCAGGAACTGTTTGAGCCGTCGTTTACGCCTACGACGTTCCCTGGATTTACGGGCGTACAGCTGACTGAGGTGCAATCGTTTACCCAGAAAACGGCTGCCCCCTGCGGCGGTAAAGCCTCCTCGACCTTGAGCATCGCGGTTGCGGATACCGAATCTGTCACGTCCGGGGTTTTAAAGTGGTAGTAATAATACCCCGCCGTCGCGGGTGCGGTGATTGCGAAGTCCCACTCGGCGAAACCGTTGGCCGCGACGTTCGACTGGTTGCCGGGATTGCCCGGGTTGGTCTCGATATAAGTCTGCAGCACCGTCGTGCCGGTCAGGACGGACGAGGAAATAGTACTGTCGGCGGCGTGGTCGAGGTCGTCCCAGAACCCGCTCGTAACTTCCGTTTTGTTTACCGTGAAATTCAGGTCATCGGCGCGCTCGAGTATCACGTACTGGTTGTCGAGATACCACGTCCCGCCCGAAACCGAAGCCTGGAGGCGCAGGTGCAGCTCTGTTCCCGGCTGGGCGGTTGCCATCGCGTTCTCCGCCGCGAGCGCCTGCACGGCCCGCTCGCTGCTGCCGAGCAGATGTGTTTTGGGTATTCCTTTTTGATGAATGCAGGGATCGGGTGAAGAAGCTTGAACTCTCCGCATAAACTTGTCGGGCTGGTTATATAAGGTGGTGTAAGTCTTTGCTTATAATGAGTTACCGTAAGAAATTTCGCGGAAAATAGAAAAACTTGCCATCTACTTGCCAGGTTGTGCATCACTTAATCTTCTGAGGGTGTCAAGCAATACGGCAAATTTGTCAAATGGGAATCCACAGCATATGGATCCAGTAATCTATTTCTCTTGGCTTTACCTGTCAGCAATCTGGAGTTTTTTTATTTTGGCGCCAAGCGATGTTCTCGGAATGCCAAGGAGTTTTGCGGCGCGTGATTTATTGCCTTTTGTTTCGTTCAGTGCAGCTTTGATGAGAATTTTTTCCATGTCTTTAATTAGAAAGCTGCCAACATATTCCGGCAATTGCTCCAGCGTATAATCCTGAATACTTTTCTTCGACATATTTCCCGCTTTCAGCTTACCGTCTCCAAGTGTCACAAGTCGAGAAACTTCGTTTTCAAGCTCTCGAACATTACCGGGCCAGTCGTAGTTCATCATTGCCTTTATTACTTTCTGGAATTCCTCATCTTTACTCATATTCTGAATCGGAGCTTTCGTGGCTTTTTCCCAGAAGTGTTGAAAGAGAAGAGGTATATCTTCTCTTCTCTCTCGCAGTGGAGGCAACTCGATCGTTAGAACGTTAAGCCTGTAGAAAAGGTCTTCCCTTAATTTTCCAGCTTCAATTAACTTATATGGATCAACATTACTGGCAGATATAATTCTGACATTGACCTTTATTTGCTTATCTCCCCCAATCCTTCTGATTTCCTTCTCCTGCAGCGCCCTTAGCAGTTGTTGCTGCATCGCCTGGCTCATATTTGCGATCTCATCCAGGAAGAGGGTCCCGCCGGTAGAAATTTCGAAAAGGCCTTTTTTTGTTGAGTCCGCGCCTGTGAATGCTCCTTTTTCATACCCGAAAAGCTCGCTTTCAAGTAAGGACTCCGTCATAGCCCCACAGTTGATCGATACAAAAAGCCCGTCTTTACGACTGCTGTTGTAATGCAGCGCCTTTGCGACAAGTTCCTTTCCGGTTCCGGTCTCACCATAGATGTAAACCGGCAGGTCAGTATCGATAGCCGAGTCGAGCACGCGAAAAAGCTCGCGCATGGGTTTCGACTTACCAATGATGTTCGTGTAGGCGTAGCGCGTGCGCACCTCTTTCTCGAGGAAGCGCAGCCTGGCGTCGCGCTTCTCATGCTCGACGGCCCGGGCAATTACCGGCGCTATGCGCTTGACAAGAGCTTTGAGGAAATTCAGATCAGCTTTGCTGAATATGTGGTCAGGAGATGCGGAGTCAAGATAAACCACGCCGATAGAATGTTTTTCCTCGATGATGGGGGCACACAACACTGATTTCAGGCCAAGATCGACAATACTTTTGGCGTGACGCAGCGATTCATCCGCTGCAGTGTCCTTTACAAGACGTGGTTTTCCGGTCTGGATAACTTGTCTGACCATAGTATGACTTGTTTCGTACTGCGGCGAAGTGATTTCTTTATCGAGAATATTTCTTGCCGCCATGTGCCTGAATTCACCACCCTCATCCACGAGGATAATAAATCCCCTCTGGGCCTGGGTGAAATCGATAACCATGGCAAGAGCAAGTTCGAGCAGCTTGACAATGTCCAGGTCAGTGGTGGCGAGACGCGTAATCATTCCGAGCAGGGCAAGGCCTTGACGGGCTACAAGGTTTTCGTCCTCCCCTACGGCCTTGAGTACGGCAGTTTTCAACAGTATATCTTCATCAGGATAATCTGAAGGTGTTTCTTTCGAATGCCGTTCTTTTAACCATTTGTCGACATCATCCATAGGTCTGTAGGAGGGAGAAGCCCGCAGGCTTTCTCTGCTATAGCCTTCCGGGAGCGAGGAGGCAATATCGTTAAAAACCTCTTCCACTTCGGCAAAGTATTCAGCGGCACGTTTTGTTTTTCCCGCCGCAACAGCGCCCTGCGCCAGAATCAACGCAGCCTGAAACCTGAGAAAGGCATATTCCATCTGTTGTGCAGTTTTCAGAGCCCATTCCGCGTTCTGCTGGACCATGTTCTTGTCGCCGGTTTTCAGCCCGTAGCGGGCCTTCAGAATGCTGAGATCGGTCTTGAGCAATGCATTGAGGTCTCCCTTTTCCAGCCGGGAGATTACTCTTTTGGCGGCCGGAATGTTACCGATTGCAAGGTGCAATTCCGCCTGTGCAATTTCAATGGTCCATTTGCCCCGCCCGGTTATCTTCAGATTCTTCGCCTGTGCTATCAGAGCGCCGGCCTGCTCGGTGTCGCCCGTAAGAGTGGAAAGTTTCGCCGAGGTCGCCATTGCTTCACCAAGTGTAATCGGATCCTCTTCCTCGAGTACGTTTATCACCCGTTTGAGGTCTTCCTGCGCGCCTGCAATATCACCGCAAAGTAAAGAAAGCGTATCGGCTCTGCCTATAAGTGTTGAAGCTTCTATGTTTCTGCTTTTTTCTTCAACTGCACTTTCAAGGGTCCTGTTCAAATCAGCAAGTGCAGCTCCGGCATTACCAAGGGCGGAGAAGGCGTGCCCTCGCGAACTCAGCGCAATCTGCAGGAGTAGAGAGTTACTTGTTCTTTCGGCAACGTCAGCCAACTCTTCATACTGGACGAGCGCCTCTTTCACACCGCCTGAGTTTAAGTGGGCGCTTCCGATACCGGCGAGCACAATCCCGTAGTTGAGAAGGTCTCCACAGGCCTGAAACACACGCTTCGAGGATGCAAAAGCGTCGAGCGCCTTATCGTACTCCCCGAGGTCGGAGAATACGATGCCGATATTGGATTTGATGTAAGCGATTCCGAAAAGGTGCCCCGATTCTTCCTCTCTCTTCAGTGCGAGTTTGTAGTGATCGAGCGCCTTCTCCGGTTTACCGACGGTCCTGTAAAGGACGCCCAGCATGTTATGAATCTTGGGGTAAAGGCTCTGGCCGGATTTTCTACTGAGGATCTGGTTCGCGCGTTTTGTGGCATCTTTGTATCTTCCGGATCGGTAATCGACCATGGCCAGATGGTAATCCAGACGGTCGATTTCTTCTTTGGCTCGCCGGGAGACGAAAAGCTTCCGCGCCTCCGTCATAAGCTCTAATGATTTTTCGAGCTCGCCCTTGAATTCGGCAACACGCGCTGTTTCGGTGAGTATTTCAGCACGGAACTTTTTCCTGTTGCCTGCGCTGAGCTTCTTTTTCGCTTTAGTCAGAAACTTTTCCGCGTGTTCCATCGTGCCGGAAAGCCTGGCGGAGTCGATTTTCGATGCAACAATGTGCATGGCGTACTTGGGGAACTGCCACAGAGATTCATGGTTCGCTTTTTCCAGACACGCGTATATCTCTTCAACCTTGCCGCCGGAGCGGTAGTTCTTGATCAGAGCGGAGAGCGTTTTGTACCAGTCTTCCGTGTACGCAGTTATGCGTTCCTGCAGTTTTTCGTAAAGCTGTATCGCGCTCGATGTCGCCGTTACTTTCTCGGCATGCTCGGCCGCTTCCCACATAAGAGGAATGAGGCTATCGGAGTCGATGCCGGCCATGTGCGCCTGCAGTGCGCGCTCGATAAGGTCGGCGCCCGTTTTATCCATGTGTGTGAATATTCTTTCATGGATGGCCTTGCGGTGTTCCGGAGGCATCGAATTCAAAATCACGTCCCGCATCTGGCCGCTTCGGAAATAGTATTCACCCTCATCGCTGGAAACAAGCAGACGCCTCGACAGAAGCTGCCTTATGGATTCGGCGAGAGTTTCAGCCGGAATCCCGGCGGCTGTTTTCACAAGCTCGAAATCACCCGGGCGCCCTATGCATGCCAGCGCCTCAGTCGTAATACGCTGGTTTTCCGGAATAATATCAATCTTCTGCCTTAAGATATCCTCACCGGCCTGCGGCGTCAGCGATTCAAGCAGCGCCGCACTTGTACGCCATTTTCCCGTTTCATAAAACAGGAGGCCTTCATCGTACAGGTACTGGACCGTCTGTTCGATAAACAACGGATTACCGGCCGCCGTTTTTCGGACCACTTCGATTAATTGCGTCGGCAACTCGGAGCTTCCCATCATCGCTGAGAGAAGATTACGCTCATCCTCTTCGGAAAGAGTTGAAAGGGCGACCTGTCCGGCGGTTTCCAGGCCGGTAAGTTTTTCTATAAGCTCGAGCGACGACTTCGCCTGAGTGTGTTCCGTATTGCCGCTGCAAAGCACAAACAGTTTTACGATTTCCCCTTCTTCCCGTTTCAGCCTGAGAATCTGCGCCAAACGCTCCAGGAGGGCAAGCGTATCATCTTCAGCCTGTTCAATATCGTCAATCGCAATCAGAATCGAGCGTCCCCTGGTGGCCTCCAGAAGCAGGTTGATTGTTTCATAAATGTTTCCTTCCCGGTCAGTTGCCTCTCGGCTGACAGTTTCACCCAAAAGAATTTTATAAATTGAATCGAATCGTTTCATCTCTTCAGCGGGAAGTGCTCCCGAAACATTCTGCACAATGTTTCCAAAAGGACTGAAAGGCTGGCTCTTGGCTGATACGCATCTTGAATAGACGACAGAGATTCCGTTTAACTGGGCATAATAACCAGCCTCACGCATCAGGCGGCTTTTGCCGATACCGGTTTCACCTGTGATAAAAAAAACTGAGGGCGCTTTAAGCCCGTCGTCCGGCGAACCGAACATTGACTGCAGATTGTTGAGATCTTCGTCTCTGCCGACAAATCCACCGCCATGGAGATAGGCTAGTGCTGTTTCAGTGGTCTCTTCTTCCAGCGTTATGTCTGTGGCGTGTGCGAGGGCACGATTGACGTCATTAGCGGTGAAATATCGTGAACCGGGTTCACACTCGAGAAGTCTTAATACCAGTCGGCTCAGTTCCAGAGGAATACTCTGGTCAAGTTTGTGCAGCGGTTCAGGTTCAGAGGACGCCTGCATTCTGAGGACTTCAAAAACCGATTCATCTTCGAATGGACATTTGCCCATGAGCGTCTGGTAGAAGACTATGCCGAGTGAATAAAGATCGGAACGCGGATCTCCCAGCTCACCACGAACAACCTCGGGAGCCGCATAGCCGATAGTGCCTCGCATAGCTCCCGAAAGCGGCGTTTCCGTCATTGCCAGGCCAAAGTCGATAAGTCTTGCTGCGCCTTCCTTATCAACGATTATATTGCCCGGTTTTACATCGTAGTGGATTATGCCACGGGAATGAATGTGCTGGAGCGCTCTCAGCACCTGGGCAAACAACCTGGATTTATCTGCAACATCGAGCTTCTTACAGGTCTCAACGATGTCTTTTCCTTCGATGTATTCTGATGTATAGAACCAGTGTTTCGTATTCTCGTCAAAACCGAAATCGTAAACCTGGGCGATATTGGGATGACTTATCTTTGTGAGAATCGAAAACTCATGCCGCATCAGTTCGAGGTGCCGTGAACCGGAAGCTTCGAGCAGTTTCAGGGCAAGCTGTTTGTTGTCTTCAAGCTTGTCTCCTGCAAGATAGACCTTTCCCGCCGCTCCCTTGCCGAGAAGCTTTTCAACTTTATAACGGCTTGCGACAACTTTAGGCAAAGTCACCTCACGGGTTCCAAGGTAAACTATTATTCTCTATCTGTCACAGTATTGAGTAGATATAATTTGCGTCAATTTGTCAAGGCTTAATCGACATATACTGTCAAGTGACATATATGGACGCTTTGATGGTGAAAGCAGCAATAGCCGTTATTCAGGCCTGCCGGTATAACTTAGGGTATGCGCTAGGGTAAGGGCAATTTCAACATTGGGGCCATGGGGTATGTATTTTGCATTAATGGTTTACTGTATTTCAGATGCCAAATACCTTTATCTCTATAAGAAAGGAAAGCTCATGAAACGAATCGAAATCTTTCTGGTAATCCTGGCAATACTTGGGCTTGTTGCTGCAATGCCCGGGTGTGGAAAGAAAGATAAAATAAACTACCAGACAGCAAGCGGAGATAGTGGAAGTGGAACTGGCAGTGATACGGGAAGCGGGGGTTCCGGCACAGGTGGCACAGGTGGCACAGGTGGCACAGGTGGCACGGGTGGCACAGGCGGTACAGGCGGCACCGGCACCGGCGGTACAGGCGGAACGGAATTCGCTTTTGCACCAGGCGGGGTGGATGCAGTAAACGCTGAAATAGTGGATTTTATGCTGATTAATGGTGTCCAACCATATCAATTCGGATTCTATCAGGAAACTGACTGCAAGAGTTATCAAAGCTATACAGAAGCGGAGGCCTGGTTCAATGATACTACCGGTGAAGGCTCGTATCGAGTCGGCCCTATTGGACCGTGCACCGACAGGCTTTGCGCGATTGATGCAAATGGAGCTATCGCTTATCTTCAAATAAATGTCACCTCTGATGGCTCAGGCGGTGGAACTGGTACGGGCACCGGGAGCGGAGCTGGGCCAGGCGATCCCACTCTAGCGGATATATGGGACAGGATCAACAATGAGCGCACGGCAAACGGTCTTGATCCTCTTGCCTGGAATCCTTCGCTGGCCCAGGTTGCCCAGCAACACGCTAATTTGCATAAGAGTCAAGGGGCTGCAGGTTACTCACGCACTCTCGGCGGATATACTCCCGCCCAGAGAATAGACGCAGCAGGTATCTCTTTTACCTCTGCTGACGAAGCTGGAGCGGTTGGTTCCTCTTATTCATCTACCTCATATGCTTTCCAGAAATTTATGAGCAGTTATCAAAGCAAACTGATGAATGCGAGCTTTACGGATGTCGGAATCGGTGTCACGTCATATAGCTGTGCAACCGGCAGCGGCTGAAGTGGCACCACCTACACGACCTACTACGCCTGGATAGCTGATTTTATCCAGAAGTAGCAGGACGGAAGAACTCCTGGGCGAGTTCTTGAAACGGCTCAAAGAATTATTCTGCATCTTTGTAATGAACGAAGAAGAAAGTGTTTATGCTGGCGAACCTGTTTCCGGGGCGGTTTCAGATGATGACACCATTTACCGTCAGAGACTATGGGGCTTTTCCCTTGCTGTTGGTCGGTAACTCCTTCACGTGTACACAACTCATCGAGAAAGGTGCTGATATGAAAGCTAAAGATAATTACAAATGGACGCCGCTTCATCACGCGGCATGGAAAGGCGAAAAAGACACTGCCGTCATACTGCTGTATAAGGGCGCTGAAGTGAATGCCAAAGGTGACCTGGGCAGGACGCCGCTGCATTATGCAGCGTGGAAAGGCCATACAGACGTTGTTGAAATCCTGCTTTATAATGGCGCTGATGTGTGGGCTGAAGATAGCAGAGGCAAAACACCTGTTGACTATATAAGGCAAGAGAAGGCCCCTGCTGTCATATAACGGTGAAAGTTCTGGCGGGAAATTCTCATCCTTTTCTTGACAGGAAGCACTGCATCATATCTGCCTTAAAAGCCACCAACGGCAACAAGGCACGTGCTGCAAGGCTGCTTGGAATACCAAGGACTTCTGTCATCTGCAAAATGGAAAAGCACAATATTAAATTAGACGATATTATTCCCGCTGCTGCTTCCCGCAGGTTTTTACCATCTACGAATTCGGAAGTGTAATAATGTCCTTTTCCTTCGGGAAGCGCCCCGAAATCAAATACGCCAAGCAGGTTTTTATGTTCCAGTTGAGACAGCGTCTGAAATTCATTTCGGATTGTCTCAATGCGAACCTCATTGCTTTCGCCGGAAATGTGCTTTAGCGCAACTTGGAGATTATCCTGCGTTCGGTCAACAACCAAGTAATCCGTCTTCCAGTTTATTTACCTTAGAAAAGTGACTACGCTCATATTATGCGTAAATGCTCGTCCCGGTTCACATCGTCTTCATACATGTATTCCCGAGGCCGAAGACAGGCAAAGCAAGAAAAATATGGTTGCAACAGTTGTGTTTTGTGCTTCCAATTGCGCCTCAAATTGTCGAGCTGGTTCTATAAGGTAATGTAACTCATTGCCTATAATGAGTTAATGCGAGAAATTTCGCGAAAAAATGAAAAACTTGCCATCTACTTGCCAATGTCGTTTGATAAACAAGTATCACTTTTCATCCCGTTGAAAGGTTTCTTAATTCCTTCGGCGGCGGTGTTCCAGTAAGCGGGCATTCGGCACTTACCTAACTCCAATGTCTTAGGCGACGATTGCTCGAAATCAGGTTTAAGATAACCTTGATTAGATTATCGTTATCAAGATTCTCCGCAGGCGCTTGAAAAAATTTCTGATGTTAATTGTTCGTTGAGAAAGCCTGAAAGACGTGGTATGCGGGTTTCATCGCCCCGTCGGTTGAGAAGAGTCCGGACCTGGCGTGCGCGGTGCCGTCACCCCTTTCAACGAGCTTGAAGAAATAGGCTTCCGATATGTCTAGAGTATCTATAGTCCGTATGTACTGCTCGAGGCACTCGGCCTGGTACTCGTCATCGTAAGGCCCGATGAAAATATTCGGGCCGCCGAATTCGGAAGCGATAATGGACTTGCCGGGAACGAGATCCCGCATCATTCTCACGTATGTCGGCCACTCAAGGTAATCGTCGTACAGGTGCAGGTCGAGAACGTCGAACTTCGCGTAATCGAGAACGTGGTAGATTCTTTCGGCAAAAGCAACGACCTCCGGTGAAGAGATTAATTCTGCAAGTTCGTCACCGGTGATTTTTTCATGATTGTCGTTGTAACAATAGTCGATATAACCCCTGATGGCCGCAAGGCCGTTCAGTGAACTGATAACGAACCCTCCCAGCACCACCTCGCAGTCCGGGCTGTGTTCCTTTACCAGATCATAAACGATGTTGTTGTACTTCACGTAGTCCGACGCGCTTCCGGCGAAAAAATATTCGAGCTGCCATTCGTTGCCGAACTGGATTCTGTCGATTTTGCCCGGATAACGTTTGAGGATTTCAGTTATGTAATTTACGAAATCCGCATCGTCCTTGAAAAGACAGGATCTTCCGTTATTCGGTTCCGCCGCCGCCCAGTCGGGAGCAAAAGGTTTTATCGTGATGAGTACGGATACGTCGTTTTCCCTGAGGAAATTGATGCGTGCGTCGAGCGGCTCCCACTTGAACTGGCCCTTGACGGGCTCGCGGTTCGACCAGTCTTCACTGAACCTTGCGTAGTGAACATTGAGCGCTTCCAGGTGGGGCCGGGTGAATTCCCTCTGCGCGCTGTCCGATATCGGAGGAAATGAAAGCCCCAGCTCCACGTTTTCAAGCACGTATTCACCGCCGGTAGATGTAGAACCAGTCCCGGTTCCGGTGCCTGTCGATGTACCAGTATTTGTCGACGTGCCGGTGTCGGTATCTGTTGACGTACCCGTACCCGTAGACGTGCCGGTTCCGGACCCGGTACTCGTACCGCCGGTGTTATTTGGTGAATACTTGAATTGCGCTTTCTTTTCTCCGCTGCAGCCGCCGGGAATTAATACTGAAAATATAATGAGGCAGCTGAGAATGAATCCAAAGCTTGAAAAACGCTTCATCATTTCCTCCAGCGCGGCAGGAAAGCTTCCCGGATGAACGCCGGTCATTGCCTTGCCTTGTACTCCCAGGTCTGGTTGAGCCATCCGTCCTGGTTGTTGGCGCCGCCGAAGAAGACGAGCACCTCGCGCACCGGGTCGTAGGCCATGTTGCCGTTATAGGTCACCGGAATAGGTTTCGGCTCGTCGTTCTGAACAATCCACCTGTCGGTATGGAACTCGCACGTCAGTCCCGCGGTTGATGTTCCGGTGTAACCGCCGAACCTGACGCCAATGCCGAGCGCGAAGTGAAACCCCATCGATTCGGTATAGAAAAAATGGTTTTCCAATGTATTGAGATTGCCTGCCGGTGTTCTATCGATCCAGTCAGCCCCGTTCCAGTAATAGACGTCACTGGACACGCCGCCGCGGCTGTTGATTCTCCCTCCGTGAATGAAGGGTCCGCCGAACCCTCCTGCGAACCGTGGGGCCGGTTTCGTGGAGGGGCTGAGTTCCCGCCAGCCGCTCCCGGTCCATTCCCACGTATCGCCAAGGATGTTATCTTCGCCCAGGCCGCCGAAGAGGATGACCTGCGAGCCCGTCCAGGTAAGAACGTGGTCAGCGCGCGGTGGAGGACTGCCCGTAAGCGAAGCCTTTGTCCAGTCCGAGCCGTCCCAGAGCCACGTTTCATCCGTCGGAACAGACCGGGAAGCATTGTCCGGGTCCGTGACGAACCCGCCGAACATCACGACCTGCGCGCCGTCCCAGGCTATCCGGGTATAATATCGTGCCGATGTCGGGTTGGCGCCGCCCGACTTTCTCCACGTGGTTCCATCGTATCGGTATGTGTCGTTTCGTGCGTTGCCGACTCCGTCTATTCCGCCGTAAAGGAGGATACCTGTACCGTCCCACGCCATGGTATGGTAGCTGAGCCCGCCTGGCTTCGATGCGGGATTCGCCTTCTGCCAGATGCCAGTCGGGACAGTACTCGTCGACGTGGGGGGGCCCGACCCGGTGCCCGTACCGCCGCCCGTATTGCCACCGCCTCCAGTGCCAGCGGGAGGCAGGGAATAATAGGTCGGGGCGCTTTCATTGCCGCAGCCGGACATGAGCAGGCACATCACCGCAACAGTCGTAGCGCAAAGTAAAAAGCCTGTGTATTTCATTGGCGCTTCTCCCCGGTCATGTCCAATCAGTTTTCGATAGTGATATTTATGTCGGGCGGGTTCCCCGGATCTTTGCCGGTATGTGTCCAGCCAGGGAAAGTTGTCAGAAGGTGTTGTTCCCAGCATTTACCGCTGCTCATGCAGTCTGTCTCGTCGCAATAATGCCTGTTGAGCCTGCCGGTGGTGTTGTTTGCCATGTTGCAGATGGAGCAGCTGTATTCCTCGGTGTGAATTCCCAGCGCATAATGTCCCCATTCATGCAGAAAGACGTGCTCAACGGGCGTGACATCCAGTTCTATGTACGAATCCGAGCCGAGATGAGTTTTTCCGCATCCGTAACCTTTCGGCATGAATATGATTTTTTCATCCGTACGGGCCACGCCTGAGCGGATAGTCATGTCGCCCATCATGCCCTGGCCTTCTGTTGATTTGTAAAGGCCGATGTTGCAGGTCCTCATGTGGTCGGCATATGATTCCATCCCCGCCGCATCCTGCTTGGCCTCGATAAGAACATTGATATACCACACTTTGTCCGCAGACCCGCCTGTGCCTCCACCGCTACCCGTACCGCTACCGGTGCCGCTACCGGTGCCGCTACCGGTGCCGGTTCCAGTACCGGTTCCGCCACCGCCACCGCCGTTGCTGCCACCGCCTCCGGAAGAGGTAGCTGCGCCGCGGCCGGATTTGTGGCTTCCGCCGCAACCGGGCACGGCGAGAATAAAGCTAATTGCCGCTGAAATAATGACGAGGATGGCAAGTCGCTTCATAGCTTTCCTCCCTGACTTTTAGATTCGCAGCTCGACATGACGAAAACCAGACAGAGGGCCGTCATAATGTTTCTACTGTGAAGCGTGGAATGCGTATTTCTCATTCACACTGATGCCTGCACCGTGGCGTGTATTCCCGTCGGCCAGAAGCTGTGCACGGTGCGGTGGGCTGTTTTTCCAACAATTGACGATCCCGCTGGGAGAAGAACAAACACCCTGGGCAGCGGATTCCAATACAGGGCCGATTCCCAGGAACCTGCCTCGTTCGTTACAAATGTTGTAATCTTTCGGTGAGGCTTTTGCCCCGTGTCCGAAATAGCCCTGTTGCTCGCAGTCGTACGCGTGGCTGCGTTCGCAATCCGCTATTCCATCGTCCCAGGTCCAAAGATGCAGGCCGTTTTCAGCGCGAAATTCGTTGATCAGTTCGGCGACTTTTTGTTCGTCTGCGGTTCCCCCGACCATTCTCGGGGCCTCGGGTGCGGATGCAAGGCCCACATCTATGTTCCCGGGCACGGTTTCTCCTGTTGCCGTGCCGCCACCTGTACCGCTGCCGCCGCCGCCAGTGCCCGTGCCACCGTTACCTCCGCCGGAGCCTGTGCCCGTTCCACTACCGGTGCCACCGCTACCACCCCCGCCTCCTGCAGAAGGAGTTGCGCTGCGGCTGGACTTGTGGCTTTTGCCGCATCCCGGTGCTGCGAAAACAAGTGCAAGAATCATTACGATGATGATAGAAATGGCATTTTTTTTCATGATGTCCTCTCCGTCAGGTTCGTGGAAACAGGTCGCTACTCCTCGATTGTCACCGTGCATTCGGGGGCCGGGCTCGAAGGCGGCTGGCCGGTATGTGTCCAGTCGCGCGTTATGCCGTTGAAACCATTTTTATAGAGCGGCAGTATGAAGTTCCCCCAGCAGTCGGCCATGCTCGTACTGCTGGTGATGCAGGTCTTGTCGTCGCAGTAAAGATAGTCTTTGCCGCCGGTCCCGCTGCACATGTTGCAGTTCCTGCAGTCGTATTCTTCGCCGTACTTTTTCATGAAGTGATGCCCGAACTCGTGCATGAACGTGTGCTTGCTGAACTTGCCGGCCAGATGGATAATACCGTTGGCGTCGTGATAGCCGGTCATGCCCGTGCTCGGATCGACGAATCCGCTATCCAGATTCTCAATAACCACGGAACCCGACTTGGGCGAGGCCCCATTAAGGTTCTTTACGACGTGGTTCCTGAAAAACATCTGGCCCTCGGTGGCTTTCCAGACCGCGCCGGTCAGCTCCCCCTTGACTCTGTCGGCCAGGGCTTCGAGCCAGGCCCTTGACGCGGTGGGTACTACGCCCCATTCGTAGTCCCATGGCATGGCATCCGCCGGGCTGCCTCCCGTTCCGCTTCCGCTGCCGCTTCCCGTGCCGCTTCCGGTACCGGTGCCGCCTCCTCCGTTACCGGTGCTGCCGCCGCCGTAACCGGAGGAACCGCCGCTGCGGCTTGACTTGTGGCTGCCGCCGCAGCCCGGCATGGTCAGAGCCAGTGCAAGTATCGTTGCGATAATTACAGGAGCGTAGATCTGTTTCATGTTATCTCCTCTTTGAATCGCACGTAGCACTCGGCCTTGTGCACTGCGTTTTATTACTCACCGAAAATCAGGACCCACCATACGCAGCCGTTGCCGACCTCGGCCAGCCCGACGCCGAGCAGTTTTTTGCTTCTATTGGCGCCTGTTCCGGTCTGGTAGAACACCCCCTGTCTCATGGTGCCGTTGTTGGATGAATGCCACTTGCCCGCCTCGTAGAGCTGAGGCTGCTCGACCGTCGGGTCGGATTCTGCGCTCTGTATGTACTTTGACGTTTCCAGCCCGGCAAGCCACATGGGTTCCCCGGCGAAATTCTGGTAGCCGAACCTGGTGCCCTTCGGCGACCCGCCGCCCGCTAGCGCTTCAGCTTCCGCCTGGGCCTCGTCACCGAGCGCGTCGTTCCAGGTGAACGTGGTGCTCCACGTCATCTGCGAGTTTTCCCCTTTCCAGGGATAACCGTCGTACGCGGTGTGGGAAGCATAAGTCTGCCTCTCGATGTTTATGTACTCGAACATCTCCATGCGCGATCCGACGCAGAGATGGTCCTTCTTGGGATGATCCCATGGCCCGCCGCCGAAAAAATCCATGCATGGCAGAGGAGTGGTGGCCTTCTTCGCGTCCTCGCTGACATAGTTCGGGTCTCTTGTGCCGGTGCCGCCCCCGCCAGTACCGCCACCACCGTTACCTCCGCCGCCGGTACCGCCGGTACCGCCCCCGCCGGTTCCGCCTCCGCCACCGGAGCTGCCCCCTCCACCTGCAATGCCGCTGCTTGATTTCTTGCCACTTCCGCAGCCGGGTAAAGCCAGGGCCAGGGCGAATGCACTCACGATGACGACAAGAACTATGAGCTGTTTCATGGTTTCTTCCTCCTGTTACGATGCGATATGATGACGATCACCTGATGAATTCGGGGACGCGGCGCATGCAATAACCGCGAGTTCCTCGTCGCTTACACCCAGCATTGGCGGAATAACCTCCACCTTCAGGTTTCCGTTCTGTCTGCGTATCCAGTGAAAAATCCGGATACCGAGGGAATCGAGTGAAGTGGTTTCCCTGAGGTCGAGCATGATATCGTTTCCACCCCACCTTGCAGCCGTCTGTAAAAGCTCGAGTCCTTCTCTGGCTGCATGCCCGGTGAGCTTTCCGGCAACCCTCATCCGGAGCTGTCCTTCGTTCGTAAAGGCAATTGAAAATGACGTCCTCATTACATGGTCTCCTATTGCCCAAGGCGATTACTGCCTCGTTTTCCCCGGGAAAAACTCGAGCGCCGTCATGAACTGGTTCTGATTACCGTGGATATTGCTTCCGGGCCCGCTGTACGGCGCGTCGTCGGGCAGGCGGTATCCTGCGTCGCGCATGGCCTGGACAACCTGCTCCGCGAGCGCCATCTGCCCGCCCGGGCCGACGTTCCCCCACGGCGCGAAGCCGAGCTGGGCAGCCGTTTTCGCCGGTTTCCAGCCTGATATCTCCGACGTAATATCGTTTGCCCAGTAGGCCGCGAAGTAGGATTGCCTGAGGTTCGAAAGATTTGCCGCTCCGCCTGTCCCGGCCGACTCGCCGAGAAGATAGGTCTTGTCATTACTAATGTTGTATTGTGTCCGAATATCAGCCATGACGTCTGCGCCGGCCTGGCCGTTGCCCCTGTATGTCTGGCCGTCGAGTACGCCGCAGATGAAGCTGCCCATGCCGACCATACCGACCAGCTGCTTGATGTTGGTGGTCATCGTGTCTGCGCCTTCGGTCCCGCTGTAGACAATGAGAAGCTCTGCCGGATTACTATCGCTGTAGGAAAGGGGAACGACAATGTTATATGTAATCCCGCTTGAAGTGGTTACTCCGTTTTTTCCGCTTCCGCCGCCGGAGCCGGCAGACGAACCGCCGAAGGGAGGCTGAACTGAACCGCCCCCGGTACCGCCTCCTCCGCCGGTGCCTCCACCTCCGGTGCTGCCCCCGCCTCCGCCGTTACCGCTGCCGGTGCCGCCGGTACCACCGCCACCGGACGTAGAAGAACCGGTCCGGCTGGACTTATTGCTGCTTCCACAGCCGGGCATGGCGAAGATCAGGCTGAAGGCTGCTGCGATGATGACAAGAATAACAATCCGTTTCATGTTCTTTCCCCTTACACCAGAATGCAGGATAGTTGTCAGGAATTGTCAAAGCACATTTGATATATTCGCAAAATACATACCGATACGGTTCCAAAGGGGGAATAATGGCGCAACCATCTTGTAATTATGGAGTTAGGGCTGAGGTGTACCTGGGATTAGATGAATAGATAGGCTGCTAATGTGTCTTTTATACAAGACATTGTCTTGTATTCAAGACAAGCTAATTCCTTTTGATTCCGAGCTTGTCGCAGCGCGCGTAAAGCCAGGACCTGTGGATTCCAAGACGTTTCGCGGCTTCCGAGAAATTATATTCTACTTCCACGAGTGCTGAGATGATTATCTCTTTCTCAATCCTATCCCGCGCCTGCTTTATTGTCTCTCCGTGCAGAAGCCAGGGCGCGGCAGTCGGTACCTGAGCCTTCAGGGACACGCGTGATATCTGATCCGGCATGATGACATCACCGGAGGCGAGGGCAACGGCCTGCCGGAGGCGGTTCTCCAGTTCGCGGACGTTGCCGGGAAAGTTATCGGCTTCGAGAAGTTTCATCGCTTCCTTGTCGAGGCATGCCGGCTTTTCTCCAGTCTCCTTCGCCATCAGGTCCAGGAAATGCTCAACAAGAAGAGGGATGTCTTCCCGCCTCTCACGCAGCGGTGGTAGCTCGATGCGGACAACGTTGATTCGGTAGAAAAGGTCTTCGCGGAAAAGGCCGTCCTCTACAAGCTTCTCAAGCGGCGTATTGGCCGAGCAGACCAGGCGGATATCGACCGGGACGGGTATCGGAGCGCCGATCCGCCGGACTTCGCGCTCTTCTATAACGCGGAGCAGTTTCACCTGCATCTCGGGCGGCATGGAGCCGATCTCATCCAGGAAAAGAGTACCGCTGCTCGCTGATTCAATAAGTCCCGCCTTATCGTACACCGCGCCCGTAAAGGCGCCCTTGACGTGCCCGAAAAGTTCACTTTCGAGTAGAGACTCGGTCATTGCACCGCAGTTTATCGAGATGAAAGGCGCGTCTCTGCGGTTGCCGTTATAGTGCAGCGCCTTTGCAACAAGCTCCTTCCCGGTTCCCGTTTCGCCGTATATGTAAACCGTCAGGTTCGTATCGGTCACCGAATCCAGGGTGCGGAAAAGCTCCTGCATCGGCTTAGAACGCCCAATAATATTCGTGTATGCATAGCGGGTGCGCACCTCGCTCTGAAGTGAACGAAGAGTCTTTTTTAGGTTATCCTGTTCGATGGCGCGGATGATGATGGGCGCTATGCGCTCCGAAAACGCTTCGATAAGGGCAAGATCTTCCTCAGTGAACCTTCGAGTGAGCGATATGGAGTCAATGTAAACCACGCCGATCGCGCGGCCTTCATGGATAATCGGCACGGTGAGCACGGAACTCAGGCCGAGAGTTATTATACTCTTTGCATTGCGAAGAGACTCTTCCAGGCTGGTATCCACTACCAGCCTTGGCTTGCAGGTGCGTATCGTTTCTTTTACCATCGTGTGGCTGGTTTCGTATTCGGGGGAGGTAATTTCCTCGTCCCGAACGTTACGCGCCGCAAGATGCTTCAGACTACCGCCGTCATCGACAAGTATGATGAAGCCGCGTTCCGCTCCGGTGGCATCGAGCACCATGCCGAGTGCAAGGGACAGGAGCTCCTGGACCTCGAGATTAGCCGTCGCCATCCGGCTGACCATGCCGAGAAGAATGAAAGCCTCGCGGGTCAGGTTGCGCTCATCCATGCCGGCGGCGTCAAGCATTCCCTTCTTCATCTTAAAATCCTCGAAACTCGTTTTGACACTGACCGGCTCAGGCGGGCCCGGTTCCCGACTCTCCAGAAGTTCCTTCAGAGTATTCAACGGACGGTAAAAAGGCGAGGAGCGCAGGCCTTTCTTTTCATATTCACCGGGCAAAGCTGCTGCAATCTTTTCAAAAGTCTCTTCCGCTTCCGAAATGTAAAGTGTTGACGATTTCGTGTCATCATCGGCGACGGCGCATGCAGCCGCAGTCAGAACTGCCTGAAATGTGAGCGGCGCGAGTTCCGCCTGGCGTGCGCTCTTCAGGGCTTCGGCGGCGTCTTTACCTGCCTGCGACGTTTCGCCGGTTTCCGCGGCACACCTTGAATTCAGTATTTCGGAGCGTATACGCTCCGGAACGCTCAAACGCTCCCAGTCGAGCTTGTTAAAGATTTTCTTTGCAGCCGCAACCTTGCCGGCGGCAAGGAGCGCTTCCGCTTCCGCCAGCTCTATATTCATCTGGGCGTTCGCATGCACTCCTATCTTTCGCGCCTGCTTTATGAGTTCGAGGGCCGTATCGCTTTCGCCTTTCAGCGTTGAGATTCGCGCCGACAGCACCAGTGTCCTTAGAAACCCGACGGGATCGTCGCCTTCGGCAAGCGAGCGGGACGCTGCCAGGTCTTTTTCCGCTGCGGCCGGGTCGCCGCACAGGAATGCGAGCACAAAGGCTCTCTCGCAGAGGGAAGTGATTTCCGTGTCTCTGGAATCCGTCCTGCGGGCCAGCTGGAGCGCTTCGTCTATGTCTGCCAGCGCGGCCTGCGCGTTCCCGATAATACCATAGGCCCATCCGCGGGACAGGAGTACGGATTTTGCGAGGTAGGTGCTCGAAGTCTTCCGCGTTACTTCCATGGCCTGTTCGAAAAGGGAAAGAGCCTCCTTTGTCCGGCCCAGGGCGAAATGTGCGTTGGCCGAATTCGTAATCGACGCGCCGCGGCCCACTTCATCGCCCAACACCTGGAAGAGGCGTTTGGCCGCGGTATGTGCGTCCAGGGCTTTCTCGTACTCGCCGATATCGATGAGAACGGTGCCGAGGTTCGCCTGCGCGTAACCCACGCCCAGGAGTCGGCCTTTTTCCTCCTCCATCCTGAGGGTCTGCCGGTACTGCTCGAGAGCTTTATGAGGTTTTCCCTGATACGAAAGGACGGCCCCCAGCAGAAGGTGGAGGCTGATGTAAAGCCGCTCGGCGGATTTGCGCTTCAGCATAAGGCGGATGCGCCGGGATGCGTCAACATATCTTCCGCTGTGTAGATCAAGCATCGCAAGGCGGTAATCAAGCAGATTCATTTCCTCCGTATCCTTGCGGGAAGCGAAAATACCGCGCGCCTGTGAAATCAGCTTTCGCGCTTTTTTCATATCGCCTTTATATTCCGCGATCTGCGCGATCTCGGAGAGTACAATCGCGCGCGCGCGCGAGTCGCCTGTGGCTCCGAGCTTTTTCTCGGCCTTCTTCGTGAGTTTCTCCGCTTTCTCCATTGTCCCGGAGTTCCGATAGGTGGAAACGGCGCATGAAACGATTCCGGCGGCACAGTCGGGATACTTCCACAGGGAATCGTGCTCGGCGGCCTTGATACACTCGATTACTTTATCGAGCTTGCCGCTCTGGAAGTAAATTCTTGTCAGCCTCTGAAGCGCTTTGAACCATTCTTCGGTGTGTGTGGGCAGGCGCCTGCGAAGAGCTTCAAACAGTTTAATGACCGTTGACATGGCGGCAGTCCGCTCGGCACTCTCAACCGCATCCCAGAGCAGGGGTATAAGTCTGCTTTCATCGATATCGGCCATCTCCGCATGAAGTGCGCGCTCCATGATATCGGCGTCGGCTTTATCAAGATGCAAATAAATTCGCTCGTGCACGGTTCGACGGCGTTCAGGCGGAACCGCATTAAGGATAACTTCCGTCATACCGCCGCTCGTGAAAACATGATTGCTTTCTTCATCGGAATAAAGCAGACGGCGCGACAGGAGCTGCTCGACAGCGCCTGCACATGCTTCGACCGGTATTCCGACCGCTCCGCTCAATAGTCCGAAATCCGCCGCTCGACCTATGCAGGCCAGAGCTTCGACAACTGTGCGCTCGTTATCTGAAAGGGTTTCCACCCGCTTCAGGAGCGCTTCCTCGCCGGCGGCGGGCAGTTTAAAGTCGGAAATCGCTGCACTTGCGCGCCATTTACCGGCCTCGTAGAATAGGAATCCCGATTCAAAAAGCTGTTGAGCGACCTGTTCGATGATAAGGGGGTTGCCGCCCGCCGTATCGAGTACTGCCCTTGTCACCTGCTTCGGCAATTCCGCACCGCCGAGCATGGAGGAAAGCAGCTTTTCTCCTGCGTTTTTCGAAAGCGGGTCAAGCGCGATTACCCGGCAAAGCCTGCGCTCTTTCATGCGCTCGATAAATGCAGGCACAGTCTTCGCCGATGCGGCTTCCATGTTGCAGCCGCAGATTACAAGCAGGGCGACTCTTTCGCCTTCCTGCCGCTTCAGCCAGAGCATCTGCGCCAGATACTCGAGGAGCGCAAGGGCATCTTCCTCGGCCTCCTCCATATTGTCGATTGAAATCATCAGGGGTCGCCGCGTTGCCACTTCCATGAGGAGAAGAGCAGTCTCGTGAATGATCCTGCCGCGCTCCTCCACTCTTACACCCTTCGTTTTATCTGTGAGAGCGCCAACAGTTGATACAAATTTCTCTACGATTTCTTTCGGCAATGTGCCAGAGATACTGCGCATTACGTCCGAAAAAGGACCGAACGGCCTGTTCTGGGAGGGCATGCACCTCGCACGTACGAGAAAGGCGCCGCCCAACTGCGAGTAATATCCAATTTCCTGCATGAGGCGGCTTTTGCCGATACCTGTTTCGCCCGTGATGAACCGGACGGAAGGACCTTCAAACCCCTCCCTGAGTGAATCGATAAGGGATTGGAACTCCTTGAGCTCCTTATCGCGACCGACAAAACCGCCGCTCAGCAGGTATGCCATCGCGGTTTCGGCTGTCTCTTCTTCAAGCGAAATACTCATCGCCTGCGAGAGCGTGCGGTTCACTTCACCCGCGGTATGGTATCGCGCAGCGGGCTCGCGTTCGAGGAGGCGCAGGACAATACGCTCAAGCTCGACCGGCACGTCTTTTTCAAACTTCCGCGGCGGTTCGGGCTCGGATGTGGCCTGTGTCCTCAGGAGTTCAAGCACTGAATCGCTCTCAAATGGACGCCTGCCGGTAAGTGCTTGGTAAGTAACAACACCCAGCGAATAAAGATCGGAGCGTGGATCACCCAGTTCTCCACGGACTACTTCGGGAGCGGCGTAGCCAATCGTGCCGCGCATGGCCCCGGACACCGGTGTCTTTGTTGTCGCCAAGCCAAAATCTATCAGTTTGGCGATGCCTTCTTTATTAATAATGATATTACCCGGTTTCACATCGTAGTGGATTACGCCGCGGGAATGGATATGCTGAAGCGCTCGAAGAAGCTGCGCGAAGAGGCGGGATTTATCTGCGTAATCCAGTTTCTTGCAGGCCTTGATTATGTCTTTACCTTCAACGTATTCGGATGTGTAAAACCAGAAGCCTGACTCCTCGTCGAAGCCGAAATCATAGACCCGTGCGATGTTTGGATGTTTAAGTTTGGTGAGAATAGAAAACTCGTGCCGCATCAGCTCGAGATGCCGTGCGCCCGGGGCCTCAAGCAGTTTCAGCGCAAGCTTCCTGTTATCTTCCAGCTTATCCTCTACAAGATAAACTTTCCCCGCCGCTCCCTCACCAAGAAGCTTTTCGATTTTATAACGACTGGCAACGATCTCTGGCAAAGCTACCTCACTAATTCCATTGCAAAGTACATTCTATTACAACCGGATTCAAGCCAAAAAGCTCCGAAACTAAGAGATAATCCATTTCTAAGTTAATATCACTGATATGCTTATACCCAAACCGGCGATCTACTAAGACCTCTAGACTTTAAGCTGGTGATCCCAGATAATCATTGCGGAAATTAGCCGAGTTACCCTTTTCACTTGCCATTAGCTTGCCGGGTTTAGTTGCCATTGGCTGCAGCTGGCTGCAGTTGGATGCATCTCGATGCAGGAAAACTGCATTAATTGATAAACTTTGTCACCTGCTTAGAGCATAAAAAGAAACAACTTTCTGCATGTTCCTGCAGAAAGCTGCGTCTCAATTCACTCGTGGGCGATATTGGACTCGAACCAATGACCCCCAGCTTGTCGAGCTGGTGCTCTAGCCAACTGAGCTAATCGCCCGGATTGTCTGCCCGTCAGCGGCGAAATCTATATTAACATGTAACGGGTTGCCTGTCAAGACTCTACTGCGATTCCAGGGGCAGCGCGGCGGCGCGGCGGAGATACGAAGAACAGGTATTGCAATTGCCGGGCCCGATATCAATCCGCGATGAGTTTTTTGAACTCCGGGTTGTCGTGCAGCGGTTTGAATGCCGGGTTATTGCGGGCATCTTCTTTCAGGTTGTGGTTATTATCGTATTCAATCGCCTTCGCGAGCGCTTTCAGGGCTTCTTCCAGGTTGCCCTTGGCGACGTATGCTTTTGCCATATTGAACCAGGCGAGGTCGAAACGCTCTACCCTTTCGATAATTTTTTTGCAGTCTTCTATCGCACCGTCGTAGTCCTTTTTCTTCATCTTGGAGACCGCGCGGTTGTTGAGGGCATCGTTGCGGTTAGGATCCAGCTCGATTGCTTTGTTGTAATCTGCAATTGCGCCGTCTTCATCCCCTTTTACTGATTTTGCCATACCTCTGGTTACGTATATGCCGGCATTATTGGGGTTCAGTTTAATGGATTTGTCGCAATCTTCGATGGCACCGTCGGGGTCGTTTTGATATTTTGCGGTAGCCCTGCGCTCGTAAGCCAGCCAGTTTTTGGGGTCGAGTTCAATGGCGCTATTCAAGTCCTCAATCGAGACTTTGACTTTGCCTTGCAGACGATATACTAATGCACGGTCCACAAAGGCCTGAGTGAACTTTGGGTCCAGGAAGATGGCTCTTGTAAAGTCGTTTATTGCTCGCTCAAGATTCCCTATCTGCCTTTCTATTCTTCCACGGTTATGGTAAAGGTTTGGGCGTTTCGGGTCTATTCCAATCGCGGTTGTGAGGTCTTCAATGGCTCCCGTGGGATTGCCGAGCTTTTGTCTTGCCGATGCCCGGTTGTTATAAGCGGTAATAAAGTTGGGATCAAGTTTGATGGCCTCGTTATAGTCCATAATCGCGTCAAGGATTCTGCCTGCACTTTCCTTGGCAAGACCTCTGTTTGCATATGCCCCAGGGTAATTCGGAAACAATTCAATGGCTTTGGTGTAGTCTTCTATCGCCCCTTCATGATCCCCCATCTCGGCTTTCGCGCTGGCCCGGTTATTGTGAGCTTCGACCGCGTTGGGGTCTATCTCGATTACTTTCGTGAAAGCCCTGATTGCCGCGGGCAGGTCCCCCACCTTAACATAATCGCGGCCAAGTCTGTCCCAGTAATCCGGGTCGTCCGACTTGCTCAAAGTCTTTTCGTTCATGTCGGGCAGGTCTTTCAGCAGTTTCCTGTAGACGAGAGTCGTTCTGCTCCAGAAGTTTCCGGATTTCCCCATTTTTCCTCTGATCTCACTCATTCTCTCTTTTGCAGAATCGTCGCCGATGTTTCCAACTGCATCGGCTAGTTTTACCATAAACGTAAGATCCTCCAGCTTTCTCCTTGCCGGGTGGACGAGATAGAGCTTTGCCGCCCACTCCTCCAGCTTGTCCAGGATCGGCGAGACTCCTTTTTTATTTCCGATTCTTCCCAGAGATTCCGCGGCAAGCATTACCGCTCTCTGGGAATCGCTGTCAAGGCTTTTGATCAGATCGTCGACAATGCCTTCTTCCTGCATCCTGGTGATTTCAAACAGGAAATCGCTGTATTGACCGGCCTCCTCGTTTCCTTCCTCCAGGATGCCCATTATCTCTTTTACGCGGGCGCGGTTTGCCTTGAGGGTGGCGGTGCGTTTTTCCTCGACGAACTTTTTCAGGAGTTTCCGGTCGTCCTCGCTGATGGCTTCCCCGGCCATGTAATCGGCCAGCATGAAGTCCCCGGAGGCACAGGCGAGCTCCGCCAGCCGCTCGACGACTTTGTGCTTGTATTCCCTCGTCCTTTCGTGCTCGGGGTCGAGCGCAAGGGCGAAGTTGAACTCTGAAAGCGAGTTCAGGCATACCTGCATTTTGCTTTTTATGGATTGCAGTTCCGGCTTGTCGACGTTGAACTTGTCCGGGTCAAGTTCACCTGCGATATTTCCATCTTCGAGGATTGTTATTCCTTTTTTCAGATGAAGATGAACCATGTCCTGTTTCCGTTCTCTTTGTAGCGCGATGCTGGCCTTTTCGACGACTTTTCTTGCCTCGGAATTCTCTCCCAGGACGGTCAACGCCGCGAACGCTTTTGCCGAGGCGCTCTCGTATTCTTCTTCTTCGAGAAACTCCTTTGCAGCGGTAAGGTTCGATTTCGCCTCGTTGATGCGGTCCCGCCCCGCCTTCACGGACATCAGCACGATTCCGAGAGTCAGCGCGACAATGGCGGCCGTCGCGCCCCCGACTATCGCCTTGTTGCGCTTTATCCATTTCCAGGCGACCTCGATAATGTTGTATTCCACTTCCTTCAGTACGCGGCCGGCCATGTAGGCCTCGATTTCGGATTTCAGGGCCCGCACGTCTTTGTATCTTTCCGAGCGCTTGCGCGCGAGGCATTTCATCGCGACCTCGGACAGTTCGCGGGAAATATTTCTTGCAGGCGCGCGCTGCTCGGGCGACGCCGGTGTCTTTCGCTTGACCTGCTCGATAATTTCCAGGGCCGAATTGCCGGTATAGGGAGTCTGCAGGGTGAGTATCTCATACAGGATGGCGCCGAGCGAATAGACGTCCGAGCGCTGGTCCATTTTATCAAGGTGTCCGCGGGCCTGCTCGGGGGACATGAACGCCGGCGTTCCCATTACCGTGCCGTCCAGGGTCTTCAGCCTGCCTTTCGTCGCTTCCTTTGACAGGGCGACGCTTTCGCGATGGACGTCGTCCTCGCCCAGAATTTTTGCGAGCCCCCAGTCCATTACGAGCACCTCGCCGTAATCCCCGACCATTATATTCTCGGGCTTGAGGTCCCGGTGGATGACGTCGCGCGAATGCGCGAAAGCGACCGCGTCGCAGATGCTGACGAAAATATTCAGAAGCCTCGCAGTCGTAAATTCCTTGATCGCCTTGGTTTTTTTCCGCCGCAGGCCTCTGAGGATATCCGCCAGCGAGCGGCCTCTTACCATCTTCATCGTGAAATAGGCGCCGCCGCTCGGGTCCAGGCCGAGTTCGTGGACCGGGACGATGTTGGGATGCTCCAGCCTGCCGGTGACTTTGGCCTCGGTTATGAAGCGCTGTACCTGTTTCTTCGTAACCTTACCGAAGGCGAGCAGGACTTTCATCGCGACTTCGCGGTCCAGGCTGGGGTCCAGGACCGAAAGGATTCTTCCCATACCGCCGCGGGCCACTTCTTCGTGGATTACGTACCGGGTTTTGGGCAGGGCTTCATCTTCGCCGAAGTCGGGGTTGAACTCTTCTTCGAGCGAATCTTTCGCATCGCTGTCTATTGAGACGTCGGAAGCGATCAACCTGGAGGCGATCAGTTCGGCGTCGGAATATTCGACGTTCTTCCGGATGGGAATCGTTTCCTTGCATCCGGAGCAGCGGATTTTCTGCCCGTTCCGCAGCTTTGTAATGTCGTATTTCTTCAGGCATTTCGGGCATATGATTATCGTGTTGAGCTGGTGGTTCAGGACTTTGACCGCGTCGTTACGCGCCATTATTCCGAGGTTTACCGCGACCTGGCTCAGGCGGAGGTCCTGGTCTTCGTATTCGAGTTTCGCCTGTTCCCTTACGGCTCTTGACATTTCTTTGAGGTCGCAGATTTCCATTTCCACCGCCAGGCGGCCGAAAATATAATCTTCTTTTTTTTCTTTAACGCGGTCGAGCTTGTCGCTTGCCTTCTGGTGCAATGCCTCCATGGCCTGCCAGAGCTGTTCTTCCGTGATCGCCTTCATCGCGCAGAGAATTTCATAAAGAGGCCCTTTTTTGCGTTTCTTGACATTGACCGCCTTGTTCAGCACGGCCAGGTCGATAAAGCCGAGCTTTATCGCCGCCTTGCCGAAAATCGCTTCAATATGGCTCATCGATTCCCTCGTTAATTCAGTTGGTGTCGAATCCGCTGGTGAAAAACCCGGATTATTATAGTTTATTTACTCCCGGCTGTCTGTTTTTCTTCGCCCGCGAGAGGCCCGAGCGCGGCGAGGAGCTCCGCCGGTGTCTGGAACCGGCCGGCGGGCTCCCGGGCCATCATCTTTTTGAGGAGACTGGAAATCTCTCTGGGCAGTTCGGGGATCAGGCGCCGTATTGGTACGGGGGCCGCCCGGCGGATTTCTTTTTTCACCTTGTTGATGTCCTCGCTCGGGAACGGAAGCTCTCCGGACAGGATATGATAGGCCGTGGAGCCGAGCGAGAATATATCGCTTCTTATGTCGATGCCTTTTTCCCCGCGGGTCTGCTCGGGCGACATGTAGGGCACGGTCCCGAAGACGTCGCCTTTTTCCGTAATGCTTTTTTCAAACAGAATCCGGGAGCGGGCGAGGCCGAAATCCATCAGCCGGATGCTTCCGTCGTCGCAGGCGAATATGTTGTGCGGCTTGATGTCCCTGTGGATGAACGTCTTCGGGGCAAAGGACGTATACCCGTAATCCAGCACCTGCGCGATGTTCCAGAGGACGTTGATTACTTCGTCCACGGGGATCGGGCCCTCGTCCTCCAGCCGCATCGAAAGGTCCTTGCCCCGGAGCAGTTCCATCGCGCAGTACAGGTAACGGTCGGCCTTTCCCGCTTCGTAGAACCTGACCGCGTTCGGGTGGTCGATCTTCTTCAGCGCGGTCACCTCGACCCTGAAGCGGTTGCGGAACTGTTCCTGTTTGGTCAGCCACGGCAGAAGTATTTTCAACGCGACGGGGCGCTCGTTTTCGGTATCGTAGCCGCGGTGGATTATGCCCATTCCGCCCTGGCCGATGCGCTCGTATAAGACGAACTTTCCGAATTTCTTTCCTTTTTTCGATTTCGCCCCGGCGGTTTTTTCTTCCTTTTTTTCCCGCTCGTCCTCGGCGGCGAGGAGGTCGGCGAACTCCCTGTTGTCCGACGGGTAATTCGTGTTGCACCTGGTGCAGGCGCGTCTCTCGGTGCCGGGGCGATAACGGTTTCCGCACACCCGGCAGAACTTTCTGGGCTCTCCGATCACCTCGAACGCCTCTTCGGCGTGGCCGTATGAGATCATGTCCCGCTTGATAAGGATTTTGGCCAGGCGCACCAGCTTTCCCAGTTTGATGAGTCGTTTCTGGTTGGCCAGGGCTTTATTGAACTGGTACTCCGTGATATGGCCTCTTTCAATCAGCGCTTTCCCGAAGCGGTAATCATCCTTCAATGTCTTATCGATATAGTCTTTCGGCAGTGTGCGTTTTGGGTCCGGCATGATTAAGCGTCCTGATGGTATCGCGAAATCATATTATAGTAACAACACTACTTCCGGTCAAGGAGCAACGGATATAAACCTGAACGAAAAAGCCTGTTTTGATGGTTCACGATAATCTTCAGGTAAGTCTTGACTCTCGAGGGTGATTTTTATAATGTTATGTTTCTTCCTCAGCCGGAAAAAGCCAAAGGGGCGGGATGAACCGGGTCAAAGTCCTTTCTATAATAATTCTTGCCTTTACCGCATGCAGCTGCGGCGAAATGTCGAACCCCTATTCCGGCGAAACAGGCCTTATCGTCCTGCATAATTATATCTCCCAGGACCCGAAGGGATTCGACACCGTGCGGGCGAGCGACGTGCTTTCCAATTCCCTCATGGGCCAGATATACGAGAGACTGTTCCAGTATTCATACCTGGAGCGCCCCTACAAGCTCGAGCCCTGCCTTGCCGACGGCATGTACGAGCTTTCCGACGACAAGCTGACATACACCATTAGAATAAAGAAGGGCGTTCATTACGCCGACGACCCGTGTTTTGAGGCAACGGGCGGAAAGGGAAAAGAGCTGGTCGCCGGCGATTTCGTTTACGCCTGGAAGCGCCTCGCGGACGCGAATAACGATCCCGAAGGGTTCTGGATTTTCAAAGGCTACATTGTCGGCCTGGATGATTTTTTCAAAGACAGCCAGAAAATAAGTCAGGAGCGGGGCAAGAGGGAAAAAGAACTGCGGGAACTCTACGCCAGAAAAGTAGACGGAATTCAGGCTTTAGATGATTACACGATCCAGTTTAAACTCACCAAGCCGTACCCGCGCCTGCCGCTTGTGCTGGCGATGAACTACACGGCGCCGGTCTCCCGCGAGGCCGTCGAGTATTACGGAAAAGAATATCTGAACCATCCCGTCGGCACCGGCCCGTTCATGCTGCAGAAATGGGACCACTGGCACAAGATAGTGATGGAAAGAAACCCGAACTTCCGGGAGGAATACTATCCTTCGAAAGGCGAGGCCGCGGACGCGGAGAAGAACAAACCCAGCGACGAGGAGCGCGGCCTGCTCGCCGACACGGGCAAAAGGCTCCCGCTTGCGGACAAGTTAGTCTATACGATTATCAAACAGGCGCAGCCGGCATGGTTGTATTTCCTGAACGGATACATCGACCTGGCCGGAATCCCGAAGGATTCCTGGAGCACCGCGATGAGCTCGCTCATCGATCTCAAGCCGGAAATGAAGGACAAGAAGATACAGCTCTGCCGCTACCTCAGTTTTTCGGTTTACTACGTCGCGTTCAATATGAACGATCCGCTTCTGGGCTACAAGCATCCGGACAACGCGATGCGGGACATCAAGGAAAAACGTACGGAAGCGGATAAGGCGGAAAAAAAGGGCAACCCCGAAAAGGCGAAGAAACTCCGCGCCGAGGCCGATGCGCTCGAGAAGGAGCTGCCGTTTCTTCCCGAAAAGAATGCAAAACGCAGGACGCTGCGGCATGCGATGAGCCTTGCCTATAACCGCCCGGAGCGCATCAGGATATTGTCCAACGGGCGGGCGACGCCCGCGCAGGGACCGATACCACCGGAATTCAATTTCTACGATGAGAAATTCAAAAACCCATACAGTCAGTTCGATCTCGAAAAGTCGAAAAAACTGCTGGCCGAGGCCGGTTACCCGGGCGGTATCGGGCCGGACGGAAAACAGCTGGTTCTAAATTACGAAACCACGGGCACCAGTACGACGACGCTGCAGAGCGCCGATTTCTTCCGCCAGGAAATGAAGAGGATCGGCATCAAGATAGAGATAAACCAGAACACGTGGACGGAGTTCCAGGAGAAGCTGAGGAAAAACCTGGCCCAGATCTACGCCCTCGGCTGGATCGCCGATTACGCGGACCCGGAAAACTTTTTCCAGCTTTTCTACGGCCCGAACAAGAGCCCGAACCCGAACAACGCGAATTACGAGAACCCCGAGTTCGACCGGCTGTACAAGGAGATGGCGGACCTCTCCAACACCGATCCCGAGGAAAAGAAAAGGAAATGGGATCTCTGCCGCAGGATGGAAAAGGTTGTTACCGAGGACGCCCCGTGGATTTTCGGGCAGAACAGTATTTCGTATACGCTCGTGCACAGCTGGCGCAGGAACTTCAAGCCGCACGCGTTTGCTGACAACGTAATGAAGTACCAGACGGCCGACCCGGCGCTTCGCCTGAAGCTCAGCCGGGAGTGGAACAAGCCGACCCTCTGGCCGGCGTATATCGCCCTTGTGCTGTTCGTGTTATTCGTCGGAATGTTCGTCTACAAGGTCAGGAAACAGAGCGAGTGAGCCCGCGTTGACTGCATACATCGTCAGAAGACTGTTCTACCTCGTGCCGATCGTATTCGGCGTCTGTCTTATCACGTTTCTGCTCTTCAACGTCGTCACGACCGGCGACGCCATCGCCAAGCAGCGCCTCGGCCAGCACGCGAACCAGGAGCAGATCGACGCCTACAAGAAGACCCACGGCTATGACAAGCCGATTTTTGTCCGCTTCTTTACCAGTATCTACGACCTTATTACGTTCAATTTCGGCCGCTCCGAAGTGACCCACCAGAAGATAACGTCGATGATATGGGACGGCATGTGGCCCTCGCTTTCTCTGATGCTGCCTGCTTTCATCTTTACGGTTATGACGGGGATCACGTTCGCGCTTTTCAGCGCGCTCTATCGAAATACGTGGATCGACAGGACCATCGTGGTAATCAGCATTATCGGGATGTCTGTATCGTTCCTCGCCTACATCATCATCGGCCAGTACGTTCTCGCCTACCAGTTGAAGTACTTTCCCGTCGCCGGCTACGAGTGGGGGTTTGGTGTCTTCAAGTTCCTTATACTCCCCGGCCTTATATACGTGCTGGCTTCTCTGGGACGCAGGGTCCGTTTTTTCCGTACCGTCATGCTTGACGAGATAAACCAGGATTATGTCCGCACCGCGCGCGCCAAGGGGCTTAATCAGAACGTAATCCTGTTCAAACACGTTCTCAAGAACGCGCTGATTCCGATTATCACGCAGATAGTCGTTACCCTGCCGTTTCTTTTCATGGGGAGCCTGCTGCTCGAGGATTTCTACGGCATCCCCGGTCTCGGCGCGATGGCGCTGAACGCCGTCAACGGGAACGATTTCGCCATTATAAGGGCGCTTACCTTCATCGGCGCCGTTATGTATGTAATTGCGAACCTTGTCGGCGATATCTGTTACGCATTCGTCGACCCGCGGGTCGAGCTGAGATAAATGGACGAAGAAAAGAACACACAACCGGTTACGCAGGAAGTCGAGGCCAAGCCCGGCCGCTCGCTGTGGGGCGACGCTTTCCACCGCCTGCGGAAGGACAAATTCGCCGTAATGTCGTTCGTCATAATAGTGATCTACCTGTTTGTGGCGATTCTAAGCGGGCTCGACTGGATTGCGTATAATTACGATAAGCAACACTTCAAGCGGGATAAGAATGGAAAAGAAACAACCGAGCTGGACGATTATTCGAAGCCTTCGTTGGGCCACTGGCGCAAAACGGACGTCCCGGGCCGTGACGTGTATATCCCCGGCCACTTGCTGGGAACCGACGTCCAGGGCCGGGACGTGTTTCAGCGCGTCGTCCAGGGTACGTGGATATCGCTCTACGTTGCCCTCATTATGTCGATGATTTACATAGTCATTGCCGTTTTCCTGGGCGCGCTCGCGGGATACTTCGGCGGCTGGGTCGACGACCTGATTCAGTGGTTCTACCAGACGACGGCAAGCATACCCGGCCTTCTCCTCATAATTGCGCTCACGTTTGTGCTTGGCAAGGGCCTGGGTAACGTGGCGATTGCGCTCGGCGTCGTCGGCTGGGTCGGGCTCTGCCGCCTGATGCGGGCCGAATTCCTGAAGCACAAGGGCCGCGATTACGTCCTCGCCGCCCGGGCCCAGGGGGCCGGCAGTTTCAGGATTATGTTCCGCCACATCCTGCCGAATACTTTTCATATTGTTATTATCAGCTTCTCCCTCGGGTTTGTGAACGCCATCATGGGAGAAGTTACTCTTACGTTTATCGGCCTCGGCGCTAAACCCGAACAGCCGAGCTGGGGACGGATGATATCGGACGCCCGCGCCGAGCTTGCGCGCGACCCGGCCGTGTGGTGGCCGATTGTGGGGGCGACGACGGGGATGTTCATCGTCTGCCTTGCGTTCAACATTCTCGGCGATGCGCTTCGGGACGCGCTCGACCCGAAACTGAAGGAATAGGGAGAAGAAGTACCGAGTACCGAGTACCGAGTAACGAGTAACGAGTACCGAGTAACGTGTGAAGAAAAAAACTCGAAACTCGGTACTCGGAACTCGAAACTTATTGAAGGATACGGGATGGCTGGTCCGGAAACTCTTATCGAAGTACGCGACCTGGCGACCTACTTCCATACGGAAGACGGCATTGCCAAGGCCGTTGACGGGGTCAGTTTTCATATTGATAAGGGCGAGACGCTCAGCCTTGTCGGCGAATCCGGCTGCGGGAAATCGGTGACTGCGTTTTCGATAATGCGCCTCGTGCCCGACCCGCCCGGCAAAATCGTCCGCGGCGAAATACTGATGGAAGGCAGGAACCTTATCGAGCTCAAGGAATCGGAGATGCGCCGCGTGCGCGGAAATAAAATCTCCATGGTCTTCCAGGAGCCGATGACCTCGCTCAACCCCGTCTTCCGCGTGGGCAATCAGATTGCCGAGGCGGCGATACTGCACCAGAAGATTTCCCGCAAAGAGGCGAGGAAGCTCACGATCGAGATGCTCGAGAAGGTCGAGATACCCGCGCCCGCCGAACGTATCGATGAATATCCCCACCAGATGTCGGGCGGCATGAAGCAGCGGGTCATGATTGCGATGGCGCTCGTCTGCAAGCCGTCGCTCCTTATCGCAGACGAGCCGACGACCGCGCTCGACGTTACGATCCAGGCGCAGATTCTCCGCCTGCTTTCGGATCTGCAGTCCGAACTGAATATGTCGATACTGCTGATTACGCACGATCTCGGCGTCGTCGCCGAGGCCGCCCGCCGGGTGGCGGTTATGTATGCGGGAAAAATCGTTGAGCTTGCCGAGGCGGAGACTCTTTTTGCAACGCCGCTTCACCCGTACACGGTGGCGCTTATGGAGTCTATTCCGCGGCTGGGGGAGAGGAAACAGCGGCTCTCCGTAATCCCGGGCGAGGTGCCGAACCCGCTCGCGTTTCCGGACGGGTGCCGTTTCCATCCGCGCTGCAGCTTTGCGACGGAAAAGTGCCGCATGGAAATCCCGGAAATCGTGGAGCACGAGAAAAACCATTTCGCCGCCTGCTGGAATATAGAGGCCGCAAAGGAAGCATTCGGGAAGTCGCATGCAGAAAGTTAAGGCCGAGCCAATCCTCGATGTGGAAGGTCTGAAGACCTATTTCCCGATCAAGCGCGGGATACTGAAAAGGACCGTGGGCTGGCTCAAGGCCGTCGACGATGTTTCCTTTTTCATCCGCCCGGGCGAGACGCTGGGGCTCGTCGGAGAGTCCGGCTGCGGCAAGACCACGTGCGCGCGCTCCATTATCCGCCTTGTCGAGCCGACCGACGGGGAAATTATTTTCAAAGGCAAAAACGTACGCGAAATCCCCGAGTCGGAAATGCGGGAACTCCGCCGCGACATGCAGATTATTTTCCAGGACCCGTACGCGTCACTGAACCCGAGGATGTCGGTCACCTCCATCGTGGGGGAGGGGCTTCGCATTCACGAGATGCAGCCGTGGTCCGAGATCCGCGCCCGCGTCGGCGACCTGCTCGAGGAGGTCGGCCTTTCGCGGACGTTCGTGAACCGCTACCCGCACGAGTTCTCGGGCGGCCAGCGCCAGCGCATCGGCATCGCGCGCGCCCTTGCGCTCAACCCCGAGTTCATAATCTGCGACGAGGCCGTATCCGCGCTCGACGTCTCGATTCAGGCGCAGATAATAAACCTGCTCGAGGACCTGCAGAGCCAGCGCGGCTTCGCCTATCTCTTCATCGCGCACGACCTTTCGGTGGTCGAGCATATTTCCGACCGCGTGGCCGTGATGTATCTCGGCAAGATCGTCGAGACCGCGACTTCCGAAGACCTGTACCGCGATCCGCGGCACCCCTATACGATTGCGCTCCTGAACGCCGTCCCGGTCCCCGACCCGACGCGCAAGAAGGAAGTCAAAAGGCTCCGCGGCCAGGTTCCGACACTCGCGTCCCTGCCGAAAGGCTGCCGTTTCCATCCCCGTTGCGAACGGAAGACCGGGCAATGCGAACAGGAAGAGCCGCCCGCGGTCGACCTCGGCAACGGGCACGTAGTCTATTGCCACGAGTGCAAAAAGTAACCATATCCTGAAATGAAACTTATCTACGCGACAGACCTGCACGGAAGCCGGGAATCATACAACCAGCTTTTTGACGAAGCTCCCGGCGAAGGCTGCGGCGCAATTCTTGTCGGCGCCGATATCCTTCCCAAGCGCGGTTTTATCGTTGATTCGATTATCGGGCAGCGCGAATATATCCGGGACTGGCTTCGCCCGAGGGTCGAGGATTTCCGCGCGAAACATCCCGATATCCCCGTGTTCTGGATGTTTGGAAACGACGACTGGGCGGCCAACTTCGACCTGGCGGAAGAGATGGACAGAGCGGGCCTGGCGACTCTTATTCATGATAAGGCCGTGGAGCTGGAGCCCGGGCTGTGGCTTGCCGGCTACCCGTACGTGCCGCTTACGCCGTTCGGCATCAAGGACTGGGACAGGTATGATACGGACGGCCAGGTTCCACCCGTGATGTTCAGCCATCCGGTCATGAGCGCGCCGGAAGGACGGATTCGCGTTGACCTGGAAAAAGATATTCGTCCTCTCGGGACGATTGAAAATGACATGATCGAACTGGCCGGGCGGAGCGATCCTGCAGAAACGATATACATGTTCCATGCACCGCCTGCCGGGACCGGCCTTGAAATTACAAGCCGCCGCGAGCGGGTTGGAAGCAGGGCCCTCAGAGATTTTATCATGCGGCATCAACCGCCCGTGACCCTTCACGGCCACATACACGAATCGCCCGCGATGAGCGGCGCCATCACCGAACGCATGGGGAAAACCCTGGCAATCAATCAGGGTGCAAGCGAGATCGAGCTCAAGGCAGTCGTTTTCGACACGGAAAACCCCGAAGAAACTCTTGCCAGATTCGGAAACGGCTGGGAATAATTTTTTATTTGCTGCGACGTGTCATAATCTTCTTGACTTAGTAAAAGTCCTCCGTTACAATTCCTCCAACAATTTAGTATGCGTTCAGGTTGCGGTTAACCGCTGAAAAGGGAAGCCGGTGAGAGACCGGCGCGGCCCCCGCCGCTGTAACCGGGAACGAAACCGCATGAGCCATTGCCCCCGCCCGAGCGGGAGCGAGAAGGCGCGGAAGTAGAAAGCCCGGAAGCCAGAAGACCTGCCTGCGCGCGACCGACCGAAAGCCTTCGAGGGGAAGGCGCGGAAGCGGAGATTACCGCCGACCACACCAGCCCCCGGGGCTGGTGATTTTTTTTGGAGATAAACCCGTGAAACCCACCAGACTGATTCTGCTCGCCCTGACGGTTGCCGTTATCATGCTGTCCGCGGAAGGCTGCGGCTCGAAAAAGAAGCGCGAGCATAAACAGGAACAGCAGGTTGCAGTAGCGTCTCAGAACGAAGCCCCCGTCGCGTACGCCGGCGGCGACCAGGCCGCCTTCCCGGGCGAGATTCTGACCTTCGACGGAAGCGCGTCGACGGACGATGTCGGCATAGTCTCTTTCGCGTGGGATTTCGACAACTCCGACGGCGTCGTCCAGAAGGATGCCGGGGGCGCCGTTGTGACGCACCAGTTCATGGAGGAGGGGGAGTATTTCGTAACGCTTACCGTAAAAGACAAGTGGGGACTTTACGACCGCGACGCGGTGCGCGTCCTCGTGGAGGGCGATCCCGACGTCACGCCGCCGGTCGCCGTTATTACGGGCGATACGGAAATCATGGAAGGCGACGTCGCGCATTTTGACGCGTCGGATTCGAGTGACGACATCGGCATCAGGGCGTACCGGTGGGATTTCGACGACAGCGACGGTTTCCAGACCCAGCTTGTCGGGAAGAAAGGCGTCGCGCAGTATCCATGGCCCGGCGTTTACACCGTTACGCTCGAGGTCGAAGACCTTGCCGGGAACAAGGATATTGAAACGTTATCCATCAATGTAATTTCGGATAACGCTCCCGATATCGTGATAAACGACCCGGAGGAAAATATGCTTCTCGAGGGAGATATTACGATTGCAGGCATCGCGTGGGACGACGGCAACATCACGCTTATCGAGATAAAGGTGAACGACGACCCATGGCTGCCCGCGACGGAGACGTCGCCCAACTGGGGCTCGTGGGAATTCAGCGCGAATATCCCGAAAATATTCGATGCTTTTACGGGCCGCTATTACAGGCAGGTGCCGCTGGTTCTTGCACGCGGAACCGATTCAGATAATAACACAGGCAGGCCGATGGGGCTGAACGAGTATTTCGCCAACGCGGTTATTTCGTTCATCCCCGCGCCGGGCGATTACGTGAACAACCCGAATTACAGCGACCCGGAGGTCGTGCTCGGCGCCCCGTACGTCAGCGCGATTGGAAGCGACCCGGGCGAGGAAGTATCTCTCGGCGGTTTCGGCGGCAGCATAGTGTTCCGATTTTACAAGCCGCTTACGAACGACCCGGACAACCCGCTCGGGAAAGATCTGATAATTTACGGCAACGCGTTCGCGACCAACGGCGACGGAACCAAGGTGTGGAAAGAGCCGGGCTACGTCGAGGTGATGGAGGATACCAACGGAAACGGCCTGCCCGACGAAAAGTGGTACCTGATACCCGGCTCGCACCTGCATCCGCCGATAACCCGCCTGGAAAAACAGTGGACGATGAAGGACCTGGATTATCCTCTGCCGACGATTTATCCGGATTACCCGACCTCGGTAACGATGGAGGCATTCCAGCTTCCTGATATTGTCCTGCTCGACCCGACGAACGGCTACGTTGATTGCACGCCGATGTACCCTGAGGGCGGCGGGCGCTCGTTCAACACGCCGGACGACCCTGACACGCCGGGCGTTGACGAGGGCTCATGCGGCGGCGACGCAATCGACCTCGAGGGCGCGGTCGACCCGGATACCGGCGATCCTGCGCCGATTACGCAGGTGGATTTTATCCGTATCGTGAACGGGCTCGACGTGGTGGACGGCGCGCTGGGCCGTAGAGGCCCCGAGCTGAAAGGCGCGGGCGGCGGAAGACCGCCGCGTCCCAACCCGCCAAAAGGTGATTAGATTTCTTCGTTTAGCGGGCGAGCTTGCTCGCCGCGTTTTTTCGATTTACGATTGTCAATTTGAAATATTAATATCGGTAAATCGGGGATTGAGGATGGACAGGGAATTATTCAAAGAGCGTACAAAGAAATTTGGATTGCGAATTATTCGTTTGGTTAATTCGCTGAAAAATTCAAAAGTTTCCGCGGGTGGTTGTCTCCCCGAACCGAGACGTTTTCCGGTATACTAAACTACAGAAAGAGGCAATGTTATCATGGTAAAGGATAGAAGAATAGAATGCATGATATTCTTTCCAAATTTTTTAGCCTTATCCGTCTGCATTATCGGAATTCTTAGCAGTTATAAATTAAAGCGGCCAGGAGAAGAAGGATGGGGTGTACTCATTTTTGCTCTAACAGCTCTTATCGGAGTGGCGATCAATTTAACTTTTATGATTTGGATTGCTTTGAGCAGGTACAGGGATTTTTTTCCGAAAGCAAATAAACTTCTCATATCAATCGGTGTGCTCTTTTCTTTATTCACATTATTTATTTTAGGATGTCAATGGTTTGCTGCTGGAACAACCTTTAGACCAGAGACGTATAACGTAAAAGAGTTATTGGACGGCTTAAATAGCTCTAACTGGAACCACCGGCATTGGTGTATCCAAGAACTTGGACTTAGAAAGGTTAAAAAATCCGTCCCCATGCTGATTGAAATTCTTCTAAAAGATAAGGATGATAGAATTAGGTGGAAAGCTGTAGAGGCTTTGGGAGAAATAAGAGATGTAAGCTCCCTTGACGCGCTAGAGAAGTCGGCTTCAGATGATCCTTCAAAATCTGTTAGAGAATTGGCAATTAACGCGATTAAAGAATTAGCCGCGATTAAAGAATTAAAGGTTAAAGAATCCGTTCCCATGCTGGTTGAAATTCTTCAAAAAGATAAGGATTATAGATGTAGGGCGAAGGCTGCAGAGGCTTTGGGAGAAATAAAAGATGT
>SOJX01000049.1 GCA_004376375.1 Planctomycetota bacterium
ACTGAAGAACCGATGAACCGATGAACCGATGAACCGATGAACCGATGAACCGATGAACCGAATTAGAACGCGATTACCGGTTTTGTCTCGGCGCGCTGGGCGCGGAGCCATGCGCTCCAGCGTGTGGAGGACAGGCCGAAAGATTTGCCGCTTATTTTGGATAGGGCCTTCGATGCGTGCCAGCGCAGGCGCCAGTTGCTGTGGTCGAGGAGATTTATCAAAGGCTGAACCGCCTCCAGCATCTCAGGTATGGTCTTGTAATAGGGAACCTTCGCCTCTTTACGTTCTGCAATCGCGACAAGCATTTTTACGGAGTTGAACCGGTCGACGTCGGTCACCTGCGCGTGCCCGAGCGGGCGGACGTGGCGCTCGATAATGATACGGCGTATAAAAGATTCAGCCTGTTCGCGCAGGCGCCCCTCGATTCGCATGCTTTTTGATGCCGACAGGAATGCCCGGAAGTTCTTTTCCGCCTGGTTCAGGGCCGAATCGCCGGTGGGCGTATCCGAGCCAAGCCCTTCCACGAGATCGAGGTAGCCGAGATAGAACACGACAAGATTGGATTTCGGCTTCAGCTTGCGCAAATCATCGAAACGCTGACGGGCGTGGGCAAGAACGCGGTCGAGGTCTTCCTGGTGCGCGGTCGTGCGGTCTTCATCCGGAACGCGCATGAGCAGCCTTGCCTGCTCCACGGCTGCTATTCCCTCAAATCTGTAGGCGTCCGGGTCGTCGGACGAAATGCGCTCCCGCACGCGCTGGAACGTCCCCGCGGCGTGGCGGAGAAGGTCGCGGTTGGAAGCCTTTATGCCGAGCGCGAGTTGCGTGCGGCCGAGCGCGAGCTGCGATTCCATGCATCTGGGGAAACGGGCGACCGACAGCTTGAGGTCTTTGATTGCCTTGTCCGTTTTGCCCGCGAGAAGAAGTGATTTGCCCCGGTAGTAAAGAAGCAGGCCGACCAGGTTTTCGTTTGTAAGCGGTTTGAAATAGTAGCCGTGTTCGACCGCCTGCTCGTTGGCCTTGATTTCCCGGCGCTCGCGGGCTTTCGCGTCGTCCGGGTAAAAGATGAGATGGATGTGCCGCTCCGGCTCGGAATACTGAAATGCGAGCCCGTCCGGCGTCCATACCGGGTCAAAACCGTAGCGCAGCACAAGGCTTGCGTTGTCGCGGGTGCAGGCTTCGAGAATGGCTGCCTCCAGCAGGCCGAGCCCGAAATTGCTTGCACGGTATTTATCGAACATGAGATCGATTCTGTATTCGTCGGCCGCACCCGTGTCGGGCACGACGAACATCTGCCAGCTGTAGGTGAGTTCGCGCACCATTCGCCGGAACCTTTCGGCCGCGGCGTTTTCAGGTCCGTATTTCTTTTCGAAGTCCGCATCAATCTTTTTGACAATGGGATCGGTGCTTGTCTTGTCGGGCTTGAGCGGGAGTATGTTGACGAGGCGCAGCGTCCACTGGCTGAATCTTGCCCTGTATTTCAGCTTGGGGTAAGTCGGCCTGGCCTCTTCGGTAAACAGAAACAGAATGTCTTCGAGCCGCAGGTCGTGCAGGTCGAGTTCGCGCTGCGTCATCTTGGCGACGTCGGCGAACTTTGGCTGTTTCGGCTGTTTTGCACCCGCGGCGCTTGCGGTGGAAACGGATGCCGTGGCCGTCATGACGCAGGCCGTAAGCAGGATTATAATACTTGAAGCGCGCATCTGTGTATCCCTCTCAGTATAGAGCACCGGACTGATAAAACAAACTCCTCATTATATGATATCGGCAGGCGCGGGGCCGGACTTTGCCTATTGTCGCAACTTTTTTTGCAGACTCCACTTATGTCCGGCGATTCCAATGGAACGTTGACATGTGGAACCGTGTGTAATAACATATGGAAAGGATGAAGTATGAAGGCTGAAGGATGATTGATAATAAAACTCTCAGCAAAATCGCCTCTTTGAGCATCCCGATATTCGCCGCAGTTGTGGCTGTAATTGCCATATCAAGGCGGGATGCCGGGACCGCGTCTGACCGGTGCGGCATAAAGAGCACGCCTGCAACTGAAAAAAGAGTTTCTGATATTTTTGAAACCGGCCTCCCCGATCTACCCGGGGCCGGGCGCGGGAAAACTCCACCGGCGCGGCTTTCGGGTTCCGGAGCGTCGCGGAGCGGAACACCCTCGAATCAATCGAACGTAACCCCGCCTGCAAAAGCGTCCATGCTCGAATCGGTAAAACCCCCGAAGCCGGTCGGCACGGTGGACGAATACATCAACGCCCTGTTCGAGTGGTACGAGCAGATGATTTTCGCAAACGTCGATACAAGGGAAAAAATCGAATCAAAACTCGTCGATCTTGTCCGGGCCTATTCAAAGAAATGCAGAAGCGAAGACAAAAGGTATATACTCTGGGTCGGCGTGTTCGAGCGGGCATATAATGACAGCCTCAAATCCGCTCTCCTCTCGGGCTGGCCCAGGAAAGGTCTCTATGACCTGAGTTTCCTGAATAAAATCGCCCTGGACGTCAAGATAAGCGCGGAATCCGCAGCCGCCCCCAGACGCCTCGCCTTCAAGCTGCTTGTCGTGAAGTACCGCATGGCCTCGGAGCTGCCGGAGTTCGTGCTCGACCAGATGTACATCGAGGCAACTTTGTACGGCCGTTCGTTTCTATACGATACGGCGCTGAAAACACTGTCTGACCTCACGGGCGGTGCAATCCCGCGGACAGTGCCCGCCGGCAAGGACCTTGTCGCGTATGTACACGAGCTTGACACGAATTTCTACGTCGGGCGGTATCACAAAAGACCTGCGACCGGTTTTACGCAGGTTGCTTCGAAGGAAGAATTCAAGAAAGCCCTGAATGAACTCGAAGGAACGGGGCGTAAAAAATTGATCGACCTTCTGCTCGATAAGGGAACCTCAGCCCCCAGGCGGCAGGCGGCCGGGAAGCACCTGGCCGGGGACCGCTCGGGGATAAGCATGCTTTTGAAGTCGTTCAGGAAGAAAGATATTTCCATCGAGAGCTTCCTTCACGTCACGCGCGCGCTTGCGGAAGCCGCGTTTTCAAACAGGGCGAGGGAAAAGATAGTTAATATTGTTTTCAGAAGGTTCAGGAAATCAAAGTCACGGGCCGAAAAGCTGGCCATCCTGGACCAGTTCTGGTGGCTTACAAGGGGCGAGGGACAGAGGCTGCTGGAGACGGCCGTGCGCGACACCGACCCGCTCGTGCGCCTCAAGGCCTATTACGTGGCCGCCAAAGTGCAGGACGACCCGATGACCGTGCTCGCGGACCTCAGGAAAATCAAAATCAAGAACCTGAATATGCAGGAAAGGATTCTTATCGAGGGCGTGCTGTCGCGGCTGTACAAGATAATCCAGGACAGGCTCGGCCCGGCCATCGGCACCGAGCAGGTCTGGCGGTGGTACAGCTACAACAAACAGGACGAATACGAGCGGGTGCTGGATTGTTACGAGAATTACCTTGATGATTAGATTCTGCCTGCAGGCGGGAAGAACGGTCGCCGCGACGGCGAAACTACGGGTTCACGAATACGCGGCCTGAAAATATACCCAAAAAAAGCAAAAGCACGGTTTTGCTTTTGATTTTCGAAAGGAATACCATGCACAGGCGTTCATTTCTGATTTTCACGGCCCTTGTGCTCATCCTTGTTCTTATTGCGGCGAACTGCAGCAAAAGCAAAAAGAGCAAACCGTTTTTCCTGCCCGGAACCGGCACAGGCACCGGAACAGGCGGCCTTGTCGGCATGGTAATGGTTGATCCCGACAGTGCAAGGTGGCTTGTCTATAATAAGGACGACAACGGCGACGGCAAGCCTGATCCGTTCTACATGTGCGGCCCCGGCGACCCCGAGGGATTCCTGTATCGTGGTACGCGCAACGCCGACGGGACGCGCAGCGGCGACCAGATGACCCTCATTAATAAAATGAAAGGAACCGGCGCGAATTGCATCTACCTGATGGCCATCCGCTCCCACGGCGGCGACGGAGGCGCCACTGAGAACCCCTTCGAGGGCTCCGACCCCGCTAATCCACTGGACCAGGATATTCTCGACCAGTGGGAAACCTGGTTCACGGAGATGGACGACAATGGAATCGTGATCTACTTCTTCTTTTACGACGATGCCATAAACGTGGCAGGCAACCTGGGCTGGCCGCTGGTCGGCGGGAACCTGCACAGCCGGGAGAAGTATTTCATCGAAGGAATTGTGAACGAATTCGAGCACCACAAGCATCTTATCTGGTGCGTTATGGAAGAAGTCCAGGAAATGGGCGCGGACCATCTGGCCCACGCGTCAAAGATTGCGGAGACAATCCGCACAGCCGATGACAACGACCACCTGATTGCAGTGCACCAGTTAGGCGGCCTGACATTCCTGTTCCCCGACGATCCGAACATCGACCAGTTCGCGATTCAGTATAACGAAAGCACTGCCGCCCTTCTTCATTCGGGCTGTCTTACGGCGTGGAATTCCGCCAACGGAAGGTACAGCATCAACATGTCCGAGGCCGCGGGCTGGGGCACCGGTGCGACGGCCCGCCAGAAAAACTGGGCCTGCGCCATGGGTGGTGCATACGTGATGGTTTACGGCATGGACATTGTGAGCACCAGCGTGAGCGACCTCGAGGACTGCGGGCGGCTCGTCAGTTTCATGGAATCGACGAACTTCAACGAGATGGCCCCGCACGATGAACTTGCCCACGGCGGCACCCAGTACGTGCTGGCAAAACCCGGCGACAGTTACATCGCTTACGCATCAAGCCTTGCCGGAGAAATCGGGCTGAAGAGCATGACCGCAGGCACATACTATTTCAAGTGGTTCGACTGCGCGACCGGAACCGCCGTCGAGCAGAATGACGTAACGGTCAACTCCGGCGACCAGACCTGGACAACCCCCGGCGGCATCGGCGCGGAAGTTGCCGTCTATATCAATCGTTCAGGCGGATAGGTTTGACAAGTATGATGAGGATATTAATAAAATTGATTAGTTGCGTCGGAGTATCAGGCGATTGAACACATTACACCCGCTTTTCATCCTCCATGCGATCGCGCTTTGAATACAGACATCCGCAGTAATTCTTGTCAAAGAACAGGTGGGCGTTCCTATTTATTTGTGGAACGCGGTTTTTTTATTTGCCGTCATTGAAATCATGTTATAATGAAAACATGGAAGACATAACTTACTGGGAATTACGCTAGAAAATAGGCGGCTGTCCCCTGTTTTCGAAGGAGGAAGTTCGGTGAAACTGAAAGTAATCATTCACGAGCCGGAAGAAGGCGGCTTCTGGGCCGAGGTTCCCGCCATTCCGGGCTGCGCGACACAAGGTGAGACTTTCGAGGAACTTCTTCAAAACCTGTACGAGGCCGTCGAGGGCTGTCTTTCCGTCGAGGTGCAGGAGGTGAAGCACACGGGTAATGACCGCGTCGTGGAGATTGTCGTATGAAGGATACGGGAACAAGAAAACAAGGAATATGGCCAAAGGCGTCGGGGGAAAAGTAAAATAGGTATACTGTCCCTGGAATAACTGGAGCTACCATGCCAAAATCCAGATACATTAAGCTCGACACCATAAATCTTAAGAGCCATCCTGAATTCAATGAAAAGTGGGTACAGGACCGGATTGCTGAAGATCCGTCGATTCTTGGTCTGGGTGAATTAATACTTAAGGACAAAGAACGCCTACAGCCTTCCGCGGGGAGACTTGATTTTCTCATGCAGGAACCCGAGAGTAACAGAAGATATGAAGTTGAAATTCAATTGGGTAAGACAAATGAATCTCATATTATTCGGACAATTGAGTACTGGGATATAGAGAGGAAAAGGTTCCCACAGTATGACCATTGTGCCGTAATTGTTGCTGAGGACATAACGAGCCGTTTTTTAAACGTCATCAGTCTATTTAATGGAATGATCCCGATTATTGCAATTCAGATGAGCGCCTTGAAGTTTGAAGATAATATTGCACTTTCATTTACAACCGTACTCGACGAGTTAACGCTAGGTTTTGATGAAGATGAACAAGTTGAGCCAACTGATAGGTCGTACTGGGAAAAGAGAGGCACAAAACAGACCATAGCCCTCGCAGACAAAATGCTTGATATGGTTCATACGTTTGCACCGGAACTGGAATTCAAGTACAATAAGTTTCACATTGGGCTTGCTCAGAAAGGTAAACCAAATAATTTTGTAGTTTTTTATCCAAAAAAGTCGTTTTTCAGGGCAGAGATACGCATTAAACCTTCGAGTGACATTCAAAAAATGCTCGATAATGCCGGGTTAGAATTCGATTATTACAAACCTGATAGGAGATACCGCATTAGGCTGAATAAGGATGATATTGCTGGCAACGTCGAGTTATTGACAAAGCTTTTGAAGATTTCTTATGAGAATTAAGTTCAGGGAATTCCGGGAACAGTATACGTATTTTTATTGAAATGCCGGGGGTTTGGGTTATTATTCGGCGGACGATATTTAGCGGCGCAGCTTGCTGCGCGTTAAATAAAATAACGGCGGGCAAGCCCGCCCGCTAAATATATTATTGAAATATTCATAATTCATCATTCATAATTCATCCTTGAATATTTGCAGCCGCAGTAATTCTGGCGGTAAAGGCCGAGTTCTTTTGACATCTCGACCGACCTTTTGAAACCGTCTTTTTTCTTGAAATCGGATTCCACGTACGACGCGCCGGCGGCGGCCTCGCTGCCGATCAGGTTTATCGCGACCGCGTCCTTATGCGGGCTTACGGTAAGGGTGGTTGCGAATGAGTCGAAGCCTTCGCGCGCGGCGGCTGCGGCGGTCCGCTCGAGCCGGAAGCGGAAGCAGGCGATGCATCTCGCGCCGCCTTCAGGCTCGTCTTCAAGCCCCTGCACCGCCAGGGCCCAGGCCCCGGGGTCGTAATCAGCTTCGAGGATTTCTGCGTCAAGCTTCTTCGCCACTACGGGCAGGTCCGCGATCCGCCTGGCGAATTCCTCCCCCGTATCGATGTTCGAGTTTTCGAAATAAAGGGTAACGTCGTACGAACTCGCGAGGCGCTCGGCCGCAACGGTTGCGTCGGGCGCGCAGCAGACATGCAGAAGGAGTTTCGGTTTTTTATCCGACAGGATCAGTCTTTCCCGAACAGTTTGCGCCAGAAGCCTTTCGTCTTCTTTCTTCCAGCGCTTATTCGTTTTGCTATTTCCTTAACGTGGCCGTCCTGCGGCGCCGTTTCCAGCGCGCGTGCGATTTCGGCTTCCGCTTCCTTCTGGCGGCCCTGCTCGAACAGGCAGAAAGCGAGGTTCGACCTGATGCCCACGCGGCCCGGCTCGGCCTCGAGCACTTTCTGGTAGTTTTTTTCCGCCTCGGCGTGGTTCCCCTTCAGGCTTTGGATGACCGCGATTTCATTATAGGCGTCGAGGTTGTCCGGCGCCAGCCGGAGGACCTGGCCGAAATCTTCGAGGGCCTCGTCTTCCCGCTTGAAGTTCCTTCGGGCGATTCCCAGGAAATACCATGCGGGCCAGAAATCCTGATTCGTCTGAACGACGGTCTCCAGGAACTCAAGCTGGGTTTCATCGACGCCCTGCATCACCGACTCGCAGGCCTTGCGGAACCTGTTTTCAAAGTCCGGGATGGCCATCTGGAGCATGCGCCTTGCCGAAGCGTTGCTGGCCTCCGATTCGGGCGTGAGCTTCCCCGCGCGCTCGAAAAGCTCTTTTGCCTTGTCGTGGTCGCCCGCGGCCTGAAAGCAGGATCCGAGGGCAACCAGCGCGTCCGAATCATCGCCGAAACGGTCAAGCTGTTCGGAAAGCAGCGGCATCAGGGCGAGCGCGCGCTCACGGTCGCTTTCGAAAAAATCCGCCAGGTGGAGGTAGATGCCCCAGAAATGCTCGGGCGCCTTGATTCCCTGTTCGAACAGGAGCGCGGCCGCGCTGTTGTTCCCGCGCTCCATTTCCAGGCGGCCAAGGTGGCCGTAGCAGGTCGGCGACTCCGGCACGGCCCGAAGCGCGGCGCGCCAGTGCTGTTCGGCGGCGTCAAGATCGCCTTCGTTCGCCTTGAGAACTCCGAGCCGGTCGAGCAGGTCGTGGAAGGGATCGCAGTCGGCGACCGCGTCCTCGAAAATCTTGTAGGCTTCCTTTTTACGTCCGAGTTCTTCGAGCAGAAGTCCAAGTCGAAACGGATAGATACCGAGCTTCGGCTCAATTTCCGCGGCGCGGCGCCACGAGCGCTCGACGTCTTCGGTCCGCTCGACACGGAAGTAGGCTTCACCGAGCATATAATGAGCATAGTGATTATCGGGCGCGATTTCGACGGCGGTCTCGAGTGCCCGCAAGGCTTCGGATTTCCACTCGGGATTTCCCTCGGGGAGCACGAGTATATTGATAGACAGCTTCGCGAGTTCATGCACCGCCGGGGAGCACTTCGGGGCAAGGCGCAGCGCGGCAAGAAACGGCTCGAAGGTTTCGGCCGTTACCGTGTCCGCGACTCCCGACTCCGCTGCCGCCGTCATATCGAGTCCGTCAATGAGGTGGCGGAGAACTTCCGGGTTCTCGGAACCGAATATGAACTCCGGCCCGGGAATTTCTACCGTTTCAGTCTTGAGCAGGCACGCAATATCAAAACCGAGGCTGATGAGATCATGCGGGAGGGTTTCCCATTTCGCGTTCCACTCACCTTTGCCCATGCGGTACCCCGCCGCGATATTCGTAAGTTCCCAGTCCACGCGGATGGGGTCAATTCCGGTCAGAGTCCCGAACAGCATGAAGTCGGCATCGGGTTCTCTTTCCCTGACAAGCTGATAGAGCTGTTCGGCATCCGCTTTGCCGGAGAACCCGAGAAAACCGCGGTGCCTGACATGCGCGGAGTCGTCGTCGTCCGTGACGGCAACGATCAGGATGGGCGCGGAAGTGGCCATATCTTCCTGGGTCCTGAAAACCTCCGCGAGAAGACGAGGGATGATGCGCGCATATTTCGGCGCCTCCCGGTCGGACAACTCTTCCGCCAGGACAAAAGGAGCAAAGACGATGGAGATGGTCTCGGCCATTTATTTCCCTATGCAGAAACTGGAGAATATCACATCGAGCAGGTCATCGGTTGTACTTTCGCCGATAATGCATCCGATTTCGTGCAGGCATTCGCGCAGCTCGAAAGCAAGGCGTTCGTCCGCGCCCGCCTGGTGCAGTCCGCCGCGAATCCGGTTTATCGCCTCTTTCGCGCCGTCGATGTGGCGGGCGTGGCGCGCGCTGATGGAGCCGTAGTCGGCGGACAAATCGACCTTGCCTTCGCGGACAAGCAGGGTCACCGCGTCAAGCAGCCTTTCCCTCCCCTCCCCCCGGATGCACGAGGTTTCCACCCGCAACGCCGTCTGCCAGGAATCCGGCATTCTGCCGCGGCCGGGGAGGTCGATTTTGTTCAACGCGAGAACCGCCGGCTTGTCCACGGATTCGAAAAGCCCGTGCTCGTCATCGGATACGTCCAGGTTTATATCGTGTACGAAGATGATAATGTCGGCTTCTTCGTGAGTCCGGAGAGCCGCTTTACGGGCCTGACCGGCAATATATCCCGTTTCCGCCGTTTTACCCACGCCTGCCGGGTCGATAAGCTTCAGCGATATGCCGTCATGGACGAGTTCCGCCGTAACCGGGTCGCGCGTCGTTCCCGGTTCCGGCCTGACGACCGCGTGGTCGCTTCCCGCAAGCATGTTCAGGAGCGAGCTTTTGCCGGCGTTCGGCAGGCCGAAGAACGCCACGCGAATTACGCTCTCATCCGCGGGTCGGCCGGGCGCGCTGCCGGCTTCCTCGAGCGCGGACACGATTGCCTCGAGTTCGCTTTGAAGCTCGCCCGGGTCGAGCTCGCCGGCCTCGTCTTCGTCGAAGTCGAGATCGACTTCAACCCTTGCAAGCAGTTCGAGTGTTCTGTCGCGCAGGCTGGTGAGGACGCGGCTGCGTTCCCCGCGCAGTGCGAACTGTGCGGCGCGCAGCGCGGCCGTGTCGGACGCGTTGATTACGGCCATCACGGCTTCGGCCTGCGCCAGGTCGATGCGGCCGTTCTGAAACGCCCGCCTCGTGAATTCACCCGGTCCGGCCGGGCGCGCGCCCGCCCCGTAGAGCGTTTGAAGAATGAGTTTCAGTATTACGGGCGCTCCGGCGGCGTGCAGCTCCACGACGTCTTCCCGCGTGTAGGACGCGGGGGCCCGCATGACGTATGCCACAACCGGCAGACGCAGCCCGCCGGCGAGTTTCAGCGTTCCGGGAATTGCCGTATATCTGCCGGCCGTCCTCACGACGGCGGGGAAGGCGGCGCCGGCCATTCTGATGGCCTGCGGTCCCGAAAGCCTGATTATTGCAACGGGCGCAGCGCCACGCGGTGTGCTGACGGCGACAATCGTATCTGTTTCCGCTGGATGGTTTTTGCGCCGCATGTTTATCTGTATGGCCACTTCTTTGGCTTTTTATTCTTCTTTTTTTTGGCAAGAGAGACGGCGGGGACGTTTTTGTCCTTTGAAGGTTTGCGCGCTTTTTTCCGATCCGGTCCGCCCGCATCCGGGTCAGGCGGTGGTCCGGCCGCGGCCGCGGCTTCCTCGGCTTCCCGTTTCTTTTTCAGCATCCTGTGCTCGATCAGGCCGATCAGGGTGGAGGCGAAAAAGTAAAGCGTAAGACCGCTTGGAAGCGTGTAGAACATGAACCCGAAAAGGACGGGGAACATGAACATCATCATGCGCTGCGAGGCCTGCTGCTGCTTGTCCTGCGGCTTGGGCTGGAGCTTCATCTGCAGGATCATCACCGCGACGCAGGCGATGGGCAGAATGTTCACCGGATACGTGGCGATGTGCGTAATCGTATCGGGCTGGGAGAGGTCCGAAATCCAGCCCGGGATGAACGGCTGGTGGCGAAGCTCGATCGAGTAGGTCAGGCAGCGCCACAGCCCGATGAAAACGGGAAGCTGCAGAAGCATCGGCAGGCAACCGCCGAGGGGGAGCATGGACATGCCGCGCTCGCGGAAAAGCTTCTGCTGCTCGGCGAGGAATTTCTTCTGGTTGCTCTTGTATTTTTCCTTCAGCGCGTCGAGCTCGGGCTTGACCTCCTGCATCTGCTTCTGGTATTTTTCCATCGACGCCGTCTGGCGCTTCGATATCGGGTGCAGGCCGAGCCGGATGAGCGCGGTCATAGCGATAATCGCGACGCCGTAGTTTCGGAAAATGGAGTAGAACATCCGGAGGATCCAGTAAAACAGGTCGGCGAGCCACCAGAACCAGCCGCGGTCGTAATCGTAAACGTGTCCGAATCCCGCCGGCTCGGTCAGGTGTGGAAATTTCGGTCCGGCGAAAAAGCGGAAGTTGAATGTTTCGGAAGCGCCCGGGGCAAGTTGAATAGTATTCAGGCGGTCCTTGCCCACCTGGGTGAAGTAAACGCACGCGTTGATTTTGTCGCCGATGATTGGTTTCGGCGCCCTCGGGTCCGGGTCGTGGATGGGGCGCACCTCGACGCGCTTATACATCAGGTTGTATTTCTCGTCGGCGAGCATTTTGCCGGTAGCGTCGACCGGCATCATGAAAAGCCCGAAGTAGGTGTTGTCGATCCCGGCGTATTGGACCGGCTTGTCTTCGTCGAAAGCAGCCGAAGCTGCCCCTCCCCCGCATGCGCACGGCCCGAGACACCCGCCGCCCCCGCCCGACGTTACGGAGGTAAGGGGCGTTACGTTTACGTCGTCGTCCTTGCGCAGCACGGCGGCGAAGCGGTTTGCGCTCGTGTTGGGGCTTTCGTTTGTGATGCCGCCGGCGCCTCCGATTTCAAAGACCGTCGTACGCATAACGTTGTCGGGATTGAAAAAGGTCACGTTGACGTCGAAAAGATATCCTTTTTCAGGGACGACAATGCTTTTTTCGATCCTGATGCCCGAGTCGGCGATTACGCTAAATTTCACCGAGCGGTTGTCAGGTGAAGCTGCCGCTACTTCCCAGTTGACTTCTGCGAGGAAGTCGACGCTTGCGTTCATACCGAGCGCGCCCAGCCTCTCGCGCAGGAGCAGCGAATGCTGCAACTTGGGGTCGCGGTCCTTTGCTTTTTCCGGGCTCTCAACGTATGTAAGCTGGAGCGGGCTTTTCCAGTCGGTGCCGGTAAAGCGGTACTTGCCTTCCTCGTTCTTCTCGATGAGGGAAATTGCCGAAAGCGCGGCCCCGTAGTTGGTCCATGAGAGCCCGAGCACGTCGTTTCTGAGCGTGCCCGTTTTTGCGGCGACGGATTTGCGCGTCACCTTCGGCTGGGGCTGCCCGCTGGGAGGTTTGACCCCGGGCCTCGGCTCGTCTTTTTTCTGACTCTGCCGTTTCTGCGCCTCTTTTTTCCTGTATTCCGCCATCTTCTTGTTCCGCGGCATGAACACGAAAACTTCGAAGATGAGGAACACGACGAGGCAGAGAATTACGGCGATGCAGGAATTTCGGTCCATGTGATTCTATGCGGTATCCGGGGTGCGAGTTGCGATAATTTCACGCCATCCAGAGCGCGAATTCAGTTTAGCACCACAGGAGTTGTTTGCAAGGCTTTTTTTCGGCATGACTGATTATAAAAAAGCGGCCGGAATAGTTCCGGCCGCTTATACTTAAGAAAGTATGAAGGATGAAGGCTGAAGTATGAAGTAAAGGATTTCATACTTCACACTTCATCCTTTTTTTACTCGTCCTTCTTATCTTCGTCCTTCTTGTCTTCGTCTTTCTTGTCTTCTTTTTCTTTTGCTTCTTCTTCCTCCTTTTTTTTCTTATCGCGTTTCTTCTTCTCTTTCTTCCAGGCCGATTTATTCTTTCTTTTCAGTTTCTTGAGCTTTGACAGCATGTCGGTTGGTCTGCAAACCCCGGTGATCTTGGTGGTATATTTTCCGTTGAACAGGCAGAACACCACGGTCGGCATTGTCTTGTACCTGTACTTCTTTACCCATTCCGCGTTTTCTTTTTCGTTGGGGTTGATTACGATCCAGATAAAATTGTCATTCTCAGCAGCCACCTTTGCGTGCGAGAACACTCGCCGCCTCATGTCATCTCACTGGCCTCAGTCGCTGCTTCCCCACGGTGTCAGGAAGCCAATTACAACGGGCTTGCCGTTTTCGTCGGCTTCGTCGAACGCGGCCTTGACGTCGGAACGCCACGGCAGCTTGTCGGGATTGTCCTCGCCGTACAGCACTACCGGGGTCGCAAGCAGAAGAACAAGGGTTATGGTTATCGCCAGTTTCCTCATGAATTTTTCTCCTTTTAGCATGTCAAAAGTAGGCGGTCGTCCAAGCGAAATTATCCTTCCCCGCCGAAGGTTCGGGCGAGGATTTCGTCGAGGTCTTTCAGCCCCTCGGGAGTTACGTTGGTGAAGTTCATTCCCATTTTGAAAAAACCCGAATCTCCCCCGGTTGGTTCGACCCTTACGACTTCGGTCAGAAAGCTTATCGGTCTTTCCCTGTCCGGCAGCATAAACCTTGCGATCAGCAAAGTCCCGACGGGCAGCTCGATATCGACTTCGATGAGAACGCCGGAGGCGGACAGGTTGGCTGACTGGTATGCAACCAGGCGGTCTGTTCCCTCCGGTTCCGTATAGGCTATCTCGACCTTAACGTCCGCGTCGAGCCGCCTGAACCGCCTGCGGTTCTGTTCGCGCGTATCTTCGTCCAATTCTCCCGTCCTCCGGGCATGCGTCGAGGCGGCGACCCGCTTCTCTGACGCCTATTAAGCCATTTTATTCACACCGGTGTCGATAAAAAGTTCGTAAAACTTTTGTCATTCTTTTTCTTCGATAATCGTCGCCGTGAAAACGTAGACCGTAACCTCGGGGTCCTTTTCCCACGCGTCGCGCGCAAGCCCGGCCTTTTCCGAGGCGCATGACGAGAGGAACAGTCTCTTGAGCTCATCTTCGGATTTGTCCGGGTAATGCTTCCTGAAGTGATCGAAGACCTGCGGGAGGTAAACGCCCCGCCTCCACCCCTTGGAAATCACGATTCCGTGCTTGCCGGGGATAAGGTCGAGCGGTTTTTCAATCGGCACGTTCTTTGAAAGCACGGATATCTCGATATGCAGGCTGTCCAGCTCTTTCCGGGTAACGGTGGGAAACCTGCTGTCTTCCGTCGCGGCGGAGACTGCCATTTTCTGGACGATTTTGTAAAGCGGCTCGGTTGCGTTGTCGGTGAAGCGCCCGATGCAGCCCCTGAGCGCGTGAGTCTTTTTGACCGTCAGGGTTACGAAGCAACCCAGCTTTTCCTTCGCGATGTCGGACTTCGGCTCGTGCGACGGGACCGGCTTGCCGCCGAGCACCTGTTCGAGCGTTTTTCTGGCCAGGGTCAGGAGTTCCTTTGCCGCGGCCTCATCCATTACCGCCTCCTTTTTTCGGTAGCCGAGTTCCTTTGCCGCCGTGGTGATATGCCCGTCAACGACCGCCGCGAGATCCTTGAGTTCTTTGCCGGAGCCCGGATACCAGGACCCGGCGTACATTGCTTTACGGACGAGTTTGCTCGCACTCGCGGATTTCGGTTTTACCGCTTTGCCTGACGGGCCGGCGCCTTTCCTGCGCGTAAGCGCGACCGCACAGTAGCCTACGACCCGGGATTTATCACCCTTTGCGGTACCGCCGGAATTTGCGTACTTGAGTACGTGAACCTTGTCGGCGCCGAGCTTTTTCGCGGCGGCAAAACCGGCGACGGCCGCGTCCAGTCCGCAGAGCGCGCAGTCGAGTCCCTTGATTCCGGCCCCTCGCTGGGTCTTTTCGTTTTTGCGGAGCGCCTGCGGATCGAGCTTTTTCATAACTTCGATTGTCGCCGCATCGGCTTTTTTCGCATCTTCGTAACCCGGGAAATGCGACATATCCGTTGAAATGACAATCAGCGCTTTCCGGCCGGTCATAACCTTTACAAGGGCGTCGGCGACTTTCGAGTCGTCACCTTCCGCGGTTTGTCTGTACAGTATCGGAACTATCTTCGCGTCCGGCAGGGCGCGCTGAATGAACGGGACCTGGATTTCGAGTGAATGCTCCATCTTGTGTGCGGCCTCGCTGAACCCGATTCGGTCGCTCGCTTCACGGAGCGCGGTTCCCGCCGTTTGGTCGATTTCAGCCTTTCCGAGGGGCGTCTCGTAGGCGGCGCCGTCGTATACCGACGCGCCGCTGACGGAAACCCTATGGGGAGACCCGATAAGAAAAACGGTATCAACGTCGAGCTGCGAAAGGACGGCGTATCCGTAGCCTGCGACGGGCGCGGAAAAGTCATAACCGGCATGCGGCACGACGATCGCGACGACTTCGCGGTCTTCCGGGATTGGCCCGTCCGTCCATTTCTTCCGGGGAGAGAGCTTTTTTTCCTTATCGGATTCGTCGCCGGAAGTGAACGCGAAATATGTTCCGGCGGCGGCAACGGCAAGGATAATCAGGATTATGCCGAAAGTGCGCATGACTTTCACCTCGACACATGTGTTACGGCTGTTTTATTATGATACCGCGGCCCTGAAATGTTTTCAAGCCTTTTCCGTTGCCCGGCGGAGGCGGGGCTTGACGGCAACTAATACATATGGTTAGATTAGTAGTTAGTGGTTAGTAGTTAGTCGTTAGTGAAGAAAAACCACTAACTGCTAACTACTAACCACTAACGACTAACCACTAACGACTAACGACTAAGGAGCAGCGTTATGTGGTCGCACGTTTTCGCGGGTTTCACAATCGGCCTTTCCGCAGGGCTGGGCTGTGTTGCAACGTGCGCGCCGATATTTCTCGCGGCAGGCCTCCAGGGCGCGGACGGACCCAGGCGCGGCGTATGGGCGCTTCTGCAGCTCCTTTTCGGCCGGCTTGCAGGTTACGTGGCGTTCGGCCTCGCGCTGGGCGCGGTCGGCAAGGCGCTCCTGCCCTCCGGCGTGAACATACTTCCTTTTTTCGGCATTGCAGAGATTCTGCTGGCAGCTTTTCTTGTTGCTTACGGCCTGGGGTTTGCCGCGAACCGCTCGAAGTTCTGTGCAGGGCTCGGGGCTGCAAACCGTTTCGCCCGTTTTCCGTTTTTCATAGGACTGCTGACCGGCTTTGCGTTGTGTCCTCCGTTTCTTGCTGCAGCGGTGGTAGCGCTCCGGGCGGAAAGTATTTCGGGCTCCGCTATCATATTTACGGCCTTTTTTGCAGGAACTTCCGTCTACGCTCTGCCGTTTTTCGTAGTCCCGTTTGCGGGCAAGGTTGTTTCAAGCGGCGCGCTCAGGCGGCTCGGGCAGGCCGCGGTTTTTGTGATGGCTGCGTGGTTCTTTATAAAAGGCGTCAGCGTTTTCTCGCCCGTGCCGAAAGTGTGGGAGCCGCCCTACCCCGAGAGCGCGGACCTCGCGGCCGTCGAGCCGGGCGCGACGCGTTTCGAATTTCTGAAGGCGCCGAGACGGAAATGGAATGCATACGAAGAAAAGACAGGCGCGCCCGCAATGGAGCGGCGAATCGGAATCATTTACTATTCCCAGGATACCTTCCCCGAAGGGCGCGCGCCGAAGGGTTATGCGGGGCCGGTCCCGTCCCTCGTTTCGCTGGATAACAGTGGAAAGATTCGCGGAATCTCGCTCCACCATAATATCGAAACCGGAAGCTATGCGGCACGGCTGGACCCGGTTTTTCTGCAGAGCCTGAAGGGCAAGCCTTATACCGACCCGTTCAGGGTCGGCGAAGATATCGACGCCATAACGGGCGCGACGAAGACACTGGACGCGTTTTTAATTTCGCTTCGCGAAACGGTGCGCGACGCCGCGTTGAACGACATGGGCCTTCCAGGACTGGCGATAGCCTCGTCAGACGTTAAACTGTCTTCAATCGGTCCTTTGCTGGCGCTTATTCCCCTGACTGCCTGCGCGTTGATCGTATATTTCATGGGGCTGACAAGGATTCGATACGTAATCCTCGGCGTAACGGTTATCGTGCTGGGTTTCGCATTTAGAACCTATCTGGATTTGTCCGGTTTCCTCGGCGCCATACACAGCGGGGCGGATATCTTTACTACCGCTCCACAGTTTGCGCTTCTTCTCTTCATTGCGCTGGCCGGCTCCGCAGCTTTCGGCAGGTTTTACTGCGGCTATTTCTGCCCGTTCGGCGCGCTGTCCGAGCTTGTATCGAAAATACCGACGCCGAAGATCGCGCTTTCACGACGCGGGGACGGATTCTTCCGTCCCGCGAAATACATCGTGCTTGCCGGGCTCATCGTCGCTTATCTTATGACACGAAACGCCGGCGTCTTTTTCATCGAGCCCTTCGCAATCACCTTCGCCGCGCCGGGGCAGCTGTCGCTCATGTGGAGCGGCGGCTCGATGCTTGTGATTTTCGCCGGGCTGATGCTTGCCGTTAATCTTGCGATCCCGCGTTTCTGGTGCCGGTATCTCTGCCCGACGGGCGCGTGCCTTTCGGTTCTGAGCCTTCTGGGAATATGGTATACTGAAAGAAAAGAGTCTGCGTGCCACGGCTGTTACAACCAGGGATTCGGGCGGCGGCACGAGTGTTTCAACTGCCTTCCGGTCCGCGGAGCTGCGCCGGATGGAATAAAAGATGAAACGTAACACAGTACTTTTCGTAATCATATTTGCGATTGCCGTCGCGCTTGGCGCGGGTGCGCTCTCACAGGCAATCTCGCTGGGAAAGGAGCAGGCGCACGATTATGCGCCGCCGATCACGCTCGAGGAGATACGCGCGGCCGCGCTCTCGCTCCATCCCGCGATGTACTGGCGCTCGCTCGGCGACGGGCGGATAAAATGCGACCTCTGTCCGGTAAGGTGCGTGCTCTGGCCCGGCCGTCGCGGCGCATGCAAAGTGCGCGTAAACCTCGACGGAAAACTCTACTCGCTGGTCCATTCCCGCATCGCCGGACTCGGGGTCGACCCGATAGAAAAGAAACCGCTTTTCCACGTGGTTCCGGGCTCGGGCGCGTACTCGATTGCCACGGTCGGCTGCAACCTCGGCTGCATCTTCTGCCAGAACTGGGAGATTTCACAGGCCGACCCCGTGGAGTTCCATTCCGACCCCAGGCGAAGGCTGGTCCAGTCGCCCGAAGAGGTGGTGGCAAGCGCGAAGCGCTCCGGCTGCACCTCGATTGCATTCACCTACACCGAGCCGACGATTTTCTACGAATACATGCTCGAGACCGCAAAGCTGGCAAAAGCTGAAGGCCTGAAGACTCTCTGGATTACCTGCGGGTACATCAATCCCGAGCCGCTGCGCGAGCTTGTGCCGTACCTCGACGCGGCGAACGTCGACCTCAAGGGTTTTTCGGAAAAGTTCTACCAGACCTATTGCGGCGGCACGCTTGCCCCGGTCCTCGAAACTCTGAAGACGCTCAGGAAAATGGGGGTCTGGGTCGAGGTGACGAACCTTGTTGTCCCCGGCGCGAATGACTCTGATGAGATGCTGCAAAAGTTGTGCGAATGGGTGCGGGACAACCTCGGCGATGAAACGCCTGTGCATTTTTCGCGTTACCATCCCGATTACAAACTGCGCCGCCCGGCGACGCCCGCAAAAACGCTGAAAAGGGCGAAAGGGATCGCGAAGGAAACCGGCCTGAAGCACATATACATCGGCAACTACTGGGTGCCGGACGGCGAAACGACTTTCTGCCCGAAATGCGAGCGCGAGATTATCGTGCGCGTTGGATATAGTATCAGGGCTAATAATATCAGGGATGGGAAATGCCCGTCGTGTGAAACTGAAATCTCCGGACGATGGAAATAGGAACAAAGTATGAAGTATGAAGGCTGAAGGATGAAACTTCAGGAAAAAGAGAACCCGATAGACCTCAACACAAAAAGCATGGTCGTTTTTGCGCTCCTCGGCGCGGCGGCGCTGGTCCTGCAGGTCGTGTTGTTGCGGGAACTGCTTTCCAGCTTCGGAGGCACCGAGCTGGTCGTCGGAACGACGCTCGCCGTCTGGCTCATACTCGGTGCGGCAGGGATCGGGCTTCGCGGATTTATCCATAAATTCGCGGCGGGAAGCGGCATATCGCTCCCGGTCATTCTCTGCGCGTCCGCCGTTCTTTCGCCGATAGCTCTCCTGCTTGCACGCGGGGTGCTTCGGATGTTCGGCCTTCTGCCCGGCCTGGTTCCTTCCGTACCGCTGATGCTCGTCGGGTCGGCTGTTGTGCTTATTCCCGTTTCCGTCCCGCTCGCGTTCGCGCTTGCCGCGGCCGCGGCGTCATGCAGGAACAAGAAGCGCGACGTCCCGAGGCTTGTAATCGCAGAAGCTATCGGCGCGAGCGTCGTGGGGATTCTGCTGCTTTTACCGCATATCAGAACGCTGGGTGCCGTCCGCCTGACGTTTGTTTCATGCACCCTGCTGTTTGCGGCGGCGGCAATCCGGTGGCACGACTCCGGGAAACGGAAACGGGTAATTGCATTACCTGTTGCGATTGCCGGTATTCTACTGCTGGGAGTTGTTATTGAATTTCCTTCCGCCGGGCTCGAGCGGTGGACGCAGGGCTGGCGCTTTTCCGGCGAAACCGTCATCGCCGTAGAGGATACGAGCTATGGCGCCGCGGTCGTCACCGAGCGGGAAGGGCGAAGACTGCTTTTCATGAACGGCCGGCAGGTCGGGACTTCGGAGCCGGGGCGGGACGTAGAGGAAATTGTTTTCATCCCTCTTCTCGAGATGAAGAAGCCCCCGGAAAATATCCTGGTGATCGGAGGCCTGTTCAGCGGCGTGGTTGAACTTGCGGCGCAGATGAATATTCCCGTGACGGTTGTGGAAACCGACAGCCGGCTGCATGAACTCGGCATCGAATATCTTCGCGGCGGCAGATCGTTTCCGGATAATGTCCGGCTTGTGATAAAAGACCCGGCCCTTTTCGTTCAGCAGACGAAGAAGGATTTTGATTACATCCTGCTGAATCTTTCCGAGCCTGTATCGGCCGCCGAAGCCAGGTTTCTTACAAAAGAATTCCTGGGTGCCCTGCCGCTCGGGATGGAGGATTCCGTCGTTGCGATCCATCTTCCATACAGCACGAACCTCGCCGGATGGTCGGACGCCGTTGTTGATATTATCCGCTCAATCCGTTACTCGCTGTTTTTTCGCGCGATGATGCCGCGGTGCTATGCGGGCGAGAGCTCGGGTGTTTTTGCGGTTTCCAGGCAGAAAGTTTATTTCGGTACGACCAAGGCTGGTAAGTGGCAGCCGGAGAAAATTACAAATGAAATCGCTCCCAGGCTGGATGCGGCGTTTTTCAGAAAAATCAGAAGCGGAATGCGAACGAAAAACCTGAACGCTGCGCTCGAGGATAATAAAGGCCGTCAGGTGCTGGGTGAGGAGTCGAGCGCTTTCAAGCCCCTCTCGCTCCGCGCGGCGCTGGGCCATTACGCCGCGGCAACCGGAAGCGGCGCCGGTATATTCAGGGTTGTGGGCAAGATCAGGTTCTGGCACCTGATCGTGTTCGGCGTCCTGCTGGGATTGTGCTGGATGATTCTGGGGTATGCATGGCCGCCGCTCGGGGCCGGGGGCGCGATATTTTCCGTGGCCTTTTTCGGGATGGTGCTTGAAATCGCGCTCATGATGGTTTTTTACGCGGTCGCGGGAACGCTTTACCTTGCCGTCGGAGCGATGCTTGCCGCGTTCATGATCGGGTACGCAGTCGGCTGCAGGCGCACCGGCGGAATACAGAATACTGCAAAGGCGATAAGGCTGCTGAAGTATATGATGTGGATCTGTTTCATCGCAACCATACTGCTTGGAATATTCGGTGAGCCGCTGCTCTCGTCGCGATTGATGCCGACGGTCGTTTACTGCACTATTCTTCTCGTAGTCGGCGGTTTCGTCGGCGCGGCGTATCCAATCGCCCACGGCGCCCTCCTCTCGGTCTCGAAGGACCCGGAAAGACGCGGCGCGACCGCGTATGCTTTCGACCTTTCGGGCGCCGCCCTCGGGGCACTCCTTGCCGGATTCGTATTCATGCCTGCAATCGGTTTTTCACAGACCTGCTTTGTTATTGCCTGCATACTGGCCTGCGGCGTCGAGCCGTTTGTCGCCCGTAAAGAAAAATCCTGAAGAATGTGACGATAAATTATCGCGGCTTGTAGGTTTTGTTGCGTTTCGGGATTCCGTAGTCCGTCGGGATGTCGGCAAACGCGACGGGGATTGAGGTAATCCCGTTGTGGACGTAGAAATGCAGGTGCGGTCCTCTCGTCCAGCCGGTGAGGCCGATTCTGCCGATCAGCTTCCGTTGTTTTACTTCCTCGCCCACTTTTACTTTTACGCTGTCATGCTTCAGGTGGTAGTAGACGCCGTACGTATCGTCCTCATGCCGGATTATCACGAAGTTTGCATCCGCGATATATTTATCCGAGTTTCCGCCGGAACGGGAATCAGACTTGACGGCGACGACTGTGCCGCCTCGCGCCGCATGGACGGGCGTGTCGGGCGGGCCGTGGAAGTCGACGGCGAATCGGGACCATCCGCGGTGCGACGTCCTTGAAGGCCCTATCGCCCAGGCGTTCGTGCATTTTCGCGCGCCACCGGTAAATGGAATCCTGTAGGGCGATCTTGCGCCGCTATCGTCCAGCAGGTACTCGAGCTCGTATGTTTCACTGGCGCCTGTTTTGTGGCGAATCCATTTCACTACCCCGACGTCCGGGACGACCCACTCCTCCAGGACGAGTTTTCCCGTCGTATCTCTTGTATCAATGCGCATGGACACGTAACTTCTGTACGGGGTTCCCACAATCTCGACACTCTCGACTTTTCTTTTCATCCCTTTGTAGCCGGGAACCGTCTTCCATTCCTTTCCCTTTTCAAGTGGAAACAGGTAAAGATAAAACGGTCCTTTAAACAGGAACGGATGCCTGTTCATCTGGATAAATGCGTCCTTTTTCAGGATGTATTTAATCGTCTTGACGCCCGTTCCGAAATCACCCAGAAAAGTGTTGATTGCGTAATCGGAGATTCCAATGGTGCCGCGGTAGCCGCCGCCGGAGTAGGAGTAGTAATGAATGCGTCCCCGCTTCGGTAATAACTCAGCCTGTTTAATACTTGAAACAGCATCGCCGGTTGCATCCGTACCGGGCTCAACCGTTCCCGTAAGCTCCCGCGTTTCAACGACGCCTGAAACAGGGCTCACCGATTCCGATTTTACCAGCCCGACGCCTTTTGCGTACCAGCGGTAGGTTACCGCTTTCTCGCACCTTTTCTGAAACTCGGGCGGTAATCCTTTCGCTTTCACCTTCATTTCAACCTTGAGGCAGCGGTATCGGCCTGCCGGGACTTCCAGGATTTCCTCTGCGGCAACCCTGTAGGAGGTAGTCTTCGTCAGTGCGCGGCTCTGCGAGACCCCGAAAACGGCGGGGATGCTGCCGCCTTCCCACTTTGCGCCGATTTTCAGCGGAAAGGCAAGGCGTTTTTCCTTTACCCATTCGCGGACGACAACGTCGCTTACCAGTTTCGTGAACGCGTAGCTGTGGACGTTTATCTCTTTTCCGGTGACTTCGCGGTATACTTCGAAAAGCGGGCTTTGGACAACGTAGGCGGATTTCACCTTTGCCGCGGGTATGGACGCCGTGCCCGCGCAGGTCACCGACAGGGTGTCACGCGCGGAAACTCCGTTCCCCGTTTTTGTCACCTTGTAGGTCAGGATGCGGCCCGGCCTGGGAGTCAGGTCGGATGATTCAAGAACGAGCGGAGCGTTGTTTAAAGGCGCATCCCGCTTTGAAGCGGCGGTGAGAATCGCCGCCGCGGCGGTGAGAAGGATGAATCCGGTGAAACGCTTCATAAAACCAATCCGGGAAATGATCCTGAAGTTGGATTGTATACATAGTCGATACAATTACAAGGGAAAAGGAATTGACAAGATACATGTGTGAGGCATATAATCTACAAAACGGTTGGGAGGCGATATTATGTGGCGATGGCTGATTATTATTGCGCTGCTTGGCTTCAAGCTCAACATACCTATTTGCTGCGTGAGATTCAACTACGAGGCGGTGTCGGACAAGCCCGCCGTCGAGAAGCGTATCCCGCCGGCGGAGGCGGAGCGTTTTGATCGGCTTGTGCCCTATCTCGACCACAAGCCCCACAAGTAGCCGTCCACACCGCAGGACGCCATGATTGCGTCATCCCTGAAACAGGCTATCGCGCTGGACCAGTACCCCGAGCCCATTGCGGCCGGGATTCGGGAGTCTGTTTTTGCCATTGTTTCCCACCTCGATACGATTGTAAAAGACCCCGAGGACCTGGAATCCCGCGCCCAGCTGAACCGGCTTTTCTGGCCCCTGGCGTCCAGGATTGCCGAATCCAGGGTCGCACTTGCCTCGGGCACGCGTCTTAATTTTTCCCGCTCCGAGATGATGCTGATAAACTTCGGTTACATTGACGGGCGGATTTTCTCAGGTACGGAGGCGGACCTGGACGAAATAATTGATGACATCGCCTGGCCGCCTGAGATGCCGGATGTAGAGTTCATTTATCTTACCGAATGGGCCGAAAAGAGATATATGAAGCTTATAAAGGTTCCGCAGATGCATTTGCTCGGTCACGAGCTTGCGTCGGCGCGGCAGACGCTTCGCAAGTGCACAGAGGAGTTCGAGTCCTTGTGCAGGGCACGCGCCATTACCGCCGGAAGCGGCGCCGAGGCGAAGAAATACCTCAGTACCGTCGAACAGATTGATGACATCCTCCCGCTGTATACAGTTATTGCGACCAAGCTTCGCACCGCGTCCCTCAGGCCGGATGAGTACCGTGGTTACAGGAACATGAAAAATGTGCTCGGCAAACTCGAAGATGATAGAGACCGTTTCATACGGGGACGCGACGGCTCGGTGAAACTCAGGCATATAGACAGGAAAACGACCTTTGCATTGCTGAAAATACCCAAGTACGAAATGGAGATCGACCGCCTGGACAAAGAGATTCGATCCCTCATGCAGCGGCGCAAAGAGATAACTACGGACGTAAAACAGCAGGCCGTACGCGATGAAGTCAACCTGTGCCGCCGCCTGCTTCGCTCCGCCAGCGGCATATCGCTGGAGGCATTTCCGCACACGTATCTCAGTTCTCCTCCCGCGTTCACAAAGGCGAGAGTCGCCGAAACCGTGCGGCAGGTGCTTATGTACGACCATGTGCTCAAGCACATGATTTCGGACGGCTCCTGTGATCCGCTCCGCTTTGTTTTTCTGCCCGGCCGCGGGAATGCCTTTTATGATGTATCATCGAAGGCCGCGTTTGTTCCCGTTCTCGCTTATTCGGCCGATCCTGTCGAGCCGCTTGTCCGCGCGATCGGGCATTTCAGGCTTGTACAAACCGCCGGCCTGATCCAGTCCTATCACGAGCTTTCGCACATATCAAAGTACCGCAGCCGCTTTGTGCTGCGCAGGACTTTCACGAGGGATTACTGGCACTGGTTCGACCGGGAGGCAAGGGGCTTCAGAAAACTGTCGCGCAACGTACGCGCCTGGTTTGCCGAACACGTTTTCCGCCCGTTAAACGAGGAGGAGGTCGCCCAGTGAATTCCCTCTTCGTAAAAACGTGTCTGCTGATGATTCTGATGCTGCCCGCCGGGTGTGCGGCGCCGCCCGCGCTCCCTCCTCCCCCGGACAACAGACAGTATATTCTGGCCGAGGAGGAGCGTGCAGCGGAACAGCATTTGCGCCTTGCCGTTTTGATAAGGGACCACAAAATCGGGGAAATCGTCAGGCTGTTGAATTACCCGGACCCGTCGGTCGTCGCCGCGTCGACGGAGGCACTGGTTCGACTCGACGACCCCAGTGTCGCGGAGGCGCTCGAGCGGCGGCTCGACAAGGCCGTCAGCGCCGGGCTGATTGAGATGGAAAGCGGCCGGCCTCTTCCCGAGCAGCCCGTAAGGAGCCTGACGCACGCGGTGGCGCATTTCACACGACCGGAATCGGCCGTTATCCTCGGACGGGCGCTTCGCCTGCCGATCGCGCAGGTGAGGCACGATTCAGTCGTCGGCATAGCCGAAAGCAGAAGCGTTGATGCGTATCGGCTCCTGCTCAAGGCTTTCAACAGCCTGGTTGCCTCGACTAAAGCGCGGGATACCGACACTGATGCGGAACTGCCGGAATACATGGTTATTGAATCAATCGGCCGCCTGCGTACGGTTGAAGCGATGAAGTTTCTTCAGGGCGTGCTCCAGCACAAGCGGCATGACCTGCGGATTCGCGCAGGCCGCGCCCTTGCGCCCTATCACCACCTGTTTCCCGGCCGTTTCGACCCGCTCCGTTTCCGCGTACCCACCGAAGGTAACCCAACAAAGGATGAAGGCTGAATAAAGGATGAAGTCTGAAGGATGAAGGATGAAATTATTTTTCACCTTTCTTTTTGGCATTTATAATAATTGCCGTGATAATTGCGACTAGCTCTTCGGTCTCTGAAATGGGTGGTTCTAACCGCTTTTTGTCGACAATCTCGGAAGCTGTCAGCAAGCGAAGCCAATACAGGCTTTCTCTTGCTTCCTTCTGCGCGAGTGCATACTTGTGAACGAAATCGGCCCTGCTTTCTCCCGATTGCGCTTCTTCAATATTTGCACCGATTGAAGTTGCGGATTTTAGATACTGCTTGCCGATGATCCAACCTGCGCCGTCTTTTCCTTCCTGGAGCGTCTGGTAAAGCTTTATTGCCCGCAAAGCGTATTCAAACGCACGCTCTCTAATATCCCTCGGCTTACCTTCAGGTCTATTCTTTTTCATCCTTCAACCTTCATACTTCATACTTTCTTACACGCCTTTTATCAGCCGCTCTCCGAGGAAGTCGTTGAGGTGGGGTTTTTCTCTTATCTTGGCAGCCGTCTTTTCGACGTCGTACTCGACGCGGTGCCAGGTCATCGTTTTCGTTTCCCCGTCGAAGGTCACGTAGCAGGCGCGTGGGTCGCCGTCGCGCGGCTGGCCCACCGATGAGACGTTCACGAGGTACTTCCGGCCTTCTTCGAAGGTGAACGTTCCGTTCACCTGGGAAGGATGTATAAATTTCGCCTCTTCAAAGATGATGCCGGGCGTGTGCGTGTGCCCGACGATGCACAGCCACCTGGTCAGTTCAAAGGCATCGACCAGCTTCTTGGACAGCTCGCCCATTACCTCGTCGAGGTCGGTGCGAAGCAGGTATTCCTCGATCGGGTTCTGCGGCCCGCCGTGGACGAAAAGGATTCTGCCCTCTTCTTCCTCGTGCCTGCTTTTCATTTCATTGCTCAGGAAGTTCCACCGCTTTTTCTTCGTCCTGGCGGAAAACAGGCCGGGTTTAAGGAGTTTGCGGTGCCAGTCGACGGCGTCGCGCGCATACGCGCTGAATCCGTATGCCTGGTTGAGGGTAGCATACTCGTGGTTGCCCATCAGGTTGAGGTCGAGGTTCATTGCAATATCCAGGCAGGGCTCGGGGTCGGGCCCGTAACCGACGACGTCACCGAGACAGTAGACCTTCGTTATGGCCGGGTTGGTCCTGATATGGTCCATCACGGCCGTGAAAGCCTCGATGTTCGCGTGTATGTCGCTAACCAGAGCGAGCATTATCGAGCCCCGGATCAAAAGAGTCGTATGAAATCTCAACCAGCGTCAGCCCGCATGCGGGAAGAGTCGGCCCGGCCCGGCCGCGGTCGCGTGATTCGAGTATCGTACTCATATCTTCAGGTTTCAGACGCCCGCGCCCCATATCAAGCAGCGTCCCCGCAATTGCCCTGACCATGTTGTAAAGAAACGCCGTTCCAGCCACGTCCATGTGGACGAAAGCCCCTTCCAGCGTCGCCGAAAGGCTCGTGAGCGTGCGGACGGTGTTTTGCCCTGCCTTAACCTCAGCGGCGAACGCGGCAAAGTCATGTTCTCCCTCGAGCGTTTTCATTGCCGCCTGTATCGCTTCCAGGTCAACCGGATGCTTCCAGTGGAGCGCGAAGCGTCCCGTGACCGGCCGGCGCACCGCACTGGTGTCGACCGTGTAGCGATAGCGCTTGCCCCGCGCGGAAAAACGCGAGTTGAACCCGGGCGGAACCTCGACCGCCTCTCTTACCGCAATGTCTCCGGGCAGCTTGTCATTCAACGCGCGAACGAGGTTGGCGCAGGGGATCGGGTGTTCGGTCGCGAAGTTCGCGACCTGGCCGAGGGCGTGAACGCCCGCATCCGTCCGCGAAGCGCCCTGTATGTCAATCTCTCCGCCGAGCAGAGCGGAGAGCGCGGCTTCGAGCTTCCCCTCTATCGTTTCCGGGACGTCTTTCTGCCTTTGCCAGCCGTGGTAACGCGTCCCGTCGTATTCAATCGTAAGCTTGATATTGCGCAAGCGAGCATGTCCTTTTCGATGAAGTCCATTTTCGTTTCTTGTTTATCCGTGTCAATAAAAAATTCGGAAATTTGGTGTCCCCTCCCTGCTCCGATTTAATCTATACATAATTCCCGGAATCCGCTTTCGCGAATCAGTATGGTGCGGCCTAATACAATACCGTTTCAGCGATCTGGACTGCGTTGAGAGCGGCGCCTTTTAAAAGCTGGTCGGCAACGACCCACATGGCGATGCCGTTGTCAAGGGCCGTATCTTTTCTCAGGCGCCCCACAAACACTTCGTCGCGTCCGGTGGCATGGATCGCCATCGGGTATTTATTCTCCCCGGGGTCATCGACGACTATAACACCGGGTGATTTCTCCAGCACCGAGCGCACTTCATCCATGCGTGCGGGCTTTTCGAGCTCCAGCCATACGGCTTCCGAATGGGCGCGAACAACCGGTATGCGCACGCACGTGGTTGAAATCTTTATCGAGTCGTCGTGCAGTATCTTGTGCGTTTCCCGCGACATCTTGTGTTCTTCGTTCGTATAACCGTCTTCTACGAAGAAGTCGACGTGCGGGAGCGCGTTGAACGCGATCTGGTGCGGATAGACTTCAACCGAAGGTTGCCTGCCACTCATGATATCGCGCACCTGCCGGTCGAGTTCTTCCATCGCGGCCTTGCCGGTCCCTGAAACCGCCTGGTACGTTGCGCAGATAATCCGCTTGACTCCGAAGGCCCTGTGAATCGGCGCGACCGCGACAACCATCTGAATGGTGGAGCAGTTCGGGTTTGCAATCAGGCCGGAATGCTTTTTCGCATCTTCCGGGTTGACTTCCGGGACGACAAGCGGAACGTCCGGCTCCATCCTGAACGCGGACGAGTTGTCGACGACAAGCGCGCCGGCTTCTACCGCGCTCGGCGCGAATTCCTTCGAGCGCGAGCTTCCCGCGGAGAAGAACGCCACGTCTACGCCGCCGAAAGAATCCTGCGAAAGCACCTGCACCGGAATATCTTCGCCCCGGAAGGAAACGGTTTTACCCGCGCTTCTTTCGGAGGCGAGGGGCAGAAGTTTTCCAACCGGGTAGTCGCGCTTCGCCAGTATCGCAAGCAGTTCCTGCCCGACGGCGCCGGTAACGCCTGCAATAGCTACGGTTTGTTTGTCTTTTTTCATCCGGTCACGTTCCCGTCACACTTCGCCGTGTTTCGAGATTTCCTCCGCGCAGTCCTGCACCCGGCCGGCGATTAGCTCCAGCGTGTGCGGAATTGCGGGAAAAACCGCTTCAAGGCATTCCAGCGCGCCTTTCTTCGAGCCGGGCACGTTAATGATAAGCGTTTGTCCGACAGTCCCCGCCAGTGCGCGGCTGATAATCCCGTGCGGAGTTTTCCTGATGCTTACCGCGCGCATGTGCTCGCCGAAGCCCGGGATCTCGGTTTCGATTACCTGCCGCGTCGCATCCGGCGTAACGTCGCGCGGCGAAACACCGGTCCCGCCGGTGGTTACTATCAGGCTGCATTCCGATGAGCACTCACGCAGAATGCCGCATATCGCGTCGATTTCGTCGGGTACGATTTCGTAGCGGGCTACCCCGAACCCGCGTTCTTCGAGGAACTTCTTCAGGGCCGGCCCGCTTGTGTCTTCCCGCTCTCCTTTGGAGCCTTTATCGCTTACGGTGATTACGGCGGCCGGAAATACTGTGCCCTTTCCTTTTTTTTTTGGCATGAAACTGCTCCTTTTTTGTGACTGCAGTATTATTTTTTTTCTCTTTCTTATATATGTTGTAAAGTAACTTCAGATTCAAACTTCGCCTATCCACTTTTGCAAATTTTTAAAATTATCTATTAGTTTGCTTTTGGAAATTCCAGAATCTTTGTGTGTAATTAATGCAATTCGATAGTCTTCATGCTTACTGCATATTTCAATCATCTTAAGAAAATTCCCAAACTTGCTAGGTTCCGACCACTCATAATTATAATCAGGAGCTATAAAGGAGGCAACCTGATCTTTCGAAAGTTCTTCTTTGTGATATTCATAGCCAGTTCGAACGGAATGACCATCTATCCTTCGAACCATAATACCCCATTTTTCTTCCTCGATTTCCAACGACAAAGCGCCGCCCATTACAGTTATAAACCCTTTTATTTTCATATCTTCCTCCCTTCCAATTATAATAGTGTCACTTGGTCTTACATGGCCTCCGACGACAACTTTGCAGAAAATTCCCTCGCGTGGCATAACGCAATCACCGACTGTTTCGTATATCGCGCACCGGTCGTGGCATTCTTTCCCGATCTGTGTAACCTTGAGAACCGGGCTGCCGGAGAGTTTCAGTATCGTACCGACGGGCAGTTCCTTTAGTACGATCCCCTCGGTCAGGAAGTTTTCGCCGAACGCGCCCGGGGGGAGTTCCGCGCCCTTTCCCCGCATCGGCTCGACGGATTCGGTGGCGAGCAGCGAAACCTGCCGGTGCCAGTCCCCCGCGTGCGCGTCGCCTCCGATACCGTGGCCGGGAAGGAGCTCGGCGCTCTCAACCGGTTTCTTCGCAGTTCCCTTTTGATCGCTTTTGCAGACGGCGATTATCCGCCCCATTATAACCCCGTTACGCATCGCGCAGGTCGAAACAGCGGTATTGGATTGCCTCTGAAACGTGTTCGGTCGTCAGGACGTCGCTTCCGGCCAGGTCGGCGATGGTTCGGGCGACCTTCAGCACGCGTGCATGCGCGCGTGCCGAAAGCGCGAAACGGTCCACAGCTTCGCGAAGGAGCGGCTTCGTACCGTCCCCGAGTACGCAGAACTCCTTCATTTCGCTTTCCGTCATTCCCGCGTTTGTGCATGTCACGCGACCCTTGAAGCGCCGGTCCGATGTCTCGCGCACCTTTTCGACCTGCTTGCGCATTTCCCCGCTTGTCGCCGACTTGGCCGGGCCGGTAAGGTCGTCGTATGAGACGGCGCCCACCTCGATCTGGAGGTCGATCCTGTCCATTAGCGGCCCCGAGATTCTCGACCTGTATTTCTCGATCATGTACGGCGTGCAGCGGCATTCGCGTTTAGGGTGCGTCATGTAGCCGCACGGGCACGGGTTCATTGCCGCAACAAGCGTAAAATTTGCGGGAAAAGAGCTCGTGCCGGCCGCACGCGAGATAACGATCTCGCGGTCCTCGAGCGGCTGCCTGAGCAGTTCCAGCGTTCGGCGATTGAATTCGGGCAGCTCGTCCAGGAAAAGCACGCCGAGGTGCGCCATTGACACTTCGCCCGGCCGCGGCACCGCCCCTCCCCCGACAAGTCCGGGCTCTGATATCGTGTGGTGCGGCGAGCGGAACGGGCGCGTTGTTACCAGCGTCTGCCCGCGTTTTATCATTCCCTGTATGGAGGCGATTTTCGTGACTTCAAGCGCTTCCTCGATGGAGAGCTCGGGCAGAATCGTCGGCAGGCGCTGGGCAAGCATCGACTTGCCGCTTCCGGGAGGGCCGACCATCATGAGATTGTGCCCGCCGGCAGCGGCTATGACAAGCGCGCGCTTGGCCTGTTCGTGCCCGCGGACGTCCGCGAAATCCACGGGCGCGCTTTCGCGTTTCTTCCAGAGAGATGCAAGGTCAACCCGCGAGGGCTCCATTACTTTTTTCCCGGCAAGGAGCCTCGCCGCGTCCACGAGGTCGGATACTGCATACACCTCGATATCTTCCACGGCCGCGGCTTCCTGGGCGTTGTCTCGTGGGACGACAATCCCTTTGAACCCCGCATCACGCGCGGCAAGCGCCATCGGCAGGCAGCCGCGGACCAGACGGACCGTTCCGTCGAGCGCAAGCTCACCAATCACGGCAAAGTCGGAAATATTCTGAAATACAAGTTGATCACTCGCAGCCAGGACGCCCAGTGCGATAGGCAGGTCGTATACAGGCCCTTCCTTTTTCAGATCCGCCGGGGCGAGATTAACAGTCGTGCGGCCGCGGGGAAGCTGGTAGCCCGAGGCTTTCAAAGCCAGAAACACCCGCTCACGGCTCTCGTTAATGGCCTTATCGGGCAGCCCGACTATCACGACGCCGCCAAGGCGTTTGGTTATGCCGACCTCGATCTCGATTGGAACGGCCGAGATGCCGGTCAGTGTTACGCTGGGAATTTTTGCAAGCATAGTCTCACGAAATTTAAAAACTTTCCCCGGAATTTCCCGCCAAGCGCGGAGTATATCACGCGTTTTCAAAGAGTGTCAAGGTTAAAAGGTCACTCGGTCACTCGGTCACTCGGTCCTCCGGTCTTATTAAATTAAGAATATGACCGAAAGACCGAGAGACCGAGGGACCGAATGACCGATCCGCGATTTCACTTGCGTTGAGATACAGGTGGCGATAGAATGTTCCAATCATGGACGAGGCACCACAGTTCCCGCTTCCCGAGAAACCCGCCCTGAGGCCTGATTTGCAGGCGTTCCCCGTTAAGCTCGAGGACGGCGGCGAAGCGTTTCTTTTTAACGACCCGCTCTCTCTTGCCCCGGGAAACCCGGTCGTTCCCACCGGGGCCATGGCGATAATCGAATTTCTCGACGGCAAGAACGATATGCGTGAAATCCAGGCGGAAGTCGTTCGCCACTTCGACGGGACGCTGGTCCCGCTTGAAATCATAGAAGACCTCGTCCGGCAGCTTGACGAGAATTACATGCTTCTTTCCGACCGGCTTCAGCATTTTTTCACTTCCTATGCGGCCCAGCCCATCCGGGAACCGATACATGCGGGACAGGCGTACCCGGAAAACCCGGATGAACTAAGGCCGTTTCTCGACACGGGTTTTACACACGAAGACGGCCCGGGAGAAACGAAGGTTTCGGCAGACGGCAAGGAACTGGTAGCGCTTATCGCGCCGCACATCGACATGAACGTTGCCGCAAGCTCGTTTGCCTGGGCGTATCGCGCCGTCCAGGACAATGAGCCCGCCGATCTGTACGTCATTCTCGGCGTCGCCCACATGGCCGCACAGACACACCTCGGGGAGTATATCCCGCTACTCCTCACCAGGAAGGATTTCGCCACGCCGCTGGGCACTCTGGAGACGGACGCGGATTTTGTCGACTCGCTCGCAAAGCGGTTGAAATTCGACGCCTTTGCCGGCGAGCTTATCCACCGCCAGGAACACTCCGTCGAGCTTCAGGCCGTGTGGCTTGCGCACATGCTCGGAGGGAAGAAAGAATTCAAGATAGCGGCCGGGCTGATCGGCGGGTTCCACGAGCAGGTCAATGAGAAAAAACGGCCGGAAGAAGACCCTAATATCGTTAACATGATTGAATCCCTTCGCGGCGCAATCAAGGACTATCCCGGGCGCGTCTGCGTGATATCCGGGTCCGACCTCGCTCACGTGGGCCCGAAATTCGACGGTACTCCGGCTCTTGATGATGAGACTGTAAAACGCGTCGAATCGAAGGACCGGGAAATGCTTGCCCACCTCGAAGGTCTCGACCACGGCGCTTTCTATGATTACATCGTCGATGAGAAAAACGAGCGCAATATCTGCGGGTACGGCTCGATTTACACCACGCTTGCAGTAACGTCCCCGACGGACGCGCGGCTTCTGGCCTACGACCAGTTCCACGAAGAACCGACCCAGTCACTGGTGAGCTTCACCTCAATGGCCTTCTTCTGCAAACCCACGGGGGGTAAGAAATGATCGGCCGGTCTCTGGCGGCCGCGCTGCTTGTCCTTGCGCCTTCCTTATGCGGGTGTGCATATCTTACCGACCGCGTCCGCGATTTTGCCGACATATTCCATGGAGAGCTGCATCTCGGGCCCGGTATACACGCCAACGCGCAGGTGACGCGCTTCTGCAACGCGGGGTTGGGCTTCAGAGCCACGGAGGCCTACGGTTTTATCGGCCGCCGGGCCGGCAAATGGGAGGACCGCCGATTCGATTGTTCGGCGCCTGTCCCTTATTTCGGCCCCCGCATCGGACTCGGGTGGTCCAGCCGCAACCGGTTAAGCGGCACTGTTGAGCAGTCGCCTGCGGACGTTTTCAGCCGGTGGGCCGGCGATTATCATCCTCTTTCCGATTCAAACCGCCGCCCCGGCGATATCGGCGGCGGGGTCTGCGCGCTTTTCATCGGAATAAGTTTTCATGTTTCATTATTCGAGCTGGCCGATTTTATAAGCGGCCTGGCATGTATCGATATTATGCAGGACGACGACGCGGGATTGCTCAGGCGGTTCGATTCGGCGGATGCGGATAAACGTCTTGCAGCATACGAGAAATTCTTTTCCCGGCGCGGCGACTGCGCCGGCGCGTGGGAGCCGACCGAATATGAGCGCGCGCTGCTGGACGACGCCGGTTTCGCGTATCCTGATAAATTCGCACTAAAGCTTCTCAACGACCCGGACGACCGCATCGCAAAACTCGGCGCGCAGATGCTGCCCGTGCCGGCGCAGTTCGATTTCATTTCCCTTGCGGCCCGGCTCGGGGAGTCGACTCCGGCCCGTTTCAGCGCCGAGGCGTTCGGGGAAATGGACGCTCTGCCGCGCGATGAAAACAGCGAGAAAAAAATCAACCGCGCCATCGAATTACTCGGCGCCGGCCTTCCCCCGGAGCATTTTGTTTCGCGTAAAAACCCGGGCGCGGTGCCGGGCCTTATTTCAGCAATAAAGGGAAAGAAAACCCGGGAAGAAATCTCCACGTATCTTGCGGCATTGAACAAGCAGAAAGACGCCCGCGCCGTTCCGGCTCTTGTCTCGCTCCTCGGTGAAGTGGAAGATAACGCGAAACCCGACGTCCTCTATTCGCTCCTCAGGCACGAGTCGTACGGCGACGGCGACCTCGGCGCCTTTCGCGGATTCATAAAGGAACGCCATAACACGGATACGGCTTCCTGGTACGCGATTGAGATCATTGTGCGGGGGGGCGACGGTGCAATGCTGGGCCGGGTGCAGAAGGCGGCGGAGACCCGCGGCCAATGGCTGCCTGTGCAGGTGGCGAAACTCATCCTCAGCCGCCGCAGTTTCGCCGTTGAAGACCTGCTGCCCTACCGCGACCGTTAGACCTTTTTAAAAAAACTCTTTGAGCTCAGCGCCTTCGGATGTATCATAATAGTATAGATTTGATGTCATTGCGCTTCAGAGCAGGGGTTTGTCATGAAAAACGTGCTGTTCGTATGTGTGAACAATTCGTGCCGCAGCCAGATGGCGGAAGCGTTTGCACGAAGGCATGCGCCTGAAAATATACAGATTTACTCTGCCGGCACCAACCCGACAGGTATTCACCCCCGCGTATTCGAGGTTATGGGCGAAATTGGCGCACCTGTTGAAGGTCAGTATTCCAAGTCGCTTGACGAAGTTCCGCTGGACCGAATTGATACATGCATAACGATATGCGGCAGCAAGGATTCCTGCCCGTCCATTCCCGGCGCAGCCCACCAGAACTGGGGATTGCCCAATCCTGCCGCTGCATTCGGCACCAAAGATGAGGTATTGACGACATTCAGAAGTGTCCGCGATGAAATTAATAAACGTGTAAAGGCTTTGTTTGGAAAGTAAAAAAATTCCGAATAAACTGGCATAAGTACCGTCTAAAACTGTAAATTCAGAGCAATTTCAGACCCCCTGTAATAACACACGAATGGGAACTCCGGTTCGAGGAGATGACATGAAAGCACAACCTTTTTTCCTGATACTACTTATAGTGGCTTTTTCCATGCTGGCGCCGGCCGGAGAAAAAGAAGATAAATCCCGGAAAAAGGCCGATAAGAAGAAACCTTCACCCGGAAAAGTGATGCAGGGAAAGATTATCTTTAACAACAGCGGTTATTTCAAGCCGGGCAGCAAGTCCTGTGCATCGTGCCATGTAACCGCCGGAAAGAACAGCCTGGCCGGCAGCGCCGACCGCTTGTCGGAAAAGGAGTTACGCAAGGAGATAAACTACTGCATTAAAGAGCGCATCAAAGGCAAGGAGAGGAAAGAAACTTCGACCGTAATGCGCGCCCTTGTCGCTTATCTGCAGTCGCTGAAAAAGGATAAGGACTGCAAGATCAGATATATCTACATATGCCCGGATGCCTGCGAAGGGGAAAAGTCGTACAAGAACCCGGGCGGTTGCCCGGAGTGTAAGAAAAAGATGCGCCGGATCAGGATTGATTAAGAACCTGCTGAAAGTCCGTGCAGAATATTACTCCTTAAAGTGAAAAGAGACAGTGCCCCCTACACTGTCTCTTTCCGCCGATTCCGTTGAGATAGGCCTATCTCTTTTCAGAATCCTTTTAAACCAACCGCCCCCGATATCTCCGGCACGGCATCGGGCAATTTTCCCATTGCCCGGTAAACCTTGCTCCGGTCGATAATCCTGCCCTTGGAGCGGAAGTATGGCGCATTGGGTATCCCCGTGCGCACTTCCCCTCTCATTTTTTTCGTGATTGTCCGCGGCATCATGAATGCGGCTTTTGCATTCGCGCTCTGCCGCGGATTGCACCTCCCAGCAGCAGTCGGCCGAGACTTTCGTTTTGGCCGGTGCTTTTTTGAACTGTGGGGTTGCCAATCAACCCGGACAAGTATATTCAGGAGGTGCTGACTCGTCAACAGATTTCTGCGCGCGTATTTCAACGGCGGCTGCGCATGCAGCGGCGGAAAAAAGCATCCTTATCTAACTTGAGCGATGTATGCGACGTGTATTTTGCTAAAATGACAATCGGGCTGAAAGGCGCTTAATTACTGGCATAGAGCGCGATGCCTTTTTCAACTTGCTCGTCGCATTTAGTGATTGATATCACGACCTGTCGGAAATCATAATCTGTGTTTGACTTTATCGCCAGACGTTTGAAGGTGTTTGACACGGCATGTAAAAGTTAGTGCGAACTGCAATCTTCAATAACGGAAAGAATTTTTTTGAACAGAAATGAAATATATTTTGGATTGTCTCGCGGAAGGGAGGGTCCGGGATGGTACGATATGGATTCGTGTCATGAAAAACGCCCAAAGTAGTTCAGCCGTATTCAGTTTCGGCGATTTTGACTTTTGATTGCCAAAATACTTTACAGAATAATACGTGAGACCGGTGCGGCAGCGTCAAAGTTAAACGTATACTGATGTATCAAATGTAAAAAAAAGATACGTATGTAAAAAGGTCAGTGCATTTGTGAGCGGATTACGTAACGGAAGATTTCGTCCTGCCCCTCTTTCGTTATCTCGCGGAACTTCAACCCCATGGCGCACTTGTCCGCGCCCTCGGGTATTGCTTCGATCCAGGCCACGCGTGTAAGCGCTTTGACGGGATTTATAAGCTTGGGAATGAGGATATTTACTCCAACGACAATGTGCTGCATCAGAAGCGGCGTAATCCAGTCCGGTTTCGGCAACTGCCCGAGGAGCAGGAGGCCGCTGCCCGATATATTTCTTGTAACGCCCCCGCGAACTTTATCGTCGCCGAGATCAAGCTCGCGGGAGAGAAATCTATAGCGTACGGGTATGTCGACTTTAATGCGGACAAATTCCCTTTTCTCTGTCTCGTATTCGAAACTCATTGACCTTACTCCCCTAAACCCGCCGTATTAGGCGCTTCCGCAAAGCGGCGGTTTGACTTGATATTCCGAAGCAATTCTCCCGGGGAAGCGTAAACGGCGCTCCCCCGGGATTTTTTCAAAGATTAGCCTAGAAAAGCCCGACAACCTTGCCTGTTTCAAGATCAATGTCGATATTTGTGCCGGCAGGAATCGTCGGCAGCCCGGGCATTGTGCTCATCTGACCGCAAAGCGGGTAAATGAAACCGGCGCCTACACTTGCACGAACCTCCCTGATCGGAAGCGTGAATCCTTCCGGGCGTCCGACCAGTTTTGGATCATGTGACAGTGAGAGGTGAGTCTTAGCCATGCAGAGAGGCAGGTTACCGAAACCGGATGCCTCAAACTGCTTTATCTGGCGATTTGCCAGCGGTGTGTAAGAAACATCCGCGGCGCCGTAGATTTTCGTGGCGACTGTCTCGATTTTTTCCTTTAAGGGCTTTTTGACATCATAGAGAAACTTGAAGTTCGAAGGCTTGTCGCAGGCTGCAACAAAGGCTTCTGCCACCTCGCGCCCGCCTTCGCCGCCGTCGGCGTGCACGTCCGATACGGCAATCGACTCAGCGCCTGCATCATCGGCAATTCGCCTGACAGCTTCGACTTCGTCGTCAGTATCGGTGCCGAACCGGTTTATGATAACGACGGTCGGAACGCCGAACTTATTGACGTTTTCTATGTGTTTCGCCAGGTTGGCGCCGCCTTCTTCAACGTCGCCCGGGTTGTTTTCTGTAAGCTCCTTGGGCAGCGGTTTGCCGGCAACGACCTTGTATTTGCCGCTGTGGTGTTTCAATGCGCGGACAGTTGCCACGAGCCCCACGGCATCGGGAACAAGACCGCTTGTGCGGCATTTGATGTCGAAAAACTTCTCGGCACCCATGTCCGCCCCGAAGCCTGCTTCGGTTGTGACATAATCGGTAAGCCTGAGTGCGATCTGGTCGGCGATGATGGAAGAGTTGCCGTGCGCGATGTTTGCAAACGGACCGGCATGAACAAATGCGGGCTGGCCTTCAAGCGTCTGCATGAGCGTCGGCTTGATAGCGTCCATCATCAGGACGGTGGCGCTGCCTGCGACTTTCAGGTCTTCGGTAGTTACGGGTTTGCCGTCGCGGTTGAAACCGACCACGATTCTGCCGATACGCTCGCGCATATCCTTCAGTCCTGAAGTTAGCGCAAGAATCGCCATGATTTCGCTGGCCACGGTAATGTCAAAGCCGGTCTGGCGCGGATAGCCGTTCGCGCGTCCGCCGAGGCCGATTACAATGTCACGCAAGGCGCGGTCTGATACGTCCATCACCCTGCGCCAGTTGACATTAAGAGGATCCAGGTTGTGAGGATTGCCCTTCAGAATTGAAGTGTCGAGGAACGCGGCAATCAGGTTGTGGGCGGCTGTGATGGCATGGATATCGCCGGTCAGATGGAGGTTGAAGTCCTCCATCGGAATGACCTGCGAGTACCCGCCACCGGCCGCGCCACCCTTGATGCCGAAAACCGGACCCATGGAAGGCTGGCGGATGCAGGTAATTACATTCTTACCGATTTTCCCGAAACCCTGGGTCAGACCGATTGTGCTGACCGTTTTACCTTCACCGAGCGGTGTCGGCGTGATTGCAGTAATCAGAATGTACTTCCCCTTTGGCCGGTCCTTCAACCGGTCAAGGATATCGAGCTTTACTTTTGCCTTGTAGTCGCCGGAAAGCTCGAGTTCGTCGCGGTTGACGCCCGCTTTTTCGGCGATCTCCCATATCGGCTGCATTGTTGCAGCCTGGGCGATGTCGAGGTCCGATTTCATCGTGGTGCCCTCCTGGTTTTGATTAAAGGTAAGATATCTTATCCTAAAAGGTTATTATTCTTTTCCCGCATTTCCCCGGCGCCGGAGCAGTACGAACGCCTCCCCCGGTCCTTACTCCATAAACGGGCGAAAATTCTAGCATATCCGACATATACCGTCAATGAAAAATCGAAATACCCGGGTATAGCTTTATGTTTCATCTGGAATTTATTTGCAGCATGGTCACGGCTTCGCTATAAGAACGTAAGCAAACCTGTTACGCCACGGAGGGTGTATGAGACTTTCTATCAGCTTTCTGGTAATTCTATGGTTGATTATCCCTGCTTCGGCCGGCGAAATTACGCCTGATAAAGAAAAGGAGCCGGAGGTCAAGGTTGATTCCGAATCCGATAACGACCAGCTCAAGGACCTGGTGAGACAAATCCTGCGTGAGCTCGAAGAGGAAAAGGAAGAGAAAAAGAAGACAGAAACTGAAAAACCCACCGCCGCGGAAAAGGAACCCGAGAAAGATGATAAGGAGCCCCTGTTCGGCTTCCCGATGAAGAATAACAGGAAAGGCTTCAGGTTCTACCTGGGCGGGTTACTTGACATCGAGCATATCTGGCATGAAACAAACGAAGGCAATGTGGATTTCATTACGGGAAAAGAATCGGGCGAATGGGAAGGGATTTTCAGGCTGAAGGAGTTCAAACTCATTCCCGAGGCGCGCTTCGGCTCTTTTGCCACTTTGAAGGGGGAACTCGTATTCAAGAATATTGGAAACTACCGGACTAAGGGACACACGCATACGGTGGATGTTACTACCGGAAGCGTCTCGGAAACAACTTCGGAGTCCGACGATGAATACAAGACCAGCGCCGGGATAGAGGAATTTCACATAACGTTTCATCTCCCTTATGAGCACAAGCTGAAAATCGGACTCTATGAAAGATGGATGAGGCCGTCCCGTAAAACGGAAACATATCCCATGCTCGGCACCGCGTTCTGGTGGGACGAAACCATGCAGGTCCTTCTCACGGGCGAAAAACTCACGGACTGGGGATTATACTACGCTCTCGGTTGGGGAACGGGCCTGACGTTCGGCAGCAAGGACATCGGTAACCGCAAAAGCCCTGCGACGGCGGGTGCGAACGCGGGCGAAGACCGGATATTCCACGACGACGACTGGGGAGATGAAAAAAAATGGGAATATACCGCCGGCCTGGGCTTCCGGTACGGCCTTAACCCCGAAAAGGACAAGAAGAGAAAAAAGGAGTATCTCGACCTGCGTGTATACTATTTCAACTCCCGAATGCTGGATGATGAAATCCAGTATCTGCAGGATCATGTCTCCGGCTATCTCGGCACGCTCCAGCACCAGCACCGGGCCGGAGGAAGGTTCGAGTATTCCAGAAAAGGTTTTTATGCGGAAGCCGAATACGTGTGGGCCCGCGATGCCAGACTGGACCGGTACGGCTCATCTTTCGCGCTTGGATACAAGTTCAAGCTCGGCCCGGAAGGCAGGGGATATGAATACGGCAAAGAAAAGACCTGTATCTTCAAGTCTGTTTTCCCGCTGGTAAGGTTCGACGTCATGGAGCACAGCCTGCGCGGCTTCGTGATTGATAGTGCTTCCGGTCTGCCGGTGAAATACAGGAAGAATGTTAATGACCCGGCCGTGTGGGATCGGACCCAGCTTACGCTTGCGGTCATAACCGAGCTGACCGACAATATGGAACTGAAACTCGAATACGTAATCCGGGACGAAAATACGGGCGGCTTTACTTCGGCGGAAAGAAATGTTGATAATGACGAGATTCTTTTATTTTTCAGCTTCAAGTTTTAGAATATTATAAAACTGTTACGCGGGCGGGCAGGCCCGCACGCCGGATATACTAATCTTCCTCTTTATTAAATTCAGCCGGGATTTCGCGGATCGGCTTTTCTATCATTTTTACTTCCTTGATTTCTGATGATTCCGGTACGGTTCCGAGCTCAACCAGCCTGACCCCGCTGGGCCTCACGCGCGTTTCCCATGATCGTACCGCTTTGTTGAAGGTTTCTCTCGCCTTATCCAGGCTCGAACCGACTCCGGCGAAATGGAAGCCGAACTTCTGTACCCTTTCAAATAGTTCTTTCGCTGCTTCTGCTATTCTCCCGGCATTTTCGGCCATTTTGCTCTGCTGCCAGACAAGCGCGGCACTGCGGAGAAGTGCGATCAGATTAATCGGGCTTGCCAGGATAACGTTCTGTCTTGTTCCGTCTTCGATAAGGTTTCCGTCATACATAAGCGCGGCACTGAAGAACGATTCCGCGGGCAGGAACATCACGACGAAATCCATCGATCCTTCCTGTTTCCAGTATTCTTTCCTGGCCAGCGCCTTCATATGATCCCGCACCTTCTTCGCATGTTGCTTCAGCGCTTCCTCCTTTTCACTATTATCCTGAGTCTCGAAAGCCTTGACATAATCGTCCCTCGGCACCTTTGAGTCGACAAGGATGAAGCGATTACCCGGAACATTTATCTTCAGGTCGGGTCTGATCGTGCGCTCATCACGCGACTCGGCCGTGGCCTGTTCCTCAAAATCGCAGTATCTGGACATCCCCGCCGCTTCGACCGCGTTGCGCAATGCCAGTTCGCCCCATTGGCCGCGTACCTGCGGCTTGCTGAGGGCATCGGCGAGTTTGCGCGCCTCGCCGGCAAGCATTTTGATTTGATCGTCGACTTTACCGTAGTCGCTTTTCAGGCTCTTTTCCATTTCCAGGACGTGTTTTTCATAACTTTCAAGCGTCGTCCTGAGCGGCTCAATGCGTTTGTCCAGATCGCCCTTCGTGGTTTCGAGAATTGTAGCGAGTGTTTCCTTGGCAAGCTTCAGGAACTCGTCACCGCTGCTTTTCAGTGCTTTGCCGGCGAGTGCGTCGAATGTATCGCTCAGCTTTTTCTGGGATTCTTCAATTAACATGCGTTGCTCCTGCAGGTTTTTTCTTTCTTCTTCCAGACGGGCTTCGAAGGCAGTCCGCGCGGAACGTTCGGTATCGAGTTCTTTTCTCAAGCCGTCGATTTCACTTTCTTTTTCTTCCAGCTGTCCGCGTACCTCTTCGAGGCGTCCCTGAGAAGATTCGGCCTTTGCGTTGAGCTCGGAATTCTCCCTTGCGCGCATTGCGGCCGCACGTGCGGAAGCGATGAGCCATCCTGCAAGAGCGCCGATAACAAGTCCGGCAACGGCATATACTGCGTAAATCATTTTACCCCCGTATGTTGAACCGGGAAAACTGAAAACAAACGAGTCCGGGCGCAACATTCTGGAAGACGCCGCGCAAAACCATTATAACTTGTCAAGGATTCATGTCCAGAAAATAGGTTTATTGCGGCTGGATTTCCGCAGTAAAGGCCCCTGGATAAGAAAGCAATTGCATTCCCCCAAAACTCGTGGTAATATTACTGAACAGGGGAAATGTAAGGAGAGTTAGTGTATGACGACACCGGCTGAATTGAACTTTGGAAAGATAGCGATTAGCCATAAATTCATGACCCCGGTCCAGGTCAACGAGTGCCTGGAAGTACAGCGTAAGATGCGTGAATTCGGCCTCGACGAGAAAAAGCTGGGCGAGGTCGCGATCGAAAAAGGATTTATCTCTTCACACCAGCGCACGTTAATCCTGAATATTCAGCGCGCCGAAGTGGAAAAACTGCGCAAAAAACGCGAGTTGGAACTGGCTGTCATCGAGCAGGAGGCCCGTGAACTTGCGACCGAGTCGGACGAAGAACCGGAACCGAAAGCGGCCGCACCCTCGGCAAAACCCGCCGGACGCCGCTCGTCGAGAAAGGCCTCGGCAATCCGTAAACGGCCTTCGCGCCGTTCCAGCGCGAGAGCGCGCCCTTCGAGCCGAACCCCAAAGCGGGATTCAGCCATCCGGCAGGCGCCTGCCAGGGAAATCGACCCGGAAAGAGCCGCACAGCTTGATGAAGAACGACGCATCCGCCGCGAAGAAGAGCGCGAGCTCAAGATGCAGTCCAACCAGATGAAAATGGTCGTCGGCGCTATTATGGGCGTGGCCGCATTGATTGTTATTGCCGTTATCGCACTGTCGGTTAATTGGGGCGGCGACCCTCAATCGACCGACAATATCGGCGATGAGCCCGGCGTCTCCGAACGGTCCGGAAAGGACAAAGAAAAACGCGCAGCTGAAAACCAGGCGGCTAATCTGTTCGGCAGCGCCCAGAGGTGCTACAACGAAGGCGATTACCGGGGCGCAAGAGCTTTACTCAAGCAGATCTTCCAAAGCCCCGGCATGCGGGCGACCAGTTACCTGACAAGGGCCCAGTCGCTTGATAACAACGCCAGAAAGAAAATCGATGAGGCGGAAAGAGCCGGCCCTGTCGAGCCGGTGAATCCGAATAATACGGCAAACGGCGTCCAGCCCAGGATCAGTAAAGAAGCCCAGGAATTGTACACGAAGATCGTAATGGAGACCTTCGGCCTCAGAAGGGAAAAACAACTCTGGGACGCCGTGGTGGCGTTGGACCAGTTTCCAGACAGATATCAAGACACACCTGAATGGACAAAAGTGCAGGAAGAGAAGAAAAAACTCAGACTGGAAATAGGGCAGCTGCTTGAAGCCGATATCCGCGAAATCAAGGCATATCTGGCAAAAAAGATGTTCAAGAAGGCGAAAGAAACCGCCGCTTCTATCCGCATTTATGCCAGTTCCGAACAGGTTGACAGGATACAGCAGTTAATCGCCAAAGGCATCGAGGATATGACGGCGGAAGAGATTGATACCGGCCTCGACGAAGGCGAGATGCTCCAGAAACTGTCAACGGCAAAGGCATATTTTGAAAGAGGTTTTCTCAAGAAAGCCCGCAAGATTTATGAAACACTCGCGCGGGACGATGATTTCATGAAGAAACATCCCCAGATCATTCGCGACCTGGACATTATCGCCCGCGTCACGCGGCTTTACAAGGCGGTGGGCGAGGCTATTCTCATGCTCCGTAAATCCACCTCCGCCTCGATCGGCCTCTATAAAAGGGGCAGGGTAAAGGGGAAAGTCATCACGGTAAACCTGAACGAAGTCCACATGAAAGACCAGTACACGGGGGACGACATCAAGTTCCATATTTCGGAAATCGACACGAAAGACCTGATTATTCTCGCCCAGAAACGCATGAACCCGGACCACGCGGAGACTGACATCGCAATCGGGCTGGTGTATCTCATGCGCGATCAGAAGGAAAAAGCCCGGGAACGCTTTTTCCAGGCGATGAAGCGGAGAAGGGACAAACCTCTTAGGATTGACCTCTTAATCGAAATGACGGACCCGAAAGCGGACGGTATCAGGACGCCGCCCAGACGCGTAAACGTAATGGATTTTTCGGAAACCGTCGAAGGCAAGGCTATCGAAGAAGCCAGGAAGGCATTCAGAGAAAAAGACTACAAGACTGCCTACCGCCTGCTCATGGACGCGCGCAGGAAATACGATACCAGCGCTGCATGGCTCCTGGCGGAGCGGGAAATCAACGATATGCTTGAAAAGTGCGCCGCACAGCTCAAGAAGGCCTCTGCGTTATTTGCCGGCAAGTATATCGATATGGGCGACGGCACCGTGCGGGTTTATTACGACTGGTCCGATGAGACGCAACTCGGCGATTGGAAGGAATACAGCCTTGATACCGTCTATGACCTCATCCCTTACCCCTGGGAACTGGTGGATCAGGAAATCAAGGGGCGCGGGTCCAAGGTCTATCTGTGGAACGGTATAATCGACGGCGATGTTACCATAGAGTTCGAAGCGGTCGGCGGCGGCGAGTGCCCGAGCATTCAGGCAACGTTATGCGATGATGGGGAAGGCGTGAACTATCTCTTCGGCGTCGGCGTAAAACGCCTCGGGCCCAAGAGAAATTCCATTACGCACTATGTAAAAAAGGGCACCAATAAAGTTCTGGTGAAAGAAAGCGCAAACGATATCAAGGTCGGCCAACGCTACATCGTCAAGATCGAAAAAGTCGGAAGCAAGCTGCGGCTATGGGTTGACGGAAAGCTCTGCGTTGAAACCGAGAATGACGACCTGGTTTCAGGGCATGTCGGTTTGTTTGCCGGCGGCTCGGGCCAGGGCGTGCTTTTCGATAACGTCAAGATTACCGGCAAACTGTCGAAGAAGTGGCTTCGCAGGCATAAGCGGTCGAAGAAGTGATTTCTGCGCCTTTTGCAGCGGATGAACGAGAATCCCCGTAGGGGCAGGCAACACTTGCGCGCGCGCCGTGTGTTCTGTGCCCCTGCAATTCTAATGTAATGGCTGAAGTCCCACCACAAATCTCTGAGCCGTTTCTACGCCTCGCCGTTGAAAGAGGTTACCTTGACGCGTCACAGGCTGAGCGGCTGGTCACCCCGCCCTCCGGCTGCAGCGACCTCGATGACCTGGACGTTGCATTACGGTGCATACGGGAGGGTCTCCTCAGCTCGGAACAGGTGATTGAGCTCCGCCGTGCATGCGGCCACGCGCCGGTACGTAATTTCGCCGAGTTTGAGATCGAATATCCGATTGGACGCGGCAGCACTGGTGTCGTTTACAAGGCCCGCCGAACCGGCTCCGGGTTGAGGGTCGCACTCAAAATCCTGCCCGGGTGGATGTCAGAAGACAACGCGGCGGTGGACCGCTTCCTGAGAGAGGCCAAGATTCTGGGGAAGCTGAACCATCCGAATATCGTAAAAGCAATCGATGCAGGCACGGCGGAAGGGCGTTACTACCTGGCAATGGAGCACCTTGACGGCGGTTCCTTGCGGGATCTCGTAAAAAACCGTGGAATGCTTGGCGAATATGAAGCTCTCCGCATAGTCCGGGCCGTCGCACAGGCGCTGCGCGACACGCTCTCGCACGGGATTGTTCACCGGGACGTAAAACCGCGCAATATTCTGTTTACTTATGACGGGATTCCCAAGCTCGCGGACCTGGGGCTTGCCCGGGCAAGCGGCTACGTCCCTCAGGACGGTCCGCCGCGCGCCATCGGTACGCCGAACTATATTTCGCCGGAGCAGGCGTCGGGACAGGCGGACGTTGACGTCAGGAGCGATATCTATTCGCTCGGTGCAACGCTTTTTTACGCCGTTACGGGGCGTCCGCCGTTCGAGGGCAAGGATGCGCACAAACTGATGGCCGCCCATCGCGCACTGCCGATTCCGAATCCGGGATCGATTAATCCGGAAATCTCCGACGGGTGCGCAAACCTTATCCTCTGGATGATGGAAAAAGACCCGGCCCGCCGCCCTCAGAAACCGGACGATGTTATTGCACGGATTGACAGAATGATGGCCCTTCCCCGCCTGTTGACCGTGCGGCTTGAAAAAGCCCTTTTCCCGGCCAGTGTATTACTCTTTCTGATTCTGGCTCTTCTCGGCGCCTTCATGATCGCCATGAGATGGAATCCACGGAACGTTTCCTCTCCCCTGCGCCCGCCGATAAGGCAACGGGTTGAGCCGAAGAAAGTGGGAAGATCGGGGTCTGAGGTTCCGGCAGATGTGATTACCCCCGAACAGGTAGCCGAAACTTCCGTCAATCCCTACAAGTCTGAATCGGAAACGGAAACCGCGGAGCAGTCGAAGCCGGAGCTGCCGCCAAAGCCTCCGGTAGAACCGGTTGACGAAACTACGGAACCCGAGCCGATATCCGTTACTGAAACTGAACCTGCTCAGGCTTCCGAGCACCCAGGCGATACGAGCGTAGAACCGTCTCAGGCGACAGCGGTTGCCAATGAAAAAGAAGAGGCGGTCCTTGCGCCTTATTATTCACTTGTTTACGCGATTACGCCTTTTCTCGAAGAGCGGCGTTATAAAGAAGTTCTGGACCGTCTGGACCAGGCGCTTGAATCGGGCGCTCTGAATTCGAAGGTCCGCGATCATGTCTTGTGGGAGCAGGCTTTTGTGCGGGAGGTGGCAAACCTTTTCAACAGGACTTCCAACCAACTGCTGCTCCGGATCGACAAGAATGTCGAGTTTGAATTCAGGAAAGGCATTCGCGCCTCCGGCAAACTTACGCGCGTGGACCGCGGCGGCGCGCGTTTTCAAATGGACGGCGGTGGGTACTTCGAGATTAAATCCCTCTCGGTGGAATTCATTGTGAATCTCCTTGAATTGCGCGCCGAAAGTGGGCAACCGCGGCTCCTTGTGGCCAGCCTCATGCTCGCCGACGGTTCTCTTTACGAAGCGGAACGGGAGCTCAACGCGTCAGCGGCCGAAGGTGTTACCGACAACAGGCTGTTGAAGCGTCTTGAAAGGGCAAAGAAGCGCAAAGCCCGCCTCGAAACGGAGCAATTGAATTCTGCACGGCGGGATAACGAGTCTTCGGCGATGAAACTCTTTACCGATGCCGAAACGGCGTATAGGAACCAGGCCTTGATTGCCGCTGCCGCGAAATATCGCAAACTGATCCGGGAATACGGTAAAACGGAAACGGCGAAAAAGAACCGTGAAAGCATCCAGGACCATTTCGTTCAGGCTGCCCATGCGGTATTGAAAAAACGCGGAGTTACCCACGCCAGTGCCGTAGAAGAGCCGGAAGATAAATCGGGTGTGCCTACCTATTTGTATTATTTCGAGAAGCAGGCTGAAGAGGAAATGAAGGATTTTGATTGTGATTCGACCCGCTGGCGGATACGGCGGGGCGCCCTCGAGCATTTCGGCACTGACCTCTGGAAGTATCCTGTCCGCTCGAGGGTAAAATTCGAACGTGTCGACGAGATTCATCTGACGTACCGTGTTGATTTTCCGAACCGGCTCGGTATTTCGTTCTGCGGCATTTCAGTTGTGTTCTTTTTCGTCAAAAACCAGGTTGCAATCTATGCCGGGGAACTCGTCGAATACCGGTCCAAAGTACAGCCTGAAATCCTCGGCGCGCCGCCCGCGAAGAGCAAAGTCGAAACTTCGGGCCTGCATTCCATCAGAATTATCCGAAACGGCGACCGTTTCCGAATACTCATTGACGAATCATTCATGGAAGACGTTCTTATCCCGGATGCGGAAACCGCGGGCCACATTGAGATCCGCGATAATAAAAGATGCCGCATTGCGGATATAAAGATTACCGCCATTCTGGAAAAAAAATGGGCCAAAGGAGAACGCGCACGGCTCGAGGATGCAATCGCGAAAGAGGCGGAGTTTTAATGGATTTCAAGGAGAATTCATGAGCGAAAAATCCAAAGAAAGCCCGACAAAGGTCAGCAGGGAAGTAAAACAAACAATACGCGAAAGAGTCGAGCAGGCGCGTGCAGCCCACAGGAAACGAACCACCCGCTTGTGGCTGTTTGTTCTTGTTCCGGTTGTCGTGCTGACAGTTGCAGTTATTATTTTTTGGAACTCTCTGGCATTTATATGGGTCTCGTTCAACCTGGAATACGGTGACCAGGACACAAGGCTCGATTACCTGCAGATAATGGTTAACCGTAAGGACAAACGCGCCCGGGATTACTTCATCAGGGCGCTGGACGGTAACATCTTCGAGCGCCACCTTGGATTGCAGGGCCTCGATTTCGCGGGTGATGCATCGCTCTGCGGTAAGTTTATTGATATATATAACGACACCACGGATAATTACATCAACCTCGATACCCGCATCAGCAACCGGCAGCTTGCGCTCGAACTTCTTATGCAATACGGAGGCGCAGACTATATGGATTTCTTTCTGAAATTAATTCCGGATAATCAGTTCTGGCAGATTGGACTTGAGTACCTTGAAAAAAACGCCGATGTCTCCATGCTGCCGAGGCTTTTCGACATGGCAAATTCAAGCGATGCCGTAAAGCGCCATACGGCGGTGAAAACCCTTTTCTGGCTCAGGGACGAAAAGAAATGGATCAGGGAAAGCAAAGAGGTTGTGGAAGTCGGCGCCGGCCTGTGCGCGGATAATGATTCCTGCGTCCGCATGTGGGCCTGCAGACTTGTGGAAGCCCTGGGGGGGCGCAAGTATGTGCCCTTGCTGCTGGAGCGGCTCGAAGACGAGGACATGGCCGTGGTCGCGTTTGCCGCTTATGCTTGTGAAAAACTGCAGGACCCGCGCGCCATCGACGGGCTGGTGAAAGTCCTGAGGCTGACTGACGTGCCGGCGTCAAGGGCCGCAAGGGATGCGCTTCTCAAAATCGGATCTTTCGCTGCGATACCCGGCCTTTTCGCGGTAGCGCGCGAATCGAATCTTGACGTGGAGTGCCGACTCGGAGCGCTCAGGGTAATTGTAAAACTGCGGGAACCTGAAACCGACCGTATCGCCCTGGAACTGCCGAATGTGCAGAAGGATCTGATTTCAATAATACGCTCGGTCGACCCCAACTCGCCCGTGGAGTCGGACTCCGACATGAGAGTCAGAATCAGGGTGGCGGAAATTATCTGCTCTATACTTTTCGGGTGCATCCAGGAGGCGATACCCGAGAAAGCGGGCTACGAGGAGATGGCGACTCGCGCCGCAAGACCTGCTGAGAGTGCGATACCGAGAATAAGCAAAGCCTGGTCGAAACCGGAAATAATGGACGTGATTTTCAGGGCCTTTGCCGAGGAATCAAACATTAAAGTAAAAAGCCTGCTGGCAAACGCTCTTGCGGGCGCAAAGCACGGCAAACTGGTCGATTATCTCCTGATATGGGCGCCGGATGCCCGGTCTTCGGAGCGGGGAATTATCGACGACGCCCTGGCAATAGTGACCCATGACCGGGACAACCCCAGGGGTATTGATTTCGGGTTTAAAGATGCGAGCAATCCGGATGAAATCGCCGAGGCGGCCCGGAAGGTTGAAAAATGGATTGCTGAAAACGCCGGCGCAAACAATAGTGATGGAGAAAAGTAACGTGGATGCGCCCCGCGCCGTCCGTACAAGATGGGAAGTTCTTGCGTTGCTTATCATTATCGGCGCATCCGTTGCGTTCGGATATCAGATTCGCCGCCGAATGCTGCTTGCGAACTATATCCAGATGTTACGCTCGGACTACGACGTCGTTTCCTCCGAGGGTATTTCCAAGCTATCGGCTCTCTGCCCCATGGCCGCACCGAGCCTCTCTGCGATCGCACAGAATAAATCTGAAACGCCAAGGTTGCGCAAATCCGCACTCGAGGCGCTTCATATGTCAGGTGACGGAGAGTGCACCGGTATTGTTAACAATCTGGCGCTTAGTCCCGGCGATGAAGTACTTCAGATAGCGGCGCTTGAGGTCTTCGCCAAGTCGGAAGACCCCAGGAATCATGCGGCGGTCCGTAATGTAATCATGAGATCGGACAATGATTCCATCAGGATGAAGGCCATACGGCTTTACGGGCGCTACCCTCTCGAGCACATTGTTCCCGACTTTATAAAGGTGCTGGAAGATCCCAACATCATGGTTGCACTGGAAGCGCGCGACGTCCTGGAGCAGGTAACGAATCTCGATTTCGGTCACTTCCACGACGCGATGCAGCCGGCAGTATTGCGTGAGGCAAGGGCTGATTTTATCAGGCGGGCCGGGGCCTGGTGGGCAAAATGCCGGAAAGAGCGCGGTCTCCCCGAGCTGCCCGGACCCGAAAAGAAGCAATGACCCAACAGAAGCTGATACAGAATCGTTATCAACTTATCCGGGAGCTTGGCCGGGGCGACATGAGCGCCGTATTTCAGGTTGCGGACACGCATGTCTCCAGGAAACGGCTCGCGCTCAAGGTCGCACTTGCCCCGCTGCATGAGGAAGCTCTGAACCGGGAGTATTCCGCGCTCCGAAAGCTCCGGCACCCCAACCTTGTCGAAGTCTATGATTACGGCTTTGACGAGGAAACAAGCCGTCATTTCTTTACCAGCGAATATGTCGAAGGCGATACGCTGTTTGATATCGCACCGCGCATCTCGAGCGAGGAGTTGTTCCGCATAATCGTCCAGGCGCTCCAGACGCTGGCTTTTATCCATGCGAAAGGTTTTCTGCACTACGACATAAAGCCTGAAAACCTGCTCGTCATGCGCGGCCGCGACGGAGATTACCTCCTGAAAATAATCGACTTCGGCCTTGCAGGCTCCATGACGCGGACGCAGGCCTCCATCCGCGGCTCGCTGGACTATATCGCGCCCGAGGTGCTCCGGGGGCAGAGTGCAACCCAGCGCTCCGAGCTTTACTCGTTCGGGCAGACTCTCCGCGCAATACTGGCGGCGCTTCCGGACGAGGTAATGGATTCGCCTCAGGTAATGCAGATCGCCGCTCTTACCGGCCGCCTTTGCGCCGAAGATCCGGGAGCGCGCTACGAATCGGCGGCAGAGGCCCTTGCGAGCCTGGGCGCGGCGTCCGGCCAGAGCCTGGATGCAATGCCCGCCCACTCTGCGGTTGCGTCGATTTTCAGCGACAGGCTGATTGGTCGTGAGGGTGAGCTTCGCGAGCTTACCGGCCATTTTGAGAAAATTTTCCTGCGCAAATCGCCCGAAGATTCAGGCCGTGGAAAATCGAAGATTGTCCTCAAACGGGACGGTCCCGGGGTCCAGACTCACGAGACAAACCCCCTTGTCGTCGTTACCGGCGAATTCGGAATTGGTAAAACGCGCCTCCTGGAGGAGCTGCGCCATCATGCCCAGATAAACCACGTGCACTTCATTCCAACGCGCTTCCTCGAGCGTGCGCCGGGGCTTCCGCCCGTTTTCGAGTTCATCGAGCGCGCGATGAAGCTCCTGCCGGAAGGGCATGCGATAAGGGATGAACTCGAGCGTGAGTTGGCCGGTATTCGTGAGCCGTACGATATGACCCGAGCGGTACGCGGCGAACTGGCATTGCCGCATCAGGCGCGCCTGAAGTTCCTGATGCGCTCCGTCGAGTTCCTTATCCAGGAGTCGGAAGAATATCCGTTCGTTGCCTCTTTCTCCGACCTGCAATGGGGCGACCCGTTCACGCTGGAGTTCATCAATTACCTGGTGCGCGGCGTCACGGACGCGCTCAGTGACGGCAGGCGCGCCCCGATAATGATTGTCGGCTCCTGCCGGGTCGAGGAGATGGGCGGGTCCCCGTTCCAGAAGCTCAAGAATGAAATGGTGGAGGAAGACCTCCTGTCGGAGACCGTGCTCGGCCCTCTGGTGCTGGAAGACCTTTTCTCTTTCCTGCACTCGATGCTGCGCACGCCGGAGGTGCCGCGTGAGCTGGTCGAGCGCATATATTCCAATTCGCGCGGCAACCCGTTCTTTATCACCGAAATCCTGAAGATGATGTGTTCCGAGGAAATACTTGTTTTCAGGGAAGGCGAATGGTCGGTGCCCGAGAAAGCCCTGAGATCACAGGTGCTCGAACATGCCGAGCTGCCCCGCTCGATCGAGTTCGTTTTCAAGCGCCAGCTTGAAATGCTGCCGCGCAATGCGCTTCTTGTCCTGCGAAACCTCGCCGTCATCAGAAGGCCTACGGACGTTGTTTTTCTGCGCGCTTTTCCGGAGCTGGCAGATTTCGATTTGGAAGCGGTAGTCAAGGACCTTTGCGAGCGCAGAATCCTGGTCGAGGAAGACGGTAAATTCTGGTTTTCCCAAATCGGAATGGCCAAGGTTATTGCGCGCGCGCTGCATGAAGATGAGCGGGTGCGCCTCCATACCATTGCCGCGGAGCTGCTCGAGGAACTTCCGGAGAAGGATCTCGAGGCTTACGCCGATCTTGCGCACCACTCAAAAGCCTCCGGTAATGCCGAAGCCGCACAGAAATACACGCTGCTGGCGGGGAAACTTTTCGCAGAAGCCTATGAAAACGACAAAGCGCTGGCTTTTTACGATGATGCGCTTGAAATGGTGGGAACCGAGAGGCGCGACCTCGACATCTGGACCTTTATCCAGGAAAAGCGGGCAGACCTCTTTCGCGTGCTCGGAAGGTTCGACGACGCGCTTGAAACGCTGGCATCCGTACTCGACCGTTTCAGCGAGCTCAGGATTACCGAAGAACGCACGGCCCGCCTTCTCCGCTCACAGGGCTCGATTCTCGAAAGGCTGGGACGCTACACGGAAAGCCGCGAGGCTTATAAGGAAGGCCTGAAAACGCTGGGTGTTTATACCCGGTCGTCCGAGAAAGTCCAGACCCTTGCCGCGCTCGGACGCGTCAGCATGTACCAGGGCGATTATAACGACGCCATGACTCACGCCCTCGATGCGCTGAAAGTTCTCGGAGAAAGCGATGAAGGCCTGGACCATGCGCGTGTATATTCCATTATCGCGAACACCCACTACTTCCTGGGCAATTTCAAGCAGGCGCTGGAATTTCATGCCCGCGCACTCGATATCCGCAGGGAACGCGGCACTCTTTACGAGCAGGCCGACAGCCTCAATGCAATCGGCCTGATTCGCTTCTCGGAAGCCCGGTACAGCCTTGCAGTGGAATCGTTCAAGAACGTGATAAACATTACGGAAAAATCCGGTGACATTTTCGGACGCGCTTACTCGCTCGTGAACCTGGCCGAGACCTTCTTCTCGCTGGGCATGTACGCGGAATCCGACTCGCACCTCGAAGTCGCGATGGAGATAGGCGAGAAAAACGATATGAAGTACGTCCGTTCGCTGTGTTATATTCTCGCCGGCCGCCATTCGATGCGCAGTGAGAGGAACGAAGAAGCGCTGGAATTCTTCAAAAAGGCGCGCGGCCTCTATTCGCCCATGGGCAACCGCGACGGCCTTTGCCGCATAAGCCTTACCATTGCGGAGCTGGAAATGGCCCGCAACCGGCTTGACGCGGTCGATGGATGGCTTGAGGACGCGGGGAAACTTGCTGAGAAGCTGGAGTCGAAGATTCTGCTTTCCCGATGGCATCTGCTCCGCGGACGGCTTAATTTCAGAAAGGGGGCGCCGCCGAAGGACGCTATCGAAGATTTCAATTCCGGCCTTGCCCTCCTCCAGGAAAACCTGGCGCCGGACCTGGTGATCGAGTTGAACCGCGAATTGGGCGACTCGTACGTTACCATCAGGGATATGGAATCGGCCGAAAAACATCACGGGATTGCGTCCCGACTTGTCCGCGACGTCGCGGGGCGCCTCGAGCCTGAGATGGCGAACGTGTTCATCAAGGAGCATACGGAACGCGAGACAGGTATTCGACGCGCAGGCCCCGCGCAGCAAAAGACCGAGCATACGGAAGAACGCACGACTGTTTCCGAACGCAACCAGGAAGTCATCGAGCTCCTGGCGGAAGATAATCGACGCCTGCGGGAGATTATCAAACTCGGAACCAGGCTGGAGCCGGGCCTGGCCTGGGAAGACTTTTTATGCGCAGCGTTTGAAACGCTTATTGACGTCACCGGAGCGCTGCGGGTTTTTTATCTGCGCCGGACAGGCAAGCACCCGGAAGTGGAATTCGGCCTTTCGTATACGGGCGACGTTGTCAGACCGGAAGACGCGGATATCTCGCTTACTCTTGCGGAACGCTCCATGATCTCCGGTAAGCCGATTTTATCGCGGGACGCTGCACGCGATTCGAGGTTCGCAAAGTATGCAAGCGTTACCGGATTTCGGATCCAGTCCGTCATGGTAATGCCCTTCTCACTACCCGGAGAAGACCCATGTGCAATCTACCTTGACCATCCTTACCGCCGCGACGCCTTCCATGAAGACCACATTCCCCTCGTTGAAGCGGTGATCGGTTATCTGCACCTGGCCGCCGATTACCAGAACTGGAGAGAGGGCCAGTCCGAGGAAGATACCCGCCGTTTCACGGAAGATAAATTCGGCGGCTACAACCTCGATTTTTAAGTTCCCGCTTATAACCAACCCCGGGTAAATGAAAAGAATTAAGAGTCTGTAACAAAATGAAATTAAACGTCATCGCGAGAAGCGGTCATATAAGGTTTCAGGTTTCAGGTGTCAGGAAATAATAGAATATATCCTAAAACCTGATACCTGAAACCTGATACCTTTTATGAAATTGCCGCGTCGGAAGCAATAATCGGTACGACAGACATTCCTGTCTGTCGATTAAATGAACAGACAAGAATGTCAGTTCCACCAATTCAATGATTCCTCCTCGCAATGACATTCATTTTGTTATAGGCTCTAAATCATCCTGAACACCGCAGGGTTTTGCTTGAGATTCGGCGAGGTTTCATGTACTATATCGGCTCATGATTTCAACCCGGTGTTTTGGGAGGATGAGTCATGCGTTACAGTACTCTTTTAGCCGTGATAGTTTTCCTTGCTTCCGTGTCCCTTGCGGCCGGTATCGCCGGTTGCAGCGAGAAAAAGAAAACGCCGTTCTGGATACCGCCGGACGACGGACCGGGTGCGGGTGGCGGCCCGATAAACGGCACCTTCACCTTCACCGCGATCGAAGCTGAAACCGAAGACCCGATCCCGGGCGTCAGCGTACACGTTGACGACGGCAATGTCAGCGACACGAAAACCACGGATGCCGATGGTGTCGCGACTTTCACAGGCGTGGTGGGTCCGATCGAACTTACGTTCTGGCGGGTCCCGGAATCGAAATTTACGTTTTTCGATTTCAATTACGCCGAGCTCACCTTTCCTTTCCCGACTGCGGGCCCGGGCGGTAACGGCAACATCATGGTCGACGTTACAATTACGGGTGTAAATCTGACGTCCGGCGACATAGCCGGTTTTCTGTTCGCGATATCCGGCAATACGAATTTTTCGAATACCGCGTTCGACATTATCGGAACATCGACCATTCCCAGCCCCATCCCGATCCAGCTATCCCTTGGTGAGCCGACGATTTTGATGGCCGTTATCGGGGGTCTTGTAACCATATTCCCCCCCGAACCTGGTATTACCAAGTACGGTGTTGAGACCTATCCAACCGGAGTTCCGCCTGGAACGACTGATATATCCCTTGCCGTCAGCTCGGCCTCCGGGATCGTGCCTTTTGCATTCTCGGGCACGATCGACAAGAGCGGGCTCTCTATTTCACCCGGCAACGGCGCCGTTACAATTCTTGCCGACCTCGGCGTTGACGGAATCTTCCCCTTCGGTGTCGGCAGCGCGGACCTTGTTGCCGATACGTATAGCGGGTCCGCCGTAAGATTCAAACAATACAACCGTTACGGAATGATGGTCGTAGCGGGCAGTTTCGATAACGGCATGTCCGCAACCCTGGCCTGGGGAACTTACAATACTATTGAGACGATCACACAGGGACCTGTTACGCTCTACGACGTGCCGGTGATGACTTCTCCCGCCCCCGGGGCAATCGGCGTCCCCGTCACCCCGACCGTCACCTGGAATGCCGCGGGAACCGGGTCAGGCGCGAATTACTACTTTGTTACGATTGCGCAGCTCGCGCCTCCATACAACTGGGTGGGGCTTATCCCGGCCGGCACTGCCACTGCAACCGTGCCGTCGGTTGCTTCGCTCGGCGCCGGCGCACCTGCCACCATCAACGTCATTGCAGTTACACTGGATGATTATAATTATTCGACAATAGACCCGGAAGAGCTGCTTCTTGACTCAACCTATCTTGGAACTTCGGGTATTACGCCGATAACTACTGCACCGTAATCTGATTGATATCAATTCTGCAGGGGCGGGTCTGAGACCCGCCCCTGCAATTGAAGTATTATGTTTTCTTTTTTTTCAGAGTGCTTCGAAAAGTAATCGAAGGTCTTTGGCTTTGAGGCTATTTTCCCCCAGGCTTTCTCGGCCACGGAAAACGCGGTTTGGGCGGCCTTTTGCCGGGATCAGGCTTTTCCGCGGGTTCCTCCCATTCCATAGGGTTGCGCTTGCGGCGGCGCCTGTCTTTATCGGGCGGATCTGTCGGTTTTTTCGTCCTTCCCCATTCTTCAAACTTGGGAATGGTTCTTTTCTGACCGATGTTTTTCAGTTGCTTCAGTGTTTCGACGAGCTGGTCGTACAGGCCGCGTAAGTGTTTCTCGAGGTCTTCCCAGAGGCCCGGGGAAGTCGCGCTCCAGATTCCGGCGGCGCCCAGCTGGATTCTGCGAAGCTCTTTCCTCAGCTCTTCGTCGGCTTTCCTTCCTAGTTCGTGGCGTTCCCGCTGGGGGCGGCCTTCGATTTCTTTCATTTTTTTCCTGTAATCGCTTTTGGCCGCGCCCTCCCCGCGTGACTGGAAGTTTTTGACAAAGCTTGTGACCCGTTCCAACTCCAGCGCGAAGGTCTTCCGCGCGAGATTTGCACTATATTTAATCCTGCCATGGCGCAGTAAAAGCTGTCTCAGCAGTTTACTCTTATTGCCTTTCAGCCGTGCGATAACTTTTTTTCTTGTCGGCGGGAAAAAGTCGGCGTTGCTGCCGGCTTTGTTTTTCATTTGGGACTTCAGGTTTGCTTCCATCTCGGCAACCAGTTCCGCGGCCTTGGACTCGCGTTGGCCTTTTGGAACAGGCCCGCTGTTTTCCCCGGCGTGGAGTTGAAGCCACGGGCACAGAATGACGGCAGCGGCTGCAATCATCGTGATGAGATGTAAATCCTTCATGCTGATTTCCTGTCCGGTTTTTTCTCACGTATACCGGGGCCGAAGCCCGGCTTATTTTCTACCCACCCTGGGCACTTGCCCGGGTAAATAATAACAGTTACCCATATCCAGTGGAACGGGATGTTCATCATCAACGTCCCATCGAGCGAAAATAACCCGCTTCTCATCGCTCCTGCTGAAGGTGACCCGTGCAAATACTTTTCGCGGCATGCTCGATTTTGAAAGGGTAACGGCCTTTTTCATTTCATAAGCGTCTTCCTGTCCGGTCATTTTCCTGAAGCGCATCGTTATCGAGCCTATCCGTAAAGTCGGCTTGCCCGTCGTATACGCCATGAACTTCGTTCGCGCCGTCTTGTCGATTACCATGTAACCTTCCCAGGTTACGGTGAATTCACCCTGGAAAGTCCCGAAGTCAAGCGCGATGCATCTCTTGATTCCAGTCTGCGCGCTGTGGAAGACCTGGGTGACCTGCTTGTATCTTGTTATGTAAATTACGAGCCCGCGCCGGGGGCGGATTAAATCTATCTCCGCGCGTTTTTTCTCCATGAAGGCGGTATTGCCATATTTTAGATCCAGGCTCTCGAAGGCATCGGCCGCCCGCAGGAAATCTCTTGAATCGAGCAGCTTTTTTGCGGCCTCGTATTTCTTCTCGGCGGTTTTCTCGATTTCTCGAAGTACCGCTTCTGCCGCTTTCTCTTCCTTGTCTTCCTGGTTGAGCGCTTCCTTCCTGTTTTTTGTGGATTCGTCGGCGACCCGTATGGCTTCGTAATCCTTTCGTGCCGCCTCATCCAGCGATTTAATGCCGGTCGACCTGAATAGATCGAGCCTGGTTCTTGCGTCTGCGAATTTGCGGTAACGGCAGTCTTCCACCGCGGCTTCCCTGGCCTCCATGTAACGCTCGCGTATCAGTACGGGCAGTTTCGCCATGTAGCGGTCCCCGAGCTTCGACGCTTTCTCAGTCCTAGCGTTCACCCGTGCCACGGCGAGCAGCTCCATCGACTCCCTGAACCTTCCCGCTTTCACGGCATCTTTTGATTCCTGGATTTTTCTTTCCATGGCGTTGAAATCTTCCGTGGCATCAGCTTCGAGGCCGGCAATCAGGGCTTCCAGTTCCGCCTCATCGTCCATCAGGAGTATGCCCTCCTCCACGTTGCTCAACAGTTTCTTGAGTCGCGAAATGATTTCTTCCAGGAAAAGATCTTTTCCGGCGGTGATTTCATGCGCCCTGTTTAATATTTTTTTTGCTTCTTGTTCTCTTTTTCGCCTCAGCTCCGCCTCTATTTCCTCCGTTCGCCCGGCGCCGGTGATGTCCGACGAGATGCCGGCTGTTCCACCGGAGCCACCTTTTCCCTGGCCGAGGCGGTCCGGCAGATACCCGGTTGCACGACCGCCAATAAGGTATACGAGCAGCAGTATGATGATTATCAATGCAACGGCGCCAATCGCGGCGCACACCAGAAGCCGCATGATATTGCGCGACGGCTGCGCGCCTTCATCGGTTTCTTCTTCCGGCGCTATTGCTTCTTTCAACAGTATTGAATTGGCCAGAAGAGGAGGCTGGCCGTTCCGGGCGAGCTCAAGGTCTTTACGGAGTTCAGACGTCGACTGGTAGCGGTCGTTCGGGTCTTTTGCGGTCATCTTCAGGATGACCCGGGCAATTCCGCCGGACATCTTCGAAAAAATATTCTTTGGTATCCGGAAAAGTTCTGAAATGTGTTTGCGCATAACCTCGCCGGGCGTTTTACCCTTGAACGGGAGCCGTCCGGTCATGATGTAGTAAAGAGTAATCCCGAGCGAATAAACGTCCGCGCGAATGTCGATATCGACGCGCCCGCGGGCCTGTTCGGGGCTGATGTAATGCGGTGTGCCCATCGCTATGCCCTGGACCGTGAGTTTTGAATCGGCATTGGTGGTTTTGACAAGTCCCAGGTCGCAGAGCTTGGCAATCCCGTCGGGCGTCAGCATTATATTGTCCGGCTTGATATCACGATGTACGAGGCCGTGTTTTTCCGCGTGTTCGAGGGCTTTTACAATCTGGATGGCGATATCAAGTGCACGCTTTTCTCCCATGGGCCCGGTCTTGCGTACTATTTTCGCGCAGGTGTCGCCTTCCACATACTCCATGGCGAAGTAATAAACGCCGGCTGCTTCGCCCGCGTCCAGCACCTGCACGACGTTCGGGTGGTTCAGTTTCGCCTGCGATTTGGCCTCACGGAGGAAACGCTGAACAAACTGTTCGTTTTCGGCAAGCTGTGGGGGCAGCACTTTCAGCGCGACGGTCTTGCGGAGTGAACGCTGTAAGGCGCGGTAGACCGTTCCCATGCCTCCCGCGCCGATACGATCCTTGATATCGTAGCCGGGGATGTGGTTAATGCTGAGCCGATCCGCCTCATCGCTTATTGCAAGAAGCGAGTCGTCGTCCAAAATGCCCTCTTCGCATGAAAGGGCAAAGAGGGATTTGGTGATTCCGGAGCGCCGCAACTCGGCCTGCCGCCTGCGGAGTTCTTTCAATTCCGCTTCGCCGAGCAGGCCCTGCGAGGCCGTTGTGTTACCGAATAATTCGTCGTCTACGTATGGCATACTTTAACTCTTCAGACTGCCTATTATATTCTACACATGTTAAACGCTAAAGTCACAAAAAAGTTGTGGACAGAGAGAAAAAAACATTCTGCTTCAAGTAATCCTTTTTAGGCCGTTTGAGGCCTACTGCGAATATTCCAGGACGGTCTGCACAAAACCGGTCTCGTCCTGGGGGCCGATAATCGGGTCTCTCTTCGGGTCCAGAATTATGTGCGGGACGCTCTTTATTTTGTGGCGGATGGCCAGATGCGGGAATGACGTTATGTCTATGATATCGGCACGGATAAAGTCACTGACGTATGCGAATCTCTGGGCAAGGGTTACGACTTGCGGTGAATCCGGGCACATGGGGGTGACGAAAACCTTGAGGTGCATGGGGCTTTTCACTGCCGCAAGTTTGGCCTGAGTATCGAAGCCCAGTTTGACCTCGCCGCGGCCGACAAGCAGAATCGCCTCCAGCAGGGTCGTGAAAAGATATCCTGACGGAACGCCGTAGAACCGGATTCCGTTGTCACGCTCGCCCAGAAAAACCAACCCGGGAATCCTTTCGACGTCAAACCGCTTGATTTCCTCGCTGTCTTTTGTGAAATCCAGGACGTGTAGTTGGGCCTTTCCAGCCGTGAGCGAGGCCGCTTCCTCGAATAAAAGACGCGCCTCCCGGCAGGCGAAACTTTCACGGTCCTGCGTCGCCAGAAGGAGTTGTACCTTCCCCTGGATACCGGGGAAAAGGCCCTGGTACCGTTTTATTTCTTCCTCCGTCGTCGGCATCTGCTCCTCCTTGATGGGGTTGTTGCACGTCGGGCAAATATTTTGCGCCTGCTCGGGATTGATGAGCCGCTCTGCAACCTCGGCGTAGCGTGCGCTTGTACGTTCGATTATCTCGGCGGGCAGTTTCGGTCCCGGCGCCGTTTTATCCCAGTCCAGAGTTTCCAGGTAGTTTCTTACTATCTGCTTGTCGAAAGAGTTCTGTGAACGTCCCGGCTCGTATTCGTCGGCGGGCCAGAAGCGGGACGAGTCCGGGGTGAGCACTTCGTCAACCAGGACTACTTTCCCGTTTATCATTCCCCACTCAAACTTGGTGTCGGCAATGATAACGCCGCGCTCCCGGGCATGTGCCGATGCCTCGTTATAGAGCGCCATCGAACGGTCGCGAAGTTCTTCAGCAATCTCGGCGCCAAGCGCTTCAGCCATATCTTCAAACGTAATCGGCTCGTCGTGACCGCTTTTAGCCTTGGTTGTGGGCGTAAATATGGGCTCTGGCAACTTCGAGCTGTTCTGAAGGCCCGGCGCGAGCTTGATTCCGCAGACTTCGCCGGATTCCTGATAACTCGCCCAGCCGCTGCCGGCAAGGTAGCCGCGGATTACGCATTCAACCGGAATAACTTCCGCCTTGCGGACAAGGGTGAAGCGGCCGTCCAGGACTTCGGCGTGGGGCGCAAGTTTCGGCGGGAGTTCCGCGGTGTCCGTGGTTATGACATGATTGGGGCTGGCGGCTTTTAATTGTCTGCACCAGAATGCGGACAGGCTGGTCAGCAGCTTCCCTTTTCCCGGTATGGGATCGGGGAGGACGACGTCAAAAGCGCTGAGGCGGTCGGTGGCGATAATGAGAAGTTTGTCGCCGAGGTCGTAAATATCGCGCACTTTGCCGCGGTTGAAAAGCTTCACTCCCTTTAGTCTTGTTTTGGTGACGTGTTTAGGCATTTCAGTTGTCTTCCTTAGCTTATGGCTATTCAGGATTTGTTTCCCCGATTATGCCGTTGTTTCGCCTTGCTGTCAAGTGTACGACCCAATAATTTGCTTTTCCTGAACAGGGCGTGGCAGAAGGCAATTGCGAGCGCGTCAGCGGCATCGCTGGGCGAAGGGGCTTCGGGAAGCTTGAGGTGGTGTTTTATCGCCTTCTGGACCTGTGTTTTCTGCGCGCGTCCGTTCCCCGTGGTGGCCTTTTTCACCTGGGTCGGATCGTATTCGAAGTACGGCACCCCCGCGCGGGCAGCCGTGAGAATTATTACTCCGCGTCCCTCGCCCATTGTGAACGCGCTTCGAATCGAGCGGCCAAAAAACGCTTTTTCGACCGCAATCTCGTCCGGCTTATAAACACGTATAAGCTCCTCGAGCCGGTCGGCAAGGTGGAGAAGGCGGCGGCTGTATTCAGCCTTTCCGGGCGCCTTGATAGCTCCGTGCCTGACCCACTTGACGCCGCCCGGCCCCGCCTCCAGGATCCCGAAACCGGCGATACGCGTGCCCGGGTCGATGCCGAGAATCGTTACAGAATTCGCTTGCGGTGAATCAGCCACTATTTCTTCCCCTGTTCAAAGAATGACGTTCGCTCGCGCATGATGAGTTTCAGCGGCACTTCTGCAAACGGGAGTGATTTGCGGAGCGCATTTTCCACGTAGCGTATATAATCCGGCGAGAAAAACTCGGGCTTATTGACGAACATAACGATTGTCGGCGGATGCACGTCGACCTGCGATGCAAAATATATTTTCGGCAGAGCCGTGCCGCGCGACCTGGGCGAGCGTTTGCGAAGAGCGTCCTGAAGCACCTGGTTCACTTTTGCAGTGGGCGCGCGGGTCCCGGCCTGTTTGTACAATTCTTCTGCCAGGCCGATCGTGCCCCGGACCCCTTCTCCGGTCATCGCCGACATGAAGGCCAGCGGCACGAAATCGAACCCGCTGAGATGATGCGCGATGTATTCCTCGTATGCTTCGGTTCCGGCGTGTTTTGCCAGGTCCCACTTGTTGACGCCGAGCACAAGCGGTTTCTTTTCCCCGAGCACGAAGCGCGCGATTTTCTTGTCGGTGGCCGAGATGTCGGCAGCAGCGTCGATAAGCAGAAGACATACGTCTGCGCGCCTGATTGCCGCCTCGGTGCGGACCCGGCTGTAGCGCTCGATTGCATCTTTCATGCGTGCCCGTTTGCGCAGGCCCGCGGTGTCAATTGCGATGAAAACCTGCCCCGCCCGCTCGAAACGAACGTCCACGGAGTCGCGCGTGGTGCCCGGAACCTCCGAAACGATTACCCTGTCCTCACCGGCAAGCGTATTAATCAGTGTTGATTTTCCGACGTTGCGCTTGCCGACCACGGCGAGGCGCATGACCGCTTCAAGGGGTTCATCACGCCCTTCGATGTTTCCAAGGTGCTCAGAGAGGGCCTGAAGCAGCTCAAGGCGGCCTTTACGGCCCTTTGCGGACACGGGCATCGCTTCGCCGAGGCCAAGCTCGAAGAACTCCACGGCGGCTTCGGCCAGTCTGGGAGTATCGGCCTTGTTGGCGCAGAAGACGACGGGTTTCAGCAGGCGGCGAAGGCGGTTCGCCACCCGCCGGTCAAGCGGCGTTATCCCGTCGCGCGCGTCTACAAGGAAGCATATTAGGTCCGCGCTTCTGAGCGCTGTTTCGATCTGCGCTTCGATATGGTCTTCCAGAGATTCGCTGTCAACCACTCCCAGGCCGCCGGTGTCGACCAGCTCGAATCTGAGGTCTTCTTCCTCGATAACGGTGCTTATTCTATCGCGGGTTACGCCGGCCGTCGGCTCGACGATGGCAATGCGGCGCCGTGCAAGAAAATTGAACAGCGTCGATTTCCCGACGTTCGGGCGGCCTACTATGACAACGGTAGGAAGAGGCATTGCAGAGTTTCTCTAACAAGTAACCCGTGCCTGGCATACAGAGGTTATCATTTATGGGAAGGGCATGGAAATAAAAAAACTCCCCGTGCGGGGAGTTTTTGTTTTTGCAGCGAAGGGCGCCCGGAGATACTTCCCGGCGCCTAGTCCTCTTTTTTCTTCCGCTTGGACGCGCGACCGCCCTTCTTCCTGACGCTTTTCTTCTTCGCTTTATCCTCTTTCTCTTCTTCCTCAGGTTCTTCCTTGGATTCTTCCTCTTTTTTCTTCTCTCCTTTCTTCTCTTTTTCCTTATCTTCTTTCTTCTTTTTTTTCTTCTCTTCTTTCTTCCCGGCCTCTTCCTTCTTCTCATCCTTGCCGAGCTTTTCGAAGGAGAAATAGGCGTCTTCCTCCTCGCCTTCGTCGAGGTATACTTCCTCGAGGCGGTCGCCGTCTACGTCCTTACGGAGCAGGAAGTAGGCTACCGTCTGCGAGCCGATCCAGTAAGCGACGACATACGCTATGATAAGGTAAAAAGCGATGAAATACATGATCTTTACGACAATGGCCAACAGGTAAATCGTGGCAGTCGGTTTGCCGTATATCCCCCATTTCTTCAGCGCGATCGCATTTTTCATTTGCTTTATTTCATTGTTTATTTGGTCCTTATCCCTGGCCTTGGCGAGCAGGACGTTCGGGTCACCCTTATCTTTATCTTTATACTCGTCGTCGAGCTTTGCCAATTGCTCGTACTGATTATCAAGGTCATCGTACATCTGCTCGAGCTCTTTTTTCATATCTTCGTAGTCTTTATCCGTAAAGTTTTTCCCTTCTTTGTCCTGCCATGGTTTTGAAAGCTGTTTCGTAATCTCCCATTTGTCGACATCCTCAATAAACGCACGCGGGCCCACGATAAACTTCTGCGGCGTTCCATATGGGCCCGGCTGTTCGTATTCACCGCCCCACTTCGGCCCCATGCCGATGCCGACGGCTCCCAGTGTGCGGTTGAGGAAGATGCCGTTGGCGAATGCGAAAAATATGATCAGGAATGCGAAAGGCAATACGGTATAGAGAAGTATCTGCCAGGGCCGGCTGAATACGTAAGAGTAAGCGCGGGAGATGGCGTCGAAAGTATCAACGCCGTCGCTTGCGATGGACGCGCTGATAAGGTTGAAGCCGAATACCAAACCTACCGCAAGAAGCGTGACGATCAGAATCGCAGCGAATACGAGGATATACACGAATATGAGGATAATAGGCCCGACGTGCGGTATCCGGCCCATGACGCCCGCGAGCATGCAGCACATGTAAAAGAAGATCATCGCGATAACGATGAACAGAACCGCAAAGATGTGCGTGCCGAAACGTTTCACCGCGAATGCAACCGCGTTCTTGAGCTCGATAGTCTCGTCACGCGCGATTCGCATGGCCATTATGCGTGCGATTGCGCCCGAGAAAAAGGCCCAGGCGATGACGAACCAGATCGCATACAGAAGGTTCTGGCACGAGAAAACAGATGTAGTGATACCGGGGCCCGGTTTCCACCAGGCGAGGTTCTCAATGAACTCCCAAATGGGCATGATTATTCCCCATTTGGCGTACGCCTCGGTCGGACCGGCCAACGCCTTGAAGAGCAGGAAGTTACCCAGCCTGAAAATCCAGACGCCAATAAAGGCGAGGAGAAGTGCGTTCAGGCAGAAGGGAACTTTCAACCCTTCAAACAAACCCCGGCGCTCACGGCTATAATCTTCCATCTTTCCCCCTTTAGTGGGCTTTATGAAGTTGTATTCCTTTTTCGTTTATTACGTTCCGCGTCCGTTCGGATCCGCGGTTCTTCCTCGCCTTTGATTGCATTCTCTTCGGGTGCGTTCAACGATTCATCCGGTAAAAGCGAATCACTGATCCCGTATTCCCCGTCGAGCCATTTCCCAAGGTCGATAAGCTTGCACGGCTCGCAGCAAAAGGGGTAGAACGGATTCAATTTCTTGCTGGCAGCGTTTTTGGTCAGGGGCTTATGACAAATCGGACATTTCACATGCGTCCCCATTAGTCCGGCTTTGCCTCTGACTTTGAATTTTCCGCTGCTTTGCCTGAAGAAGTTCCTTTCGCGGTTTTATTTTCCCCAGGCTTTTTTTCCGCCCCTTCTTTGCCGTTTCCACCCCGGTTGGATGACTTGCGTTTATAATCCGTTTCATAGAAACCGGAGCCTTTGAAAATGATACCTGACCCGGTTCCCAGAAGCCTCTTTACCTTCCTTTTCCTGCAGTTCGGACAGTACCTGACCGGCTTTGCCGTCATGGACTGAAATTTCTCAAAACGGTATCCGCAATCCGGGCATTCGTACTCATAAGTCGGCATGACAGCCTCAGAAGTATCACGGTATTCTAGCAAACCGCGGATTCAACGCAACATTTTTCCGGCCTAATTACCGTGTTTTTTTAAGCCTTCCGCGGGCCGTGCATTGGATGCGCCGCACGGCATAATCTATCAGTCCTCAGCGGGTCCACCGTTCGGCAGTTCTTCTTCCTGATCTGGCGGGCCGGGCTCGGAGACTTTGACCTTGGGCGCCCTGAGGACCCATTCATCAAGCATATAGCCCGTTTGAAGCTCCTCAAGCACCATCGCCTCCGTATGCTCCGGCACCGGTTCGGTGAACATTGCCTCGTGAAAATGTGGGTCAAAGGGCTTGCCTGCCGCCTCCAGCTGCCTGAGCCCATATGATTCAAGGGCAGAAATCAGGGAATCATGGGTGATTTTCAGGCCTTCAAGCAATCCCGCGCTGTCTTCCGGGGACTCTTCAGCGTGTTTAAGCGTAAGATCGAAGTTGTCCAGCGTCGTAATCAATGAGCGCATGACGTTTCTGAGCGCCTGGCGTGACCAGATTTCACGTTCTTTCTTGATACGGTTCCGGTAATTGATAAGGTCGGCTTTCGCGCGCTTCAGCTCTTCAAGAAATGAATCCCTTTCTGCCGCTTTACCAAATAATTTGCGTGCCTGTTCCTCTTCCATCGGCCACTCGAATGACGCTTTCACTTCGGCAGAATCGTCCTCAGCTCCGTTTTCCGCAGCAGGCGCAGTTTCGGAACTGAGGATTTCTTCTATCTCCTCTTCCGACGGGACGACAATACTTTCGGGCTCGTTCTCGTTGTCAGGCACTTGTTTGTCTTTTTCCTGGTCCACGGTTCACCTGTATCCTTTCCGAACGATGGCGGTTTGGACCGGTACTACTCGAAAAACTCCTTGACTCTTCTGAACAATCCTTTCTTTTTCCTTTTTGTCAGGTTCTTTTCCTCCAGGACGCCGAGTTCCCTGTAAAGCTCTTCCTGGCGTTTTGTCAGCTTCTCGGGAATCTCCACTACCACCTTCACAAGCTGGCTACCGCGTCCGTAGCCGTCTATATTTGGGAGTCCCCGGGCGCGTAGCCTGAGTACCTGCCCGCTCTGGATGCCGGACGGTATTTCAAGGTTTGCGGTCCCGTCGATTGTCGGCACCTCCACCACGTCACCCATAACTGCCTGCGGGACAGTAATTGGAAGCTCGCAGACGAGGTCGTCGCGGGAGCGGACAAAGAACTCATGAGGCTTTACCCTCACGAATACGTACAGGTCACCGGGTGGCCCGCCGGGTTCGCCCGGCTCGCCCTCGCCTGTTATGCGCAGGCGCATGCCATCCTCGATGCCGGCGGGTATGTTTATCTCAAGGCTTTTCTTGACCATTATCCGGCCGCTGCCTTTGCAGGTCTTGCAGCGGTGTTTTATTGTCTTTCCCCGTCCGCCGCAGCTCGGGCAGGTGGTCCTGAGCCTGAAGAAACCCTGAGACTGTTCAACTTCGCCCACACCTTCGCATGTATTGCATACTTCGGGCTCCGTACCCGGTTTTGCTCCGCTGCCTTCACATGTTTCGCAGGTATCGTGTTTTGAGATTTCAACCGTTTTTGCCGCGCCGGTTGCGGTTTCTTCCAGCGTGATTTCCAGTTCAATCCGAAGGCTTGCACCGGCGCGCGGCCCCCGGCGCCTGCGCGAACCGAACCCAAGCAGGTCCGAGAAAAAAGAATCGGAGCCGAAAAGGGATTCGATAATATCCTCGACCGAAGAAAAGCTTCTTATGCCCACGCCGGCGAGGCCCGCATGTCCGTACTGGTCGTAAAGGCGTCGTTTTCTCGCGTCGGAGAGAACCTCGTATGCTTCAGCGGCTTCCTTGAATTTTTCCTCGGCTTCGTGGTCGCCCGGGTTTTTATCCGGGTGGAACTTCATTGCGGCGCGACGGTACGCTTTTTTTATTTCCCCGAAGGAGGCGTCTCTGCCGACGTCCAGAACTTCGTAATAGTCGCGCTTCTCCATGAAAACCCCAAAACGATTTCAGATTGCAGATTTCGGATTGCAGATTCGTGGCACGGCATGCCGTGCTCAATTCGGTACGACAGACATTTCTGTAATCCGCAATCGACAATCCGCAATCCGCAATCAGATAACGCTGCCCTCGATAGCGTCTTCCTTTTTCTTCAGGTCGGTGACGAGCGTTTCGGTGGTCAGCATCAGGCCTGCGACGCTTGCGGCGTTCTGCAGGGCGATGCGGGTTACTTTGGCCGGGTCGATAATGCCCGCTTCAAACATCTCCACGAATTCACCGTCTCTGGCGTCGAACCCATGCATCGTTTCCATTCCCCTGACTTCCTCGACGACGACGGCGCCGTCGTTGCCGGAATTTTCGACGATGACCCGCATCGGCTCCTCGAGCACGCGCACAAGGATAGCACCGCCGATCTTTTCATCACCGCGGAGCTTTTTGCGGTTTTCAACGACCGCATCGATGGCGCGAAGGCACGCCACGCCGCCGCCGGGAACCATGCCTTCCTCGACTGCCGCACGGACCGAGTGAAGCGCGTCCTCGACCCGGGCCTTCCTTTCCTTCACCTCGGCCTCGGTCGCGCCGCCGACGTTGACCTTTGCGACGCCGCCGGAAAGCTTCGCAAGGCGTTCCTGCAGCTTTTCGCGGTCCCAGTCGGAGGTCGACTGGTCGATTTCAGCCTGTATCTGCTTGATCCTTGCCTGGATGTCGGACGATTCCCCGCCGCCGCCAACGATGGTCGTCGTATCTTTGTCGATATGAATCTTGGAGCACGAACCAAGCTGCTCGAGGTCGACGTTTTCCAGCTTGATGCCGAGGTCTTCGGAGATACACTCCCCACCGGTCAGCGTGGCGATATCCTGGAGCATTGCCTTTCTGCGGTCGCCGAAGCCCGGAGCTTTGACCGCAGCAACCTTGAAGGTGCCGCGCAGCCTGTTCAGGACAAGCGTTGCCAGCGCCTCACCCTCGATATCCTCGGCAATGACGAGGAGCGGTTTTGCCGAGCGGGCCACTTTTTCGAGAATCGGGATGAACTCCTGGAGGTTCGATATCTTTTTCTCATGGATGAGAATAAGCGGCTCCTCGAGTTCCACGGTCATGTTCTCGGGTTTGGTGACGAAATAGGGAGAGATGTATCCCTTGTCGAACTGCATGCCCTCGACGATTTCGAGAAAAGTTTCCGTCGACTTTGCCTCTTCGACGGTGATAACGCCGTCCTTTCCGACCTTGTCCATGGCATCGGCGAGCAGTTCGCCGATTTCCATGTCGTTGTTGGCGCTTATGGCGCCGACGTGCGCGATTTCCTGCTTGCTCTTAACTTCACGCGCAAGTCCTTCAATTTCCTTTACAGCGACTTCGACGGATTTGTCGATGCCGCGTTTCAACTCCATCGGGTTCACGCCCACGGCGAGGCGCTTCAGGCCTTCGTTGAAAATGGCCTCGGCCAGTATCGTCGCGGTCGTTGTTCCGTCTCCGACAACGTCTGAAGTCTTTGAGGCGACTTCCTTGACCATTTTCGCGCCCATGTTCTCGAACGGGTCTTCAAGATCGATTTCCTTTGCGACGGTGACGCCGTCCTTGGTGATGGTCGGGCTCCCGTAGGACTGTTCTAGAATAACGTTGCGGCCCGTCGGTCCCATGGTAATCTTGACCGCGTCGGCAAGCTTCTGCACGCCGCGCTGGATTTTCTTCCGGGCTTCTTCATCGAATAACAGTTGCTTAGCCACCTTTTATCCTCCTCTTTTTCGCATCGCAGCATGTCGTGATGCGATAATTGTTGTTACCGGTTCCTACTACTCAATAATCGCGAGGATTTCGCTTTCGCGCATGATGATGTGCTCATCACCGTCGATTTTTACTTCCGAGCCGGAGTATTTGCCGAAAAGCACCACGTTGCCGGCCGAGACGGACATTTCGCCGCGTCCGCCGTCATCGAGCAGTTTGCCCGGGCCTACGGCGATAATCCTGCCTTTTTGCGGCTTTTCTTTGGCTGTGTCGGGGATTACGATTCCGCCTTCGGTTGTCTCCTGGGATTCGAGCCGTTTTATGAGTACCCGGTCGTCAAGTGGTTGGATTGCCATGAATAAATCCTCCTCTTTTTTACAGGCGGCGAGTGCGCCGCGACGATTTAAAAGTGATCTACATCATCCCGGGCATTCCGCCCATTCCACCCATACCGCCCATACCGCCCATACCTCCGGGCATTCCGGGCATCGCCTGATCATCATCTTCCCTGGGAATTTCGGTGACGATCGCTTCGGTTGTAAGCAGCAACCCGGACACACTCGCAGCGTTCTGAAGCGCCGAGCGAACGACTTTGGTTGGATCGACGATGCCGGCATCGAACATATCGACATAATCTTCTTTCGCCGCGTCGAAACCGAAGTTCATGTCTTCGGACTCGGATACTTTTTTGTGTACCACCGAGCCGTCAAGGCCGGCGTTTTCCGCGATTTGTCTCAGCGGCGCCGGCAGTGCGCGGCGGACAATATCGATTCCGGTAGCTTCGTCGCCGGTTGCCTCGAGGCCGCCAAGGGCTTTAGCCGCGCGGATAAGCGCAACTCCGCCGCCCGGAAGTATGCCTTCCTCGATTGCCGCGCGGGTTGCATGCAGCGCGTCTTCGAAGCGGGCCTTTTTTTCCTTCATCTCGGTTTCGGTCGCCGCGCCGACGTTAACCTGCGCGACCCCTCCTGCCAGCTTTGCGAGCCGCTCCTGGAGTTGTTCACGGTCGTAATCCGAGTCACTTTCATCAATCTCGCGGCGTATCTGTTTTACACGCGCGGAAATGTCCGCAGCATCGCCTGCGCCCTCGATGATAATTGTATTTTCCTTGGAGATCGTAATCTTCTTGGCGCGGCCCAGGTAGCTGAGGTCGGCTTTTTCAAGGTCGATTCCAAGGTCCTTGAAAATCGCCTTGCCGCCGGTAAGGATGGATATGTCTTCAAGCATCGCCTTGCGGCGGTCGCCGTAGCCCGGAGCCTTTACCGCACAACAGGAGAGGATTCCCTTGATGTGGTTGACCACAAGCGTGGCCAGTGCTTCGCCTTCGATGTCCTCCGCTATCACCAGGATTGGTTTTTTCTCTTTCGAGAGAGTATCAAGCAGAGGCAGAAGCGGCTTGATGCTGGAAATCTTTTCTTCGTAAATAAGTATGAACGCTTCCTCGAGCACGCATTCCATGTCTTCAGCGTTGGTGACGAACCTTGGAGAAAGGTAACCGCGTTCGAACTGCATGCCTTCGACGACATCGATGGTTGTTTCTATACTTTTTCCATCCTCGATTGCAATAGGAGCTTCCTGCCCAACCTTGGAAAAAGCTTCTGCTACTATTTTGCCGATTTCCGGGTCGTTATTTGCGGAGATGGTGCCGATTGCCTCGATCTTTTTTGTGTCGTTTGCCACGTCAACGGACATCTTGTGCAACTCTTCGACTACTGCCGCAACTCCTTTTTCAATACCGCGCTTCAGTGACATCGGGTCGGCGCCTGCCGCAACGTTTTTCAGGCCTTCGTTGAAGATGGCCTCCGTGAGGATGGTCGCAGTCGTTGTGCCGTCGCCGGCAACGTCCGAAGTCTTCGACGCGACTTCCTTCACCATCTGCGCGCCCATGTTCTCGTAGGGGTCGATAAGCTCGATCTCCTCTGCCACGGACACACCGTCCTTGGTAATGGTCGGGCCGCCGAAGCCCTTGTCCAGGACAGCGTTTCGGCCTTTCGGTCCCAGAGTGGTTCGGACGGCTCGTGCGAGCTTGCCGAGGCCCGAGCGAATCTTTTCCCGGGCTTCCTGCTCAAACGCAATTTGTTTTGCCATGTGGGTCTCCTCCTGAAATAGCATATTGGAAAGTGGATAGAGATTTTCCCTGAATATGAACGATTAAAGCAAAGCGAATGCCAAGCTGAATAACCGGGGAGCGGAATGTCGTAACAGGCTGATGTAATAGAAGTTACGTCAAAGCCGATTCTGTGGAAATATTTGCAATAAAAATTATCTATGCCATAGTGGCAGAGGCCGGCCACTCAATCGTATATTACCTGCCATTGTGGCAGCGCTGGCCGCTTACGTAAAAGCTCAGGACTGGACTGCTACTTCATGACAATTGATTTTGTGGGTATTGATTTAGCGGGCGGGCTTGCCCGCCGTTGTATTTTTATTAACGCGCCGCAAGCGGCGCCGCTAAATATTTTTATCCCAAATTTCAATTGTCATGAGGTACTACCCAATGATGGCGTGAACGATTTCTTTCACATGTTTCGCTATCGCGGGGGAAGAAGTCAGGCCCGGTGATTCTATTCCGATAAGGTTGATAAGGCCGGGGAGGTTTCTGTCTTCTTCGTGTTTTATGACAAAATCCCTGACGCTGCCGCCGGGCCGCGTGAGCTTCGGCCTTATGCCGGCAGTGTCGGGTGCGAGGTCTTCGAGTTCGAGAAAGGGCAGGAACTTTTTTGCGGACTCAAAGAATTTCGTTTTACTGTCCGCATCAACATCGTAGTCTTTGATCCTGTCGATGAAAACGGAATCCGGACCGAGGCGCATCCTTCCCTGGAGGTCGAGGGTCGCATGGATTCCCAGGCCGGCCGTATCGGACGGTGGCACCGGGTAAACGAGCCTGCTGATAAGTCTGCTCTTTCCGCCTGCCACGCTGAAGTACCGGCCCTTGCAGTAGCGCAGGTCATAGCCGGCCTCGGCCGTATCAATCCCGGCCATGCCTGCAACGCGATCGGAGTCGAGGCCGGCGCAGTTGATCAGGATACGGGTCCTGAACGAGTATTCGACAATCTCCTTTTTATCGTTATCGAAAACTCTTACCGTAATCTTATAACCTCCCGGAATTTTTTCTATCCCCACGACCTCAGAGCCGTAGAGAAACTCGGCGCCCCTCTCCCCCGCCTTTGAAGCGCAATAATGCATAAGCCCGTGCGTGTCGATGATTCCCGTTGACGGCGAGTGGATGGCTGCAACCGCCCGGATATTCGGTTCGAGTTTATTCACTTCATCGGCGGTAAGCAGCTTCAGGTCATCCACCCCGTTGGCGTTGCCTCTTTCCTTAAGATATTCGAGGCGCCCGACCTCATCGCCGTCAGTCGCCACAATCAGTTTGCCGATTCTTCTGAAGCCGATTCCGTTTTCTTCACAGATTCCGTAGAGCAGCTTTTTCCCCTCTACGCATAGCCTTGCCTTCAGCGAATCTTTCGGGTAATAGATACCGGCGTGTATGACTTCGCTGTTTCTGCCGCTGGTTTCCTGGCCGAATTTTTTGTGCCGCTCGAGAACGCAGACGGATCCGTTGCCATCCGCGAGTTCCGCGGCTATGGCCAGCCCGACGACTCCTGCCCCGATAATGGCTGTGTCGGTGTCCATTTGCGAACCAATCAGCGCGTGTTGAAAATATCTTTGACGAAAATTTCCCGGCCGGTATTATACCCGCTGCAGCGCTGCCCGTCCATCACGAAGACCGGGCTTTCAGCCACTGCTGCCGTTCCTGCACGCTTTGATGTAAACTCCGCGCCTCCGCATTTTTATTCCAATTCTTTCCCAGGCAAGATATAATTCTGCTGCGTCGTATCAGCAGCATCTCCCCGGCCCGGACCGTTAGGTGAGAATCGCGATGAAAAAATGGATTTTTATTCTCGTTGCCGCCATATGCATCACCGTCGCCTGCGCGTGCAGCAAGAAGAAGAAAGACAATTTCATTTACGGTACGCCGCCTACCGGGACCGGAACGGGAACCGGTACGTCCACCGGAACCGGCAGCGGTACCCACACCGTCCCGAACGTGCACCCGCGCATTCTCGGCACGAGGCAGAGACTTGTCGACCTCTCGACGTCGCGCGCATCCGCCTACACGCGCATGAAAAACGTGGCAAACGCCGGAACAGCAGGCGACCATTCGCTGATGATATCGCAGGCGCTCGTGAGCTGTATCGAGCAGGACCAGACGATGGCCCGCAGCGCGATAGACAAGGCGATGGTTTACGTGAACGGCCCTATCCGCTCGGGGCACGTCCCGTTCGGCGCCGACCTCGCGCGGTGCGGGATAGTTTACGATCTCTGCTACGACGAATGGACGCAGCCGGAGCGCGACGCGTTTCACACCTACCTGAACGCGACCGTCGATGCAAACGTGACCTCCGAAACCCACGTTTTCCACAACGGCTTTTACGGCTACAAGTGGTGGGGCATCGGTATCGCCTGCTACGCGAGCTATTACGAGAACACCCGCTCACCCGCGATTCTCGACGACCTGGAGAACGAGTTCCGCACGCGCGCGGCGCCCGCGCTCGAGCTTGCGGGCGACGGCGGCGGCTGGGGCGAAGGTTATTACATAAACTACTGGATTTACGAATGGCTTTTCTTCTGCGAGGTCGCTCGGTACTGTGAAGGCTTGGACTACTACGCGATCGCACCGAAGTTTTTTAATAACCGCGCAATCGCGGGTATGTTCGAGATGTACCCGGGGATAAAGATTTACAACTCCCGCCGCCCGATACCGATGGGTGACGGCGGCGGCCGGGTCTTCGGCGGCGACCGCGACAAGACGTTATCGGCGAGGCGGATACTGGTAAATTATTTACGCAACGACGCGGCCCATCAGGCCGTGCACGCGTTCAACGAGACGACGCCGAACTCGAGCGTCGGCGATTACGCATACAAGGATTTCCTCTGGCGCGACGACACGGTGACCGCGGGCAACCTTTCGACGTATAAACTTTCCCACTACAGCCCGGGACCGGGCTACGTATACGCGCGAAGCTCGTGGGATGAGGACGCGGCGCATTTCTTCTTCAAGTGCGGCGACCGGTTCACTGCGCACCAGCACCTCGACGTGGGCCATTTCCTTATATACAAGAACGAGGAACTCGCGGGCGACGGCGGGCATTACGATTCCTTCGGCTCGAGCCACGACGTGAACTACCACCTCCGCACCGTCGCGCACAGCACCGTGCTTGTATATAACGCCTCGGAGACGTGGCCCGGCATCCGCGCGGGAACCGTCACCGGCAACGACGGCGGACAGCACCATAACTGGCCACACCACAACGGCGCGGTGGCGGACGTGGACGCGTGGCAGGCGGACAGCAACCTGTATGATATCGGAAACATCCTCGCATTCGAGGACAACGGCAGCCACGTCTACATCGCGGGCGACTGCACGAAAGCGTATTCGTCCACAAAACTTGAATTCTTTACGCGGCAGATAGTTTTCATCAGGCCGGGCACGTTCGTCATTTTCGACCGCGTGAAATCAAAAGAGGCATCGCTGAAGAAAACGTGGAATCTGCAGGCGATGAAAGTCCCGACCGGGACCGCGCCCAACCTTGTTATCACCAACGGAACCGGGCGGCTTTTCGTCCAGACCGTGTTGCCGACAAGCCCCATTGTTACTCTCAACTCGGGCGCCGACCTGTACAAATACGGCGGCACGACTTACACACCCGGAAGCGATACCGGTCCTGCGCCGGAATGCCGCATCGAGGTGTCGCCGCCCGCGCCCGCGGCGACGGATTATTTCCTCCACGTACTTACGGCGACGGACTCATCAACCGCATCGGTAACACAGGCCACGTCCCAGGTTACGGCGAGCGATATCACGGTTACAATCGGAACGGCGGAAATCGTTTTCAAGACCGCAAGCGTGGACGCGGTAATTGATATTCCCTGAAAAGAAAACAACCGGGCGCAATATGTGCTTGATTAGCGCGGCACGGCGTAATATAATATATTATAAGTAATTTTCAGAAGTGGGGCATGCCGATGAAACATCTCCTGGTCTGCGGAATAATTATTCTCCTGCTTGTCTTTGCCAAGGGCTGCGGCGCAGGTCTTCCATATCTTGCCGCGGGCGGTGCGGCCGCAGTCGGAGCGGGAATATATGCCGCATCCGACGACGATGACGACGACGATTATATCTATTTTCCCCCGGGTACCGGAACGGGAACCGGTACAGGCACGGGAACCGGCACGGGTACGGTCACAGGGCCCAACCCGGGCGGTACTATCGGGGCGCTTTTCGATGCGATAAACAGCGAGCGGGCCTCGGCCGGCGCAGGGCTGTTGAGCTATGACAACGACCTGGCGGCCGTCGCACAGGCATATGCGGAACTGCTGGCAGATGACGACCGTGAATATTATTCGGCTTATATCGGTGGAACCACACCGGAAGAGCGTATCACAAACGCCGGCATAACTTATATCATTGCCGGTGAGGTTGGAGCGGTGGAAGTCTCGATTGAAAACTGGTCCGACGCCTTTGATGTGCTGATGTATAACGGTTCGGGTTCATTGTTACATGCTCCCTTTAATCGGATGGGCGTGGGTTATACCGATTTTATAATGACCGGGTGAACCGAAAACATCCACCACTACGTCTGGATAGTGGACCTTATCCAGAAGTAGCGGCGAGAGCCCCCAGGGGGAGCTCTGAAGCGAAAAGCGAAAGGCCGGGAAACCGGCCTTTTTTTATTTCGGGCTGCCTGCTCAGGATCAGGTATACAGCCTTTTCCTGATATATTCGACCACCAGGTCGCGGGCGTACTGGAGGATCTGCTCCGGCGTTTCGTCGGGCTCTGCAAAATCAGGGGTCTCGATCACGTCCGTAACCATCTCGGCCCACCAGTCGGATTTCAAGGTCAGGTTTACAGCTTCTTCGCCAAAACCTTCTTTTTTAAAATCTTCCGCAGCCGGTTCGTTGAACATGACCTTTACCGCATCCGCGCCTTCATCAAGCGTTATCCTGCCCTGAAGCCACTCGTGCAGCCTGATTATCTGTTCTTTTTCCATGAATGGTCCCTAGTCCACAGGTTTCGTTCTTACCGACCTGCCGCCGGGATTGGGATCGAGCGATGCGGCTTTCTCCATGTCGGCGTTGGCGCCTTCCTCATCGCCTGCCATTTTCTTGGCTATGCTTCTCTCGAAAAACGCGCGGGCGCATTGGGGGCGAATCTCGAGTGCGCGGTTGTAGTCGTTTATGGCGCCCTGTATATCGCCAAGCTCTTCCTTCGCAACACCGCGGTCGACATAGGCCTCGTAGTAATTCGGCAACATCTCGATAACCTTTGAGGCGTCAGCGATCGCGCCTTCGAGATCGCCGCACATGTGTTTCGCCAGTCCGCGAACACCGTAGCCAGCCATGTAATCGGGCTTGATTTCAAGCGATTTTTCGGCGTCCTCGAGCGCGCCCTCGTAATCGCCCTTCTCTCTTCTGGCGACCGACCTGAAGCCGTACGCAAGGTGATGCATCGGGTCGATTTCAATCGCCTTATCGCAATCCATAATCGCGCCGGGCGTGTCGCCCATTACCTGCAGGAGCAGACGTGCGCGATGGTGGTAAGCATCGGCATTTTTCGGGTCGAGTTTGATGGCCTGGGCAAGGCCGGTGAAAGCGGGCTGCATGTCGCCGCTGCGGGCGGCGTCCATCGCCTTCTTAACAATCTTTTTGGATTCTTCTGCGCTCATGGTGGCACCTTTCTCATTCCTGGAAAATTCAAGGTCGATTATAAACATTATTACTGAAAAAGCAAGGGAAGGCGGGCGGATAACGGAAAAGCTGTCAGCATTCAGCTATCAGCTTTCAGCTTAAGACGAAATACCATAGAAGCAAGTTCAAAGGTTCGAAGGTCATAACTTTTGAACTTTTGAACCTTCGAACTTTTTAACCTCATGATAAGACATTTCTTTTTTTGCTGAATGCTGACGGCTGAAAGCTGAAAGCTGAAAGCTCAAAGTCTCGCTTTTCAACCTGAGATGTAACTTGATAGACGTCGGGGTATTATGCAAAAGTCAGTCAACTTGAGTAATGTAGAGATTTCCGCAGAGATTAAAATCAGTCAAGCGGCCGGTGGAGAGGTGAAAGCAGCCTCTCGACCTTGGCCTCGACGGTCTCGGCGTTGAAGGGTTTGACAATATAGCCGGAAGCGCCGAGCTGGCCCGCCTTGCGAATTTCGTCGGTATCAGTCACAACACTGCACATTACAACCGGTATTTCGGCGGTGGCGGGTTCATCCTTGAGATGCTTGAGGACTGCAAAACCGTCCATGCCGGGCATTCGGACGTCTAGGATTACCAGGTCGACCTGGTGGATTCTGGCGAACGAGATCGCCTTCTGCCCGCTGGAAACTGTGAGAGCTTTATAATTCTGGCCCTCCACGATCTGCTTCAGAGAATGGCAGACGGCGGCCTCATCGTCGACGATAAGTATGGTTTTCTGACTGCGCGGTTTATCAACTTTTTTTACAGCCCGTTCGTTCGTGTTGTCCGATGCTGGCATTGGGTGATCCCTTCGCAAGCTTTTGTCAGTTGTGCCCGGATTGTCAGAAGGGCATACCCGCGGCTTCGCGGCGTATGTTACATTATATCATATACAGGAGCTAAAAATCAAGTTTACCGTCGTCAGAATTGTCATTTCCCTCTTCGGGGTCTGTCATGGAATCCTCGGTCTCTTCTGAAGCCGGCGGGGAGGATTCATCCGATTCAGCGCCGGTTTCTCCATCGTCGATTTGCACATGTGGTGAAGATTCGCTTTCATCCGGCGCGGGAGCGTCACCGGTTTCTTCGGTCTGCTCTTCAGAGCCGTTTTCGGTCAAATCATACCCGGGTATCTCAACACCCCGATATTCAGGTTCGCCCGGCAACGTCGAAACGCCCGGAGCCGGACAGACCAGTTTTTCACGCGTGAGAAGCGTATAGAGCGCGGGCACTACGATAAGGGTCAGAAAGGTCGCGGCCGCAAGGCCCATTACGACCGCAGATGCCATCGACCCCCAGAACTGGGCGGTTTCCGGTCGGGTGTTGAAGTGCATATTCCTGAAATCCATGGAAAAGCCCGCGGCCATGGGCAGAAGGCCGAGTATCGTCGTTATCGCGGTAAGCAGAACCGGGCGCAGACGGATTTTCCCGCCTTCAACTACCGCCTCGTGCAGGTTCATGCCTTTCTTACGGTTTTGGTTTATACAGTCGATGAGCACAATGGCGTTGTTGACCACGACGCCGGCCAGTGAGATTACGCCGACGCCGGTCATTATGACGCCGAACGGCTTGCCGAAAACAAGCAGGCCAAGAAAGACGCCGCAAAGGGAGAGAATAACGGACGAGATTATTATCAGCGGCTGGGCGATGGAGTTGAACTGCGTGATAAGGACCATCATGATAAGAAACAGCGCTATTACGAATGCCTTGCCGAGGAATGCACGCGCCTTGTCCTGCTCCTTCTGCTCTCCCGTGAACGTTACCTGGTAATCGGTTTTATGCTTCTGGACAAAATCTTCCAGAGCTTTCACGGCCCGCCCGCGGACCGCGTGGGCGTTCTCGCCCGGAAGGATGTCGCTTTTTACGGTAATCGTCCTCTTGTGGTCTTTGTGGCGGATGGCGCCCGGACCGCCGGCGTAAACTATTCTGGATGTGTTCGGAATCGGGATGCGCGCCCCGGCCATGTTCGGGATATAGAGATTCTTCAGTGTGGCGAGCTTTCGGCGGTCCTCCTCCTGCACTATTACGGTTATGTCGTATTCGTCTTCACCCGTGCGGAACGTGCTGGCCTTTTTCCCGAAGTACGTCGCCTTAACCGCCTCGCCGACGATCCTCGTGTTCAGCTTGTCAAGGACTGCGCGTGTGCGGTCGACCCTGATATGGAATTCGGGCACGCCGGTGACGTAATCGTCGTCCACGTCTACGGCGCCGGGGACGTTTTCCACGATCCTCCTTGCCTTGCGGGCCACTTCTCCGAGCCGGCGGTATTCTTCCTCCTCATCCCTGATGAAACCGAGCGACGGCTTTTTCCGGGCCGCGATTTCCACGGTGACGGGCGCGCCGGACGGTGGTCCGTGCTGCTGGCGGTCGACTTTAACCTTCGCTTCCGGGTAACGGTCGAACTTATCGCGCATCTCGGTTATTACGTCCGCTGACTTCCAGCCTATCCGGTCGGCATAATCGAGGAACTCGAGCTGTATCGACGATTCGCTCGGGTTCGACGCGCCGGCGAAGAGTGACATGGCGCCTGCGCTTCGGCTTCCGACGTTGCAGACGTAATTTTCGAGTTTGCCGTCTACCATATACGATTCGAGGTCTGCCTCGATTTCGCCAGCTATTCTGTTTGACTCCTCCAGAGACATTCCTTCGGGACCTTTTACTGATACGGCCGCCATTTGGGGGTCGTCCTTGGGGAAGAACTCAAGGCCTTGCCCGAATGACAAATAAAGAAAAATGGTCAGGGCAAGACACACCACCGCGACAAACATGGTTGCAGCGCGGTGACGCAGGGATAACCGCACGAAGCCTTCGTATCCGCGGACGAAAAAACTGTTGCGCCATCTCATGCGTGCTTTCCTGCCCTCTCCCCCGGAATCGGGGATGCGTTTTACGCGCATGAAGACGGCGCAGAAAGTCGGATTGATGACCAGCGCGACGAACAGGGAGGAAAGCAGCACGGTGATAACGGTCCTTGGAAGAAAACCCATGAATTTGCCCATTATTCCGGGCCAGAACATCAGCGGAAGAAAAGCGCAGACCGTGGTAAGGGTCGAGGTAATCACGGGCCATGCGACTTCGGCCGTCCCTTTGACGGCGGCGGTAAAAGACTGCTCTCCGTCCTGCATGTGCCGGTAGATGTTCTCGACGATGACGATCGCGTTGTCCACCAGCATGCCGATGGCAAGTATCAGCGAGAACAGCACTATCATGTTCATCGTATAGCCGGTGGAGTACAGGACGAGAAATGTAAGCATCATCGAAAACGGCATGGCAATCGCCACGAAAATTGCGCCCCGGTAGCCCATGAAAATGAACAGCACGACGAGGACAAGTATGAAGCCGGTAAGGATGTTGTTTTCCAGGTCGGCGACGAGAATCTTGATATAATGGGACTGGTCGTTCGTAGTGTTGATTTCGATGCCGGCGGCCATGAGGCGCGGATCTTTTTTCGCCTCATCGACGACGTATTTGACGGCGTCTGCAACGAATATGACGTTGGCGCCGGTCCGCTTCTGGACAAGAAGTGAAATAGCCGGCTTTCCATTGTGGCGGGAATAACTCGTCACGTCCTTGTAACCCGGCACGATACGCGCAAGGTCGCGCAGGTATATCGGCTTTCCGCCCCGCTCCGCGATAACGAGGGTTTTTATCTCTTCGGGGCTGGTGAACTCGCCGGCGATGCGCAGCCCGAAGTGGGTCTCGGGCGTGCGCACCACCCCCGCGGAAACGTTGGTGTTTTCCCCGATTAGCCGGGCAATCACCTCCGGGATGGTTACGTTGTGGATCGCGGTTTTGTAGGGGTCGACCTCCACGCGAATCTCAGGCTCGCGGTCGCCGAACATCTTTACGTCGAGGATGCCGGGTATTTCCGCTTCGATGATATCGCTTATTTCCTCGGCCGCCCCTTTCAGAATTTCATGGGGCGCGTCGCCGGAGACCGTGATGATTATTATCGGAAGCTCGGTCAGGTTCAGCTCGCTGACCACTGGGTCGTCCGCATCCTGCGGAAGCTTGGTCCGCTCGACCCTGTCCTTTACTTTTCGGTAAGCCTCGTCGACGTCGACGCTCGGGTCGAACTGGATGTTAACGACGCTCATCCCCTGCGCCGAGATTGAGGTCAACTCCTCGATGTCTGCGAGGTCTTTCAGCTCTTTTTCTATCTGGTTCGTGATAAGGCTTTCGATATCGGTCGGCGGCGCCTCGCGGTAGGTGGTAACCACGTTGATGAATGGAATCTTGATTTCCGGGAACGCTTCGCGGGGGATGAAGATGTAGCTGAAAACGCCGCCGATGGCAAGCGCGATTACGAGAACAAAAACCGTCGTCCGGTTCTTGATGGAGACGTCGGTGAGTATCATGGGGCAGACTCTGCCTTGCCCGGGCCCGTCCCGGGAAGGCCCTCTAGGATTTCCAGTTCCTGGCCTTCAATGACGCTTTGCTGCCCCTTCACTATCAGCAGGTCACCGGCCTCGAGACCCTTCTTGATCTGGAACGTTTCTTCGCGCATAATCCCGAGCGATACCTTGCGCCGCCGGGCGCGGAAGGTTTCTCTCGCGTTATCCCCTGAATCATCTCTTTTGGCCACGAATACAAAATAGTCTTCCCCCACCGGCAGGATCGCGTTGATCGGAACAACAATTGCATCTGTAACTCTTTCCAGTACGAAATCCACCTTCGCAATCATCCCCGGCTTGATGAGCCGGCCCGGGTTTTCAATCGTGATCTCGACGGGAAAAGTACGGGTCATCTGGTCGGCCGTGTCCGGCATGCGGGTTATGCTGCCGTTTATCGCCAGCGATTTTAGCGCCGGTATCCTGACAAGGAGCGGCTCTTCGGGGGTAACCCGGCCGATGTCGCTCTCAGGCACCTGGACGATGACTTTAACCCTGTCGATGGAGATCAAATGCACGACCCTTTTCCCGGACGAAAGATAAGCGCCGATCTCAACCGGGACGTCGGCCACCACACCGGCGAACGGGCTTGTTATCGTCGCTTTTTCGTGCGCCAGCTCGGCGGCCGTAAGGGCGGACCCGGCCTGAACGAGGAGCAGGCGGGCGGCTTCGTGGCCGGCTTGCGCGGCCTGGAAACCCAGCAAAGCCGACTCGTATGCGGAGCGCGACTGAATCCAGCTCATCCGGGCGCGGTCAAGATCCTGCGTCGACGCGCTGCCCATGTCTTCAAGCGCTGCTTTTCGCGCATACGTTGCGTTTGCCAGTTCATACGCGGCCGCGGCCTGGACAAGCCCCTGATTAGCAAGTTCCAGGGCGAGCTTTGCCTGCACGTGGTAACCTGCATTGGCAAGTTCAAGACCTGCCTGGGCCTGTTTCAGCAGGGCGGCTGAAAGACGGGCGTCGATTCTTACCAGTTCTTCGCCTTTGGCGACGTCGCTGCCTTCAATCGTCGAGCCGTCGCCGCGGGTTTTTATCCACTCGACTCTGCCCGGGGACTCTGCGGCCAGGAAAACGCTTCTGAGAGCGACAACTTCACCGGGAAGGGTGATGCGGTCTTCAATCAGCGAAGGCTCGAGTACTTGAACCGCAACTTTCTTGGGTTTCTCGACAGTCTGTTTCGGCGTTGCTTTTTTGCATCCCGCGGCCAGGGACAATGCCACAGCGCTGGCAAGCAGCAAAGAGAATATGATACGGCGCCTGAAAAGGCGGCCGAAATACCGGTTATTCTTTAACATAACTAAAGCCACCTGCCTCAGTTGAGGGAGCACTATCCCGGGGAGGAATTGGAATTATAAATAATTATGCAAAGATTCGCAAGCAGAAAATCACGGCTGAAATCAACACCCATTGCATAAAGCATGAGTTTTTTCTATAATGCCTTTGTGAATAAAACCAGCGCAAGTCAGAGTCACGCTGAACCGCAACCCGGGAACAAGTCAGCGGGTGCCGGCTCAAAAGCCGCACCCGGCCGGCGTCGCCTGTTCATCGTCGCCATATCAACGGCTGTGGGCGGCCTTTGCCTTATCCTTCTGCTTTCTTTCTGGATTCCCAACCGTTTCGAAAGGTTTTTCCTGGTCCTGCCGTTTGCATATTACATTTATCGACAATTTACCGGCCGACCGATTTACAGGGACGTTTCAATTGCCGGAATAATTGCCGCGGCGTGCTTTCTCTACATGCTCCTTTTCCCGCTGCCGTTTTCAATCGGCAGCATGGACATGACGTTCCGTATCGTCAGCCTGCCCGTGCTGCTCTGGGGCGTGCACGGGATATTCCTGATTTTTCTGGGCGTACGGCTGATTATAAACGGGCTGGTCCGCATCTTGTGGCGGCGATCGGCTGAAGCGACTGCCGGCAGACCGGAAGTTGCGGTTCGGATTGCGGCGAGCGCACTTGTTTTCATCGTTATTTTTCTGCCTGCGTTCATCTATATGTCGCACTTCCATCGCGCAAAATTCAGGAGCCGTGTAACGCCTTTGTCCGAATGCGGTGCTGAATTTGAAAATGTTATATTGACAACCCGCGATAACGTTTCGCTTTCGGCCTGGTTTGTTCCCGCTGCGGGCGGGAGTAAAACAACAGTGATAATCACCCACGGCATAGGCGCGAATAAAGGTAATGCCCTGCCCTGGGTCGCTGCGGCGTGGGGTGCGGGCGCCAACGTGCTGGTTTACGATTCTCGCGGGCACGGCGACTCCGGCGGCTGGTCCGTGTCGCTGGGTTACAGGGAAATCGAGGACATCCGCGCGGCGGTCCGGTATTTGAAGAAAAACAAGACCGAATCAGCCAGGCGTGTCGTCTGCTGGGGTTTTTCAGCCGGCACGGCCGCTGTGGTCCGCGCCGCGGCAAAAATGAAAGAAATTGATATCGTTATCATCGATTCCCCAATAACGGGTTTTGCAGACATGGTCCGCGACTTTATGAGAAATGCGCCTTCGTTTGTGCGGTCGTATAGCGTTTTCTTCGTAAGGGCTCTTGCATGGCTCGACTTCGGGGTTGACATCGAACATGACAGCCCGCTTGAAAACATTGCGAAGATCTCCCCCCGCCCGGTAATTATCGTGCATGGAACTGCGGACCGGCTTGTGCCGGCCGAGTGCGGAAAACGGCTTTACGAGGCTGCGAAAAAGCCGAAATACCTGCTTCTCGTGGAGGGGGCGGGGCATGTCGGCTCGAACGACGTATCCGAAAAGTGCGACTCACTCCTCCGCGACTCCATCCGCGGCAGTGATTCCCTTTCCGAACTCCACGGGATACATACGGAAAAACGGAAGTAAGCCCCCCCCCGCCTGTCAATCGTTATCAGTTGACATTACGGAGACCCGCGGTTAAAATGCATTTTGGGGAAGGCGAAAAACAGGGAAAGAGTGTAAGTACGTTTCCGGGAAAGCATGAAGAAAAAAATCGCCATACTGGGATCGACCGGCTCGATTGGACGTAACGCCTGCGAGGTAGCGAAAAACCTCGCGGCGGACGTCGAAGTGACAGCCCTTTGTGCCGGCTCGAATGCCGACGTTATCGCCGCGCAGGCCCGCGAATTCAAGCCATCGGTTCTGACCCTTGCCGACGACGCCGCGCGGAACTCCCTCGACGGTAAAGTTCCGGACGAAACGCGTATCGTCGAGCCGGATGATTTTATTTCCGCAGCCTTCGACTCCGGCGTCGACGTTGTAATAAACGCGTTTTCCGGCGTCCGCGGCCTCGACGCCAGCGAAGCCACGCTCCTTGCCGGCAAAGTACTTGCGCTGGCGAACAAGGAGTCGCTCGTTGCCGCCGGTGAGCTGCTTTTCAGCATCAAGGAAAAGACAGGCGGCGACCTGATCCCGATCGACAGCGAGCATTCCGCCGTGCTCCAGGCCATGCTTGCAGGGAGACACGAGGAAGTTACCCGGATTATTCTTACCGCGAGCGGCGGGCCGTTCCGCACGCGGACCGACCTGGAAAATGTAACGGTCACGGAAGCGCTCAATCACCCGACGTGGCCTATGGGTCGGAAAATAAGCATAGATTCCGCCACCCTGATGAACAAGGCGCTCGAAATAATCGAGGCGCACTGGTTCTTCGGACTGCCTGTAGAAAAAATCGATGTTCTCATACATCCCCAGTCCATTATCCACGGCATGGTCGAGTTCGTCGACGGGTCGGTCGTGGCCCAGATGGGCTGGCCCGACATGAAGCTGCCCATACAATACGCGCTAACCTATCCGCGGCGCTGCCCACTCCCCGGCAGACCGCTTGACCTTGCCGATGTCGGGAAGCTTGAATTTGAACAGGTTGACAGAAGCCGGTTCCCCGCAGTCGACCTTGCCGGCCGGGTGATCGCCGAAGGCGGGACCTCCGGCGCCGCCTTCAACGCCGCAAACGAGGTCGCCGTACAGGCTTTTCTGAAGGGAGAATTGAAGTTTACCGCAATTACTTCCGGGGTCGCGCACGTGCTTGAAATCCATAAGGTTGAGCCGGCCACGGGAGAAAGCGTCCGTGCGGCAGATGCGTGGGCGCGAAAGGAGATTGCTGAATGGATCGCAGCCCGTTAGTTCGTAATATTATTTTTGTGCTTCTTTTTGTGGCCGTAATAACGCTTGCATTTTCGTTCGAGGTCTTTTTCAAGATACTGCTCGTTATCGTCGGTTTCGGCGCGATAATTTTCGTCCACGAGCTGGGCCACTTCGTCGCCGCCAAGGCGACCGGCGTACGCGTTCACCGTTTCTATCTGGGTTTCTGCCCCACAATCGAAATTCCCGCAGGAGAATACAGGTTCCTGTGGATCGGACCCAAATTCCACTTCCCCGGCTTCAAATGGGAGATGAAGCTGTTTTCCGTGCAGATCGGCGAGACGGAGTACGGCGTCGGGCTTCTGCCGCTCGGCGGCTTCGTACACATGGCGGGTGAACCCGGCAGCGAGGAGGCCGAAACCGGCGGTTCGACGGACCCGCGTGACTTCACCTCAAAGCCCGCCTGGGCGCGCTCAACCATACTGGTGGCCGGCGCATTCATGAACGTGGTTTTTGCTTTCGTATTTTTTATCGCAGCGTTTATGGTTGGCGTTGATTTCGTCAGCCCTGAAATCGGGCATGTGCTTTCCACCATTCCGGTCGTCGGTCCTGACGGACGTGTGAAGGCGGTTCCCGGGCCGGCCTGGGTCGCGGGTATGGAATCCGGCGATGAAATCGTCGCCGTTAATGGAAAACCTTATCGGGAATTCAGCGAAATAGTAACGGAAATAAAACTCCTTCCTTCGGACAGCAACGTGACGCTGACGGTTGAACGCCTTCTCCCCGGCGGCGGCAGGAAGAGAATGTCGTTTACAATGGAGCCCGAACCGGGGCCGCAGGGATTCCAGGTGGGCCTGACACCGGTGCAAAGCCTCAAGGCCGGGAAGTTCATCAAGGGGAGCCCGGCCGCAAAAAGCGGGATGCAATTGGGCTCCACCATCGAGTCAGTTACATTCGGAAACGAGACCACTCCGGTATCCGACGTAGAATCGCTTGCATTGGCGATAAAGGACCGCGCAGGCCAGACGGGTGTATTTCAAATCAGGCGCCGCGACGGCATTAAAGAACAGATAAGAATACCCATTGAGCGCCCATCCGGCAGGAAGGACTGGCAACTGGGTTTTACTCAGGGCGGGCAGTTGACCGTCTTTGCCCACCGCGTTTCCGCGAAACAGGAAATCGTGACTTCCTTTCCGAAAGGCGCCGTCATAACCGAAGTGACGGTCACCGACGCCGACGGCGGGCAGAAAACCCACAAGCTCTTTTCCAGGTCCGGCCTGGAACATGTGATAAAGGCAGCAGGGGGAAACCTGGAGTTCAAGGTCAGGTTGCATGGTATCGAAAGTTCGGTGAATATCGATGCGAACAGGTTCAAGAATGACTACCTCCCTAACCTGGCGATTGAAACATCGCCGCCTGAACTGGGCGTCGTGGTCGGCCGCATCGAGCCCGGCAGCGCGATTGAGGAAAAAGGCATTGCCGCAGGCGACACGCTCCTGGCCATAGGCAGCGTGCCTCTGAAGGGTTTTATCGACGCCATGATTGCCATTCAGAATTCCAAAGGCGAGTCGATCAAGCTTACCTACCTGGACGCCGAATCGGATGAGAAGAAGACAATCAACATCACGCCGCGGCGGCCGAAGGACGGCACGATCGGCGTGTTCTTTGAACCGAAAATGTTTACTCTCACCCGCGGACCGTGGGAAGCATGCGTCCTCGGCGTGAACCGCACCTGGTTGTGGGGCAAGCGCATCTTTCTGATACTGCGCTCGCTTTTCACCGGCACGGTCGAGGCAAAAAACCTCGCGGGCCCCGTCGGAATCCTGAATATAATGTACCTTATCACGCAGTACGGCATCGGAAAGTACCTGTACATCCTGGGCCTTATCTGCATCAACCTTGCAATCGTGAACCTGCTTCCCATACCGCTACTGGACGGCGGCCACCTCATGATAATACTTATAGAGAAAATCATCCGCCGCCCCGTGCCGCTCAAGTACCAGAACGCCGCGGCATGGGTCGGGCTCATCCTTATTCTTTCCCTGCTTGTTTTCACGACTTTCTGGGACATCAAGCGGTTGTTTATGTATTGATGGAGGATGAAATGTGCCCGGTGCCCAAGGAATTTGAAGAGTTCCATAACCAGAACATCGTGCTGGATACCGCAACGCCGCTCCTGTACATCGGGCACCTCGTGGACGTGGACGATTCGTTTCTGACGCTCGAAAAAGTGGACGTGCACGACCTTTCGAGCACTCCCACGTCAAAAGACGTATACCTTATCGACTCCCGCAAAATCGGGGTCAAGGTCAACCGTGAGCGGGTGAAAGTACGCCGTGACCTGATCGTATCCATAACACGGCTTGACGATATCATTGAATACTGATTGCTTACCGGAGGAGAAATGGCGCGCAAGATTTTGGATAAGGTGTCGATGGGTCTTTCCTGGGACAGTTTCTCAGGCGCGCTGACCGACATCCTGAATTACCTGGGCGGAGGCTTCGAGCCGTACGAGGTGCCCGGCCGGAGCGCATACGCGTTTCGCATCACGATGCATGAGATTGCCTGCCCTTCCGGTCCGCAGATGACGGCGTGGCCGGTGCTTTTCCCACCGGCTCTTACGCGTTGCGGTTTCAACGGCGAGTTCTTCCACGGCTGGCCCAACGAGCCGGGTTTCGAGCGGAAGAAAAACGACGCCATCGCCGCGCTTCGGGACTCCATTGATAGAGACATTCCCGCTCTCCTCTACGCGCCCGGAGACGTGCTCAAATTCGGCCTGGTAATAGGAAGCGATGACGGCATGCAGAAGTTTATTGCCAGCGCTCATACAGAGCCCGGCAAAATAGACCAGATTGAAATACCTTATAAAGAGATCGGGACCAACAAGCTCGGCCTGATGTCCGTGCTTGTCGTCGGCGGGAAAAATCCTGATTTCGATAACGAAGCTGCGGTGCGGGAAAGCTTCAAAGCGGCGTGGGAACACCTCGAAGGCAGAGACTGGGTGCATTCCGACGGCAAGTATGCGAACGGTATTGCCGCCTATGATCTCTGGATAAAAGCAATGCGTGGAAAGCGCGACGACATCGACCAGTTCGGCCTGGCCTATTGCGCGCATTACTACGCCGAGGCACGGGCACACGCGCTGGAATACGTCAAGGCTTATTCGGGAGTACTCGGGGACGACGACGCCGGCAGGAAACTTGTGGAAGATTACACGGCGTCCAGCCGCGCACTTGCCGAGATTGCCGAAATGCTTCCGTTCCCGGAGGGCGCCTTCATTTCCGACGAGCGGGCGGCGGCGATGATTAACCACCTGCGCGTCGCCAAGGAAAAGGAAATCAACGCGCACGCTGTGCTCGGGGAAATATTCTCCGGCTGACGCCCGACGGCCCGCCCAATAATATACCATAGGGCGACCCGCCGGGTCGCCCCTACAACTGAGGCATCACAATGCAATTAAATTTTTCCTTGACATATCTAATAATTGGCCTTAATATAGATTGAGCGTCTGGGATGAGTCGCTATGCGTCTTATAGTGGGACTATTAGTCCTAACCCCAGTCGCTTTTTTTTACACATCCTGTTGATTAAACCCATGTACTTGTGCTACCTCGACGAATCAGGCACACCCGATGTTCCAGGCAATACGCCTCATTACGTCCTTGCCGGCCTATCAATACCTGTATGGCATTGGAAAACGTGTGATAATGATATCAGTCTTGTAAAACAAAAATACAATCTATCGGATGTTGAAATACACGTTGCCTGGATACTCAGAAAATACCCTGAACAAGTAAAAGTTCCAGATTTCAATTCACTTGATCATCGACAACGCAGGTATGAAGTCGAAATGCTGAGGAAGCGCGAATTGCTTAGACTTCAAAAGTCAGGTAATTCCAAGCTATACAGACAAACACGCAAGAATTATAGAAAGACAGAAGACTACATACATTTGAGCCATAAAGATAGAAAGGATTTCATTGCGGATGTAGCTAAATGCGTATCACATTGGGGTTTTGCGAGACTCTTTGCAGAATGTGTGGATAAGATATTTTTCGATCCCGTCCGTACCGCTCAATCCGTAGATGAACAGGCATTCGAACAGGTTGTCTCGCGCTTTGAACAGTACCTTGAAATTACTACGCCACCAAGCGTCAAAGACAAGAATTTCGGACTGATTATCCATGACAACAATGAAACCGTTGCCAGGAAACACACGAACCTGATGAAAAAGTTCCATCACAAAGGCACATTATGGACAAGGTTAAAAAACATTATTGAAACACCGCTGTTCGTTGACAGCCAACTGACAAGCATGGTCCAAATTGCCGACTTATGCGCCTATGCATTGCGAAGGTATCTTGAAAACAACGAGGAAGAACTGTTCAAATTGATTTATCAGAGGGCAGACCGTAAAGAGAGCATTGTGGTCGGCATAAGACACTTCACGACTTCGGCGTGTTCTTGCAGAATCTGTAAAACCCATAGAGCATAATGATTTACCCGCCTTTTCCATTTAATCAGATTCTAAATTCCGCGAACATTACGGTGTGGTCGGACGGTCTCGGGCCGAGGCGGGGTTTCATGTCAATGCCCGCGTTTACGGACTTTTTCGCAAGCGTTTTTGTGGCGAGGATGTGGTCGACGCGCCAGCCCATCTTGCGCCTGATTCCGCTGCGCCCGATGCGGTAATCGTAGAAGCTGTAAAGCTCCGGCTCCGGGCGATGCTTCCTGAAGACGTCCACAAACCCCCAATCAAACGCCTTCCTGAAGGCCACCTGCACGCCTTCGTGGTAGCAGACGTGGTCTGTCTTCTCTTCGGGCTTATAAACGTCGATCGGCGCCGGAGCGATGTTCAGATCGCCGAGCCAGATCAGTCTCTTCCGAGTGGTATAGTGTTTTGTAAAGAACCTTTTCAGGCGGGCGAACCATCTCAGCTTGTATTTATAGTGCTCTGTCTCAATATCCCGGCCCTGTGGAATATACGTATTCACAATATTAACGCCGGCGATACTGGCGCGGATCAGGCGCGATTTGTCGGGCTCCTTCCCGACGTCCAGCCCGTATGATACTTTCTTCGGCTTTTCAAGACTGACCATGGCAACGCCGTTATAGGCTTTCTGTCCACGGAAAACCACGTTGTAGCCGATTTCAGTAAACGGCTCGACGGGGAAAAACTCGTCTATGACTTTTGTTTCCTGCATGCACAGGACGTCGGGCCTGCGCTTTTTCAGCCAGGCAATAACGGGGCCAATCCGTGCGCGGATAGAGTTGACGTTCCATGTTGCAACCACGAATTTCCGCGCCATCGCTCTTCCCCGTCCCGTCAGTTGAGTTAAATAAGCAGGAGGACAAGGTAATGCTCCCTTGTCCTCCTGTCAACATATTTACTCGAAACTCAAAACCCGGTACCCGGTACTCGGTACTTCTTAGGGTATGTCCGTAAATGTGCCGCCCCAGTCACCCGAGAGCTTGCGCAGAAAGGCGTCGTTTGCATAACTGTCGGGCGTCACGAAACCGTAGGTAAAGATTTTCACCTTGCGCTGCTTGTTGGCGTTATTTACGAACTCGTAAATCGGCTCGAGCGGCAGGTCGCCCTGCCGGAACGGGTGGCCGTCGGAGAGCAGGAACAGGTGGTCGAATTCCTTGTCCTCGAAAGCCTTCCGGAGCGCCACGTCGGTCGAGGTGCAGCCCATCGGCGAGAACTTGTCGACCCAGGTGCACGAGTCAATCTTGTTTCTGGCGGTCGCGGGCATGAGCTTTTCTTTCCATGCGGCCGCACCGGTGGAGAATGCAATGATGTTGAATTTCACGTTCGGCTCGAGGCTTTCAATACACTGCCTGAGCTCTTTCTGGACGCGCTTTATCCTCATGCGGTCCAGCGGAAGGGACGGGTCGCCGCCGAACGGATTGCTTCCAGACTGCGGCCTCGGCTGGCCAGGCTTGGGCTGTACCGCTGCATCGTCGCGTTTCTTCTTCGGGTCCTTGGCAACCATGCTGCCCGAGCAGTCGATCAGGAACATGATGCGCTTCGAGCGGATTTCGGTCCCGAAGAATTTCGGCAGCTTCTTTTTTTCCGCGGCAGAGGTGCGGCTGGTTGAGCCCCCGGATTCACCGCGTTCTTCATCCTGATTGAAGCCCTCTCTGACCGCATCCCACCATTGTTTCCAGTTGGCGGGATCGGCCTCGTCGTGGCCGGTAAGGGCATGCAGCGCTTCGCGGATAAGTATCCAGATAAGGCCTTCCTTGTCCTTTTCGTTCAGCTCGGTGTAAAAGTCGATGAGCGGTCCAACGGCGCGCGTTTCGTCGCGGTCCTTGAGGGCATTGATCGCGTCGCGCTGAACCTTTTCGGATCTGTCCTTCATAAGGATTATAAGGGCGTCGAAAACGTCCTGGCCCTCGTCTTCTTTATAGATCTCGATCAGGACGCAGCGAATTTCCCACGGTGTGCGCTTGGACGTCATCTGCTTGACAAGGTAGGGGCGGATATCGGCCTTGTCCTTCAGGGGCGGGAGCGCGGCCTTGAACGCTTCAAACACTTCTACCGTGTCAGCATTCGGGAAGCATGAGAACATCAGCTTCACGGCTTTCAGGTCGTTTAGTTCACCCAGCTCGGTAACGATTGCGGCGATTTTCTTGCACGCGGCAGACTTGACGTCAGGACTCGCCTTTTTCCCCATAATTACGCCAAGGGAAACTGCCAGGCGCTTTTTAAGTCCAGACAGTTTCGAGCCCGCAAGCGCAACCTGCAGGCCAACCAAGAGTACGACGATAATAATAATTGTTCGGCGTGACATAAAGCCCTCCTGCGAATAGAGGAATAGAATTATCTTCTCTCCCCGTTTTTCCACACGCACAGGGTGAAAAAGTTCCCTTTTTTTCCCTGTAGGCGGCTGATTCCGGCGATGCCCGGCTTTACCATAGAAATCAGGCCGCTAATTCATTTTAACCAGTATCAACGCCAGCACAATCAATGCTATAACTGACATTGTCACAAGCATTAAGAAAGGCTTGATTGACTTGGGCACTCCTGCATTAAAGTCAAGTCTCCGAGCACCGTCTTTACGCTTACCGGCGTCGGGGTAATCCGAGTCATTTTTTTTCTGCTTTTGCGTTTCGCCGTTTCTGGTTTCTGGAGCATCGGCTTGCTCAGACATCCTACCTCCTTCGCGGCGCCTTTGATGTGATATTATAATGGATAATCGCTGGATTTGCAACTGTGATTTTGCATCATACGCATCAGGCGTTTGTGACGAAAAACTGGTTTTGGTAACGTTTCTCGTGATTTTTAACCCTATTGCGATGAAAATCCTTGCGCCCGTGCGCGGATTTTGCTAAATTAGCCGCTCATAATCCGCGGATATATCCCGCAAATGCGTCCAGGCATTTTGAAAATCGTCTTCCCCAGAAAGTCTTGGCACCGAGTGGACTAATGTGTAATGTTTTTTCTACTTTTCAAAATCAAATCCTGCAACTAATCGACCATGTGCGGAGGGTACGATGGATAAAAGAGTCGGCATAGTAGGAATCGGAACAACGGGATTCAGGGCGACGACGCCCGACGTATCATACAGGGAATTGACCTACGAGGCGGCTGTAAAAGCCTATCTTGATGCCGGCGTCGAGCCCGGGGATGTTGGCGCGTTCGTCGCCACAGCCGAGGATTTCGTCGAAGGCTACAGCATCTCGGACGAATATTCGCCCGACCAGCTCGGTGCAGTGCTGAAGCCAATCCACACCGTGCCAGGCGACTTCATCCAGTCCCTCGCCAACGCTTACATGATCATCCTCACCGGATTCTGCGATATTGCGGTCGTGCAGGGATTGAGTAAGGCATCCAATATGCTGACCAAGGGAGATCTCCGCACTTTCGCTGCCTGTCCATTTACCTGGCGACCGTTGAGAGAAAGTCCTCACGCTATCGCGGCGATGGAGATGACCAGATTCCTGCACTGCACAGGCAACACGCGCGAGCAGTGCGCCCGGGTGGTTGTGAAAAACAGAAGGAACGCCCTGAATAACCCGAGGGCTGCTCACGGCGCCAACCTCGAGCTGGAAGATGTCATGCGTGCCGAGATGAGAAGTGAACCTCTCGGAAAACTCGATATAGCGCAATATGCCGATGGTGCCGTAGTATGCGTTATTGCTACTGAAGAAAAAGTAAAAGCTTTGGGAAAAGATGCGATATGGATAAAAGGAGTAGGCTGGGCCACCGAGGCATACTCGCTCGAAACACGAGATTGGGAGAGTGCTCCATATTTCCGCCTTGCAGGCGACATGGCCTATAAAATGGCCGATATACGTACGCCGCGAAAGGAAATAAACTTCGCCGAAATCAACGATGAATATTCATTCAAAGAACTGCAGCATCTCGAGGCGCTGCGCCTTTGCGGAAAGGGAGAATCGGGGAAACTGATGGAAACCGGCTTCACCGAGATGACGGGCGATTTCCCCGTAAACGCTTCCGGCGCAAATCTCGGCAGCGGCGCCACGTTTGACCTTGACGGTGGGCAAAAAGTACTCGAAGTAGTCCTTCAACTGCGAGGAGAAGCGGGCGCCAACCAGTTGAAAGACGTGCGCACAGGCCTTGCTGCCGGATGGCGGGGAGTTCCCACGACAACGGGTGCAGTAGCCATCCTGTCCAGAGACTAGGAATTTAGCAAACCCCGGGGAGGCTAAAATGGGATATAGAAGAGTAGCGGTAGTCGGCGCCGGAATTACCAAGTTTGCGCGTTTCGCCCAGGAAACTCCTGGAGAGCTTGCGTTCCAGGCATCCAGAATGGCGCTCGATTCATGCGGCATGAACATCTCGCAGATAGACAGCGTCTCGATCGGCACCGCGCCCGACGCCTTCGATGGATTTCACATGAAATCCGAAATGCTCTCGGACGGCAGCGGCGGCTGGCGCAAACCTGTCATGCGCAACTACGTCGGAGGCGGCACCGGAGTTATGAGCATTATTCACGGCTGGCAACACGTCGCATCGGGAATGTTCGATACATGTCTTGTTGTCGCCGAAGAAAAGATGTCCAGCGCTTTCCCGCATCCTGCCGGCGCGTTTGTAACTATCTTCGACCACACTACTGAACAGCCGCTCATGCCCACGCTTCTCTGGATATTTTCAATCGAGATGAACCGGTTCATGAACGCCCACGGCTATAAGAAGGAAGAAATCGCCCAGGTCGCGGTAAAGAACAAGAAAAACGCGCTCGACCACCCGTCCGCTCAACTGGCGGCCGAAATCACCGTTGATGACGTCCTCAATTCCGAGGTAATGGCGTGGCCCGTCAACAGGTTTGATGTAAGCCCGACGAGCGATGGAGCGGTCGCCCTTGTCCTTGCCGCGGAACCCGTCGCCCGGCGTGTTACGGAAAAGCCGATCTGGATAGACGGTGTCGGCTGGACACTTGACACGGCTTACTGGTGCACCAGGGATCTTTATTATCCGGATTACGTGGAAGTCGCCGCGCGAAAGGCATACGAAATGGCGGGCATTAAGGAGCCATCCAAAGAAATCCACATTGCCGAGCCTTACGATCCGTTCACCTACAAGGAACTGCACCATGTTGAAGGCCTCCAGCTCTGCCCGAGAGGCGGCTCGGTGAAAATGCTTCTTGACGGTGTTACTCAGCGCGACGGTAACCTGCCCGTCTGTCCTTCCGGCGGACTTCTGGGAGTAGGTAACCCCATCGCCGCCGCCGGCCTCATGAAATGCGCCGAGATTTTCTGGCAGTTGAGGGGCGAAGCCGGCAAAAGGCAGGTGCCGGGCACACCCGAATGCGGCGTAGCCCAGGCGTGGGGAGACCTGATGCAGGTCGGAACCGTCGTAGTAATGAGAAAATAACCGGGGAGAAATTATATGGCCATCATCAACAAGCGGATTACAAGGGAAATGGTTGAGAAGACCGTCACTCCGCTGAGGCGGAATGACCTTTTGGAGAAGAATGTCATCACCAGCGAATGGGAGCCAAAGCTCCATTACGCCTGGGACAACGGCCCGGCTATCGCAAGATACCTTGCGGAGTTGAAAAACGGAAGAATCATAGCGAGACGCTGCAGGAAATGCGACAGAATCATGCTTCCGCCGCGGATGTTCTGCGAGCTCTGCTGGAGGCCGACTGACGAATGGATCTTCGTCAAAGACTCCGGCGTCATCAACACGTTCTGCATCAGCCACGTGGACTGGAAGGCGGGAAGACTGGATATAGAAGGCGGCGAGCGCCCCTACACGCCTGCCATTATCGAGATTGACGGCGCATCACCGGGAATGGGTATTCTGCACATGATCGACGAGGTTGATCCGAAGAAAATCAAGATCGGGATGAAAGTGAAGGCTGTCTGGAAGAAACCGGAGGAACGCGAAGGCGCAATAACCGACATAATTCACTTCAAGCCGGTGAAATAATACCTGTAAACTCCGAAGGAGGCTCAAATGGCGCTTATAGAGAGGCTCGAAAAGACTACCGACGCCACCCACTGGTGCGGACAAATCCCCATGAACTACGTCTATACGGCCGGCCGCGCCGGGGAATTGTTTTTCAAAACCTTGAAGGAAAAAGGCGAATTCGTAGGCGCCCGATGCAATGATTGCGGAATTGTCTACCTGCCGCCGAGAATCCACTGCGAACGATGCTTTTCCAACATCGAAGGAAATAACGTTAAAGTCCCGAATAAAGGGACTGTGCACACATTTACCGTCTGCCATGAAAACTATGAAGAAAAAGCCAAAGAAGCGCCGTCCATAGTCGCCATGATAAGAATGGAAGGCGCTGCAGGCGGGCTCGTTCACTGGATACGGAAATGCGAGCCTGAAGAATGCACAATTGGAATGGAAGTCAAGGCCGTCCTGAAACCCGAAAAAAATAGAGAGGGCAGCATACTCGACATCGACTATTTTGAGCCGATAAAAAAATAAGGAAACAATGCGAAAGACCTGCCCGAGGAGACACCTTCGAGGCATAATTTATCTTCAAAAATGCCCTGAGCAGGTATCACGCCTGGCTTTTCTTTTAATCTGCGCCGGCCTTTATTTCATTTGCTTTTAGCTTTTGAATTCTGTATATTCTTTGGCCCGAACGACTTCTATTCTTTTACAATACACTGTCCGTTCAATACGAGGGAGGCCGAAAATGAAAGTCCGTCCATTAGGTGCAAACGTGCTGGTCAAACGCATCGAGGCAGATGGGGTAACAAAAGGCGGAATTGTGATCCCCGATTCTGCGAAGGAAAAACCGCGTGAAGGCAAAGTGATCGAGCTCGGCGACGGCCGGCTCCTGGAAAAAGGCGGCCGCGCGGAATTTCAGGTGAAGAAAAATGACAGCATCCTGTTCTCGTCTTACGCCGGCACCGAGGTCAAGATTGAAGGTGAAGAGTATCTGATTATGAGCGAGGACGATATTCTCGCTATCATCAAGTAGGCGCCGGAAGGAGACGTCATGCCGAAAACAGTAAAGTTTTCCCGCGAGGCGCAGGAGGCGCTCCTGCGAGGACTCGAGCCTCTTGCACGGGCGGTCAAAGTCACGCTCGGACCCACCGGGAGATCTGTAATACTTGAAAAAAAGTGGGGAAGCCCGACCGTCACAAAAGACGGGGCCATGGTCGCCAAGGAGATCGATTTCGAAGAGCCGGAAGCCAACATAGGCGCCCAACTGCTCAAAGAAGTCGCCGCCAAGACCCAGAAGGACGTGGGCGACGGCACTACAACGGCCGTGGTGCTGGCGGAATGCATATTTCAGGAAGGAATGAAATTCCTCGCAGCCGGCAACGACGCCCAGAAACTGGCGGGAGGGATACGCGCCGCGACAAATGCGGTTGCCGAGCATCTCACGAAGACGGCAAAGCCCATCACGGGTGCGGACGATACAAAGGCGGTCGCAACATCCGCGGCCAACAACAACCCGGCCGTCGGCAGCCTTGTCGCTGAGGCGTTTGAAAAGGTCGGCAAGGACGGCGTTATCACCATAGAAGAAACCGAAGGCATGGAGATGAGCTGGACCTGGGCCGAGGGCATGGAGTTCGACCGCGGTTATGCGTCGCCGTATTTCATCACCGACGCGGAAAACCTTCTTACCGAGTTGGATAACCCCCATATCCTCGTGCACGAGGACAAGATTTCCTCGCTGCAACCCCTGATACCTCTGCTCGAAAAAGTGCACGAGTCTGGAAGACCCCTGCTTATCATCGCAGAAGTCGTGGAAGGCGAGGCGCTGACGGCTCTGGTTATGAACCATATTAACGGCGTTCTGCGTTCATGTGCGGTTAAGGCGCCGGGCTTCGGCGACCGGCGCAAGGCGATGCTGCAGGATATCGCCATCCTGACCGGCGCGCGCGCAATTATGAAGGACATAGGCGAGAAACTCGAGAACCTTACGCTCGATGCGCTCGGCAGCGCAAAGCACGTTACCGTGAGTAAGGACAACTGCACATTAGTTGGTGGAGCCGACAACCCCGACGACGTTGCCGCCAGAGTCGCGCAACTCAAAGCGGAATACGAAGAAAGCGACTCCAGCTACGACCGTGAAAAGCTGCAGGAGCGGATAGCAAAACTTGCGGGCGGAGTTGCCCGTATAGACGTGGGCGCAGCCACCGAAACCGCGACAAAAGAACTCAAAGCGCTTGTGGAAGATGCCGCGGCGGCGACGCGCGCCGCGCTCGAGGAAGGCGTGGTCGAGGGCGGCGGTACGGCCCTGCTCAGGTCCGCCGGCGCCGTAAACTCGCTCGCCCTGACCGGCGAGGCTGCAATAGGCGCAGACATCATCCTCCGTGCGCTCAAGCGGCCGTTGCACCAGATTGCGGAAAACACCGGCCACAGCGGCGACATCGTCGTCGACCGCGTCCAGGGCGCGGCGGAGGGCCAGGGATTCAACGCCCTTACGGGTAAATACGAAAACCTGGTGGAGTGCGGAATCCTCGATGCGGTAAAAGTCGTCCGGACGGCGCTTCAGAATGCGTCATCGCTTGCGACTCTCATGCTTACCTGCGACGCGCTTATTGCAGAGATACCGGAAAAGGACAAAGGGCCGGGCATGCCGGACATGGACGATTACGACTATTGATTCCCAAACGCGGATTATCCTATAACTGAAAAAGCCCCTGACCGCCTGGCCCGGGGCTTTCATATTATGAAACGACAGGAGTTAAAAAATGATAATCAAAATCAGTATTATAAGTAAAACTCCCAGTATAATGAGGATTACCTCTTCCGCATGTAAATGTATATCCGCGTGATGGTCGCCGCCGGTCATGTCGCCGAGGTTACTCGACTGGGCTGAGATTTCCGTCAGTTCCTGCAGCTCTTCTTCAGACAGCAACTGTTTCTTCGGCTGAATCGGGCGGACAGGTTCGTTCCCGCCTGGAGTATTAACCCCGGCGTTGATTTCCTGACCAGGCGAGGCGCCCCCCGCTCCGGAAAATGCCGGGACAGCACCGCCGAGAGTTACCGACAACACTCCCGCACTTACCAGAATTACGCGAAAAACGACGCGCAGCTTTTGCATTATCCACCTCCGGGACGGGTTTCGCTTGAGAAACCTGCATGCAACCGGACTATACTTTACCAGTACACGGTCTATTTTGGAACAGCTAAAAGAGAAAACTTTTCACAAGGCTCCCACATCTTTTCAAACCTGTCGTGCGGCAACGCCATAAGGCCCCGGACCGGGTCGATAAAAACTACCCGATTTTGAGGAATGTCGTAGCCCATAATAAGCAGGTAATGCTTTCTGGCCCCTGTACCCGTAGAAACCAGAACGAGAACGGGTCTTCCCTTATCGATATGATAGAAAAGGCTGCGCTTTGAGTCGCCGGACAGTACGCCGTTAAATAAAAACACGCTGAAACCGCACTCCTCCAGGTATTCCTGAACCGCTTTGCCGCTCAGCCCGTTTTCGGATTCGGCCTGCCGGGCCAGTTCCTTTTCCACTTCCGGTTTGCCCGGCACCTTCCAGTATTTCATCAGCATTACCAGAGAACTCAAGCCGCAGAGGCCCTCCTTCTTCTGCTTTTCAAACTCCACCTTCAGGACGACGGCTTCATCGGAAAGAGAGATGGTTTTCTTTGACGGCCCGCCGAATAAACTGCATCCCGGTAAAATCACGAAGACGGCCGCAAGCGCCATCGGCATGAAACAGAAATTGCCACGTTGCAGACTGTTATTTATCAAAGGAATGCTCCCCGATGACAACTCTTTAATGCTGTTATTGCTTCTCAGGCGGGCTCTCAGGTTCCTTTTCCGGTGGTGCGGCGCCTGCGGTTGGTTTGAACAGGTCGGGATTATTCTGCAACTTGACGTCGAGCGCGCGTATGAATTCCGCGGCGACGACCTCGGCCATGTAGCGCCGGAGGCATTTATAGTTCTTTCCGTTAAGATCTTTCGCCAGCGCCGGTTTATCGAATTCATTGCTCTTGTAGTATATTCCCTGCACGACGGAGATTTCCTCCTCCGCCTGGAATATCCATGACGGCGCCGGGTCGCCGCGCCGGAAAATCTCGACCTTAACTGCGTAAGTTTCCGCGGCCGTAATAATCGGCGCGCCGAAAAACCAGAGCAGGAAGCCGGGCACCGACAGGCCGTAAGACCAGAACTTTTCCTTCTGCGATGCCTTGATAATTTTTCCCCGCACAACCAGCTCGCCCGCCTTGTCCTTGCGGGGGTCGCTTATAAGGTGGACTTTTGTAAAGATTTTTGAAGTCTTCAGCGCGCTTATGAATATGTCCTGGGTTTCCCTCTGCGGGCTGAACAGCATCGGCCCCGTGCTTATGCCGACGGGCTCCTTGTCGGGCGCTTCATAATAGAACCAGCCGAAAGGCACCAGTGGGAAAATGTAACATGCTTTGCCCGTAAACCTATATTCTCTTCTATCATCACCGAACAGTTCAACGCCTATTTCAAGCGGCACGCGGGATTTCGCCGGCTCAACCACTGCGTCGGAAACGGGGATCGTTGAACAGCCGGCCCATAATGAACCGCTGAATACGAGGGCGGTCAGAAGAAAACAGGCGGGTCGATAATTCTTCATTGAATGCTCCGAGTTATTAGAATCGTAATTCCCCGGATATCGGCCGGGCCGTTAACCGTCCAGTCCAACGCCGCATCATGACCGGCGGATTATAGCACAGCCCCCGGCTTCCCGCAAGCCTGGAAAAAAGGCTTGCACTCCACCGGGCGCACCCTAAAATGAAACTTCAGCCATGGTTTACCCGCCAATTCGCCGTTACAGGAAGGCGCAGTGACTGACGAAGAAGATACAAACAACGAAACCCGGGAAGACATGGCGTTTATGTCTGTCGGCGACCACCTCGAAGAACTGCGCAAGCGCCTAATATATTCATTCCTCGGCTTCCTTATCTTTTTCATCATCGCGCTCTTTTTCCAGGACGAGCTTCTCTGGATAATAACGCGCCCGCATATGTCGGCACAGAAAATACTTTCAGAAAAACTTCGCAAGCTGACTGTGGAGGACCCGGTTGAAATTGCATGGAAAAAGCAGCTCGCCGCCGCGAATATAACGCTGGACAACGGGACCGGGCTTCCGCTTATCCTTAATGAAGCAGGCAAAGAAGGAAATGCCTCGAACCTCTCCCCCGAAGAAATGGCGCGGCTCCGGATTGCCCTCCAGTACGCGGACCACGTCAGGACGGTGAACCCGCCGCCGCAGTTGATGGTCCTCAAGTACCAGGAATCGTTTCTCATATACATGAAAGTATGCGCGGTTTTCGCGCTGCTTCTGGGAATACCTTTTACCCTTTACAATTTCTGGAAATTCATCGCCGCCGGCCTGTATCCTCATGAGCGAAGCGTCGTCTACATTGCAGCTCCGCTTTCGCTTGGCCTTTTCGTCGCCGGGATATTATTCGGATATTTTTTCCTGATACGATTCGGCCTCAAGTTTCTCATCACATACGGGAATCCCGAAATCATCCGCTCCTCCATGACTCTGGGATTTTACTTCGGCCTATTCGTTCTCCTGACCCTGGTTGTTGGAATAATATTTCAGCTTCCGATGGTTATGCTCGCCCTCGCCAGGATCGGTATCGTTTCGCCACGTTCACTCCGCAAGCACCGTAAAATCGCCATCCTCCTGGCCGTTATCGTCGGAGCGATCCTCACCCCTCCGGACCCGGTTACACAGATAATGTTGGCCATGCCGGTCATATTTCTATATGAATTCGGCTTGATACTGGTCCGCCTGACGGTTCCCGACGAGGAAGAGGAAGATTCCGACACAGCGGCGGCGGAGGCAAAGGCGTGAAGCTCGGTATAATCGGCCTGACGCAATCGGGCAAAAGCACCGCAATCTTTGCCCTGACCGGCCAGACGCCCGGAGCCGCAGGGCTTGTGGGAAAGCATCAAGCCGTCGTGCCCGTCCCTGACGAGCGCCTCGACGCCCTGTTCCAGATATACCCCCGCGACAGGCGTGTTCCGGCAACGGTGGAATTTATCGACTACGGCGAGATTCCCCGCGATTCTTCCGCCTACTGGGCGAACGTGCGCCTTGCTGACGCGCTGGTGCACGTCGTTGCCGGGTTCGACCCCGTGAGCCGGGAGGAGCGTGATTCATCCGCTCTCCGCGCGGCCTATAACGAGTTGAACGCCGAGCTCGCCGTTTCCGACCTTGATATCATCGAAAGGCGCAGAGATAAACTCAGCAAGCAGATTAAACGCCCGACAAAAACCCAGGATCAGGACCTCGAAGAACTGGCCCTGCTCGAGCGCATGCTCGAGGCGGAGAATGCGGGCGGCTCATTCGCGGACGTCGAGATGTCGGACAGTGAGGCGAAACTCCTGCGAAGTTTTCAATTGCTTACACGTAAGCCCGAGCTGGTTCTTCTGAATCTTTCCGAGAACGCGTGGTCCAATCGCGGAGAGATTAAAGCGGCGTTTCCGGAAAACGTTCAGTTCATCGAGATGTGCGCCATCATCGAGGTGGAACTGGGGCAACTGGAAGAATCCGAACGCGGTGAATTTGCGGAATTATATGAAATTGCCGAGCCGGTCGGACCGCGGGCGATTACCGCCGCGTACGGCGTCTCCGGAAGTATCCGCTTTTATACGGTCGGCAAGGACGAGGTCAGGGCATGGACGATTCCTGCCGGCCTGTCCGCAAAAGAAGCCGCCGCCAAGGTCCACACCGACATGGCGAAAGGCTTTATCCGCGCCAAGACAATCGCATTCGACGACCTGAGCGCGCATGGCTCCGAAAAAGCGGCAAAGGAAAAAGGCCTCGTCCGCCTCGAAGGAAAAGACTACCGCGTCGCCGACGGCGACGTGCTCGAGTTTCATTTTTCGAAATAGGATTGTAGGGGCAAGGCATGCCTTGCCCCTACATGAGATTGCCACATTTCTGAAAATCGAAACTCGTTTGACATTGCAGCGTATACAACGTAATATTGATAAACGGGTTAACTTGATTTAGCACTATGCGGTTTACCTTTTCTTTTGCCGGAGGGCTTTATGAAGCGCGTAATTCTCGCATATTCCGGCGGCCTCGACACCAGTGCTGCTCTCCATTGGCTCAAACACGAGCGCAATTATAAAGTTTCCACATTTTATGCCAACGTCGGCCAGCACGACGACGTTGAAGCCATAACGGACCGCGCGCTCAGCATCGGCGCCGACGGCGTTTTCGTTGAAGATTTGCGCAAAGTATTTATTGAAAAATACTGCATGCGGGCGCTCATGGCGAATGCGGAACGTTACGACGGTTCGATTCTCGCCGGCGCTCTTTCACGCCCGCTTATAACCTACGAACTTGTTAAGCGTGCGTCGCACGAAGGCTGCGAGGCCATTGCCCACGGCGGCACTCTGGGCGGAAACGATACCATCAGGTTTGAAATCGCCGCGGCCGCGCTGGCGCCGGAGCTTCAGGTTATCGCGCCCCACGGCGAATGGCCTATGAAGAAACGCGAAGACCTGTTCGAATACACGGACCGCCACGGCATCGAAATCCCGCGGCGGGACGTCAGCGAAATAATTACAGCCGACCAGAACCTGTGGGGCGCTTCGTTCGAGTGCGTCTCCGACTCGCATTGCCTGAGGACGGCCGGTAACAATGCGTTTTTTATCACAACAAGCCTTGAAGAAGCGCCCAGCCAGCCCGCAACAATAAAAATAGGCTTTAACGAAGGATTGCCGGTTTCATTGGACGGCGAGGACATGAGCCCGCTCGATATGGTCAACACATTGAACGAGCTCGGGGCGGCCCACAGCATCGGGCGCGGCAGCGGGATTGAGAACCGGCTCATCGGCGACAAGGTTCTCAAGTTTCATGAACACCCGGCCGCCGCCATACTTTTTGCAGGCCACCGCGCGATGGAGGACGCCACGATTTCAAAGAGCGTGATGTGGCTCTCGCGGCAACTGTCAAACAACTACGCCGAGCTGGTTTTCAACGGGCTCTGGTTTTCCGATCTGCGCGAAGCGCTGGATGCGTTTTTCCGCCAGACCCAGAAATACGTCACGGGCTCATGCACTGTGCAGATTCACAAGGGCAAAATCAGGCTCGTGGAGCTTGAAAGCCCCTACTCGCTTCTGACCGCAACGGGCGCCGCTTCCGAGAAAGACAAGGAATATTACAGACAGGCGACCAGCGGTTACAGTGAAGTAATCGCACACAACCTCCGCCTCGAAGCCAAGCGCCGCAAGCGCATCTTCTAAAGATGAAATATGAATGATGAACCAGGCCAGGACGTGATCAGCGCCCACGGCAGAAGCCTGCCGGAAACTGTTTACGGCTTACTCAAAGAGAATGACCTTACACTGGCAACGGCGGAATCATGCACAGGCGGGCTGGTGGGCCATTTACTGACGGAAGTTCCCGGCATTTCAGCACATTACCTCGGCGGGTTTATAACTTATTCAACCACGCAAAAGTGCGCGACCTGAGCCTTCCGGCCGAGCCTATCGAAAACTA
>SOJX01000157.1 GCA_004376375.1 Planctomycetota bacterium
TGCGGCTTGAGCCACCTGCCGAATGGATGTCTTTTCATAACCCTGTTCGGCAAAAGCCCGGGCCGCACACGTCAGCAAATGCACCAGTTTTTTATCAAATCTGGCTGTCTTGCCGATGCTTAATTCCCTGTATATCTCGATGGATTGTGCTTCCACGGCTTGCCTTCTTCCAATCTAAGCCCTTTTATCAATCGAACGTTCGTTCGAACAAATATTAGCGAAAAAAGCTCCTTTTGTCAAGTAAAAGATAAGAAAATGTTTTGGAAGCTGAAAATGGCAGATTCGAGCGGAAGACCCGGAAGTGTCGAGGGCCATCCGCTTCGGGCATCTGCTGACCGAGTTGAGGAATTCGGACGTGGATGTGTTCGAACGGGTCTGGCACCGGAAGCTGAAGCTGTATGACAAGCTGGCGAAGATGGAAGCTAAAGAACGTAAAGAGAAAGAGGGTGATATGTCTTGATTTGCAGGTGGTGAGAAGTAGAATAATAGTGTCTGAAACGCCGACCACATAACAGCACCGTGATGTCCTGCCCTGATGTACTACCGGAGTGTGCTATCGCATGAAGGTATCCTTATTACTGAAACTTGCTATCTTTGTAGTACTGCTCTTTTCAGCAGTTAGAACAGTACGCAGAACCCGTATTCTACAAAGTAAATAGACTATGAAACTACCGCTCAGGGTGGCAACAAACGGGTCCAGTGTCCCGCGTCAAGGGTCGCGGGTTTTCCGGAGGAACGCGGCGGGCTGGGCCCGCCGGCTAAATAAGACCCGGCGGGTAAACTCGCCTTATCCCCCCTCCCCCATGAGCTTATAACTGCCTAACGCAAGCTGGAGGCTTGACTTGTGCGGGGGCGCACGAAAGGACCTGTAACCCGTAAAGGCGCCCGGGAATTGGAATTTTTTGGAACCTTTTCTTGATGATTTTCGTCTAATAATATAACCTATGACAATGCGCGCCGCATGTCCCGCCGATATTTTCCGTCCGTGGAAAGGAGTTACTTATGAAGTCCCGCCTCTTCTATTTTCTATTTTCTGTATTGTTCGGCTTAGGATGCATGTTGCTGATGGCTGGAGAGCCGGATGAATTAACAGGCGATGTGCTCAAGCTCGACCGTGAGCATATTGCCGTTTACCTGGACGGCGAAACGCTTCACGTCCATGTCATGGTCACCCCGGAGGGGAAGGTTTCCGGCAAAACGCTCAGCGTGCAGCTCGTCCCTTCAGACGGGGAAGCGCGCGCAAAGAGCGCGGATATCAGCGACATCCCGGGCCCGCAGATCAAGAGCTTCGCTTTCAGCGAGATAAAAATCAAAAAAGAAGATGTTGCGACTTACACGCTCAAATGTGTCCTTGACGGCCGGACGCTGGAGGGACCGCTCGGCGAATGGCTTTTCAAGACGCACGATACTTACATCCTCGGACAGGACGAATTCGCGTCCGGGAGCTCGGCCGCGCTCAGGATCGCGGTCCGCGGCGCAAGAAGCCTTGCCGAGTCCGCGCCTTTTCCCGGCGCCGAAGTCTCCGTCACCCTGAAAGGCGAAGGCCTCGAAGAAAAAATTCTTTTCACCGGCAGGACCGGCCCGCACGGAACACTTGCAACCGCCTTCCAGATACCCGACCTGAAAGAGGGCGAGTACGCGCTTGTGGTGAAAACGAAAAGCCCGCTCGGAACAGACGAAATTGAAAAGAAAATCAAAATAAAGAGCAGCACAAAGATTCTCCTCGTGATGGACAAGCCGCTTTACCAGCCCGGGCAGGAAATTCAGATCAGGGCGCTCGCGCTTGGGCGCGTGAGCCTGAAGCCGGCCGCGGAGAGCGAGCTGCTTTTCGAAATCCTCGACCCGAAAGGCAACAAGGTCTTCAAGAAGAAACGCACGACCAACGCCTTCGGCATCGCCTCGGCCAGGTTCCGCCTCGCCGACGAGGTGAACATGGGCCGCTACCGCATCCAGGCGACAATCGGCAAGGAGAAAGCGGAAAAAACGGCCGAAGTCAAGAAATACGTCCTGCCCAAGTTCAAGGTCCGCCTCGAAACGACGAAAAAATTCTTCCTGCCGAAGGAAACGGTGAAAGGGTTCATCCAGGCCGACTACTTTTTCGGCAAGCCGGTCGCGGGCGCGAAGGTTACGATAAAGGCCTCCACCTTCGACGTGCGCTTCAGGCAGTTCGCGGCGCTCAAGGACATAAAAACGGACGACACGGGCAAGGCCGAGTTCGAGCTCAAGCTGCCGGACTACTTCGTCGGCACGCCGCTCGAGAAAGGCAACGCCCTCCTCAAGCTCGACGTCGAGCTCAAGGACACCGCAGACCACACTGAGAAAACGACGAAAACGTTCCCGGTCGCGGCCGCGCCCATCCAGGTCGGCGCCATCCCCGAATGCGGCAGGCTCGTGCCGGGAATCGAGAATATAATCTACTGCGTCGCCACGTACCCCGACGGCAGTCCCGCCGCGAACGCGAGCATTACGCTGAAGGGCGTAAAAGTAGGGGAGATGTATTTTCTGGATGAAACCGCGAGGACGAACGCAGGCGGTATTGCAACGGTGAAGATAACTCCGAAAAAAGAATGGTTCCGGTACGGCAATTACGATTACTCGAAGCGCGACCGTTACGGCCGCCCGACGCAGAATATAATTATAGACGCGGTCGTCTCCGTCGTAGACGACAAGGGCTGCAAGGCGCAGCGGAAACTTGTACTTTCCTCAAAGCCGTTCGGCGAAGACATCATCCTCCGGTTGGACAAGGCCGTTTATGCGGCCGGTGACACCCTGTCGGCCGACGTGCTGACCACTGCCGTAAAAGGACTCGTTTACCTCGACATCACCCGCGGCAGACAGACCGTCCTGACAAAGACCGTCGAAATCGCAAACGGGAAAGGCCACCTCGACTTCAACGTCACGGCCGACATCTTCGGCTCGCTCGAGGTTCACGCTTACCGCGTGACGCCGTCGGGCCAGATGATGCGCGACACGCGGGTTATCTACGTGCACCCCGCCAGGAACCTCGGCATAAAGATTGATTTGCCGAAGACGACTTTCCTGCCGGGCGAGGAAAATGTTGCGATAGATTTCTTCGTTACAGGCAAGGACGGCCAGCCCACGCAGTCCGCGCTCGGCATCATCATCGTCGACGAAAGCGTTTACGCGCTCCAGGACATGCAGCCGGGACTCGAGAAGATTTACTTCACGCTCGAGGCCGAGCTTGCCAAGCCGCAGGTCGAAATCTGCAACCACCCGTTCAAGGCCGAGCAGTTCGTCCGCGAGCGCGAATTGAAAGAGGCGAAGCAGGACGCCGCGAAGGTCATGTTCGCATCGGCCGAACCGGTGACCGAGTTCTCGTGGAACCGCAACCCCGCCACCATCCGCGCTGCGAAATACGGGCAAAACCTTTACGCCGTCTATAGCGCGCTTTACCGGCATGTCAATGAGCTCGGCGAGTTTGCCGTAAAGGACGAAAATTCCGGCAAGTGGGGCTTCAGAAAAGACCTGCTGAAAATGTTTATCGAAAAGAAATACATAAAAGAGGAGCAGATCAGGGACCCGCTCGACGAGAAGGCCTTCATCACCATGAAATCCCTTTCCGGTTTCAGCGCCGCTTTTTCATTTAAGAGATGGCTTGCCGCCGATACTTCATTCAAAAAACATGTTCTGTGGCAGGTAATCTGGAACCGCGTCGCAACCGTTGACGTTGTGGAAGGAAAAACCGGAGCGTACAAGTTTAAGAAAGGCGCACTCGAAAACATTGCAAAAGCGGGCGGGTGCAAGAAGAAACAGTTCATCACCGCCGATGGGAAAGAAATAACTCTCGAAAAGCTTGCCATTGCCGATAAGGCCTTCAGGCCCGCCAACATCGCGCTGGCAACCGAAAGCCGCCGCAAGCAGGCTATCTGGAATGCGCTCTGGAGCCGCATGGGCAAGAGCGGGCTGAAAGGAATTATTACTTTTGATGAAGAAAAAAAGGTTTGGGTTTTCGCCGAAGGCGCGCCGGAAAAACTCGGCTTGAATAAGATTACTTTCAAGACGCCGGACGGCACAGACTACAATCTTGATGCACTCGCCAAAAGCGACAAGGCGTTTGCCGCAGTCAACCTTATGTCCGGATTTCTCAACAACCGCGTCAAAACCATCTACAACAGGGGCGTATGTTCTTACCTCCATCACGGAGCAGGCAGGAAATATAAAATCGGCGGCAAGTGGGACCTGCCCGACGATATCGTCGACGAGTTCGTAAGACAGGGCAAAATAAAAAAAGAGCAGACGCTCGACCCCTGGGGCAACCAGATGAAGCTTGTCGCGCGCCAAAGGCGCGGCGGCGGGAGCCAGGGCTGCGGCATCAGCCAGGAGTTCATGGTCATCTCCGCGGGGCCGGACGGAAAGTTCGATACAGCCGACGACTGGAAAGAATCGGACAGCCGTACTGGTTATACCCAGTACCGCCAGGAAACCGGCCTCGTCACCTACCAGCCGACCGACTGGCACGCTATGGGCAGCACCAGGAGGGCCAACCTTGGCAGCTCCAGATTCTTCGGCACGGAAGTGATGGAGCGCCCGGTAATAAAGCTTGATAAAGACATTCCGAGAGGCGTCGGATGGGGCCGGGGCCAGCAGGCGGGCGACCAGGGCAAGGCCAATGGGAAAGCCAGGCTGGGCTGGATGCCGGAACCGAAGGCGCCACCGATGGAACGAATGAAAAAGAAGGAAAGCGGGGCAATTCTGGATTTGCCGGACGAGGAAAAGTATTATGGAAAAGGAGGTCCGAGAGCCGGAGTCGTGCCGAAGCCGGTCCGCATCCGCGAATACTTCCCAGAGACGCTCCTTTTCGAGCCGTCGCTGATAACGGACGAAGGAGGCCGCGCGCGGCTCGTCATACCGCAGCTTGCGGACTCGATTACGACGTTCCGCATGACAGCCTCGGCGATCGCAAAGTCCGGCGCGCTCGGCGGCGCTACCGGTTCGATCAGAATCTTCCAGGACTTTTTCGTCGATATAGATTTGCCCGTCATGCTCACCCGCGGCGACGAAGTTTCGATACCGGTCGCGGTTTACAACTATTTACAGACGGACCAGGACGTCCGGATCACGATGGAAAAGGACGTCTGGTTCGAGCTTCTCTCCGGGCAGTCGCAGACGCTTTCGCTCAAGCCGGGCGAAGTGACGGCGACCTATTTCCGCATCCGCGCGAAAAAAGTCGGTTTCCAGAAGCTGCTCGTCAAGGCGGAAGGCTCGAAGATGTCGGACGCGATGCGCCGGGTAATCGAGGTCGCACCCGACGGCAAGAAGTTCGAGTTCGTGGACAACGGCCGCCTGACCGGAGAAGTCGAGGCACAGATAAATATCCCGCCCGACTCCATTCCGGACTCGTACAAGATTCTCGTGAAGATTTACCCCGGCATCTACAGCCAGGTGACCGAAGGGATGGAGGCGATGCTTTGCCTCCCCGGCGGGTGATTCGAGCAGACGTCTTCCAGGGCGTACCCCAATGTCCTCGCCCTGGACTACGTCAGAAAGGCCGGTCGGTCTACTCCCGAGTTCGAGATGAAGGCTGAAGAATTCGTCAGCGTCGGCTACCAGAAACTGCTCACCTTCGAGCGCCCCGGCGGCGGTTTCGACTGGTGGGGCCGCGAACCCGCACTCGTCTTCCTTACCGCGTACGGCCTCCAGCAGTTCGTCGACATGAAGAAGGTCTACCCGACAGTCGACGAAGGCGTGATAAAACGCGCCCGCGGATTCCTCGCAGGGAAACAGGACGCCGACGGCGCGTGGCGCAAGGTCGGCGGCACCCATGGCATGAGAATGAGCCAGTTCAAGAATCCGGTGCTGCCGCTCACGGCATACGTCGCGTGGAGCCTGCTCGAATCGGGCGAGACAGGCGACGCAGTCAAAAAGGCAATCACATATATCAAGAACCACCTCGACGACGCGGGCGGGGAGTTTTACGTCATGGCGCTCGCCGCGAACGCGCTTATCGCATACGATCCCGAGGATACGGACGGCCTCGCCGTCCTCAGGATGCTCGATTCGAAAAAGCAATCGGAAGACAGCACTTTCTTCTGGAAGAACAAGGGCAAGACGATGTACCACAGTTCCGGCAAGGCCGGCGACGTCGAGACGACCGCGCTCGTCGCCTACGCCATGTTGAAGGCCGGCGTTTTCGCGCCGACCATCAACGGCGCACTCTCGTACATCATCAAGTCCAAGCGCGGCAGCGGCGGCTGGGGCTCGACGCAGGCGACAATACTCGCGCTCAAGGCGCTCGTCCGCGGCCTCGGAGGCGTCGAGCAGAAAGAGCCCATCGAGGTGACGTACGATATAAACGGCAAGAAAAAGAGCTTCACCATTACGCCGGACCAGGCCGACGTAATGCAGCTTTTCGACCTCAAGGATTTCACAAGGACCGGGAAGAACACGGTCAAGCTCAGCGCAAAAGGCAAAAGCAACCTGATGTACCAGATTGTCGGGCGGCATTACCAGCCGTGGAGCGGCGTGAAACCGCCGACGCGGAAGATAATCGACATCGACCTGGCTTACGACCGCACGAACCTGAAGAAGCACGACCTTCTTACGGCCAACGTGCGGTTCTGCTACAACGGCGCGGCGGAAACCAACATGGTCATCCTCGACCTCGGCGTGCCGCCCGGGTTCACGGTAAGCCCGGGCGACCTGGCCGAGTTCGTCGGGAAGAAATACGAGCGCTATTCGGTGAGCGCGCGCAAGATTACCATCTACATCGGCCGGACCGTTCCGGGTAAGGAGCTGAAGTTTTCGTACACCCTTATCGCGAAATACCCGATAAAGGCGAAGACGCCGAAATCCACGGCTTACGAATACTACAACCCCGACGTGAGAAGCACGGTCAAACCCGTCGAACTGATTGTCACGGAATAAGCGATAAAAACTGCGCAGCGAGATTGTAGGGGCGCAGCATGCTGCGCCCCTACTTATTTTGCATTCTGATTTCGGAACTCCCCGTTTATCAAAAAAGAGTTTCTGTTGAAAGGAATGTGCCGGTCTGGTACATTGGCTGCCTCTTTCATAACGGAGATAAAAATGAAACGCACCGGCATATTGAAGACCGCGGCTCTTGTCGCGATAGCCCTCCTCGCCTCCCGGGCGATGTCCGGCGACGGGGAAAAAAAGAAAAACCCCGGCTACCTGGGCGTCTATGCAACGGCCGCGGAAAAATTCGAACCCTGCCCCGAAACGGACGCAAAAAGCGGCGTCGTCATCAGAATGATTTACCCGAACACCCCCGCCGCCAAAGCCGGGTTGCTCGAGGGCGACATCATAGTCAAGATCAACGACCAGGGTTTCAGCGGCAACAAGCCCGAGATGAATAAAGAGTTTTCAGACATGCTGAAGAAACACTCGGAAGGCGACGACGTCAAACTCACGGTCGTCCGCGACAAATACTCCTATAACGTTACGGTCGATGGAAAGGAGACGGAAGTCTCCGAGGACAAGCTGCAGGACCTGAGGAAATACCTCGACGAAAATACAACCGGGAGCAAAATAGAAATCAAGGCGAAGCGGGAACTGAAGTGCATCGAGATCACGGTCACGCTGGGGAGCCGGATGGAAGTCTACGGCCAGAAAACCGCGCCCCTGCAGGCGAAAATCCATCCCGAGTTCGTCGACAAAAAAACGGACCTTCAGAAGCTGACCGAAAATCTTATCGAAGATTTCAAAATCAACGAGAATTACACCGACCTTCTGGAGCGACTCGCAAAGACGGAAAAACAGACCGACCCACACCGGCTCAGCCAGTTCATGTACGTTCACCGCAACCCGTTCCGCATGGAAGAAATCACCGGCGACATTACGGAGCGCCTGGAATGCGGAAAGTCCGCGCCCCGGGCGATGTTCAGGTTCCTGTCCACCTCGTCCTTCCTCCTCGACGTTAAAGCCAGGATGCCCCGCGGCAGGCGCCTCAAAACCGGGCTGACCCCCGAGGAACACCTCGACCAGATCGAAAACCTGCTCACCGAAGCCGTCCGCCTGCGCGACCGGGCGTTTCGGAAATTCAACGAGGAAGAAATAAAATTCCTGTACGAGAACATGGAAGCGCTCGGGGAAAAGATAATCGAAGGCGCATACGTTCACGTGGACGAGGACAAGGAGCGCCTGTCAAATAATTACCGGATTGTCGCCCTCGCAAAGAAGGTCGATTACGCGCCGCTACTGAAGGCCGCGGCCGTGCTCCGGCCGCTCACCGACGGGAAATGGCTTGCCGCCCTCAAAGATGATTTCGCGAAGGCCGGGGATATAGACAAGGCAATAGTCGCTACAAGAAAAACGGATAACGGAACGATATATATCGGCGGCACCGCTCCCCACTGGCATAGAGCAAAGAACGCGGCAATCATAATCGACTTCGGCGGAAAAGATTTCTACGCAGAACACGCGGGCTCCTCCACCGCCGAAATCCCCGTTGCCGTTATCATAGACATGGCCGGGAACGACGTCTACGAATCCTGGAAGTCCTTTTCCGCCGCATCCGGACTGCTCGGCGTGGGAATGATTTACGACGTCGAGGGAAGCGATTCCTACATCGGCCTGAAGTTCTGCCAGGCTTCGGCCGCGCTCGGAGTCGGGCTGCTTATCGACGGCGCGGGCAACGACACCTACCGCGCACTCTACCTCGCGCAGGGCGCCGCGATGTGGGGCGCCGGAGGCATTATCGACCTCGGCGGAAACGACCGCTACGAGGCCCACAAGCTTTCGCAGGGAATCGGCCTCCCGCACGGCTTCGGCGCAATAGTGGATGCGAAAGGAAACGACTTCTATTACGGTAAAGGGTCGCATCCTTCAAGCTACGGGACGCCGGGGATCTTCGGCGGATTCTGCCAGGGGTGCGGCCTCGGCTTTCGGACCGTGGCCTCCGGCGGAATCGGGCTGCTTCTCGACGGCGGCGGCAAAGACAAATACGAAGCAGGCATTTTTTCGCAGGGCGGCGGTTATTACTTCGCCTGGGGTATTCTGGTAGATAAGGGGAGCGACAACGACGTCCACATCGGCTCGCGCTACGCTCAGGGGTGGTCGGCGCACCAGGCCTCGGGAACTTTCATGGAGTACGGCGGCGACGACTACTACGACACCCGCAACGCGGTCCACGCCGGCCTCGCGTGGGACGAGTGCACGTCGCTCTTCATCGACCGCGCCGGAAATGATACGTATTACCGCGGGGGGTTCAGTATCGGCGCATCAGCCCATAATTCGATAACCCTTTTCATAGACGAAGGCGGCGACGACGACTATCACCTGGGCGGAGAACCCGCCCGTAGCGGGCCGAACGAATATCACGGCGGCTCGAGCCTCTCCATGTTCATCGACCTTGGAGGCGGTAACGATAAATACGGAAAGGCGAAGAATAACGAAATTAAGTTTAGCGGCAAGCACGGCTTCGTCTGCGACCTGCCGGGCACGATTAAAAAAGCCCTGTCGCGGGATTCGTACAAAAAATTAATCGCGAAAGAAAAAGAAACCGAAAAAAAACCAAAGCCCAACCCAAAGAAAAACAAATAATACATTTAGCGGCGCCGCTTGCGGCGCGTTAAATATGTAGGGGCACAGAACATACGCGCGCTGTGCCCCTACATTTTATTTAGATCCTACCCGTTCTTCGCGGCGAAGTCTTTCATGAGAGCGACTACGTCTTTCACCGAATCCAGGCCGTTCACGTTGTACGCCGAAATGCGGCAGCCGCCGACCGAGCGGTGGCCTTTCAGGCCGATAAAGCCGGCTTCCTTGCCCTCGGCGATGAACTTCTTTTCGAGGTCTTCGGTGGGCAGCCGGAAGACGAAGTTCATGTGCGAGCGGCTCTCCGGCTCGATCGGGGTCGAGAAGAAATCAGGATTCCCCTCGATCGTACCGTAAATCAGCTTCGCTTTTTCCGCGTTTTCCTTTTCTATCCCGTCGACGCCGCCCTTGCCCTTGAGCCACTTCAGGACTTTGCCGACCAGATAAATCGAGAAGGTGGGCGGCGTGTTGAAAAGCGAGTTCTTGTCAACGTGCGTCTTGTAGCTCAGAAGCGTCAGCAGGCCGTCGTTGCACTTTTCGATCATGTCGTCGCGGATGGCGACCACCGTCACGCCCGAGGGGCCGAGGTTCTTCTGCGCGCCGGCGTAGATGATGCCGAACCTGGAAACGTCAAGCTTGCGCGAAAGAATGTCGCTCGACATGTCGGAGACAATCGGCACGCCGCCGGTATCGGGGAACTGCCGCCACTGTGTCCCGAAAATCGTATTGTTTGAAGTAACGTGGCAGTAGACGGCGTTGGGATCGAGATCCAGCTCGTCCTGTTTCGGGATTCTGAAGAAAACGCCGTCCTGCTCGGTGCTTCCCGCGACGCACACGTTACCGATTATCTTGGCTTCCTTCAACGCCTTCCTGCTCCAGACGCCGGTCTGGATGTAGTCGGCGCTCCTGCCCTCCCCGAGCAGGTTCATCGGAACCATGGCGAACTGGAGGCTCGCGCCGCCCTGGAGGAACAGGATCTTCCAGTCGTCGCCCATCCCCATAAGCTCTTTAAAATCCGCGATAGTCTCGTTGTGAACGGCATCGTACTCCGGCGAGCGGTGCGAAGTCTCCATGACGCTCATGCCGGTGCCGGCCCATTCGATAAGCTCCTCGCGGACCGCTTCCAGAACTTCGACCGGCAGCGCCGCAGGACCTGCATAATAATTGTGAACACGGGCCATGTCTTGTCCTCCTTATATCAGGTTCGCAGGTTTTTATGTTTGTAGGGGCACGGTGCACCGTGCCCCTACGTTGTTATTTGTTTTTCGCTGTGAACTCTTCGAGCTTGCTCTCGATAATATCGCCGATACGCAGAAGGTTTTCCCTGCTCGACGCGCCGATGTGCGGTGTCATGACGACGTTCGGAGCGGTAACAATCGGTGAATCCTCCGGCGGGTCCTTGAACCATACGTCTGTGCCGTAGCCGCGGAGCTTGCCGTCCTCGAGCGCCTTCGCCACGTCCTCCTCGACGATAACCTTGCCGCGGCAGGTATTGACAATCACCACGCCGTCCTTCATGAGCGCGATCGAATCCTTGTTTATCATGCCTTTCGTTTCGTCCGTGAGCGGAACGTGCAGCGAAATATAATCGGATTCCTTGTATATATCCTCGGCCGAGGGTTTCAGCTTGGCGTGATCCGAGCTGTCGACATACTTGTCGTATGCAATCACCTTCATGCCGAACGCTTTGGCGCGTTTGGCGACCTCGGTTGCGATCAGGCCGATACCGATAAGGCCGAGCGTTTTGCCGTAAAGCTCCGAGCGTTTGATCTGCTTTTTCACCCACTCGCCCTGGCACATTCCGGTATGGCATCTCATAAGCTCGTTGGGGATGGCCAGCATCAGCGCCATTGCAACTTCCGCAACGGCGATGCTCGAAGCCTGAGGAGTGTTGTGGACCTCGATGCCTTTCTCCTTGGCGTATTCCCGGTCTACGTTGTCCAGCCCTACGCCGCCGCGGATAATCATCTTCAGGTTGGGCGCGCCGTCGATGTACTCCCGGGTGCATTTCGTCTTGCTGCGGATGAGGACAACGTCCACGTCCTTGATCCTTTCCTTGTCATCGGTCACCTCGCCGAACCTGGAAATCTGGTCCGGCAGGTTTGGCGCGAACGCGTCGGAAATGAGAATAAGCATCGAACACCTCCTATGATTTCGGTTGTCCAGTTCTTCGGTTAATCGGTTCTTCGGTTAAAATGCGACTCGCGCATATGTAGGGGCAAAGAACACGCGCATGCCTTGCCCCTACAAGATTACTCATCAAGCATTTTAACCACGACGCCGCTGCGGAGCTTCGGCTCAAACCACGTGCACTTTGGCGGCATGACCTTCCCCGCGTCGGCGACGGCAAGAAGCTCTCCAATACTCACGGGATAAACCGCGAATGCGGCGACGGCGTCCTTCGCGCACCTGCGCTCGAGTTCCGCCATCCCGCGGATGCCGCCGACGAAATCTATACGCGAATCCGTGCGCGGGTCGTTGATGTCGAGAACGTGGCTGAACAGGTTCGCCTGAAGGATTGCCGCATCGAGGCTCTCCACCGGATCGTCCGCCGGGTAACTCCCCTCCTTCGCGCGCAATCTGAACCACTTGCCGCCCAGAAACATCCCGAAAGTCTTTTTTCCCGTCGGCTTCCCCTCGTCTGCTTGCAGTACTTCGAAGCACTCCGAAACCTCTTCCATGAATTCCGTTTCAGACATACCGCCAAGGTCTTTGACCACACGGTTGTAGTCCATAATCTGCATCTGGTCGTCGGGAAAGATTACCGTCAGGAAATAGTTGTACTGCTCCCCGCCGGTATGGTCCGGGTCGGCCTCTTTACGTATCTCGCGGACGCGGCTGGCCGCGGCGCTCCTGTGATGGCCGTCGGCGACGTAGAGCGCGGGGATTTCTTCAAAAGCATTCTCCAGGGCCGTAATAATTTCTTCCTCATCCACTACCCAGAAAGTATGCCCGACGCCGTCTTCCGCCGTGAAATCATAAACCGGCTCTCCCGCCCTGACTTTTTCAACAATTTCGTCGACTTTCTTCGATGCGCGGTAGGTCAGAAAGACCGGGCCCGCGTTTGCGCCGAGGATTTCAACGTGCCGCGCCCGGTCGGTTTCCTTGTCCGGGCGGGTGAACTCGTGTTTCTTGATAAGGCCGTTCCGGTACTCGTCCACGCTCGCGCCCGCAACGATGCCGGCCTGGACATGGCCGCCCATTTTCTGCTGATAGACGTAGAAACACGGCTTTTCATCCCGGACCATCAGGCCGTCGGAGATAAGCTTCTGCAGGTTTTCAGCGCTTTTTTCGTATACCTCCTCGCCGTGGACGTCAACGGACGGGTCGAGGTCGACCTCGGCCTTTACGACCCTGAGAAAAGACATCGGGTTGTCTTTCACAATCTCGCGCGCTTCCTCCGACGACAACACGTCGTAGGGCGGGCATGCGATCTTTGAGACAACGTCCGGCCGCGGGCGGTTGCCGCGGAAGGGTCGAATCTTCGCCATCGCTTCAGGGTCCTTTCAGAGCTTTTATCCAGGAGTGACGAACCAGCAAAATAACCAAAACAGACCGTAATGTAAACCGAAATTTCCGGTTTATCTTTCAAATATTCCGGAATCTTTTTATTTCCTTATTTCCTTGTTCCCCTGTTTTCTTGTCTTCTTATTCCCTTAATCCAAGAACGCGGCGAGCAAGCTCGCCCGCTAAACAAAGAAGTGGATAAATAAGTTGATAAGTGAATAAGTGAAAATATTCTTTATACTTATTCCCTTATTCTCTTGTTCCCTTATTTCCTTATTTCCTTGTTCCCTTGTTCCCTTGTTTCCTTGTTCCCCTATTTGCGCTTGACACGTTTGTTTTATTGCTGTATACAATGAACCTGTTATCTCAATTCACAATTATATTTTATTTTGTGAATAAGATAATATCGGAGACTGGTTGAAGTGAGTGTATGTCAATCATGCGGCAACGACGAACTGCAACTGGACCTCTACTGTCCAAAATGCAGGTTTGTAAGCCCTTCCGCCCATAACCGGCTCGCCGAAGCGTTCATTGGAGACCTCTACGAAAGAGGCTACCAGGCCTATAATGAAAAAGGCTATAAAAAAGCGACCTCGGCCATCAAGCTCATAATAAAGCTTCAACCCGACAACCCGGACGCGGCCGAGCTCCTGCGGAAAATCGAGACCGAGCAGTATTCGCTCGAACACGTTCTGGCCGAAGCCCGGCTCGCCTTCCAGAACCGCCGATTCGAAGAGGCTGCGGACAAGGCCGCCGACGTCATCAGTATACACCCCGGCCACCCCGAGGCGGAAGAAATCCTCGAGCAGAGCCGGGAAGAGCTCGAGAACGTCGCGGCGCTGGAAGCCGAGGCCGCCAAATTCTTCTCCCAGGGCGAGTACGCCACGGCAATGGCAACGCTCGAAGAGCTCGTGCAGGCCATGCCCGATTCGGACAAGTACAAAACCCAGCTCGGCCGGGTCAAGGAAAAGCTCTCACATTACGACAAGCGCATGCGCAAGGCCAAGCGGCTCGTCGCAGGCGGCAAGCCGGACGATGCGCTGCCGATCCTTGAAGAGCTCTCTAAAGAAGTACCCTCCGATTCGGATGCCCGTACACTGCTTTCCAGAGTTTCAAAAAGACAGGACACAGTCTTCAAGCTTATCCCCGTGGCAAGGGAAGCGGTCGAGGCCGGCGAGTACGCCCGCGCACAGAAGCTGCTCGCGAAGGTCCTTGCCGTAGACAAGGATTACGACGAGGCAAAAGAGCTCTGGGAGCGAATCCAGTCCGCCAGGCGCCGCACCGCGCGCAAATGGTCGCTTATCGGGACCGGGATTGTCGTCGGCGCCATCATATTCGTTATCATACTCGTCTCTTTTTCCCGGCGGTCGCGGAACCGCAGCCTTCTCCAGCAGGCAAGGACCGCCAGAGGCAACGGAGAATACCTGAACGCGCTGGAGCTCTACAACCAGATCGGCACGAGCGGCGTCGACCCCGAAATGGTCAAGGCGGAAATCAAGGAAATTGAGATCGACGCGTTTATTGAGCAGGCGGAAGCAAGCCTCGCAAAAGAAGCGTGGAGCAAGGCGGAGCAGGCGCTGACCGAGGCGGAGAATAAGGGCTCGCCGCGGGCCAGGACCGGGCCGTACCACATACTCGCGGGCGCGATGCGCAGAAAAACGGCTGCGAAGACCAAGCTGGATGAACGCCGCTGGCTGGGAGCGCTTGAAGATTTTGAAAAAATTCTCACAATACCGAAGGAAGATCAAACCGTAGCGGGATGGAAAAAACTCTTTGAAGCCATTAACTCCGAGCGAGCACGGGCAAAGGGAATCTGGCTCGAAGAACTGGGGAAGAAACTCGATAGAAAAAAACTGCAACAGACCGCGGAAATATTGAACCGGGGAGAGAAATTCTTTCCCGGCGACGCGGACGCGGAAACGCTCCGCGAAAAGTGCCTCAACCTGTGGAGCAAACGCCTCGAAGGTTTCGCGGCCAGAAAGAAATGGAAAACCGCGACAAAAGAATCCGAGCTCCTCAAGAAACTTTTCCCGAAAAACAGGCATGCGGCCAATATCATAAAATGCGTCCAGTTCGACCGCTACATGGCGCGCATCCAGGACCAGATCAAGGTGCAGGACTGGGTCAGCGTTGAAAGCACTCTTGCCGTTCTCAAGGCGTCGAACCCGCCGCCCGAGCGGCAGGCAAAGCTCGAGGAAGTCGAAAGCATGGTGGCCGACAAGATCAAAGCCATCAGAGAAAAACGTTTTAAGGAACTGTGCGCGAAGGGTGATAACCACTTTAAAGCCCGCAAGTGGGATAAGGCCGCAAAGGCATACAAGCTCGCCCTGGATATCATCGAAGACCCGGCCGTCGAGCGCCGAATCGCGCAGGCCAAGGGCCAGGCGGGCGCGCCCGCCGGCATGGTTTACATCCCGGGCGGGAAATTCACCATGGGCTCGAACACGGGCGGATTCAAAAACGAGTATCCCGCCCACACCCTGAAAACCAGGGCCTTCTACATCGGACTTACCGAGGTAACCAACAAAGAGTACCGCGAGTTCGTGAAGGCGGCCGGACGTTTGGAGCCTCGCTACTGGAAAGACCCGAATTTCAACCAGCCCAACCAGCCCGTCGTCGGGGTAAGCCTCGAGGACGCGAAGGCGTATGCAAAATGGAAAAAGGCGCGCCTGCCGAGCGAGGCCGAATGGGAATACGCCGCCCGCGGCGCCGACGCCCTCACGTATCCATGGGGGAACAATTTCGACGCCAAACGATGCCGCTGCTATAACAGCCGCGAAAAATACCCCGTCCCGGTCGGCTCCTACCCGACGGGAAGGAGCCCCTGGGGGTGCCTGGACATGGCGGGCAACGTGTTTGAATGGACGTCCTCAAAGTACGACCTTTACCCCGGCGCGCCGATGACCGACGACCGCGCAGGGAAGAACCTTTATATAGTCAAGGGCGGCGCGTACTCGAGCGACTCGCAGTCTCTGCGGACGTCGTATCGCGACCGCGCCTATTCGCCGACGGAGCGGAAAAAATCCATCGGCTTCCGCATCGCCAAGAACGTAGTCCTGATTAAAAAGGAAGAATAGCCGAACTGCTTCACGAGCACGGGCGGTTAATCAGCATGGGCAACGATCACGGAAAAATATATCCTAGCTATCGCGAAAAGCTGTGGCAGTACACCGTCGGCCGCATGTCCGCGCAGGAGAAGGCTTTTTTCAAAGAGCACCTGGTGCGCTGCAAGCTCTGCAAGATAATCCTCGAAGACGTGAAAGACCACCCCCCGGAGAGCGCGGAAACGCTCCCCATGCCCGGCAAGGTTGCGCTGCCCCGCGGCTTTCGTCTTATCGAGCGCATCGGCATCGGAGGCATGGGCTCCGTATACAAGGCGCACCAGGCCTCGATGGACAGGGAGGTGGCGATTAAAATTCTGGCGCCCGAGCTTGCCAAGAAAGAGGAATTCGTAAACAGGTTCCTTCGCGAGGCGAAGGCCGCGGCCAAGCTCTCCCACAACGGCCTTGTCCGGGTGTACGACGTCGGGAAGACCGACGACGGCAGATACTACTTCGTAATGGAGTATATAAGGGGAAGAACCCTTCGCAGTATAATCAAGACGAGAAGAAAACTGCTGCTCCACGAACTCGTCGAATATATAATTCAGGTCGCCTCCGCGCTCGAACACGCGTGGCAGGAAAAAATTATCCACCGGGACGTGAAGCCGGAAAACATCATGATCACGGACGAGGAAGGCATGGCCAAGCTCACCGACCTCGGGCTGGCAAAGAAAACGGATGATGAATCGGCGGCACTCACCCAGACCGGCATCGCGATGGGCACGCCCGACTACATGTCGCCGGAGCAGGTCCGCGATACCGCCAATATAACTTACCTGAGCGATATCTATTCCCTCGGGGCGACTTTCTTCCACTGCCTCACGGGCCGCAAGCCCTTTACCGGCAAGAGCGCGGTGAGAATAATGGCGGAGGTGATGGAAGGCGAATGGGAATGGACGGCTGCGGAAAAGAAAACCGTCCCCAGGCCCGTAAGGAAGATTGTTGAAAGGATGATGGCGCTGAAACCGGGCAACCGTTTTCAGACTCACGCCGAACTCATCGGAGTACTTTCGGAGCTCCGCTCGACCGGAGTCGTCCGCGCCCCCCGCCGTCACCTGAAGCGCGGAAAACGGCCGCGCCGAAGATAGGAAAAAGGGGATAAGGGGTACGGGATACGGGATAAGGGAAAAGCTGTGAGTTCTCTACCCCTTTTCCTCCTTCCCCGTACCTCGACACTCGGTACTCGGTACTCGGTACTTGTTACTCGGTACTCGGTACTTCTTAATTCCTTGTTACCTTGTCCCTTTCATTGCATGCCCGGTTGACTTCCAGCACTTCCCGACGTATAATAAAGTACAAATAGCAGTCGAAACGGGGTTATATGAAATACCTTACCTCCTCACGCCCGTTAACCGCTTTCGCCCTCGTCCTGGCCTTATGCATATGCGGCGTATCGTGCAGCGATTCAGAAACAGATGAAGGCAAAACCCCCGGCACGTCCGCCGCCCCGGCAAAGAAAACGGGTTCCGGCCCTTCCTCGGCGAATAAAACCGTCAAAAAGCCAAAGGAAAAATTCGACCGCGACAAGTTATACGCGCTCATGACGGAAGCGAAAAAGACCTACGAGACGGGCGACTTCAAGACGGCTGCGAAAAAATTCGCCGATGCGGCCGGGATGGCGCAGGCCCGCCCGAGGAGGGAACAGGACAACCTCGAGCTGGCGATAAAAATGAAAAAAAGGTGCGAAGTATTCACAACCCTTCTCACCGACGTCAGCCCGCCTACCTTCTCCGACAGGAAGAGGATTTACCAATTCACCATGATGTCGGGACGGAAATTCATCGCGAAAGTGCTGAGTCGCGACGGCGACAGAATAAGAATCCTCAAGGAAAACGGCACCGGCGGAACACTGGTTGAGGAGGACATCTTCGAGGAAGATCCGCTCGATGAGAAGGATTACAACAGACACCTTTTAGACACGCTGCGCAGGGACGAAGAAGAAGCCGGAAAACAGAAAAATTATTTCACGCTCTACAACTGCGTCTACTTCGCGGCCCAGCACAAGCTCATCGGCGAAATAACGCGGCTCCTCGACCAGACGTTTTCACTCGCGGGATCGGAAGACCTTATAAGCATTTTCTGCCCCGACGACTACGTCGGACTTACATCCGACCTTCTCGAATCATACGGCAAGGAAAAGGAGCTTCTCCAGTTCAAACTCGCCCGCGGCCTGGCGCAGGTAGATAAGCCTGAAAAGCCCGGACCGGCCGTTACGTACAGCGGAAGAATTCCCAAAAAAACATCGTCCGTAAAGCCGGAAACGCCGAAGCCGATCGCAAAAGTGGATACCGAAAGGCCTTCACCCCGCCCGAAGACCACACGGCCTAAACCCCCCCGGGACACCAGCAAACTGGACGGCATAGAGCGCCACGGGAAGATCATAAAGGCCGACCGTCCGGACATCACGGCTACTAAAAAGGTCCGCGCCGGGACCGGCGCGCTTGCAAACGAGCCGGCTTTTACCGAAGCACAGAAACTTCTCAACGTCGCGCGCGTCGCATACCGTAACTCCATGCCCGGCAGGCCCGACGCGGTCAAGCACGCCAAGCGCGCGCAGGAAATTCTCGAACGCGCCATCGACCTCATCAACCCCCTCCTCGACAAGTATCCCGATAACTACGAACTCGGACAGGTGGGCCAGCAAATCTCCTACCTCCTGCACGCGATCATCAAGAACCGCGGCTTCGGATAAAGAAGTACCGAGTATCGAGTTAAGAGTGCCGCAATTATATATATTTAAAACTCGAAACTCGTAACTCGAAACTCGAAACTAAAGAAGTACGGGATGGCCCAATTACCGCCTCGTTTCTATGTTGACGCTTGGGCCATACGCTATATAATGTCAACTATCGGTATCCAAACAAAGGGGATATGGGATACGGGATACGGTTATATTAAATAAAATAATGCGCGAAGGAATAAACGTTCATTATATATAACTGAAGAACCGAAGAACCGGGGAACCGGTGAACTTAATCTGTGCGGAGGTTACATGGCAAAGCGCGCGCTCATCACAGGCATAACCGGGCAGGACGGCTCGTACCTGGCTGAGTTGCTTCTGGGTAAAGGCTACGAAGTCCACGGAATTATCCGCCCCGCGAGCACCTTCAACACCGAGCGCATCGACCACATATACCAGGACCCGCACGAAAAGGATTACAGGCTCAAGCTTGTTTACGGCGACATGAACGACGTCAGCGGCCTCAACAAGATTATACGCGAAACCGAGCCCGACGAAATCTACAACCTCGGCGCGCAATCACACGTCCGCATCTCGTTCGACATCCCCGAGTATACGGCCGAGACCGTGGCGCTCGGTACGCTGCGGCTCCTCGAGGCCATACGCAAGACCGGGGTCAAGACCAGGTTTTACCAGGCGTCGTCCTCCGAGCTGTTCGGCTCGTCGCCCCCGCCTCAAAACGAAGAGACCCTGTTTCAGCCCCGCTCGCCGTACGCGATCGCAAAACTCTTCGCGTACTGGATAACTGTAAACTACCGGGAAGCGCACGGGCTTTACGCGTGCAACGGCATACTCTTCAACCACGAGTCCGAACGGCGCGGCGAACGCTTTGTAACGCGGAAAATCTCACGCGCGGTCGGAAGGATCAAACACGGATTGCAGGACAAGCTCTTCCTCGGCAACCTCGACAGCAAACGCGACTGGGGTTACGCGCCCGATTACGTCCAGGCCATGTGGCTCATGCTCCAGCAGGACAAGGCGGAAGACCTCGTTATCGCCACCGGCGAGTCGCACAGCGTCCGCGAATTCTGCGAGGCCGCGTTCGCCCATGCCGGACTCGACTGGAAGGAACACGTGGAGATTGATCCGCGCTACTTCCGGCCCACCGAGGTGGACGCGCTCGAAGGCGACGCGTCCAGGGCGCGCACAAAACTCGGATGGAAGCCGAAGACGACTTTCAACGAACTCGTAAAGCGCATGGTTGACACCGATATGGAACTGGCCCGGTGCGAAAAAGCGGCGGCCGACGCGGCAAAGGAAAAACCATGACCGACTTCTGGGTGCAGGGCAGGTTCGTCGTCACGGGAGGTGCGGGCTTTCTCGGACGGGCCGTCACCCGTGGACTTGACGAGCGCGGTGCGAAAAACGTATTCGTACCCAGGTCGAAGGACTACGACCTGCGCGTTGAAAAAGACGCCAAGCGCATGTACGCCGATTTCGAACCGACGCACGTTATCCATCTCGCGGCAACCGCGGGCGGCATCGGCGCCAACCGCCGCGAGCCGGGAAGGTTCTTCTACGACAATATCATTATGGGCGTTCACCTGATCGAGCACGCGCGCCTCGCCGAGCTCGAGAAGTTCGTACTCGTCGGAACCGTCTGCGCTTATCCGAAGTTCGCGGAAATCCCCTTCCGCGAAGAAAATATCTGGGAAGGATACCCCGAAGAGACGAACGCGCCATACGGCATCGCCAAGAAGTCCCTTATGGTCATGGCGCGGGCTTACCGCGCGCAATACGACCTGAACGCGATTACGCTGCTCCCGGCCAATCTCTACGGGCCGTACGACGACTTCTCTTACGAGGATTCGCACGTCATCCCCGCCCTGATACGCAAATTCGTCGAGGCGAAAAGCTACGGCGTCGGCAGCGTCGATATCTGGGGCACGGGTGAGGCGACGCGGGAATTCCTCTACGTTGACGACTGCGCCGAGGGAATACTCCTTGCAACCGAAAAATATTCAAGCGCGGAGCCGGTAAACATGGGATGCAGCCGCGAAATCAGCATCGCCAACCTCGTGGGAATGATTATGAATGAAGTCGGATACAAGGGCAAGCTGACCTTCGATCCGAGCAAGCCCGACGGCCAGCCGCGGCGAATGCTCGACAACTCGCGCGCGAAAAACGCCTTCGGCTACGAAGCCAAAGTTCTTCTCGAAGAAGGCATCCGCCGAACGGTGAAGTGGTACATCGAAGAAGGCGCAAAAATCTGGTCCGGCAAATAATTAACACCAGCACACCAGCACTCCAGCACACCAACACCCTTTTCCACTTGAATTCCCCGCCTGCATCTCCTAGAATCTCATTTCAAACACCTTTGGAGGAAAAATGCCAAGCCTGAGCGGAATCATTTCCATCATCACGGATTTCGGTTACGACGACGTTTACGTGGGCCAGATGAAAGGCGTTATCGCGCAGATAGACCCGGCCGCCACGGTCATCGACCTCACGCACGGCGTTCACCCGCAGGATATAGTCGAAGGCGCGTTCCTGCTTGCCGGGTCGTGGCGCTTCTTTCCCACCGGCACCGTGCACGTGGCGGTCGTCGACCCGGGAGTGGGCTCGAGAAGAAAGATCCTCGCCGCCGAGGCCGGCGGCCATTTTTTCGTCGCGCCCGACAACGGGATTCTCGAGCTTGTTTTCGAGTACGCCGAACGCAACAGCTTCCGCGGCTCGACGCCGATTGAGATTGTATCGGTTGAAAACCCCGCGTGCCGCCTGCCCGACCTCAGCGTGACTTTCCACGGCCGCGATATCATGGCGCCGGCGGCGGCTCACCTCACGCGCGGCACCGACCTGACGAGACTCGGCCCGACCGTTGCCGGGCGCGTCCGTCTTGAAATTCCGCGCGCAACCTTTGATTCGAAGACCGGAATTACCGGGGAGGTGGTGTTCGTGGACCATTTCGGAAACCTGGTAACGAATATAAGCCGCGTGGAGATCGAAAAACGCCTGACCTCGAAGTCTGCAAAAGACATCCGCTTCGAGATAGCGGAGAAAAATGGAACCGGGCTCTCCAGGACCTACAGCGACGACAAACCGGGGAAGCTCCTTGCACTTATCGGAAGCATGGACCTGCTTGAAATCGCGGTAAACCAGGGAAACGCGGTTGAAATCCTCGACACGGGAAAAGGTGAAAAGGTACGGGTTTATTAGGTTTCAGGTTTCAGGTTTCAGGTTTCAGGTTTCAGGTTTATTTCTTATTGCCTGACACCTGACACCTGTTCCAGGCAAAAGCTGTCTGTAAAGATGCCTTTTACAAGGAGAATGAAATGCCGGAAACCAGAGGCGCTATGGTAATAACCGAGCGGTTCGCCGCCGCCGTGGAGAAGTTCTCCGACAGGACCGCGATATGGGACCCGGAGCGCTCGTGGACTTTTTCCTATCTGAGCGCCCTCGCCAGGCAGGGCGCAAGCGCGCTTCTCACGCTGAACCCGTCCGACAACGTCGGCATATTGCTCCCGACGATAAGGGAGTTCGCGCTGACCTACCTGTCGGTACTTCACGCCAGCAAGGTCCCGGTCCCGATAAACTTCCTGCTTCAGCCGAACGAGCTGAAGTTTATCCTTCAGGACGCGGGGATTGACACGATTATCACCTCGACCCGGTTCCGCGACCTGATCGGCTTTTCCGTGCCGAACGCGGTATACCTCGAAGAGCTTGACTGGTCCGCGGGTGCGATGCTCGAATCCCCGCCGCCCGTGGAAGCGAAGCCCGACGACGTCGCCACGATCCTGTACACCTCCGGGACGACGGGGAAACCGAAGGGCGTGCTGCTCAGCCACCGCAACCTGCTCTCGAACGTGGACTCATGCATAGAAGCCACCGGCATCAACCAGGACGACGTCTCGCTGGGAGTGCTGCCGCTGTTCCACTCGTTCGGAATCACCGTAACCATGCTGCTGCCGCTGATCGAGGGCTGCGAAAGCATTTTCCTCCCGCAGTTCGCGCCCGACAAGGTGCTGGACCTGATGGAAAGCAGGAAGTGCACGGTATTCGCCGCGCTCCCGAGCATGTACAGGCTTCTCACGAGAATGCAGGTCAAGCGCAAGGCCGACCTGAGCCGGATGCACTGGTTCATCGCGGGCGGAGAGCCGCTACCGGCAATGGTTTCCGAAGGCTTTAAGAAGGTGTTCGGCACCGACCTGCGCGAGGGATACGGCATGACCGAAACTTCGCCGGTGATTTCCATCGATCTGTCCGACGAGGTCCGGCCGCGCTCCTGTGGCCCGGCGCTGCCCGACGTCGAAGTACGAATTGCAGACGACGGCGAAATCCAGGTCAAGGGCCCGAACGTCATGCTCGGCTACCACAACCGGCCCGACGAAACGAAGGCCGCGTTCACCGAAGACGGCTGGCTCCGCACCGGCGACCTCGGGTACATGGACGACGACGGCTATATTTTCATAAACGGTCGGGCGAAAGACCTGATAATTTCCGCGGGTGAAAACATCTTCCCCGGCGAAATCGAGGAAATCCTCGCCGAGCACCCGAAGGTCCTTGCTGCCGCGGTAATCGGCGCGCCGGATGAGAAGCGCGGCGAAGTGCCCGTCGGATACGTGCAGCCGCACGAGGGCGTCGAGGTAGAGCCCCAGGAGCTGCAGGATTTTCTCAAAGACAAGCTCGCGCCTTTCAAGATACCCAGGGAAATTCACGTCAGGCAGCTTCCCATCGGCCCGACGGGGAAGGTTGCAAAGAGATTTCTGGAAACGAATTAGGGCCGGCGTCGAGGCGACGCGGCAACCGGGGAAATGTGCCCTTTTTCTTCAACCCGGCCGCGCCTTTAATAGTATAAATAACCAGAGGAAACTGTTTGATTCAGGGAGAAATATATGCTGGAAGTGCTGGAGAAAATAATCTGGGTTCTTACCGTTCTGGTCATAGTCGGGCTCGCCGTCGGGATCTACTTCGTCGGCGGTCCGTCCCGCTACCACCTTGCCGAGATGAACCAGCCCATAAAAATCACAAGCGGCCGCACACAGGCTGAAATCGACAAGGAAATCAAGTTCGAGTACGACAAGGAAGTCGAGAAGTGGAAGAAAGATAAAGGGGAAGGCGCCGCGACCTATCGCACGGGGAAAGGCGGCGTAAAAATACCGGAACAAATCACGGACAAGGAAACCGGGCTGATAAAATACGTCGCGCCCATTCACGGGCGGGGAACCAACCCCACGAAACGATACCTCGTCCTTGACAAGCGGCTCAAGGAAAAATATTCCCACTTCCAGGACGTCTACCAGATCGCGCTCCTTGCCGAAAGCGTCTTCACCGAGGACGACCAGGGCTTACCGGTCGTAGAGGTCACGCATGTAACGCAGGGTTCCATCATCGAACAGGTGGGGTTCAGGAAAGGCGACATCGTCTACTCCATCTGCGGCTACACGGTTCGCAACGAAAAGGAGGCCATGGACCTTTACGATGAACTGAAAAAGCGCGACATTTTCTCAGTCGAGCTTTTCCGCAAGAAAACAGGCCAGCGCATGACGCTGAACTTCAGGTTTGATTAGAAGTCTATGCTTGATTTTTTTGAAAACGCTGTCTTTGTTCTTTCCGCGATTGTAATTATCTTTCTCGCCGTCGGTATTTGCATTGCAGGTACACCTTCTCTCTACCATCCGGCCCAGCTGTCTCCTCCAACTAAAATAACCGACCCGGGGCGTATTAAGAAAATTGAAGATGCAATCCGGTCCGGGAATTCGGACTCCCGAAACCGTAGAAATTCAAATGCAATAAAAACCTATATCACCCTCGACCGCCGCTATAAAGAAAAGTACTCCCATTTTCAGGATGCTTACCAGTTGCTGCTTCAGGCGGAAAGCAGGTTCGTAAAAGATAGAAACGGCCTGGATGTTATCGAAATTACCTACATTACGCCCGGCTCAATCCTTGAGCAGCTTGGTTTCAGGAAAGGGGATCATATCTATTCAATCAACGGGTACTCGCTGGGCAGCGAGGAAGAAGCCTTGAAGCTGTTTTATGACCTGAAAAAATGCAACGTTTTCTACGTAGAACTCATCCGCGACGGCCGGCCCATAATAATGAATTTCAAATTCGAGTAACTCGGCGAGCAAGCTCGCCGGCTAATTATATTAACGTCGCGCAAGCGCGACCGCTAAATATATATATTTTTCCCCTCTTCCCCTCTTCCCTTGTTCCCTTGTTCCCTTGTTCCCTTATTCCCTTTTCTAGATTTCGAACCCCTCCGGCTCAAAACACTCCAGATTCTCCGCGGTCAGCGTAACAGCGTCATACTGGTTCTCCACTTTCCCCGTCACGACGAAAAGCCCCATACCCCGCATGCGTTTCCTCACTCTGCGGAAAACGTCCGGGAACAGCGTCGCCTCGCAGATGCCGTATTCGTCCTCGATGGTAAGAAACGCCATCTGCTCCCCCTTCATGGTATTCGTAACGCGGGCCGCGGAAACGATACCGGCAATGGCGACCTCCTCTCCCACATGCCCGCACACTTCCGAAGTCTTCACCCAGCCGTTTAGCGGCAGACTCCCGCGCAAAAAAGTCATGGGATGCCCGCGTGCCGAAAGCGCGAGCAACTCCCACTCGTCCTCGAATTTTTTCCGCTCCGAATAATCCTTGAGCTCAGGATAAGTCATCTCGGATTGCAGGGGCACAGCGCGCTGTGCCCCTGCATAGGATTTCTTTTTCGGACGCGTGAAAAGCTCCCACAGCAGGACCGGGCGGGAAAGGCCGGTGAAGTCGAACGCGCCCGAGCGAACGAGGTTCTCCGTCTCCTTCGGGCCGATGCCGGTCCGCGCGATAAAATCGGCAAGCCCCTGGTACGGCATCAGCCGCCGCTGTGAAACGGTTTTTTCGACCGACTTCTGCGAAAGCTCGGCGATACGCAGAAGCCCGACGCGGATTTTTCCGTCCTCGAGCGTGAACTCCGGCCCCGACCGGTTGACGCACGGGAGCAGGATTTCGATTCCGCCGCGCCTGGCCGCCTCGATATAAACGCGCTTCGGGTACATCCCCGCGTTGTTGTTCATCGCCGCAACCCAGAACTCGGCCGGGTGATGCGCCTTCAGGTACGCGACCGTATACGCAAGGAGCGCATAACTCGCAGCATGTGCGCGGCAGAAACTGTAGGAGCAGAACTTCGCCATCTGAATCCAGAGGTCTTTCGCCAGTTTTTCATCGGTACCGCTCATGCGGCAATGGCGCAGGAAATGGTTGGACAACTCGAGGCGCTCCGCGTCGGACTCGCACTTCGTAACGGCGCGGCAGAAGTTGTCGGCCTCGCCCGTCGGGAGGTCGGTAAGGCATTTCGCGATAAGGAGCGCGTCGTCCTCGTAAAGAAGTACGCCGTGCGTGTCCCCGAACACGCTTTCGAGCCGCGGGTCTGAAAAGGTCGGCTTTTCCAGCCCGCGCGCCCTCTTCACGAAAGTTTCCTTCATCCCGAGCGAAGCCGCGCCCGGACGGATGAGTGCAAGCGCCTGCATCACCTCGGCCGTGCCCGCCGGCCGCATCATCCTGAGAAGGTTCCGCATGGCCGGGCTCTCGAGCTGGTTGCAGCCGATAGTGTCGCCCGACTGAAGAAGGGCAATCGTCTTTTCTTCCGCGTCCGGAAGTTTTTCCGGCTCGATCCGGTCGCCCGTCGTAAGCTCGACAAGGTCGACCGCCTCCCTTATCGTCGAGACCGCGCGGTTGCCCAGGAGGTCGAGCTTGACGAGGCCGACCGCCTCCACGCCGTTCTTGTCGTACTGCGTTACGACGACGCCCTTTTCCGAGCGGTGCAAAGGCGCGTGGCGGAAGATCGGGTCCGGAGTTATCACCACGCCGCCGCAGTGCACGGAAAGGTGGTGCGGGAAGCCGGCAAGCTCCTGCGCGAATCGGCGGATTCTATGGAGGATTCGTGGCTGAATCGGCAAATTACGGTTGATACCCCGCTTCAGCATTTTCTGGATTTTCGTTATAACCGGGTCGGAAAGGCCGAACGTTTTCGCGACCTCCCTGAACGCGGACCTCGGCTGGAACGTCGCGTAGGTCGCGATCATGGCGACGTGGTCGTCGCCGTACTTTTTGTAGACGTAATCGATAACGTCGTCGCGCAGCCGCCAGCAGAAATCGATGTCGAGGTCGGGGAAATCCCTGCGCCCCGGGTTCAGGAAACGCTCGAACGGCAGGTTGTACTTGAGCGGGTCGACGTTCGTTATGCCGAGGCAGTAGGAGACGATCGAGCTCGCGCCCGAGCCGCGCCCGGCCGTCGGCGTGCCGAGCCCGCGGGCGTGACCGACGATATCGGCGACGATAAGAAAATAATCGGCAAAGCCCATGCGGCAGATCATGTCGAGCTCGAAATCGAGCCGCTCCCGCACCGGCGTTGTAATTTTTTCGTAACGGTCCAGCGCGCGGGAATACGCCGTCTCTCTCAACTGCTTCGCCGCCGGCTTGCCGTCCACCTCCGGCACTTTCGGGAAAACGTGGCTTCGTCCCAGCAGATCGAAATCGACCGACTCCGCGATACGCATCGTGTTTTCGAGAGCTTCCGGGCAGTCGGAAAAAAGCTCGTGCATCTCGAACGGCTGGCGGAGATAACCTTCCCGGTTTTTCCCAGCATCCTTTTTTACATTCTCCACAGTATCGAGCTGTTTCATCGCGGTAAGCACTTCGTGCAGTGGATAATCTTCCGGCGAGGCGAAATAAATATCGCTCGCCGCGACGAGTCCGATACCCATTTCTTTCGCCGCGGTGATAATCCGCCGTTCATGGCTTGTTTGTAGGGGCACGGCGCGCCGTGCCCCTACATTTTCGAGCGGCTCCGCCGCGCGTTTATCTGTAGGGGCAAGGCATGCCTTGCCCCTACATGGCCGGGTCAGTTCGAGATAAAAATTATCTCTGTCGAGTTTATCCGCGACTTTTTCCGCAAGCGGGATGTCCTCGGTAAGAATCACGAGGCCGTCCTGAAGCCCGGGCAGCGCGTCCGAAAGTGAAAAACTTTTTTCGAGATTACGATGGGTGATTATCTCGCACAGGTTGGCATAACCGGCGGCATTTCTGACAAGCAGCACGGCTTCTTCATTTTCGGTTGAAACAATCGCGCCGACTACCGGTTTTACGCCGAACTCTTTCGCCGCTTTGCAGAAATCGACGGCGCCGTACAGGTTGTTCTCGTCGGTGAGTGCGAGCGAGCGGATTCCGAACTCCGCCGCGCGTTTCACGATTGCATAGACGTCGGACGCGCCGGCAAGGAGCGAGTTGCTACTTCGTAAGCGAAGGGGTGCGTAAGACATAGCCGTAAGAGTCCTGCTTCAGCCTGCCGAGGAGGTTGAGCGAGTGGCCCGCGACAAGCGCGGAAAAGCCGAACCTTTCGCGGACGGCGTCGACGGCAGAGAGGAGTTTTTCGGCGAGGCCGTCTTTCCGGTCGCTGAAAAGCGAGCGCTGCACTTCCCCCGAGGGCGAGATGCGGGAAGCACGCGCGCCTATTCGGATGAGGGAAACCCGCCGGGTGTGGATTTTCTTCAGAAGCTTCGCCGCCATGGCATAAAGCTCATTGTCCAGGCCCGTCGGCTCAAAAAGGCTTTTGGCCGCCTTGTCGTGGACGCCGTCGCTGTAGCCGATTTTGACGCGCACGTTCTTCGCGACGCAGCCGAGCCGGCGCAGCGTATTGCCGATGCGCTCGGTAAGGTAATAGAGCATTCCCTCGATCTCGCCCCTGTTTATGGTTTCCCTGTGGAAGGCTGTCTCGCGCGAAATGCTTTTGGGGATTTCCCTTTTCGTAACCACCATGCTGTCGCGGCCGCGGGCGCGCTCGTATATCGCGAGCCCGAGCGCGCCGAAAAGCGACCCGAGCCCCTCGCGCGGCAACCCCTGCAGCTCGCCGACCGTTTCGATATTGAGCTTGTTCAGAACCTTCGACGTCCTCCACCCCACGCCCGGCAGGTCGCCGACCGGAAAAGCGGCAAGAAAAGATTTAACTTCATCCGGCTCGACGAGGCGCAGGCCGTCGGGCTTGCCCGCTTTGCCCGCCATCCTCGCCACGACGCGGCTCGGGCCGATGCCCGCGGTAACGTCAAGGCCGGTTTCGTGTTTTATTTCTCTTTTGAGTTTTCCGCCCATCTGAAAAATATCGCCGTGGAGGCGCTCGCTTCCGGTCAGATCGAGATAGCAGTCGTCCAGAAAACTTTCGACGCTGGGCGAGAATCGGCGGCATACCTCCCACACGCAGTCGGCGAAACAGCGGTAGACCGAATAGTTGCCGTCGAGTATGACGACATCGGGGCACATCCTTTTCGCGTCGGAAAGCCCCTGCCCCGCGTAGAGGCCGAACTTTCGCGCCTCGTAGGAGCACGACGCGATGCAGCCGTTACCCACGATAACGGGCCACCCCTTCAGGCGCGGGTTGCGAAGCTGCTCCACCGACGCGAAAAAAGCGTCGATGTCCAGATGGAGAATTCTGTTTTCCATGTATATCAATCCAGCACGACGCGTTCGAGGCGCCATATCGCTTCGCCGGTGCGGAAGGCGAGCTCGTACATGTCGCCGCCGGCCTCAACCGAGAAATAGTAAATCGGGTGCCGGTGCTGCCTGTCGATCCAGCGGCTGTTTATGCTTTTTATGCGGTATGTTCTGCCGCCGCGCTTGAACATGAGCGGCGTTATCGAGCCGCCCGCGAAGTCGGCCCTGACTTTGACGGTTTCACCGATTGTCTCGACACGCATAACGTTCGGTTATTCGGTTATTCGGTTATTCGGTTGTTCAGTTCCTCGATTACAGGGAGCTTCGCACATCATTTTATTTAATAAAACCTTATCCCTTATCCCATACCCCTTATCCCTTTGTTTTCTAAAAGAGCTTTCCCTGCAATTCCTTCTGCCGGTGCTTTGCGGCGAACTGGCCCGCAATCGAGCACGAGCCCGCGGCAACGACGTCCGGGTTCTTGCAGGTGCAGCACTTCATCTCGAGGCCCAGCTTGCCGCACACGGCCCCGATTGACTCATACATCCGCCTGCGCCTGGGTTTCGGAAGCGCGAGGACCCTCGCTATGCCGCCGTGAATCTGCGTTTCCGCTCCCCTCTCGAACTGCTCCAGCACGCGCCCGGCAAGCTCGCTGCCGCAACGTTTCATATTCGCCCCGATAAGCGGGCGCATGAACAGCGCGCTCACGGCGACCCGTTTCACGCCCGCGGAAGCGGCGGCGGAAAGGAGCGCCGAGATTTCGTCACGGTTGTCGGTTACGCCGGGCAGGATGGGGTCAAGGCGCACCGCGACGTCTACTCCGAGGCGGACCAGGCTGCGCACGTTTTCAAGCCGCTCGGCCGGCGCGGCCGCACCCGGCTCGAAAACGGAGCTTATACTTTCCGACAGGCTCACGATTCCGATACCGGCCGCGACCTGTCCCGAATGTTTCGCGATCAACTGCAAAAACTTTTCAGGGATAACGCCCTTTGTCAGAAAAGAAACGCCCAGCCGGTTTTTCAGCAAAAACTCCAGAACCTCGTATCCGAGGTCGAGCACTTCCGGCACAGGCTGAAAAAGGTCGGTCGAGGTGCTGAAATAAACCGTCCGCGGTTTTTTGCGCTTGCGCCGAAGCTCGTCCCTGAGAAGCTCGAGCGTATTCCCGTAAAGAACGAGCCTGCCGTCGCCGGGGTATGAGCTGTAGCCCCGGGCGTAGCAGTAAAGACAGCCGTGGACGCAGCCGGCCGTGAGGTTGACCGTCGGCGTGTTGCCGAGACAGAACACGCTCGAGGGAGTAAGCACAGCCGATTTCCGATTCTCGCGTACAATCCGGACCATTTGAAGTCCTTACATTCAAGTACGGGTGAGTCAGGGTAATCTTAACACACTCGAAGGTGCCTGTCAAGGAATACCTTATATTTCCCTAACATATTTTCGCCTGCTTTTTGCCCATTAAAACCGGCAAATTATCCACAGATTCGGCCACCCCCTACTTTATCCCGGGAAATTCCTTGCCGCATCCTTTTCACCCGCTATAATCGCGGAAATGCAGGAGAATTCCCCATTGGCGACCGCACAGCCTTCAGACGGCTACAAAGACCGCTTCCGCCCCACCGTTGGTTGGGTAACCTACGATCTGGCGAACACGATATTTTCATTCATGGTCGTCACTGCTTTCGGCTCGGTCTACCTCGAAAAGATAGCCGGGAAAGACGTTTACTTCGGGGCCGCCAACACTATCTCGATGGTGGCAGCCGGCCTGCTTGTCCCGGTTCTGGGCGCCATATCGGACCGAAGCGGACACAGCAAGAAATGGATTTTCGCGTTCACCCTGATCTGCTGCACGTCAACGATACTCTACGGTCTGTTCCCGACCGGCAACAGGGCGCTCGCTATAACGATGCTGGTCGTGTTTTTCGTGATCGCTAATTTCAGTTTTCAGTCTTCGCTGGTCTTCTATAACTCATTTCTTCCTGAACTTGCGAGCAAAAAGCGGTTGGGATTCGTTTCCGGCCTTGGCATCGGCGTGGGCTATGCGGGTAACATCCTCGGGATCGCAACGGCACTCGTATACTTCAGCATCTACGGGAAGAACGCAAACCCGTGGCCCCTTTTCATTACTACGGGAGTTTTGTTTTTCCTATTTGCCCTCCCCTGCTTTATATGGGTGCGTGAAAGAAAAATCAAAGACCCCGAACCCATAAGCGGCGCACTTGTCGGGCGCTCCTTCAAAGAACTCTGGCGAACGCTCAGGTCGCTTCCGTCGCACAAGGCGCTGATGCTTTTTCTCATCGGGAACTTTCTGTGCATGGACGGGCTGAACACGACCATCGTCTGCGCGACGCGGACACTGACCGAAGTGATGGGCCTCGACAAGGAAGCCTTCACCAAGGTACTGCTCGGTTTTTCCGTCACCGCACTCGCGGTAGGGCTTGTACTCGGGAAACTCATCGACGTCATCGGCTCGTGGAAAACGTTCTACATCAGCGGCGCAGCATTCACAGTCGCGCTCATCGTCTGCTCACTTGTCCAGCAGAAGGCTATCTTCATCGGAACGTTTATCGCGCTCGGGCCCATCGGCCTTGCAGGCATCCAGGCGGCGGGGCGGAAAATACTTATCGAGCTTGCGCCCCCCGAGAAGATCGGTGAATACTTCGGCCTGTTCGGCCTTACGAACAAAGTATCAGCGCTGGGCGTGCTCATATTTTTCATTATAACCGACGCGCTGGGCGGCGACGCGTTCGCGTTCCGCATCGGCCTCGCGTTTCTTCTCCTTTTCGTCGTGCCCGGAATCATATGCGTTGCATTTGCGGGAAAAGCACATCGCCGCACAACCGAGAGTTGAAAAAATATGCCGTTCGTCAGTTTCGACAATCCGATAGCCCGTCTCTTTTACCTCTCGATAAAGGGGCTGGGGAACCTTCTCTACGGCATGGGTTTCAGCGCACAAGTCATCGGCGAGCGCCACATCCCGGAAAGCGGGCCGGTGATAATCGCCTCCAACCACCCGTCCTTCCTCGACCCGGTCCTTATCGGGATCAAGGTGCGCCGGCGCGTCAGGTTCATGGCATGGGACTTGATTTTCCGCATACCCGTCATCGCCTTCATGGCCGAATCGCTCGGCGCATTCCCGGTGAGCATGAAAAAGATGGGAAAAGATACGCTCGCCAAGACGCTCGAAATTCTCAGCGGCGGCCACGTGCTCGGGATTTTCCCCGACGGAAAGAGGACGGATTCGGGGAAGATGGAGAATCTCAAGCCGGGCGCGGTCAGGATGGCCCTGACCGTTGGCGCGCCTATCGTGCCGTGCTCGATTATAGGCGCGTTCAAGGCCTGGCCGAAAACGCGCCTGTGGTGCCAGACGGGGGAGATAACGGTAGTCTTCCACCCGCCGATAGTATTTTCAGAAGAAGAAAAAAAACATAAGCGCGATCAGGAGTTTATCGAGGAAATAAACGGCAGGATAAAGAATATCGTAAACACTTCTATCGATTCTCCCCCCGTCCGCCGGGGAGCGCCTTTAACGCGCGCTCGATCTCGGTAAGCTTTTTGCCCTTCCGCTGCCGCCACTTGTCTTCACGCCAGTCCGCAGGCGGAGTGAATTCGGTCCATATCGTTTTCCTGCGCTTATAGTATTCACGCACGACGATTCCGAGGCCCTTGCTCTTCGCGTCGGCGATAAGCCCGCGGTAAACCGTATCGAGGAGAAGCTCGACGGTTGGATCGTGGCCGGGAAGGCTGCGGGACTTTTCACACCATCTAATTATCACCAGTACGACGGGCTCGCGGCCGGGGTTTATTTCCCGGTCGTTCAGGAAAAACCTGCTGAACTCTTTTCCGTGCCGCCGGTTGGCGGCGACCTGCATGTGCAGGATGCGGGCGGCAAGCCACGGCAGCCACGGGTCTTCCGGATTTCTCCGGGCGCCGCGGACGGCGTAACGGAATCCCTCGGAAATCCACCGCCATTTCACATCGGCGCGTTTTGCAAAAGACTGCATGTCAAAGGCGAGCACCTGGGCGTTGAAGAAATACGCCTCGACAAAACGGGGCTCAATCTCGGCCAGGCGGTCGAGTATCGGTTTGACCTCGAAATACTTGCGCTCGCGAATCAGGGTGTCGGCACGCGTCCAGAGATAGGATTTCACCACGGGCCGCATTGCGGCAAGCATGACCGAGCCCGCGAACTCTCCCGGCGCAAGCGGCACGGGGTCCATGTATTTTGCGAGCGCACACCCGACGACCGCGTTCAGAGCGGCGGCGATAATAAGCAACACAAGCGGCAGCTTCCAACCGCCCTTCACTGGCCCGCCTCCCTTCTCGCCGAAATCCCCCACGCGACACCGATCGCGACTACGATGTAAGGCAGTAGCAGAAGGAAATGGCGGAGCAGGCAGAAAAGCGGCATGCCCTCCCCGCTCACGAAAACGCCGGTCGTTTCGTAGCGGCTGAGGTCGGGAAAGACGGCAACAACAGCGTGAAGCACGGCCGTAGCCGCTACGGCAAACCAGCCCGGCAGCGGCCCGGCCGCCAGGTGAGCGTGCTCGGGTCCCGCCTGCAGAAATGCCTCGGACGGCTGGGCAAGAAAAGAAGCGAGGCCGCCGACCGATATTCCGACAAGGTACACGACGAGCGCGAACGTACCAGCCACCGGCGCGGACGTGAAGCCGACCATGATTACGCAAACTGCAAGGACGAATGCAAGGTTTATGAAATGGTATGCCAGCGTCTTCCCGTACGACCAGGGAAACATTTCCGCATCACCCAGCCAGTGAAGTCCGTGGCGCTCGCGGCCCATGGAATCGCGGCCCGTGTCGATGCGGATTACCACGCCCCGAGCCTTATGCATCCGGAGGGTAAGGCTGCACGGCCGATCAGCTTCAGGACGGGACCCGGAGCCGTAAACGGGAATAACAGTATTACGGTTGTCTTCGAGTTCCGTTTCAATTATCTCGTCTTCGGTTCCGGCCGTTGCGGGCGAGCCGCCGAAGAAAGTCCGTTCAACGGATACGGACGCGCGAACCGCGCCGTATATCTGCGGCTTGATAACCACCAGGCCCCGCGACAATCCGCTTTTCGGCAATGAATCGAAAGTCCACGTTACATAATCCGTGGAGTCTTCAAGCATGAACACGCCCGGTTCTCTGGATTCGGCAGGCACGGACGAGGAAACCTTGTCGGCGGTGTACCGCGGCCTGACGTGGAGCGTATCGCCGGGCAGCGAAACCATTGCGATCAGGGTTCCCAATAGGCACATCGCCGCAAGCAGAAGGACTGCGACCGCGCAGAACCCCAGGTAGCGGCCAATCACATACTCGACGCGCCTGACGGGGCGCGCAAAAAGAACGGACAGGCTCCGTCCGAGGCGTTCCTCCCGCATGGCGACCGCGGCGAATAATATTAGAGTTGGAACCGTACAGATGAGCGCCGCGACGACGAGCACTTCCCGCGCATAACGGGCCGCGTCCTCGGGCGACGGCTGCGAGTACGATACGCCGAAGACGGCGAGCGCGGCAAAAGGCAGTATCGCAAGGTATACGCGAAACGCCTTCGCTTCACGAATTGTCGTTGCTGCTATCGCCAGCGTCGGCCGCATCGTCAGCGCCCTCTTCCGAAAGTGTTTCCAAGAAAAGCGATTCCAGCGAGCGGCTGGGGTGCCCGGCTTCGGGTTTTTCACCCGTTATCTTCTCCACCTGCGCGAGCAGCTCGTCGCGCTTTTCGTCAGGCGGAGTCCGCAGCTTGAGTTCGATGACTTCCTTATCGGTCAGAAGCTCCCGGATTCCTCCGACCTTCCGCAGGCGGCCGCTCTCGAGAATGCCAATCCGGTGGCAGACGTCCTCAACGTCCCCGAGCAGGTGGCTTGAAAGAAAAACGGCCGTCCCTTCCTTTGCGAGGCGGATGAAAAGGTCTTTCATCTCGCGGTTGCCGATGGGGTCGAGTCCGCTCGTCGGCTCGTCCAGGAGCAGCAGCTTCGGCTTTCCGATAAGCGCCTGCGCGATGCCGATTCGCCGGAGCATCCCGCGCGAGTATTCGCGGATGGGGCGGTGCGCGGCCCCGCTCAGGCCGACGGTTTCGAGAAGCTCTTCAATACGTTTCCTGCGCTGAGCACCGGTAATAGAATAAAGCTTGCCGACGAAATCGAGCGTCTGGAAACCGGTAAGGAAAGTCTGGAAGTAATTGTCCTCGGGCAGGTAGCCGATTCCCGTAAGCGCGGCATGGGAGCCCGGCGCGTGGCCGAGGACGTTTATCGAGCCGCCGCTCGGGCGGAGCAGGCCGAGGATGAGCTTTATCGTGGTCGATTTCCCGGAGCCGTTCGGGCCGAGAAGTCCGAAGACTTCGCCCTCCGTCACGGCAAAGGAGATCCCGTCCACTGCGATTACGCCGGGCGTGAACCACCTCTTGTAGACTTTTCGCAGTTCCTGAACCTGCAGGACGGGTTGGCGCTCGGCCACGTGCATGCCCTCTTGAAAAAAAGGCTGCCCGAGGCAGCCTTAGGTAGTTAAGAAACAGTTAACGGCGGAAGATTTGAGCACGGCTACAGCCTCCGCCGCGCCACCTGAAGTTTTTTCACGTTCTTCAGGCGTGCCTTCATCTCCTTCTTCTGGGCCTGGCGTAGCTTTCTTCTGCGAAGCTCGCTCGGTTTTTCGTAAAACGAATGACGCTTTATATCCTTTGTCAGCCCCTCTTTTTCACAGATCTTCTTGAACCTCCTCAGAAGCTGCTCGAGGGTTTCGTTTCCACGCGACTTGACACGAATGGTGATAGTTAATCACCTCCCTTCGCCGTTTGCCATTTTCCATCGAGACAGGGCCGTACTGCAAACTCAGATTATAAAAACATTATTCCACGCATTCAAGAAAAAAATCCACATCCTGCGGGTGTGGATATGGTAACGGCGTCCCTGGAGCCGTCTAATCCAATGATCTGATTTCTTCAATCAGCTTTGCCCGGTCTTCGAAGAAGGACCTGCCCTGATCGGTCGGCGCGGTAAAAGCTTCGGCGTAGTCAGGACCGATAACGTCGAAGAAAGTGGCGAGTGCGGCAAGCTGGCGCGGGTTCGCGGTCGAGCGCAATACGCCGCTCGAGTCGATATCAAGCGCGCCGTTGTTCTTTACGGAACGGATGAACCGGGTGAAGTCCGCACCGATGCCGGCCAGGAGCGGCATCACCTGCACCTCGGCGACCTGCAGGCGGAACGGCCCGACCTCGTACTCGGGATAGACCTGCGGCACGAGGCATATCTTCGCGGCGCCCCGGCAGAACCGCTCGGGGTCGACCCCCGGTATGGTGGTGAAAAATTTCCGTACGCGGAACTCGCGCTCATCGCCGAACGCGCCGCCGATGAAAAGCCAGTGCTCCGAACCGCACCGGTATCCCGCCTGAGAATCGGTATAGCGGCACGCATGCACGGAAAGCCACAGCTCCCGCCCCGCGTAACCGTCGTGGAACTGGCCCGCGACGGGGAGATCGGGCTGGTCGAGGTCCTCGACGTCCGACAGCGCGAGATAAGTTCCCTGGTGCGTCCACGTAAGACGGTCGTTCAGGATTCCCATGCCCGGCAGGTCCTTCACGTCCCCGGCATCGAACCACTCTATACCGGTGGAGCCGACCGAGTTTTGCGAAAGGAGGTCGCCGTCGGCGCCGATACCGTACCACCCGCGGAACTGGAACATCGCGCACCAGAGGTCGGGGATCTCGATATCACATTCAATGGCAAGCGGACGCGCGGTCCGAAGCGACATCTCGTGGTAGGTCCTGAAAACGGCGTCCTGGATATCGCAGGGATCGATCTCGGAACCGATGCCCGCCGTCCTGAGCTTGCGGACGGCGATGGGAAAGCACGCGGCAAGCGAGTCGTTCAGCTTCTCAACCGCGTCTGCGACAAGCTTGTCAACGGCTATGTTGTCGTTCCACTTCGCCGCGGCAAGGCAGAAGTAATCGGTATGCTCCGCGGTCTTTTCGTCAATCAGTCGCTGCAGGCGGTCGATAGCCTCTTCGCGCCTGTTTTCCGCAAACAGTTCGTGGATTTCACGGCGTATAGACAGTACGGCATTCGAGCAACCGCCAGGGGAAAACATGTCTCACTCCATTCTTTTCGGGAAGGGCTACATACAATTGTACTGTTTCGGGGGCCGGGAATCAAGCGAAAAGGCGGGGATGACGCATCAATGGTCGAGCATCAAGATTATGCTTGCGGGACCTCGCAAGAAGATGTAAAATACGAAGTAATTACCCCGCGGCCCGCGATGGTCGTGGGGAATTCTATCTGGGAAATCTCCGATAAGTAGAATTGCTGGTCCGCGAACCTTTCCGAATTATCACTTACGAGCTGATAGATACCGGCCGGAATATAGAGCCTTATTCTCCTATAACGATACAAAGCAGTCAGGAGAACACCTATGCAAAACAGAATCCCCAGGTTGGCGCTATACTTGAGCATGCTTCTTGCCGCATCGCTCCTTTTCGGTGTCGGGTGCACGAAGAAGAAAAAAAAGTACCGCATAGGATTCGGGACCGGTACGCCCACGTTCACAATAGTCGCCACCGCGGATGCGGGAGGTATAATCAATCCGAGTGGAAACGTCCCGGTAATTCAGGGCGATAACCAGTCGTTTGTGATAACGCCGGATACGGGCTACTACGTTGCAGACGTCCTTGTGGGCGGCGTGAGCGTGGGCGCGGTGACGGGTTACGAGTTCGTGAACGTTACCGCGGACGACAGCATAGCCGCGACGTTTGCAAATGATTATGGCTGGTTTGACGTATCTCCCGGCGGGACGGAAGG
>SOJX01000017.1 GCA_004376375.1 Planctomycetota bacterium
CGAGTTTACTCGCCGCGTCTTATTTAGCCGGCGGGCCCAGCCCGCCGCGTTCCTCCGCGAAACCCGCGCCACTGGGTGGCGCGGCTAAATAAGATATTGAAAATGCGTTGCTTTTCTTTCATGGGTCCCGGACGCAGCGGAAGCCTATATCGTAAAGAGTACCAAGATACCCATATTTTGCCGATAAAGAGCATTGTGGTTCAAGAGAAAGGCAACACCCCCCAAGTCTAGCGATCCAGATGGTGCAACCAGGGGTAATTGGTGCACCATTGTCTGCGAATATTTTAGAATCATGAGTATATTCATACACATTCCCGTGCACATCATACACGCCCCAGTTGTTCGGTGCTTTTTGCCCAACAGGATGTAGTTTGTGGCTAGAATTACTAATGTACCAAGCATATTCGTTTAACAGGCTATCATTATCACCGAAACAGTATTTACCTGTCGAGCCTGCACGTGCAGCATACTCCCATTCGTATTCAGTCGGCAAACGCATACCCAGCCAGTCAGCGTAGGCTTTGGCGTCGTGCCATGTTATATTACTTCTTGGATTAAGCATTTCATGATATAGAAAAGTCTCTTTACCTACTTGTACTTGATAACATTCTAAACGTATGTTGTCTAACAGTACTTCAGTAAATCCGCTACTCAGTCCGGTGCAACTCTGGTATACACAGCACTTCTCCATGGTCACTTCAAATTTATCCACGTAAAGGCTTTTTATCTCGACCTTGCTGCCGTTCTCAAGCGTCAGCGTTCCCGGCGGGATTTTTGACTGCTGCGACGGGCTGCGGCACCAGTTCCTGAATATCTCTTTCATCACCGCTTTGCCCTTGTCGCCGCAGTCGCAGAGTTCATCAACAACCTTCATTCGCTTTTTCACATCCTTGGGGTCGTAGCGGTCAGTGTAGTAGTTGAAAACTGGTCTATTGGTCCCTCGGTCTTTCGGTCCCTCGGTCACAAGATTCAGAAGAATTCTTGCGGCATGCTGGCGAATTTTTATATCTTCCGAATGCAGTTTCGCGGCATAGTACCTGACCTTCATCGGCTTCCACAGCACCATGCCGATTGCGAGCAGGCCGAAGATTACGATTACAGTTATGCCGAGTTTTAGCGGTAAGGATATTTTCATTTCTTTTTTCTTTCGCCGGGTCTCCGTGTCGCCCCGTCACCGTGTCTGAACTTTCGCCCCATGTCTCGCTGTCGCAACTTCGTATCCGTACCCGGTACCCGGTACTCGGTACTCGGTACTCGTTACTCGTTACTCGTTACTCGTTACCCGGTACTCGTTACTCGGTACTCGTTACTCGTTACTCGTTACTCGGTACTCGTTACTCGGTACTTGGTACTCGGTACTTCTTCTATATTGTACAGGCAAACGCGGATAGTGCAAGCGGGCAGAAGAAGGGATAAGGGAAAAGGGATAAGGAATAAGGCAGATGATTTAATCTTGATAAAAGGCACGGTTTTGACTAGGATATTTTTTTCGCTGATGCAGGTAACTTTCGAAGGAGCGATGATATGAGGAAGAGCATAATAGCGTCGATATTATTCGTTCTCATACTTTCCGGTCCCGCAATGGCCCTGGACGCGGAAAAGGGCGGCTGGCTCGATGACTTCGAAAAGGCGAAGAAAGAGGCCGCCGATAAAGGTAAACTGATAATGGCCTACTTCTGGTTCAAGGGGTGAGGCGGCTGTACTACCGTTGAGAAGACGGTCTTCACCGACAAGAAATTCGTCGAGTTCTCCAAAAGAGTCGTCCTGCTTTCAGTCGACATTCAACAGAAGTGGGGGCATGAACTCAGAAACTCTCTTTCCATCGGCTCGTTTCCCCACGCGGCCCTGTTCGACGGGAAGGGGGATCTGGTCGCCAAGTTCCAGATGCAACTTTTCAAGGTGGATGAGACGATAAGTTTCGTCGGCGACTGCCTCGAATACCCGAAGCTCAAAAAGGAGGAAGCGGAAAAGCAGATGGATTTCGACTGGAGCCTGAAATACGGCCGGGTCCTGTCCCTTTGCGGAAAACACGAGGAAGCCGACAAATGCTACAGGCGGGCCGAAAAACTCGCAAAGGACAAGGACGCGAAAGCGAAGGCCGGGCTCTACTTCGGACAGGCGTCTCATGCCGTTCGGAAATGCGAATACGGGGAAGCTGAAGAATATATAAATAAGGTTGAAGAGTTTGACAAGGACGGCGCCGCCGGTTTCTTGAAAGACGCCAGGAAACTCTACCTGGATATCGCGAACGCTCTCCTGAGGGTGAGGAAGCCCGATGATGCGAAGAAATATGCCGACAAGGCTATCGAAGCGGACAAGGACGGGAAGTTCGGTTTCCTCAACGATGCGAGGTTTCTGAAGGCCCAGCTTCTTTCAATGGGCCGCGACAACGACGGGGCCCTGAAAATCCTTCTCGTGCTCGAGAAAGAAGTAAAGGACAAGGAGCTGCTTGCCAAGGTACTGAATTTTTCCGGGAACATCTACCTGCGGAAAAAAGATTACGACGGCGCGATTGCCAAGTTCGAGGCCATAGTGAAGGCGGCTGACGACGACAAGGATAAGGCCCGCGCGTTGTCCAGGATCGGGTTGTATATCCATCTGGAGAAAAAGGAATACGAAAAAGCGATTGCCAGGTTCGAGGAAATGCACAACATTTCCGAAGACAGGCAGATCAAGGCCGCGGCCCTCTATTATATCGGCGTTGTTTACGTGCGGATGGAAAAATACGATATGGCGATTGCGAAGTTCAACGAGATGATAAAAAAGTATCCGGACAGTCCGCCGGTGCGCCGCGCCAAAGCGCAGATTGAGCAGGTCGAGAAGCTCAAAGCGCAGGCGGCGAAGGAAAAGGAAAAAGAAAAAGAAGAAGAGGGGAAGGAAGAGAAAAAGGAAGGGGAAAATAAAAAGGAATAAATAGCGGAAATTAATACTGTATTAATCTTGCGTTTTGTAAAATGCTTTTACGAAACCTGCAGTTAGGGCGATGGATTGGTCGCCCTAATTGTTTTCACAATAAAGAGATATAAAGACTTCCCGGGCCGAAAAACCTGGAATGTCTTTTGCATGCAATATTCCTGTGGTATAATACGTTAAAGTTTGGAGAAACCATAGTAACGTTAATTCCTTAGTAATGTTAATTCCTTTCCAATGTGGGAGCCTCATCTTGAGGCTGTTTGCAGAAAGAATAAACGGAGACGGTTGATGGGTGAATTGATAAGCCCTTTATTTATCTCGAGAATGGAGCGCAAATACAAGGTCGAGCCGGAAGAAGTGCCCGCTCTTCTCGACGCGCTTGCCGCGAAGATGCAGCGTTCCGAATACATTACGGGAAGGCCGGTCGTCCACATAGCCACGCTCTATTTCGACACTCCGGAGTTTCACTTCGCGAAAAAAGCCTCGTGCGATGGCGTCGTTTCTATAAAGCTTCGGGCAAAGGATTATTCCTACAGGGTTAACAGGTTGGTCGAGACTTCGGATTTCTGCTGGATTGAAATCAAGTCGCGCAATGGCATCGCGACTGAAAAATGGCGTTTCCCCCTCGGCAAGGGCCTGGTCAAAGGCCTTTTCTTCGACGAAGACCTGAAAGATCCGGTCGCCGAATGCGCGAAAGAAAACGGCGCAGACGCCGTCCAGGCGCTCTCAAACTATGAGCGCTTCAGGTCTCACCTCCGCGAGTTCCGCATCGCGCCTTCCACGGTAGTGACCTACTCCCGGCACGTGTTTACGCTCGAAGAGTGGGACCTTCGGCTTACGGTCGATTGCAACGTAAGGTATTTCCAGGCGCCCACAAATCCATATTCAGGCAACCGGGCCATTACCGCGGAGCAGCTCGGCAAACCGACGAGCTGCGAGAACTCCGCGATACTCGAGACGAAAAGCGGAAACGGGCTTCCCGGCTGGCTGTGGCAGATGCTGAAAAGCTGCCGGTCCGCCCAGGAATACTCCAAGTTCGTAAGCTCATCAAAACCGCTGATGCGGAAGATGAATTCTCAATAGCTGCCGTAAAGCGTGCGGCGGGGTATCGGGTATGTTTATAGATTTCGAAGGCATTGACGGCAGCGGCAAGACAACGCTTCTGGAGGTGGTCGCGGGGAAGCTCGAGGCGCTCGGCATCTCGGTCTACAATACCCGCCGGAAGGGCGAGTACAAGTCGCGCATCGGCAAGGCGCTCCGCAAGGTGTCGAGAAGTCCGAAGAACCTCGGCCTTCTGCCGTGGGCCGAGTTTCTCGTTTACATGGCCCGCGACGCGCAGGTCTTCGAGGAGCGCATCCTGCCCCACCTGAGCGCCGGCAACGCCGTTATCGCCGACAGGTTTTTCTATTCCCACGTCCTGCTCGCGGCCGCGCGCGGCCTGCCGGTCGAGAGGACGGGCGCGATAATGGAGCAGGTCTCAGGCGGTGTCCTGCCCGACCTCGTCGTCTACTGCGACGTCGATATCCACACCTCGCGGGTGCGCAAAAAGATTGCTGACATTATCGAATACGACGACGGCGACTTCGGCCGCAAAGGCCTTACCGGCATCGGCGTGAGAAACAGGATGCGCGGCGGTTTCCTCGAGCTCGCCGAGTCCGACCCCGACCGGTGGGTTACCGTAGAAAACGTGGGCGTTACGCAGGAAGATATTTCAGAGTACGTGTGGCAGGTCGTTTCGAAAAAACTCGCTGAAAAGGGTTTGCTGAAAACGGAAGAGGCGGCGTCCGAGATCGTAACTCCCAAAGTTTTCGAGCCGAAAATAAGCGCCGGCCTGGAACTTCCGGAAGACGTCGACAAACTTGTCGGAGAATTCTACGCGATTCTTGACAAGTATGTAGACGTCGACGACCGCATCAGCGCGTACCACATAAACGGCGTCGACATGCCCCAGGCGGACAGGCTTCGCGGAAAATTGAAAGAAAAGCAGCCCACGATTATCGCCTACGGCCTGCAGAATGTGAATACGGACACGGCGTGGGCCTTGCGCAGAGAGCTTGCCGAGCGCGAGCCGCGCTACGTCGCAAGAAGCCTTGCCGGAATGCCGCTCGAGGGCGATGCGCTTGATTTGCGTATGGCGCTAAAGGACGTTGTGCCGAAGGCCGTCGCAAAGAGCCTGAAAGACTTTGAATGCGAAACGTCGATAAATCTTCGCCGCGAGCTTTTCGACACCGCGCCCGAGGGCGTGCTTATGAGCCTGAAAGGTTTCGATACCGACTGGGCGTGGGAATTGCGTAATAAGTGCGGGAAAAAGTTCTGCGCCGAGGCGCTTGCCGAAAGCCTTTCAAAAATCGACACGCCGAAGGCATGGAAGATAAGGAAAAAACTGCTTGGGAAGAATTCGGCGTGGGTGCTCCGCGGCCTCGGCCCGCTCGAGAGCGATGAGGCCTGGGATTTGCGTGAAAAGTTCGTGGATATTGCTTCCAAGCTTATCGCCCGCTCTCTGAACGGGCTGGACAGCGACCGCGCGCACGACATGCGCGAGAGAATCGGCGACCTCGCAAAAGACGTGCTGGATTCGCTGAAAAAGCTCGAATCGCCGCGGGCGTGGGAAATACGGGAAAAGCTGAAAGACGTTTTCCCGAGCACCGCGGTCAGCAGCCTCGGAAAGCTGAATGATTCCGAAAAGGCCTGGGCTTTCAGGGAGAAAATGGCCGCGTGCTATCCGGGCGACCTTCTTCTACTGAAACATATAGTCGAGTCACTCTGGAGGACGGGGAAACTGTGAGAAACAAGGCACTGATTTTTCTACAGCTTATGGCGATATTCTTTGTGTTTGTTTTTGCAGGCGCATGCCTTGCCGCCGATGCGGGCGAGGAGGTCCTCACCAGGAACGTGATGGACGGCACTATCGCGATATCGCCGGAGTTCTCCATGGAGAATCTGCTCCGCATCCTCGCCCGGCTCGGTCTTGCCACGCTGCTCGGGTTCGCCATCGCATGTCACCCCATGCGTTTTATCGGAAGCCGCGAGATCATGGGGAAAAAAGCGGTCAGGACCGTGAAATCGCAGATCCTTATCACCGTCGCCGGCGCGCTGATGGTGATAATCATAGGCGGAAGCGTCGCGCGCGCCTTCGGACTGGTCGGACTCGGAAGCTTCGTCAGGTTCCGCACCACCGTTAAGAACCAGAAAGAGCTCGCGACGATGTTCCTGCTCGTAGCCGTCGGTATGTCCTGCGGGCTCGGGATTTATGCGTTCGCCGTTATCGGCGCAGCCTTCATTATTATCCTGCTCTCCATTCTGGAGATCAGAAAAGATATTCTTACGAGTACCGTGGTGCTCCGCCTGGACGTTCCCGACCCGATCGAGGACGAGCCGAAGGCCAGGAAAGTGCTCGAGGCATGCGGCGTCAGCATCCTCAAGACCAAGCTGAATAAAAAGAAGAGCAGGCTGAAATACACTCTCGAGAAGTCCGACAAACTGTCCATGAGCGAACTGAACAAAAAGCTCTCGGAAGCGAAGGGTTTGAAATCCAGCGCGCTGGCGTGGGACGAGCAGCCGGGCGCGATTACTGAAGACTAGGGATATATAATGAAAAAAGTTTTCCTGCTGATAACTATGATTCTGATTGCATCCATCGCAAGCTGCGGTGGCGGCGGCTCGCACGACGCCTTTATCTTCATCCCCGGCGGAAACGACCCCGGCGATTACGACGTGATTTACAACCAGACGTCGGTCGACGAGTACGAGATCGAGATGTCGGCCGCCAGATGGCAGGCGCTCCAGAACAACCCGTTCATTTACGTCTCCGGCACGCTGAAGTTCAAGGATGAAACGTACTATAACGTCGGAATCCGCTACAAGGGCAACTCGTCGTACTTCGCCATGCCGGGCCCGAAGAAATCGTTCAAGGTCCATTTCAACGAGTACGTGCCGGGCCAGTATTTCCACGGCCTCAAGAAGCTCAACTTCAACAACGGCTTCAACGACCCGACGTTGATGCGCGAGGCGCTCGCGTACAAGCTGATGCGCGACGGCGGCGTGCCCGCGTCCAGAACGAGCCATATAAAGCTCTACGTCACCGTGCCGGGGATTCACAGCCGCGAATATTTCGGCGTCTACACCTCGGTGGAGCAGGTCAACAAGAGTTTTCTTCAGGACAGGTTCTCGAACAACGGCGGCAACCTGTTCAAGGCCGAGGCGGCGGGGAGCGACCTCACTTACCTCGGTCCGGGCAAAATCTCATATATTCCCAAGTACGAGCTCAAGACCAATGAGCTTCTAAACGATTATTCCGACCTCATCAACCTCTGCAACGTGGTTACGAACACAGCGGACAACCAGTTCAAGAGCGAGATCGAGGCCGTTTTCAACGTCGACGGCTTCCTGAGCTGGCTTGCGGTGAACACGATACTGTCGTACCAGGACAGTTACGCGGGTAAGGCGCATAATTACTACCTGTACCACAACAATGACACGGGGAAGTTCGACTACATCCCCTGGGACCTGAATACTACTTTCGGGCAGTCGCGCTTCGGGAAAAGCGCCGACTACATGCTGAACCTCGATATTTACCAGCCCACGTTCGGCGAGTACCGAATACTGATTGACCGGCTGTTCAACATTCCGGAATACGTTACATCATACGAAAACAGGATGCAGTCGCTGCTCGACAACTATTTCAACTCGGCGGCGATGGACCCGGCTATCGATACGATGTACAACCTGATAAAGGACGACGTCCACGCCGATACGAAAAAAATGTTCGATAACGCCGCGTTCGACACGTGCGTCGTGCAGGACCTGCCGGACCCGCCCGACCCGCAAAGGACGCTGGGCCTCAAGCCCTATGTGACCGACAGGGGAACAAGTATTCAGAGCCAGCTTAGCCCCTGAGAAGTGAAATGAAGTTATACAGAATAATTCTAACCGCAGGCCTGGCGATAACGCTCGCGGCCGCGCTCTGCGATTGCGGCGGGAGCGGTGGAAGCGACAAGTTCGTTTTCCTCGGTCCCGTTGATACCGGCCCCGATTATTCCGTCGTTTACGACCGGGCGCAAGTGGACGAGTACGAGCTTGTCTTTACCGCGGCCAACTGGCAGAGCCTGCAGGCCGCGACGCATACGTACGCTCCGGGCACGCTCAAGTTCGGGAGCGAGACGTACGAAAACGTCGGCATCCGCTACAAGGGCAATTCCTCCTTCGGCTGCGTGCCGTTCCCGAAAAAGCCGTTCAAGATCGACTTCGACCGCTACGTCGACGGGCAGAAGTTCCACGGCGTAAAGAAGCTCAACTTCCACAACTCGCTCTGGGACCCGACCATGATGCGCGAGCCGCTCGGCTACGACGCGTTCGCCGACGCCGGCTGCCCGGCCGGGCGGTCAAGCCATATAAAACTGTTCGTCACCGTGCCCGGCGTTTACGACCGCGAATTCTTCGGCGTCTACGTCTCGGTCGAGCAGGTCGATAAAGTATATCTCAAGGACCGCTTCGGCGAAAACGACGGCAACCACTACAAGGCCGCGATGTGGGGCGCAGACCTCAAGTACTACGGCAGCAACCCGATAGAGTATTACGACCGCTACGCGAAAAAGACGAACGAACTGGCGAACGACTGGTCCGACCTGATACATTTCCTCGACGTCCTGAACAACACGCCGGACAACGCTTTCAAGACCGAGATCGAAAAGGTCTTCAACGTCGACGGCTTTCTTTCATACCTCGTCGCCAATACCGTGCTTTCGAGCCTCGATTCGATTGCCGGGCGGAACTGCAATTTTTATCTTTACCACAATCTGGCTACCGGCAAGTTCGAGTTCCTGCCCTGGGACCTGAACGAGGTCTTCGGTAACCACACGCTCCCGCGCGACAACGGCGTTATCGCCGACGAGATGCTCACGATTGATATTTTCAACCCCACGTCCACCGGCGAGCACGTCCTTATCGAGCGGATTCTGAACGTCCCCGAATACATGACCGATTATCTCGCGCGGATGCGGACGCTGGTCAATGGGGATTTTTCACCCGCGGTGATGCACGCGCGGATAGACGCGATGTATAACCTGATAAAGGCCGACGTCTATCTTGACACGTACAAGGAATTCCCGAGCCCGGATTTCGACGCAGGCATTATCCAGGACCTCCCCGACGACGGGAGCCCGGAAAGGATTCTCGGCCTGAAGCCGTTTATAACGGACCGGGCCGCGAACATTCTGACGCAGCTCGGACCGTAAAGGGGTAACGAATGAGATTTGTCCGTATTCTATTGGCGTTTCTGATAGTTGGATGTATCGTAACATTATCCAACTGCGGCGGCGGCGGGTCGCACAACAAGTTTATTTTCGGTACGGGCACGGGAACCGGTACCGGAACCGGGACAGGTACCGCCCCGGACTATTCGGTTGCATATAACAGGAATACTCTCGACGAGTATGAAATCGAGATGTCGGCCGCCAACTGGCAGGTGCTTCAGAACGATCCGTTCGTTTACGTCTCCGGGACGCTGAAGTTCAAAGGCGAGGTTTATAACAATGTCGGAATCCGCTACAAGGGCAATTCCTCCTTCTTCGCCGTGCCCGGCATCAAGAAATCGTTCAAGATTCACTTCAACGAGTACGACCTCAACATAAGGTTCCACGGCCTGAAGAAGCTGAATTTCCATAACAGCTTTAAGGACCCGGCGATAATGCGGGAGATGGTCGGCTACGACGTATTCGAGGCCGCGGGCAGTCCCGCTTCCAGGACAAGCCATATCAAGCTTTACGTCACAGTGCCGGACACTTACGTCCGCGAGTTCTTCGGCGTTTACGTCTCGGTCGAGCAGGTTAACAAGGATTACCTTATCGACCGTTACCCCGAAAACGAGGGCAACCTTTATAAGGCGGGCCGGACCGGCGCGGACTTCTTCTGGCGCGGCTGGGACAAGTCGGCCTATAAAACGCCTGTGGCAAATCCGCCATACGAAAAGAAAACCAACGAAATCGAGGACGACTGGACGGACTTCCTCACTCTGCTCGACGTTATAAACAATACGCCCGACGGAACATTCAAGACCGAGATCGAGAAAGTCTTCAACGTGGACGGTTTCCTCACGCACCTGGCGGTGAACACGGTCACCGTGCATATGGATTCCGTTTCCGGCCGCGGGGCAAACTGGTACCTCTACCACAACATGGTGACCGACAAGTTCGAGTTCATCCCATGGGACCTGAACATGGTTTTCGGCAACTTCCGCGGCCTCGGGCCCACCCAGATCGATGCCGATGCCGTCCTGGCTCTCGACGTTTACAACCCGACCCTGCCCGGAACGCAATTACTTGTTAACCGGATGCTCAACGTCCCCGAGTACATGGATGCCTATGTCGGGAAAGTGCGCGACCTGGTGAACGGTGCGTTTACGTCGACCGCGATGCATCCCGCGATCGACGATATATACAATCGCATAAAGGCCGACGTTTATCTCGATACGCACAAACAGTATTCCAACGCCGCCTTTGACGATTGCATCGAGCAGGATATTCCCAACGATACTGACCCGAGAAGGACTCTCGGCATGAAGCCGTTTGTGACCGAGAGGGTGGCGAACATAATTTCTCAGATTGGACCTTGAACAGGAGAATTGGATGAAGTTCCCGCGTATTGCACTTGTGCTGCTTGCGGTCGGATGCCTTGTTGCAATCTCGAACTGCGGCGGCGGCGGCTCCCACAACAAGCTGATTTTCGGGACCGGAACAGGAACCGGTACCGGCGACCCGCCGCCGGATTACGCGGTCATATATAACCGCAACACCCTCGACGAATATGAGTTGATATTTACAGCCCCCAACTGGCAGACGCTCAAGGGCAATCCGTTCGAATACGTGCCCGGCATACTGAAGTTCAAAACAGAGACGTACAGCAACGTCGGAATCCGCTTCAAGGGGAATTCGTCCTACTTCGCGCCGATGACCGGCAACAAGAAATCCTTCAAGATTCATTTCAACGAATACGACCCGAACATCAGGTTCCACGGCCTGAAGAAACTGAACTTCCATAACAGCTTCAAAGATCCTTCGCTTATGCGCGAGATGGTCGGCTACGACGTTTTCGCCGCGGCGAACTGCCCCGCCAGCCGGACGAGCCATATAAAGCTCTACCTCACCATTCCCGGCGTATACACCCGCGAATACTTCGGCGTCTACATCTCGGTAGAGCAGGTTAACAAGGCTTACTTTGCCGACCGGTTCCCCGAAAGCGACGGCAACCTCTACAAGGCCGGGCAGAGCGGCGGAAACCTCCGATACCTCGGCGCGGACAAGTCGGCATATAAGACCCCGATCAACGACCCGCCGTACGAGAAAAAGACCAACGAGCTTGTGGACGACTGGACCGATTTCATCCACTTCCTCGACGTTCTCAACAACACGCCGGCCCCGAACTTCAAGACCGAGATAGAGAAAGTTTTCAACGTGGACGGTTTTCTCGATTACATGGCCGCGAACACGGTGCTTTCGAATCTCGACTCCATCACCGGCCGCCAGTGCAACTTCTATCTCTACCACAACATGGTTACCGACAAGTTCGAGTTCCTGCCCTGGGACCTGAACGAGGTCTTCGGAAACTTTCACTGCCCCGGCCAGGACGCCAATACGATGCTTACGCTGAACATCTATGACCCCACCGGCGGTGCGGGCCCGCACGTCCTCCCGGACGGAATCCTGGGCGTACCGGAGTACGTTGCGTCGTACGAGGGCAAGCTTCGCGCGCTTATCGACGGCGGTTTCGCGCCGACGCCGATGCATTCCGATATCGACGGCATTTACAACCGCATAAAGGCCGACGTTTACCTCGACACCCACAAGCCGTACACCAATAATGATTTTGACAGAAATATCTACGAGGATATTCCCAACAGCGTGGACCCGAAGCGCGTTCTCGGTCTCAAGCCGTTCGTCACCGACCGCGTCGCGAGCGTCGACACCCAACTGCCCTAGGACATTGAAATGACAAAGATTCCTGCAGCCTGTATTCTGGCCCTGTTTCTTTTTACATCTTTCGCTTTCGCCGGTGAGCCCGTTACCGCGGACCCGGAGGAGGGGACCGCGGAAAAGGCGGAAGAGAAAGACGGCGATCCGGAGCTGGAAGCCCTGAAAAAGAGGCTTGCCGCGATCGAGAAAAAACTGAAAAAACTCGAGGGCCGGGAAATCGGGGACAGGAAGGCCGCCGCAAAACTGGAAATCGGTTTCGAGCTCGAGCTGGAATGGCTTTACGCGCAGCGTGGAAAGGTCATCCCGGCCAAGCGCGGCCAGCTCGACAAGTTCACGATGGACGTCGATGCGAGGTTTATGAAGCACTTTTCAATGAAGGCGCAGGGCAGGTTCGAGTCGGACGAAGCGTGGGTGAAGACTGCATACGGGCAGATCGACAGGCTGCCGTACGGGCAGCGCCTCCGCTTCGGGAAGGACAAGCGCCTTTTCAAGCTGGCCCGCAGGACGGAGTCCTACCCGCTTATCGGGACCGCGTTCTGGCGGACGAACGATGTCGGGATTTCGTACCGGTTTACGATTCCGGATTGTAAGGATGCCGACAACTACGGCTACCTGAAGGCGAGGGTTGCGACCGGCCTCTCGCTCACCTCACGCGAAGCCGGGGAGCAGGACCAGTACTATATAATCGCCGACCGCAAGGCGGTTTCCACGGCCGACATCGGCGAGAACGAGGAATACACGCTCGTTCTCGGGGGCCGTTTCGGCAGCGGCAGGAAAAAGTTCGTCGACATGTCGCTTTTCGGGATGACGTCGAAAATCGGCGACGACGACGCGTCGTTCCTCAACCTTTTCATCAACCCGGTCGACCCGGTAAGGCTCGGCACATCGGCGCGCAACGACAACAAGTGGCGCAGGGGCGCCGCCGTGTCTCTCCGGTACGAGGGGTTTTTCTTCCAGGGCATGTATATTTTCGCGCGCGACTGCGAGCTCTACCGCGAGGGCTATTACGTGCAGCCCTCGTACCGCTTCTCGGTGAAGGAGCGCGACTGGCTCCGCTCTATCGAGATTCTCGCCCGCGCGGGGCGGCTGCTTCCGCGCATGGACCATTCCGAGGCCCAGCCCATGTCGTGGGACCGGGACGAGTTCACCGCCGCACTGCTTGTCGAGATTCACAAGGGCCTGATGCTGAAGATGGAGTATACCGTTTACGACGAGGACGCCGGCCCCGGCGAGCGGCCCGTAAAGAACAACGAATTCCTTTTCCAGCTCGAATGCAAGTTCTAGAAACCGCACCGTAATTCCGAATATTACTATTCTGGATGCAAAATAAAACAGAGGCGCGGTTTGCCGCGCCTCTGCTTACATCAATAAATATGGAGTGAGGTTATTTTTTCTTCGCGCCGGTGCGGAAGCCGGATTTATCGTCCGGGTCCGGCTCTCTCGGCTGTATTCCGCGGCGGCGGCGGGGCTGCATGCCGCCGGGACGCTGCATGCCGGTGCGTCCGCCGAGTTCTACTTCGATTTCCATTTCCTCGCCGTCGCGCTTTATAGTCAGCTTGACCTTGTCGCCGATCTTGTGCTCACCAATTTTGCTGACGAACGTCATGCGGTCGCTGATTTTCTCGCCGTCGAACGCGATAATCACGTCGTCGACCTTGATTCCGGCCTTATCCGCACCGCTGTCGGGGATGACCCGCAGTACGAGAAGACCGTCCTCGGACTCTTCCGTTCCGACGCCCATGAACGGTCTGGAAGCAAAATCACCGCGGCCCATACGCCCGGCGCGTCCGGTGCGACCGGCGCGGCCGGCACGGCCTTCGCGGCTTGAGCCGAGCGCCATGCGCGCGCCGATTTCCACCTCGAGTTCGACTTCCTCGTCGTCGCGCTTGACGGTGATATCGACCTTGTCGCCGAGCTTGCACTCTTTGAGAAGGTCGTCGAAGTCCGCGCTGCTGGTGATTTCCTCGCCGTTGAACTCAGTGATAATATCGCCGGCCTTGATGCCGGCCGCTTCCGCCGTGGCGCCGCGATAGAGGCGCCGGACGGCCAGCCCGTCTTCGGTTTCCTCGGTCCTGACGCCTATCGTGGGGGCCAGGCTGCGCGGATTCACGCGGGTGGGACCGCCGGGGCGCGTCGTGCCGCCCGGCGTGGTAGTTCCACCCGGCTGCCGTCTCGATGTGACAGCAGTTGCCGGGCGGCCGGTGAGCAGGATGCTCAGGTCGACGATTTCCTCGTCCCGCTTGACTTTTATCTTTACGGTGTCGCCGACGCGGCGGGCCTGTATCGACTTCATGAAGGTTTCGCGGCTCTCGATCTTTTCACCCTCGAATTCGAGGATGATATCGCCGACCTTCAGTCCGGCTTTTTCCGCACCCGTACCTTCGATCACCTGTTCAACCCGGAGGCCGTCAGGAGTTTCCGCGGTGGAGACGCCGAAGAAGGCGCGGCCGACGGACATGTCCCGCGGAGCGGTCGGACACGCGAGGACCCAGTCTCTCCATTTCTTTTCAGCATCGGCGAGTTTCATGTTCAGGACGTATTCGAAGGCGCGTTTTCCGGTCTTGTCATGCTTGTAGCCTGCCGCGTAGGCCTCGTACCAGTCCTTGAGAATGCCCTGTTCCCAGAGCCAGTAGAAGACGTAGCGCGTGTAGGCGTAGTTCAGGCCGGCGTTGCGCATGAAGTTGCCGCGGCCGGCCTCCATGAACCTGTCCCAGCTCGGGGCCTGGTTGCGCTGTATCGCGCGCCTGAGAACCTCGAGCCTCGGGTTGAGAAGGCACTTGATTTTGCCTTCTTCAACAATCGAGGATTCAAAAAGGGTTGCAAGCCCTTCCATTATCCATAGTGGATGGGACTGGCGGCGGGCCTGCGCGTCCGCGTTGTGGAGGGCGTGCGTGAACTCGTGGATAAGCGTGTAGCTGAGCTCGGGCACGACCAGGACGTGGTTCGCCGGGTTGTAGAAACCGCCGACGCCCGGGTTCGGCACGATTTTCCTGAAGTCGTCGCGGGCAAGGGCGAGTATCGCGAGCGGGCGGCGGAACCTGTGAGTGAACAGGTTTTTCCACTGAATGTCGGCACGTTCGTTGAGCTGCGATTTCATTGCCTCCAGTGTGCCTTTGCCTAGGTTCGTCATGTAGATAATGTTGTGGCCCTTGTCAAAATCCTTGAGATAATCCTCGGCGTCGAACCGTCTGGTAAAGCCTTCCAGAACCTTGTCCTGCGCCTTTGCTATGTACTCGTCCTTTTTCGCGAACATTTCCTTCCAGCGCGGGTCGTCGTGCAGGTTATTGAGGTCGGTGTCCCCGTCCATGTGGACGAAGTCGACGTAGCCGTTCTCGAGCGACTGAATAAGCGCCTTGAATGCATCGTCCTTGTTTTTGTTCAGCGAATACGCGCAGGCGAGGTTGTAATAGTGGACGGCGATTCCGGTTCCGGAAAGCCTCGCCTCTTTGGATTTCTCGATCAGCTCGAGATAGGCCTCGATTGATTCGTCGAGCTTTCTGTCCTGAAGGAGTTGCATCGCCCTCTGCGCGAGCCGCTGAAGCTCGGCATACCTCCGCTGGTTTCCCATCCCGCGGCCGCCGCGGCGCCCTGTCATGCCTCTTCCGGCCTGGCCGCGCATGCCCGTGGGCAGCTTGCGTGCCTTTGCGGTGTATTCGTCTTTCTTATCGAATATTTCTTTCCAGCGCTCATCGTCATGGAGGCTGTTGAGGTCCGGGTCCTGGCCTATGTGGTCGAATTCGACGTAGCCGTATTCCAGCGCACTGATGAGCGCTTTGAAGGCCTTGTCGGTATCTCCATTCAAAGCATACGCACAGGAAAGATTGTAACGGCTTACGGCAACATCTTGGTAGGGCAGTCCGTACTTCTCCATCTCCTTGAGAAGCGAGCGGTATTCCTTTATGGATTCCTCCAACTCCCGGTTCTGAAGGAGCTGGATGGCTCTCCGCCGCCGCTGCAGTATCTCCCGGGACTTGGCCTGGGTGAGCCGCTCGAACTCCGTAGCCTCGGGTTTGCCCTGCAGGCGCCGAACGCGCTTCAGCACGCGGTCGACGTCTTTTTTCAGGCCCTCGAGCTCCTTGATGATGTCGTCGATTTCACTGCCTGATTTTTCCTCGTCCTCCGGCGCCGCTTTTACGAGCGGTGCCTGCAGGAAGCACAGGGAAAACACTATTGCGACCATGAACAATATGCGACGCATCTTTCTCCTCCCTTGATAGTGTGCCCATGTCGAATGGGTGTTGGAAGAACTGCTTTTGAAGGTTTATTTGTGGTTTGTTCAGACTATACATGATACGCATGAGAGTTGTGGTAAGTTAGTTAAAAATCGGTGGAAAATGAGATTTTATGGCTTCATTTGCGGTTCTTCGGTTCTTCAGTTGTCCGGTTCTTCGGTTATTTAAGGAGCTTCGCGCAGTATTTAATGACTGACCCTAGCATGAACATCTTGAAGTCAACAATCGTAACTCAAAAACTGACAATTCGTTAGAGCCGGGGCCTGAATTTCCCACCTCAAGCCTTATTTCTCAACCCTCACGCTTTTTTCCTTGACGATTGAACCAGAGGTCATTATAATGACCGATGCGTTTATAATTGTAAACATTTGGTCATTGCAAGGGATTCTTATGACCAGGATACCGGGAAGTAGAAAAGAAGCCTGGGAAAAGATGATGAAGGAGTCGCTTTGCGATGCCGTTATCGAGGTCCTCAAAAGCCACAAACCGGAAAAGCTGACCATGGAGCGCGTGGCCGAGGCCGCAGGCGTTTCCAAGGGAACTCTATACAACTACTTCAGGAACAAGGAAGAGCTTATCCTGTATGTCGTGGCGAAGACTTTCGAGCCTCTGCTCGAGCGGCTCGAGGAGCTTGTCCACGCTTCGCAGACTCCGGTTGAGAAGATAGAAACTTTTGTCAGGATGGCTCTTTCCCTTCCTGATACTCACGGGCAGTTATTCAGGGCTATTCTGGAGTCGGAGGAAGGGCTGACTCCGAAAGTATATCATGAAGGCGCCGAAAGGCGGATGCGGGTCGTAAGCGCGATCAGCAGGATTATCGACGAGGGGATTCAGGCGGGCGGCTTTCGAAAAACCAATTCCATGAAGGCGGCAGCCATGATCCTGGGCGCGGTAATCGGCCGTAACATGCTGCGCTTTCAGAGCGGTGAAAGCGAGACCTCGGACGAGGCGGCCGGGGAGTTCATGGAAATATTTATCCACGGGCTTGTCGCCGGAGGCGGGCCGGGGGAGGTAAAGGAATAATGATAAAGGCAATCCTGCGGGCGTTACTCATACTCGTTATTCTGGCCGCGGCCGTCGGGCTCTCGGTCTTGATGGTTATGAGAAAGAAAAAGCCTGAAAAAAAAGAAATCGAGCGCAAGCTGCCGACCGTCAGGATGGTGAGCGCGGAGAAAAAGGACGTCAGCCTGAATGTGAAGTCCTACGGCACGGTCAGCCCGAAGACGGAGCTGACCCTTCTGGCGGAGGTTGCGGGCAGGATTGTCGCGGTGTCGGACGCTTTTGCGGGCGGCGGCTTTTTCAAAAAGGGCGATACCCTTGTCAGGATCGACAGGCGCGATTACGAGCTTGCCCTGCTTCAATCGGAAGCCGGCATCAGGCAGGCGGAGCTTCGGCTGCAGCAGGAAATCGCGCGCGCCGAGGTCGCGGAGCACGATCTTCGGGACGTGGACCCGAGGGAAAAAGCGGAACTGGGTCTGAGAATCCCGTACGTCGCGCAGGCCAACGCTTCCCTGATATCCGCGAAGGCTGCCTTCGAGATGGCCGAGAGGAACCTTGCGCGGACCGAAATAAAAGCGCCCTTCGACGGCCGGATAAGAAAGAAACTTGTGGACGTCGACCAGGTCGTCGCGCCCGGTACCCGGCTTGCGCAGATATATTCTACGGAGAAAGCGGAAATCAGGCTTCCCGTGGTGGATACGGATTTGCGGTTTATCGATTACGATTTGAACGGGCTGAACATACCGGAGAGCAAAAGGCCGCCGGTCCGTCTCGAAGGCAGTTTCGGCGGTAAGCGGCACAGGTGGGAGGGCCGAATCTCCCGCGTCGAGGGCGAGATCGACCCGAAGACGCGGATGGTTTACCTGGTGGCCGAGGTGGATGATCCGTACGGGAAAAAAGCCGACGCCGGGCAAGCGCCGCTTGTCGTCGGGATGTTCGTAAGCGCCCTGATAGAAGGCCGTGTTGCAAAAGACGTGGTTGTGCTTCCCCGCCGCGTCCTGCGCGAGGGGAACAGGGTTCTCGTCGTAAGCGACGATAATATACTTCACTTCCGGGACGTGGAAGTGCTCAAACTTGACGGAGAGGATGTTCTTATTTCGTCCGGTCTCGAGAGCGGCGAAAAGGTCTGCATTTCCTCGCCCGAACTTCTCACGGACGGTATGGAAGTTACGGTGGCAAAGGAAACAAGGGAACAAGGAAACAAGGAAATAAGGAAATAATCGATATGTTAGCCGCCGCGCTTGCGCGGCGTGTCTTTCGATTTTCGATTTACGATTATAGAAATCGAAAATCGTAAATCGACAATCTGAAATTCCTTGTTGCCTTGTCAACTTGTTACCTTGTCCCTTCTTCGAGCAAGGAGCCATAGGTGCATCTGATTATCGACTGGTTTGCCAGGAACAGGGTCGCCGCCAACCTGCTGATGGTGATTATCATGGTGGGCGGGCTCCTCTCGGCGTACGGGGTGAAGAAGGAGATTTTCCCCGAGATGGGAATGGATATGGTCACGGTGACCGTGCTTTACCCCGGTGCGGCGCCGAGAGACGTGGAAGACGCGGTCTGCGTGCGGATTGAAGAAAAGATCCAGGACATCCAGGGGATAAAGAAGATCACCTCCGCCGCGAGCGAAAACGTCGGCTCGGTGATGATAGAGTTCGACAAGGGATACGACATAAAGGAGAAGCTCGACGAAGTCAAGATGCGGGTCGATTCAATCACCACCTTCCCGGACGATACCGAGCCCCCCATTATCCAGCAGATCGAAATCGGATTTCAGGTGGTCAACGTCGCCGTCATGTCGGAGTTGGACGAAAAAATCCTGAAAAAGACGACGGAGGAGGTCCGCGACGAGATAAGCGAGATTCCCGGCATCACGCAGGTATCGATTTCCGGCGTGCGGCCTTATGAGATTTCAGTGGAGGTTTCCGAAGAGAGCCTCAGGAAATACGGCCTGACGTTCGACCGGATAGTGTCCGCGCTCAGGCGCTCCTCGCTCGACCTTCCCGGCGGCAGCATAAAGACCACGGAAGGCGAGATACTTATCCGCGCGAAGGCGCAGAAATACACGGGCAGGGATTTTGAAAGCGTTCCGATAGTGCCGCGCCCGGACGGCACGTTTCTTACGCTGGGGGAGATCGCGACCGTTATCGACGGCTTTGAAGAGGCGGAACTGATTTCAAAGATCAACGGCCGGAAGGCGGCCGTGGTCCTCGTGTACCGGGTCGGCGACCAGAACGCCATCACAATTTCGGAAAAAGTCAAGGAATACGTAAAGCAGAAGCAGGCCCGGCTTCCGGAAGGGATAAAGCTTGCCCTGTTCATGGACATGTCGGAATTCCTCAAAAGCCGCCTCGACCTGCTCGAGCGAAACGGCATGCTCGGCTTCATTCTCGTCTTCATCATCCTCGCGGTGTTCATCAGGCTGCGCCTCGCATTCTGGGTAAGCCTCGGGATACCGATTTCCTTCCTGGGCGCGTTCTGGCTGATGCCGGCTTTCGACATCTCGATAAACATGATCTCCCTTTTCGCCTTCATCCTGGTGCTCGGAATCGTGGTGGATGACGCGATCATCGTGGGTGAGAATATCCACACGACGCAGCAGCGGATGGGGAGGGCGGTCGAAGGCGCGATCGAGGGCGCGTATGAAGTCTCTACTCCGGTAGTCTTCGCCGTGCTCACGACGATGGCCGCGTTTTTCCCGCTGATGACTTTTTCGGGCACTATGGGGAAATTCATCTTCGTCGTTCCCGTAATCGTCATCTTTACGCTGGCTTTCTCGCTCGTCGAAAGCCTGCTCATACTGCCGGCCCATCTCTCCCATATCCCGGCCAAAAAGAAAAAAGGGCCGGTGAACCTGTGGGGGCTTTTCGACTGGCTCAGCAAAAAACTGGGCAGAGCCTTCTGGGGATTCGTTAACGGGGTCTACGGCGGCGTCCTCGAGGCCGCGCTCAGGCGGCGGTACCTGACGGTGGCGATATTTCTTGCAGTGCTGATTTTCAGCATAGGCCTGGTCGGCGGCGGCGTAGTCAAGTTCGTGTTCTTTCCGAACATGGACTCGGAATACATAATGGTAAACCTGACGATGCCGGATGGAACGCCCCTGGAGGAAACCGGCAAGGGGATGCGGAAGATAGAAGAAGCGGTCGTCCAGCTGAACGAGGAGTTCAAGGCGGAGCACGGCAAAGACCTGATCGAGTTCACGGAGGTCCTCATCGGGGGCGCGATACTGATGACCGCACATGCCGGCATGACGACGTCGTCGGCGTCCAATATCGGCATGGTCATGGTGCAGCTTCTCAAGAGCGAAGACAGGCCGCTTTCGAGCGAGCAGATCGGCGAGCGGTGGCGCAGGCTTACGGGTCCGATTCCCGGGGCGCTGAAGCTGGAGTTCAATACCTCGATGCGCTCGACCGGGAAGCCGATCGCGTTTCAGCTTTCCGGCAAGGATATCCGGAAGCTGCGGAAGGCTGCGGAGGATTTGAAGAAGCGCCTTTCGCACTACGGCGGCGTCTTCGACATCTCCGACAGTTTCCGCGAAGGCAAGGAGGAAATCGTAACAAAGGTCAAGCCCGAAGGCCAGATGCTCGGCATTACCGATATGGACCTCGCCCGGCAGGTGCGGCAGGCCTACTACGGCGACCTGGTCCAGCGCATCCAGCGGGGGCGCGACGACGTTCCCGTGATGGTCCGCTATACGAAACCGGAGCGCACCTCGACCCGGAGCCTCGATGAGCTGCGCATCCGGACGCCGTCGGGACTGGAAGTTCCGTTCAGGACGGTCGCTACCGCGCGGATTGGGAGGGCCTATTCGACGATAAACCGTACCGACCGGAAGCGGACAATTAACGTGTCGGCGGATATCGATATGGCCGTCGCGAACGCCAACGAGGTTGTTGCGGAATTCAAAAAGAAGGACATGCCGAAGGTGATGGCCGCCCACCTGGGCGTGTCGTGGGACCTCTCGGGCGAACAGAGGGAACAGCGGGAAGCTCTCGGGGACATCTGGAAAGGCGTCGTGCTTGCGCTGCTTGCGATATATTTTCTTATGGCCGTGCCTTTCAGGAGCTATCTCCAGCCGGCCATCGTCATGAGCGCCATCCCGTTCGGCCTGATAGGGGCCATCGTGGGGCACCTTTTGCTGAATTACGAGATAAGCATCATATCGGTGTTCGGCCTTATCGCGCTTGCGGGCGTCGTCGTGAACGACAGCCTCGTGCTTGTTCACCGCATCAACAGCAAGCATAGAGGCGGCATGCCGCTCGCCGCGGCGATCCGCGAGGCCGGAATCGCCCGGTTCAGGCCGATACTGCTGACGTCGCTCACCACGTTTTTCGGCCTGATGCCGATAATATTCGAGACCAGCTTCCAGGCGCGGATACTTATCCCTATGGCGATATCGCTCGCCTTCGGCGTGCTCTTCAGCACTTTTATCACCCTGATACTCATCCCCGTCGAGTACATGATACTGGAAGACTTCAAGTCCGGTTTCAGGAAGGTTTTTATCGACTAGTAAAAAGCAGGGGCACCGCGCGCGTTTGTTTCGTGCCCCTACAACTATAAGGCGCGTATTACTTTTTATACCTGGCGGCGTTCTTTTCGCACCACTTCTTCCAGGTGTCGACGTCTTCGCCGATTTTTTCGCCCGTGATTTGCCGGAGCGCCCAGCATGCGTGCATGGCGACGCCGGCGGAGTACGGGTCTTCGTCGTAGAGTGCTTCGGCGAGGAGGGGGATGAATCGCTTTTCCCGCGTCTCGCCGATAAGGTCGACGGCGAACCTCCTCATCACCACCTTGCCTTTTTTCAGCGTGGTCAGGATTTCCTCGAGTGCGGCCTTGTTGCCCGCGGTACGGTAAAGCCCGAAGGCGGCGGCGAGGCGGACTTTTTCATCCGTGTCCTTTTCCCACACTTTTTTCAGCGTCTTCGAGGCTTTTTTGTCGCCGATTTTTCCAAGCGCGATCGCGGATTTCCGCCTTATCCAGTCGTCCCGGGCATTGAGCGCCTCGATAAGAGCCGGGACCGCAATGGGATTTCCGATATCTCCAAGCGCTTCGGCCGCGTACGCACGCGTGATGGTGTCTTCGAGGTCGTCCTGGAGTATCGGGACAAGGTTGTCCATGGCCCACGTGCCGCCGATTTTTCCGAGCGCCTTCACGGCCGTCTGGCGGACCCTGTCCTTGCGGTCCTCGTCGGTGAGGAGGCTTACGATTCTTTTTCTCGCCTTTGTCTCGCGCATCCGGCCGAGGCAGTTCAGTGCGCTCTTTACCGTGGCGTCGTCCTCTTCGTCCAGCATCTTGATGAACGCGGCCGCCAGTTTTTCGCGAAGGTTCCTGTCACCGAGGTTCAGAAGCGCGAACGCGGCCCGCTGCGAGAGCTTTTTCTCGCTGCCGTTCATTATCTCGAGAAGCACGGCCTTCGCGGACGTGTGCGCGATAACTCCCATGGCGCGTATCGCGGTGAGACGCAGGGACTTATCGTCCGTTTTGTCCTTCGCCACTTTGGAGAGGGAGGGCACCGCTTCGGGGTCTTTGATTTTTTCAAGGCTGTTTGCCGCCGTCGCACGGAAGGTTTTCGGGTTTTTCCCGTCGAGAAGGATTCCGCACAGGGCTTTGGTCGCGCGCTTGTCCTTAAGGTTGCCGAGGGCGAACGCGCACATCTCGCGGAGCTTTGCGTCTTCCTTCACGTCCCCCAGCATCGTGATGAACAGCGTGACATACGCGGTATCGCCGATGCGGCTTAGAGATTCGATTGCTTTTCTTCTTACCTGCAGCTCGGCGTCCTTGAGCCTTTTTTCAAGCGCCTTCGACGCTTTTTTGTCGCCGATATCGCCGAGTGCCTCGGTTACGGCGACCCTTATCGCAGCTTCCTTGTCTTCCAGCAGCGGCAGCAGCGGCTCTATTCCTTCTTTTGAGCGCAGGTTACCGATGACGGTTATTGCCAGTATCCGGATGCGGATGTTCTTGTCTTTCAGCCATTTCGTCAGCGGTTTAACGGCCTTCAGGTCGGTGAATTTCTCAAGCGCCTCTTCGGCGACGAAGCCGGATCTTTCCTTTTCCTTTGTTTCCAACCCTTCCTTCACGGCTTTCATAAGGGCGTCGACGGCGGGCGCGCCGAGTTCGGAGAGAGTTTTTATTTCATCGCGGAAAAAGGATAGAGTCTTTCTGTTTTCTATCTCTTTGAGAATCCCGGTTACTTTTTTCTCAATAGCACTTTTATTTTCTCCCGCAAGGGCAGGGGCGGAGCAGATAAGCAGCGCAACCGCCAGGGCCGGGATAATCTTTTTCATCAATTTCTCCTCAGTTCGTCCGCGGTCTTCCCCCCACGTGCGCGGAGGCCAAAAGTCCTGAGATCTTAGACTACAGACTTGAGGGAAGAAACGCAATACTCAAGCCTCAAGTCTCAGGCCTTTCCCCCCGGCGTCCAGAGGGGGCAGGTCGCGATAACCGCCGCGAAGAGCAGGACGATGAAGATGGTGAGTTTAATCGGCAGAGATAATTTCATTTTCATTCCTGTAGGGGCAAGGCATGCGCGTGTTCTTTGCCTCTACAAATTCAACGCGCCGCAAGCGGCGCCGCTAAAGTTGTTTAATTGTTCACCTGTTCCCTTATTTCCACCCAGGTCTTACCGCCTCCGGGGATATTATACAAAGGGCAGACACGCTGGTCTGCCCTTATTATTCAGAATTTCGGTTTTCTTTATCTCCCGGGGCCGGGCAGGAGGGTTGTGCTCATCAGGGTGATGTCTTCCGCCGCGAAACCGGGGGCGAGGTTAAGCGGGTTTATAAAACTATTCATGATATTCAAGCCGTTTGCATTGTGCGGGAGCCCGAGCGAATGTCCGATTTCATGGGCGGTAACGACTGCAGTGTGTTCAATGAAAGTATTAAAATCAATACCCGCGGATTGCGACGCTTGAGTTATCTCGTCCAGGAAAACACCGAGATTCTGGCTGGTCAGGACTATAGTCCCTCCAAAGTTCTCGACGCAACTGTTGGCGCCGTCATCCTCGAAAACCGCTCCCATGGCTGATCCCGGATCGTTGGCGTCCCAGATCCTCATCCGGTTGTAAGACCTCGGCCCCAGGCATATACATCTATGCATTCCCGGCTCACCCGGTTTTACACCGCCGTCCAGCGGCGCCGTGCAGAAGCTTATATCGAGTCCGCTGTAATACGCCTCGAGCCTCTGGGTAACCGTTAGTTTTACCACTTCCGCGTTGCCCGCGGAGTACCACCCTAGAGTGGTCAGGGAGGCCTGGAGTGCGGAGCCGTCGAAGTCGACAAACCATCTGTCGGTCCCGTCTACGTATTCACCGTAATACCCCGAGCCGAGCCCGGTCCCGTTGTCGGGAATCGGAGAACTCACGAGGCTCGAGTGGATCAGCTTCCAGGTGCCTGTGTTACCGTGCTCTTCCATAACCACGCCTATGCCCGGAGCATAATAGCGGGTCATTATTTCCGTTTCCGGTGGCGAAAAATTTGTCCACCACACATACCTTATTTTCAAACAGGTATCGGAGATGGGATGGCCGTCCATCATGGTAACCGGTTCAACTCCCTGGAATTCGCCGTCAAAGGTATAAGAATACCATTCAGCGCTCGGGAAGTTGGCCACGCCGGAATCGTTCCAGTAGTCTCCGACGACCATGTCGGCCAGCGCGAGCGTCATCGAAGGCTCAAACTCCACGGCCTGATCGCTGGCCGCAAGGTCCCACGGGCCCAGAGCAACCCAGGGCAAATTTCCCAGGACATCAATACCGTGATAGTCGCATCTCATAAATGCGAAACCGTTGTTTAACTGAACGGGCCAGGTAACGTGCCCGAACATAAATTTTCCCGCGTTGCAGTATAAAACCCGAATCTCGTCCGATGCGGGATTGCCGAACGTCCAGAAGTTGCCGTCCGCGTAGTCGGTGTAATCGCGGATCCGGTAATGTGCCGGCCACGGTCCAGTTCCCGTTCCCGTGACAGTGCCAGTTCCCGGCCCCGTTCCAGTTCCCGTTCCCGTTCCAGTGCCAGTTCCCGTACCGGTTCCGGTTCCCGTTCCCGTACCTGTGTCGGTGCCCGTACCCGTGTTCGTTCCGAAGATGTACTTTTGTTTACCTGATTTACTGCATGCGACCGGTAACATTCCGGCAATAAAAAGCAGGATAAGTAAGAATATTGCTGCTCTGTTTACTTTTTCCATTGCAGCATTCCTTCCGTGGATTTTGGCGTGAACGAACCTTGTTTTAGAAAGAAGATTTCCATTATGAGATAGTGTACGGTTTTTCGGCTGATCCCGCGACTGTATGGTCGGGTAGCTTTGGATTGATTCTCGTGTCAGTCGCGTATTTTGGACAGGCAGCGTTCGGTAATATAAATTTTACAACTAATCAAGAATTAATGCAAGTCATAATGTCAAATTATTGCGTTATCTGCGCGAGAATGACGGAAAAATAGAAACTTATTCCCTTGTTTCCTTGTTCCCTTGTTTCTCCTCCTCCGCCGGTTTCACGGGGAAACTGAGTTTGTCAAGCGGGTCGGTCCCGGCTTTCTTTTCCTGCGCGTCGGTGAAGCCGTCGTCATCATCATCAGCGTCGGCGTTGTCGCCGATGCCGTCGCCATCGGTGTCGCGCGATTCCTTCGGGTCGAAGGGGAACGCGTCCCACGGGACGGAGTGGCGGCAATCGACGCCGTCGCCGTCGATGTCGAGCTCGTCGCGGTCGGGCTTGCCGTTCCTGTTCAGGTCGTCCGCTTTCCCGTCGCCGTCGTCATCGGCGTCGAGCACGTCGCCGATGAGGTCGCCGTCGTTATCCTGCCATTCCTCCGGCTCGAGAGGGAACGCGTCTTTTTTATCCGGGTGGCCGTCGTTGTCGTCGTCCGTATCCTTATCGTTGGGGATTCCGTCACCGTCGATGTCGGGCGGGCCGTCGGGCGTGACAAGCAGTGCGATATCCACGGTAAACGGCGGCGCTTCGAACGTGTTTTTGCCTTTCTTCGCATCGAACGTACCGAGGATTTCCGCCGTCGCGGGCGAATACCAGTAACCTTTCGCAGCCTTCCCGATTTCCAGCGTTACCTTGATGTTCTTTACCGGATTATCGTGGTCTGAGAAATGATGCAGGTAAACCGCGGCCTGCTCCTTCGACGCCAGACCGTATGCGCGCACGGCATGAGGGTCCGACACCTCGACCTCGACAGGCTTCGCATCCTTGTCCAGCCGGTATGAAAAATCCTGTAGCGAGCGCACGTACTCGCGCTCCGTCGGCCCGAGCCAGATATTCATGACGTGGCCGTCCCGGGCGTAGCTTGTTTCCCAGAAGATGAATGCTATCTCGTGGAAGAAGGCGGTCCACGTCCGGATGCGCATCCGCCTCGCCGAGCCCGCGTCCCAGACGCCGCCGATACCGATCGGACGGGGCTTTTTCCTCCCGACGCTGTTTCCCTGCTCGCCGAGTATCACGGGCTTGCCGTGTTTCTTATATCTCTTCGCGCGGTTGGCCGTAGCGGAATCGGACTTGAGCTCGTTCTCGTTCTGGTACCAGTGGGGCGCGTTAATCTCGATCCCCTTCAGGTGCGGCTTCTCCCAGCTCGTCGTGATGGGGTGGTCGTACGGGTCGATGGAGCGCAGGTACGGCGCCATGATTTCGTACCACTTGTCGGAGGCTTTCTGCTCGTTCAGGAACTGCCAGAAATCCACGTATGCGCCCCAGCGGTCGACCGAGTACTTGACGAACCTCTTGACCTTTTCCATACCTTCCTTATTGTCGGGGTTCATGGTGAAAACTTTCTGGTAGCCGAAGATTCCGTAGAAGATTCTGAATCCGTATTTGCGTGCGTAGCCGAGCAGCTCGTCGCACATTATCCCTTCCTGGACGTACCAGTTGTCGAGGTCGCGGTAGAGGTTGAAGGCGAAATTGCACTGAGAGAAACGGAGGAGGTTGAAGCCGCACCTGCCGTATCGGCGGAAATAAATGTCCGCGTTCAGCGGATTGTTCGACGGGCCGCGGACGTACAACGGGCCCTTGGGCAGCTTGACGATGTTAGTCCGGTCGGTCCTGAACGGACCTTCCATGCCGACCTGGTCGAGGGTGGAGCCGGTGCCCGAGTTGTCGAACCATCCTTTCTGGAGGCCGATGGGATAGTAGGGACTGCCGTCGTCGAAGACCCAGCGGAACGGGTTCGTTTTGCTCTGGCGGACGAAGCCGGGATTGTGCTTTTTCCCTTTCACGCATGTAAAGCTGCCTTCGCCGGTCGCTTTGTCGCCTTTCACGTTTGAAAATGTATAAGAGTATTTCCACTTGCCGGTTTCCCGGGGGGCGAACCGGGCTTTCCATAAATCCTGTTTCTTGAAGATGTATTCAGTTTTCCTGCGTTCTCTTCCATGTTCACCGGTTTTTGTCACGCGGATTTCCGGAGGCTCGGAAGAGCCGTAGTGGAAACCGCCGATGTTCACTTTTTTTCCGCCGGGTGAGGTGAACTCTACTTCTATCGTTACGTCGAAGAAGGGATTTTTGTACTTCTGATCGTGCCTGAACGTTATCTCAAACACCTCGTAGAGCGGCACGAATTTCGTATTCTGCGAGTGCGCGACCTTTATTTCACCTCCGGGCGCCGGTATCGCCGCGAACGCGAGAAGAAGGAGCAGGACAAATATTATTGTTTTTTTCATAATGCCTCCGAAGAAAAATCGATGTTTACCCGGCATGTATAACGCACGAAATAGGGAATTATTCTTCCTGAATATTTTACCCCCCATCCGCGGGAAATCAAACATCCCTTGACGCAAACGCAGGGATAAGGGACAAGGGATAAGGGATAAGGATAAAGAGCTTCGCGCGTTATTTTATCGGGCAGGCGCGGGGGTTGCCCCTACATATTTAACGCGGCGAGCAAGCTCGCCGGCTAATTATATTTATATTCTTCTCTTATCACTTATCACCTGTCACTTATCACTTTATATTGCTTGACGTTGCCGGACAGGCGGTAGTATATTGGCGATTCAGTGTTACGCGAACGTTACGGAAAATTTAAATCAGGTGCAATGCCATGGAAGAGCTGGAATTTTTCAGGAAGATAAACGTGCTCAGCGTGGAGCAGGCGACGACGCTGCCGTTTCTGACGTACCGGCTGGCTGCCGATGGGATGAACGTTATCCGTATCGAGCACCCCGACCGGCCCGACCCGAACCGGTTCATCGGCGACGACGTCCTCGGCGAGGAGGCGATAAACTCGTATTTTCTGCCGCTCAACGTCGGCAAGAAAGCGATAACGCTGAACTTCGCGACCGATGAAGGGAAGCAGATACTGAAGGACCTGGTGAGGAAACTGGACGTCGATATCTTCGCGACGAACCAGCTTCAGGAAAGCTGCGTGCGTGCGGGGATAGATTACGATACGCTTAAAGAGGTGAAGGACGACCTTATCTGGATCGGGATTACCGGTTTCGGGCCCGACGTTTCCGAGCCCGCGTACGACCCGGTGCTCCAGGCGCGGGCCGGGCTGATGGACCTGAACGGCGAGCCGGACGGCCCGCCGACGGTTTTCGGCCTGCCCGTCGCCGACCTGCTCGCGGGCGAGCACGCCTATTCGGAAACGCTCAAAGCGCTCTTCCGGCGCGAGGGCACGGACCAGGGCTCGAAGATAGATATCTCGATGTTCCAGTGCGCGGCTTCGTGGCTTCACAGCGTTTTCTCGCTGACGAAGAGTTTCGGCTACCACATTACCCGCAAGGGGAATACGCACCGCTTTTTCGCGCCTGTCTCGATTTTCAAAACAAAGGGCGGCTACGTGTATATCGCGGTCGGGAACGACCGGCAGTGGGATTCGATTACGAAGCTGCCCGGCTTCGAGGCGCTTGGAAAAGACGAGTATGTGAAGAACGCGGGCCGGATTGCGGACGTGGAAAACCTTAACGCGGAGATCGAAAAGATAACCGCGGCCAGGACGAGCGAGGAAATCGTCGCCCTGTTTTCCGGCATCGGCGTTCCGGTGTCGAGCGTGAAGACGGTGAAGGACGTCGCCGACGACCCGCACATAGAAAAGAAGATGATTCACTCGAAAGACCCGAAGACGGGGAAGGAAGTTTTCCTGCCGCCGCTGCCGGTCATCAGCGCGTTTCTGCAGTCGACCGGCCTGGAAGTGAGTTTCCCGCCGCGGGTGGGTGAGCACAACGAGGAAATCTACGGCGAGGTTCTGGGTTACAGTCCGGAAAGAATAGGAGAGCTTAAGAAGAAAAAAGTGATCTGAATCGGCGGTTGAGCCCGTTTCCTTTACTAATGTCTGTAAATCCTGAAGACATTCAGCACGTGCGACACGTCATACGCAACGTAGACATAATCGTCTTTTCCGCAGACGCTCACCGGGTATCCCCCCATATCGTAATAAAACTCGTGATTGATCACATCAGGATTCAAAATGTCGTATAGTTTTAATCCATTTCCGTGGCTTGTTGAATAAAGGTAACTGTCGTGAGAGCCAAAGCCTTTGGGTGAGCCAAAAGGGACGGCAGTATCAAGAAGCACCGGCGAGACCGGATCGGTAGCATCGAGAACGGCGGCCATTTCACCGGAGTATGTGTAAAGCCTGTTGCCGATTTTGCAGACGCGTTGCGGACCCATGCATTCCGTCATGGTGGTCAGCAAAGCGGGGTTAAGTAGATCGGAAACATCCAGGATATTAAGGTTCCCGTTTCCTCCAAACACAGCAAAGACGATGTTCCCCTCGGCAACAAGGTCGCCGCATGCGTCAGATGGGTACACGGTATTCCATGATGAGAGGAACTGGGGGTTGGCAAGGTCGCTTACATTGACAATTTCAATACCGCTTGAGCCGACGGCAAGGTACATGGTATTGTTCCGGACCCATATTCCGCCGACGTTGTCCGACGCGTTATAAAAGGAATACGGAGTCGGCGAGGCAGGATTCGAAATATCAATTATTTCCACCTGCGCGATTATCGATACGTAGGCATAGTTCCCGTCGAGGAAAAGCTCGCGTCCATGATTCGCCAGATCGCATTGCCCCAGGAAAGCGGGGTTTTCAGGATCGCTGATATCGTAAATCTGAAACCCGTTTGGCATATCGCCTACCGCGTAGAGGGAAGTTCCGAGGACGGCAACATCCTGTGACGGTACATCCGCGATTGTATTGACAAGCTCCGCGTGCAGCTTCGGGTACAGGCTGACAAGAAAGAAATGGGTGGCATTCGTCTTGAACACCATCGTACCGAGGAGCGTATCCTTCCAACCCTCCAGGTAGCGGTACGTGCCCAGTACGCGCGGTGCGGAAGCGTTCTGAATATCGAGAATTATATCGTCCTCTCCGACGATGCTGATAATGGCGAAACCGTTGTCGGCCGAAACCCATTCGGTCTCCTCGCCCGGTACGGGAAAGCTCCCGACCAGAGGCGGGTTTACGGGATCGGCGTCGAGATCATATATCTGCAATCCTTCCCATTCGGCGGCGACGAACAGCTTATCGTCCCAGATTGAAACGCATAAGGCGGCCCCGGGAATGTTGATTCTGTTTGTGATAAAGCAGTTGTCGTGGTTGGAGAAATCGACGACGTAGATATCGTCCTCGGTTACGTAGGCGTAGTTCCCTCTTAAGGCAAGCGTGCTGTCTCCGTATTGACCGGCGCTGCAGGTGGAGCGGACCTGGGGCGTCGTCATGTCTGAAATATCCACTATGCCAAATCCCCATCCGGATATGTCTCTGTAAAGCATTACCGCGTAGGAGCCGCGCGGAATAATTTTACGGGGCAGGATGCAAGGCAGCGTGCAGTATCCGATTTCCGTGATATTGCCGAGGTCTGATACATCCAGCACTGAGAGGTAATCCGAGCCCGGGGTATCCGGCTCCCAGCAGGTAAGCGCGTAATTATCCACCGCGCCTACCGCCCACAGGTAATCGCCCGTCAGATACGAGGCGATGATTTTTATCTCTCGCGGGTCGGATATATCCACGATTTCCAGACCGCCGTCGTCATCGCAGGCCGCGAAAACCGTATTACCCAGTATGTAGTAATCATCGATCCGGTCTCCGAGCACTGCGCCTGAATAATATGACGGATGCACCGGCTCTTTGTCGGTAACGCCGGAGAGAGTGAAGGATGTTTCCGCTATGCTCGAGTTCGCGCCCTCGTTGTCCTGCGCCATGACGTAGAAGGTGTGCGAGGCGCACGAGAGCTCGGGCGAGGTCCATGAGGTCGAAGTCGTCCAGATGTCGGGCGGGTTGACGTCGATCGAGACGTAGTATCCTGTTACGAAGCCGTCGGCATCTCCGCCGAGATATTCGAACGTCGGCGTGTTGTCGAGTGTCGAGCCTGAAGGTCCGTTTGTAATAACAACCGAAGGCGGCAGGTTGGCGGCTGCGTTGTCGCAGGTGAAGGTTGCTGTGATTGCCGCGGAGTTCAGGCCCATGGTCGATTGTGCGAATACGCGGAACGTGTGAGGGCCGAGCGACGGCGCGGGGATTGTGACGGATGTATTCGTGGTCGTGCCGATCGGCGGGTCTTCGTCGAGGCCGTAATAATAATTTGAAATCGGGATGGCCGGCGTGTCGAGTTTCCATGTAAAGGTAAGCGGCACCTGCCTGACAAGGCCGTCCGGTTTCGCAACCCATGATATTGCGGGATAATCAGGGTTCTGCACCTCGAAGTCATTGGTTTCATCGGGAGTTCCCACAATACCGATTCCGGATTTTGTTCCGGTAATCCTGACGCGGCAGGTCTGCGTTCCCGTAACACCGTCGGCGAAGGAATCCCAGACAATCTTGTGTGAAGTACCCGGGAAGATATAGCCGCGTAATCCGGTTGTGCCGCTGCCTCCCTTGGCGGTTGCCGGCTGCCAGGTTGCGCCGCCATCGGTCGAAAACTGCAGTGTAATATCCGAGCCCGTTCCGTCGACCTCGATCATACGGTAGCTGAGCGTAATATCGTTTGCCAGCGTGCCGGTCGGCGTCTCCACGATCACGCGCGGGGTGGGGTAGGGCTTGTCCTTGAACCCGCGGATTTTGCAGGCGCCGGCAAACACGGCAATGCAGACGGGAAGAACAACGAGGAAGAGAATGTGTTTTACAGAACGCATTACTGATTGCCTTTAGTTCTTACTTATTAATGATTGCCAAAATATGAATGCATAGATTCTACCATTTTGGAGTTGCCCGGTCAAGATGGAGGTTTCAAATCGTAATGCGCCGGTTACAGGGGAAGTACGGCGTTGGGTGGAGAAGGTATGTTTGTCCATCAATCGGCTGAGATTATTCAGCGTTTGAAATTCAGAATTATTTTTTCCTCGCCGGTGATATCGACTGTGCGGGATTCTCGCGCATCATCGTCGCCAGCATCCGGCCAGCGCACAATCACGGAATATCTTCCGGGTTCGAGTCCTTTGAAGGAATATGAGCCCGAATAATCGCTTCTTTTGTCGTTTATGTATATGTTTTCCTCATCCTGTTCTGGATGGGCTTTATATAATTCAACGTAAGCGCGGATGACTGCCTGGCCTTGCGCGTCGGTGAGTTTGCCGGATATGGCCCCGCCTTTCCGCAGGCGAAGGACGACATCTGTCGTTTCCCCTTCGCAGACCGTTATCTGCCTGTGCTCGGCTCTGGCGTGTTGGTAGGCCGCCGCCCAGACGAAATAATGACCGGTCTTGACTCCTTCAATGCAGGTTGTTCCGTCTTCGTCCGTGCTGTTGCTTTTGTCGTAATCCTCGTATATTGTTTCTTCGTTTTCCGTGCTCGAGTCTTCATCGGTTTCAGTCGACCTCAGATATACTTCGGCTTCCTCGACCGGTTTTTCCCCGGTGGCATCGAGAACCGTGGCATGAACTGCGCCGCCACCGGTCACGGGTATTGTTACAGGCGTTGTGCATCCGCCTTCGACCTTGACGTTTGACGTCTGGCCGGCGATAAAGTCGGAGCCGGAAGCTGTGACCGTGCATGTTCCCGGTTGAACAAATATTTCGAATTCTCCTTTAGCGTTGTTAAATCCACTGTAAGCCGAAAAACTGGAGTTGTTGAAGCGGCCGTGAACGTTTATGTTGAAATAGCTGAATTCCACCCGGCCCGTAAGGGTGCCGGCAATCCTGCCGCATCGCATAAGTATTAAATCCAGGTTCTGCATACCGGCTTCTGCGGGTATTTTACTTCCTCCATAATAACCTCTGGCGGAGGCCCTGATTTTTAATTTACCCGGCGAAAGGCCTTTAATTGCATAAGAGCCGTTTTCGTCCGTTTCAGTGCTCAGGTATCCACCTTTTGGTTTCTCACCGCATACGGTTGCCTTTGCGACGGGGCCGCCGATTTCGTCGGTAACCCGTCCGGAAATCGTCAGCCCGGCGTCGAGGATTATTTCCAGGTTTTCGCAGACAGAGGCGTAAGTGATGCCGATGGGGCCGAATCGCGTTTTGGCGTAATCTTCCTCCTCAGCCATTATCATATACACTCCGGGCCTGATGCCGGTAAGTCGGAACGAGCCGTCGCTGTCAGTGTAACCGCTCGCGCAGTAATTATTCCCGTCGCTGTCCCGGCCGTCTTTCCGCCTCGCGGGGTATAATCTGACATCCACGAAATGTGCAGGGGCCTTGCCCGGATACATGACCTTACCCGAGATAATGCCTCCCTTTTTGAGCGTGAAGTCGAGGGTTTGCGATTTATCTTTGCCGACTTTTATCGTTTTTTCGTCGTAGATATAAATCGAGTTGCCGGCGCTTATGGCGTGGCTTTTATCGGGCGTTATCCCGGTGATGTGATACATGCCCCTGTTGTCGGTGGTTGTTTCCAGGGATTTACATATCACCTGTCCCGGAATGCACGGTTCCGCGGTTATGTCTATTTCCGGGAGCGGCAGGCCTTTGTCATCGGTAACGGTGCCTGTAATTTCTCCGCCTGTCTCGAGCTCCGCGTCGAGTACGCCGCCGGAGTTCGTAACATCGACGCTCGTGAAAACGCGGAAGACGTAACCTTTTTTATTGAAGGTGACGATTGCACATCCGGGCTGAAGCCCGCCTGCGATATAGCTGCCGTTTTTGTCCGTAGAGACGCGGAAGTTGGTGCCGTCCTCGTCGTCCATCATAACGTTTACCGTCACGCCGCCGAGAGGCTTGCCGTTTTCCGCGTCCGTTACGGCGCCCGTAATCGCGATTCCCCTCTCCATTTCCAGGTCGATAGTGAAGCCGTCGCAATTTTCCTTTGGCAGTTCGAATGTTCTTTTATAGGCATCAAATCCCGGTTTCCAGGCGGTGAACTCGACCGCCGGGTCGTCCCTGTGCATCATGATGCTGAATTTACCGTTCTTATCACAGGTTTCGTCGTAGGCCCATGATTCGCTTTCTGCGTAGATTTCCGCTTCCGGGATCGGTTTGCGGTTTTCGGCGTTCAGCACCGTGCCGTTCAGCATCAACATGCGTTCAAGCGTTACGGAAAATTCGGGTGCCCCCGGGCTGGCGTCGTCGATTGAAGTCCCAAAAAAGCCGACCGCTGAAAAACAGAGTTCGTAGTCGCTCTCCCTGCCGCAGCCTCTGAAGACGAAGTTCCCCTCGTTGTCGGTCCTTGCTCCGACACTGTGGTCCAGCGAGCATGCCTCGCCTTCGACGCGTACGTCGGGGATCGGGTTTTCGTCCTCGTCGACGACTTTCCCGGCAATGGACAGGCCTTTCTGCAGCCTGAATTCGATTAAGTTGTTTCGGTCTTTAAGTACACGGTACTCGTGTTTTTCCGGGACATGGTACTCCCCTTCCGCCCAGAAGACGTATTCGCCTTCGGACAGGTGGAAGGTCCGCAGGCCGTTTTCGTCGCTCATCATTCTTGCCAGGCGGATATGGCTGTCGTTTTCCGGGATGCTGGTGATGATGGTTGCCCCGGGGAGAGGCGTACGGGTTTCGAAATCGGTTACTTTAATTGTGACCCTGACGCCTTTTTCGAGATAAACGTTTCCGAGGTCCAAGGTCGAATCTTCGTCCGAGAGCTCGATCCATTCCCCTTTTATTGCGAAGTCTTCTTTTTCAACGAAGAAGAAGATGGTCTGGGGCCGCTTCAGGCCGGAAATCCTGAAACAGCCCGTCTCGTCCGTCAGCGCCTGGAGCAACGCGAAATCGGGGTCCCACGAGTCATAATTCCAGAGCAACCGCACCCGGGCATCTGCGATGGACCCGTTGTCTTTCGCGTCGAGGATACGGCCCGTGACTATTCCGTCGCCGGACGCCAGTCTTTTGAGAGTTCGTTTGCATCCGATGCGCCGGCGCAACTCCGGTCGGGCCGGGTCGTCCGGCTCGGCGGGTTCGACCTTGCCCTGTTCGCTTGGCTCTTCAGGCGGTTTCAGGAAAGCGTTATGGATTTTTACATCGGGCCCGTGAGTGGTTTCAGTATCTTCAGCGCAACGTTCCGATTTGCTGAAAAAAAGGAACGAGCCGCCCAATACCGCTGCCGTTATAAAGCAGATGAGGGTAGTACGCATAGCACATCAGCCTCGGCGTTTTTCGGCATAATGTACTCGGCTTGATTGAAGCGGCAGCTTCGGTTGCGATGCAGGACTTGCTTCCTGGATTATAACCGAGGTTGGGGATAATGCAAATCGATTCGCTTATCGACCGGCAGATAATTTTCCGGAAGGCGTAACCGGATACGTTTCGGTCGTCGCATCCGGTGTCGTGTTAGCGGGTTATAGTACTTTGCCGGTCAGGGCCGGTATTCGTACGCGCCGATGTCGACCTTTGCGCCGTCGAAGGGGGCGGCGCCGTCGAAGAATCTCAGGAGACCGTCGAGGTCTTCACTGATTGCAGCGTCGATGGCGTACTGGTTATTGCCTGCGTCGATGCATGGCGAGCCGGATTGCAGCCTGTAGTTACCGGCCGCCGCATTCACGAACAGCGGGTCTGAAGTAATGCAGTTGTCCGTGTAGTCGAGCGTTCCCGCGCCCGCAAAGTGGCCGGCACCGTCGTCGTAGCAGCAGTAGTGGAGAGTGATGCTGTCGAATAGATCATCGATATATGCCTGGTTGCCGGCAAGGCCGGCCGTGTTGTTCCATATTATTGTGTTGAACATTGATAAACTGCCGGTCAAGTAGCAATAGATACCACCGCCGTTGTTTACCGCTCTATTGTTTGCAATGGTGCAGTTTGTTATGGGCGGGCTGGATGATTGTGAGCAGTAAAGCCCGCCGCCGCGGTCGTTGGAAAGATTGTTCCGGAACTCGCAATTGCTTATCGGCGGATTGCAGCCTCCGTAACAGATAAGCCCGCCGCCCAGGTTTATTGCGGTATTGTTGTCGAACGTGCAGTTCGTGATGGGCGGGTTGGAAATCAGATTGCACGCGACTCCTCCGCCGTATAATGCGGTATTATATTTAAACTCACAACCGGTTATGGAGGAGTCGGAAGTCCAACCGCAGATTCCGCCGCCCCAGTTGCCGGACGTGTTATTATCAAACGTGCAGTCTGCGATGGTCGGATTGGAGCTGTTACAGAAAACGCCGCCGCCGTCGTTTGTTGCCGTATTGCTTTCAATCGTGCAGTATGTTATGGACGTGTTGGCGCCAATGCAGTAAATCCCGCCGCCGTTGCTGGAGGCCGTGTTATTTATAAGGATACAATCGGCGATGTCCGAGTCGGAGGAGGAAAGGTAGAAGTAGACTCCGCCCCCGTCGACTGACGAGTTGTTGTCGATCGTGCAGTCGATAATTGACGCGTTTGAGATGATACAGTAAATCCCGCCGCCCGAGTTCGGCGTCGTATTATTTTTGATGAAGCAGTCTGCGATGTCGGGGCCGGAGCTGAAACAGCTAATCCCGCCGCCGGCATAGGCTGCAATATTGGTCTCGAATGTACAGTAAATTATTAAAGGGTTGGAATCGAAGAAGCAGGAAACCCCGCCCCCGTAACCGTCGGTAGTATTGTTCCCGAACGTGCAGAACATTATGGAAGGACTGGAGCTGTAAGTACAATAAACCCCGCCGCCGCCAAGAAAGTATCCGGTATTATTCCCGAACGTGCAGCCCGTTATGGGCGGGCTGGAGGAGGTGCAATAAATCCCTCCGCCCGCGTCAACTGCCAAATTATTATCAAATGTACAACCGGTTATTGATGGTGTGGAAGAGTTGCAGTAAACCCCTCCGCCAAGCTTTACTGCTATATTTTCTTCCAGCGTACAGTTGGTTATGGAAGGATCGGAATTGTTATAGCAGTAAATCCCGCCGCCGTCGGTGGAGACATTAATCGTAAATCTGCAGTTGGTTATTGATGGGCTGGAAGAGTTGCAGAAAATTCCGCCGCCGTCGTTTGTTGCCGAATTGAGCTCAAACGTGCAGTTTGTAACGGCTGCATTGCTGAAAAATGAACAGTGAATCCCTCCGCCGTCTGACGTCCCTGTATTATAAATGAAAGAACAATTGTCGACAAACGGGCTGGAGTTGTTTGCGCAGCTCATCCCGCCCCCTGCCGTTGCAGAGTTGTTATCAAAAGTGCATTCCGAGAGTGACGCACTGGAACCGTCGATAATAATCCCGCCGCCGAGTTCAGTGCTGAATTATCCTTAATTGTACATTTCCAGACAAAAGCTGACGGAACCACCGAAACATTAATTCCCCCCCCCGTCCATTATGGCCGCGTTATTATC
>SOJX01000143.1 GCA_004376375.1 Planctomycetota bacterium
CTCCAGCACCCCAGCACTCCAGCACTCCAGCACACCAGCACTATTTATTTAATGACGCCGTACTTCTTACCGATCTTAGTGAACGCGCCTATCGCGCGGTCAAGCTGCTCGCGCGTATGGGCGCCGGAAATCTGGACGCGGATGCGCGCCGCACCCTTCGGCACGACTGGATAAGAGAAGCCGATAACGTAAATCCCCTCCTCCAGCATGTCGCGCGCCATATCGTTGGCCAGCTTGGCGTCCCCCAGCATTATCGGGACAATGGCGTGCACGCCGGGCTTGATATCGAAGCCGGCGGCCGTCATCTGCTCGCGGAAGTACATTGTGTTCTCTTCCAGCCGGTCGCGAAGCTCGGTCGTTTCGATCAGCATCTCGAAAGTGGCAAGCGCCGTCGCGGTTATCATGGGTGCGAGGCTGTTGGAAAAGAGGTAAGGCCTCGAGCGCTGCCTGAGTATCTCGACGATTTCCTTGCTGCTCGCCGTGAAACCGCCGGACGCGCCACCCATCGCTTTACCGAGCGTGGAGGTGATGATATCGACCTTGCCGTGAACCCCGTTATGCTCAGGCGTTCCGCGGCCGGTCTTGCCGGTGAAGCCGGTTGCATGCGAATCGTCGATCATCGTCAGGCACTCGTATTTTTCCGCAAGCTCTACGATCTTGTCAAAAGGCGCGATATTTCCGTCCATCGAAAAAACGCCGTCGCTGCAGATCATGCGGCGGCGGCTGCCCTTCACCTCCGGGTCATTCAGTATCTCTTCGAGGTGACCCATGTCGGCGTTGTTGTAGCGGTACCGCTTGGCTTTGCAGAGCCGTATCCCGTCGATAATCGACGCGTGGTTCAACTGGTCGGAGATGACGGCATCGTCCTTAGTGAGAAGGGTCTCGAAAAGACCGCCGTTGGCGTCATAGCACGAGGAATACAGAATAGCGTCTTCGAGCCCGAGGAACTCGGCAACTTTGGCTTCCAGCGCCTTGTGGACGTCGAGCGTCCCGCAGATAAAACGCACCGAGCTCATCCCGAACCCGTACCTGTCGAGCGCGTCTTTTGCCGCCTGGACGAGTTTGGGATTGTCGGAAAGGCCCAGGTAGTTGTTTGCGCAGAAGTTCAGGACTTCCTCGCCCGTGGAAACCTTGATCTCCGAGCTCTGGGGCGTGACTATAATCCGCTCTTCTTTCCACAGCCCCTGCTCCTCGATTTCCTTCAGGGTTGCCGCGAGTTCGTCTTTGACTTTGCCGTACATGCCCGTCCTCCGTTCTATCTATAGTTAACTTTAGAAGCGTTTCCTTCGGAAAATATGGTCAGAAGCAAGGGTATAAGTTTATATTTTCACATGCGGCATGTCAATGCTTTTCCAAGTGGTTAGTGGTTAGCCGCGTCTGGATTATTCAGCATCACGCACGCAGCGGAAGCCGATATTTGGAAAACCCGCATTCTGGCTCGTATGACTCAAACCACGACTACGGTTTTCAAAGGCGTTTCCTCTAAAACTACCGCCTCTATAAGAATCGCCACTACTGTCTCGTGGCTCATATAAACACCATTCCGAAACATTACCATATACATCAAACAAACCCCATTTGTTTGGCTTTTTCTGACCTACGGGATGAGTTGTATCGTTTGAGTTATCTTTAAACCAAGCATACTCACCAAGCAGGCTTTCGTTTTCACCAAAACTGTAATTATTGATTGATCCTGTTCCTGCGAAATACTCCCATTCATATGCAGTGGGCAAACGCATACCCAGCCAGTCGGCGTAAGCTACAGCCTCTCGTCGTGAAATCGTCACAGCTGGATAAGATGCTTCATGTAAGGGTAAATTATACTCAAACCAATTACTTTGCAGTTTATATCCTGTAAGTTTTAGAAACGTATAGTATTTCTCAGTTGTTACTTCAAACTTGTCTACCCACAAGCTCTTTATCTCAGCCTCCGGTACATTTGTAAACATCGGCGCTGGATAGCAAAAATGTTTCCCTGCTTGTATCCTCACCTGTTCTTCAAGGCATTTCTTTCGGAATATCCGGTAAAGAATTTTTTTCCCCTCTTCACCACACGAACACAGAATATCGGCTATCCTTATCCGTTCTTTCGGTTCATTGCTCTTCTCATACATATCGGCATAGTATCTGATTTTCATTGGTGTCCACAACAGACAGGTTGCCATCACACCTGCAAACAGCAGCACGACGCCAATACCGAGTTTGAGTGGCAGATATTTCACGCATATATTGTAACCGCGGTATGCGGGAGTGCAAGCGCTACCGTTACGATTATCTTGACCTGACGGACTGTTTCGCGTAGAATAGAAGTTCCGAGAGGCGTGTTGGAGAATTAATTATGCCGACCTACGGCTACCGCGCATGCGGGGAAAAACACTGCGACGTATGCGAACACGGCTTCGAGCTGTTTCAGAACATAAGCGATGAAGCGCTGGACAAATGTCCGATGTGCGGCGCACCGGTGGAAAAGGTCTTTTTCCCGCCCCACATCAGCACCGGCACATCCACGAAAGAACTGCTCTCAGATAAAAATATCAAGAAGCACGGCTTTACGAAGCTCGTAAGGGAAGAAAAGGGAAAGTATCGTAAAATCTGAATTCGGATTGCGGATTTCTTTAAATCTGCAATCCGAAATCCCAAATCCGAAATCGAAACAGGGAGCGCCCGTCCATGAAGCAGATAGCAAAAGTTCTTTTGATTATCCTGCCTGTATTTCTTATTGCGCCGGCGGGTTTTCCCGCGCCCGACACCCAGACGGAAGTGATGACCGAGGCGCTTCTGAAAAAGTGCGACGCTATCCTGAAAGAAGCCTATCGGACCATCACCACCCGCCACTACTATATGCCGAAACACAAGCCGAAGGAAGTTATCCGCTTCTCGACCGAGTACACCCTCAACAGGTTCGAGGAAAAATTCGACCCCGTTTTCGGGCGCCGCATGATGAAAAGAATCCGCCAGTACCTGAAGGAAAATCCCATTGAGAACATCGACGACATCGCCGCGTTCTGCCGCAAGTTTACCGAAGGGATAGAGTCGAAAAAGGGGCGCCGCGTATACGACCTTTTCGCCGTCGGGTTCCTGAAGGCGCTGAAAGACCCTTTCAGCGCCTATATCACCGGCGAGACGATGACTCGGATCAGGAAGTCCATGCGGGGGGACAGCCCCGCCAGCTTCGGGCTTGGCGCGCGACCCAAAGAGGGCAAGTGGATCGTAACAACGATTCCACACGGTTACCCGGCCTTCGACGCAGGAATACAACCCGGAGACATTCTCGTTGAAATCGACGGAAAACCGCTCAACGCGCTCTCCGAAAGCGAAGCATACCAGCTTTTCAAGGCGAAGAAAGGGCAAAAGCGCTCCTTCAGAATATTCCGCACCGGCTGGAACAGGGCCCACGAGTTTGTCCTCGAGCCAAAAAAACGGCCGAGGGAACTTATAGACATCGACGTGCTGCGCAAAAACATCGGTTACATCCGCGTCGCATCGTTCACGGGAAACGCAAGCCGGCAGTTCCTCCGCGCGCTTGCCGAGCTCAAGGGAGACGGCATAGAAGGCCTGGTACTCGACCTCAGGAACGATCCCGGCGGTACTGTTCAGGATTGTATCCGAATAGCGCAGACCTTTCTCGAGAACGGAAAGACCATCACATTTACCAGGCCCAAGAGCGCGCGAATGCCCGAGATGCGTTCATCCAACCGGAACCCCACAAAGATGCCGCTGGTTGTTCTGGTAAACGGCGCTTCCGCAAGCGCGTCCGAGATGTTGTCGGGCGCGCTCCAGGCAAACAAGAGGGCGCTTATCATCGGAGAACAGTCATACGGCAAGGGCGTCGGCCAGAACTATCTTACTATCAGGGCTTCCCGGGGCGACAGGGTCCTCAGGCTCACGACTTTCGGTTACTTCCTGCGGGACGAGGAAGGACGCGAGTGGAGCCCCGACAAGGTCGGCGTCACGCCGGATATAGACGCGAAACCGGACCTTCTCAAGGGAAACAGATTTGAAAGCGTCTGGAAGTTGCGCCACACCGGCCTTATTGAGGACTACGTGACTGAAGTATATCAGAAACACCCCAAGAAAATGTATAACCTTGCGATTGACGATGAGGGTAAACCCGAAAACTACCCCGGCATCGACGGGCTGATCTCAAACGCCGCCAAAATTACCCAGAACGGGCTCACCGCGGACATTGTCCGGCGCGAGGTGCGGGCCGCCTTGCGGAAATTCGTCGCCGAGAAGGAAAAAGTTTCCTTCGTCGCCGACCCGATAGACGACGCGCAGCTCAAAGTCGCGCTTGACACCGTTCAGGGGCTCATGGATGGGAAATTCACCATCGAGGACCGTCTCGCGTACGGTTACCTGAAACACGCTACAAACCCAAAATCGGCCGCCGGGGAAAAACCGACAGAAGCCAAAGGAGAGGAAAAGCCCCCCAGACCAAGACCGAGGCCGAGACGGGGAAAGAGAAGGCGGGACAAAGAACCCCTCCTGACCGGCGAGACGAAACGGGCGGCATAGATAGGACTTATAAAATCAAACCCCCTGTCGTGCTCTCTTATATTGCGGAGGCGGCAAGGGGTTTTTTGTTCTCGGGCTGAACTTACTTACGGCAATCCCAGGATTTTTATCTTATGTGCCAGGTATTGATTCTCCAGGCACCGTCTTCTTTGACCAACTCCACACTGCATCCTGCCGTTACACCTTCATACGTATTGCTCGGGTCAGGCGGATAACTGAAATGAGCCTTGCCTTCGGGATATACATTTATCCGGTCCCAGTAAAGCGGCGCGTCTCTAAGTATGGCGCGGATTTCATCCCTTCTCGCCTCATTCCTGCCGACTTCTTCATTCCACTTCACGGTGTCTGCCGTGCTCAGGCGATTGCGCTTTCTGATCAGGAGGTTGGCCTCGCCGATTTCCTGGCGGACAAGATGCGAGAAGAATTTGACCATCACGTCGCGGATCTCCCGCTGGTTATGAGACATGCCTGCACCTGCCCGTTCAATCTGCTGGCCGCGCTCGTCAAATTCCTTGCATCCGACGGTAAAACCTGAAAATAGAACAAGGGCCAGAGCGAAGGCAATATGCGTAGCTTTCATTATGAATCCTCCCTTTGAAATTTATCGTACAGCCGGTATCTTACCACCTGCGCCGCGGATGTCAAATTCAAATATTCAAGAGATAGTGTTGGAGTGCTGGAGTGCTGGAGTGCTGGGGTGCTGGGATGCTGGGATGCTGGAGCAGTAATAACAGTTTTCAGTTGATTTTTCATGCCGCGTGACCGAATATAATGACCTGTAAAAATCGAAGAACCGAAGAACTGACGAACCGAAGAACCGAAGAACTGACGAACCGAAGAACCGAACAACGGAATACAAGAAATGTTCAGAAACCGTAAAATCCACGGCGTTTCCGTTCTTGAACTGTGCATTGCGCTTTTCGTAATCGCCGTTACGGCTTTCGGCATCGGCTTCTCCCTGTATATCGGCGGCAAAACCGACGAATCGATAAGAAACTCATCGCGCGCACTCGATGTCGCCGACCAGGTGCTGAAGGAAACCCGGTCAATCCCCTACGATGATCTGGACTCCCTGGACGGGAACGGGGGAAAAATCGACGATGCCCATCTTGACCTGAGAGTAAGCCAGGTCGGCTATAAACTCAAAAGAATAACGGTAACCGTTGTCATTGCGGGGGCAACCGGGGATTCGATTCGACTGTCAACATATCGCGCCGGACGCTGATGGAGGAAAGACCGGGACTAACAACCCGTGATCAGCAGCTATGATAAAGTGTAAAGGTCTCATACTTACCTGTGCGTTTCTGCTCGCCACGGCAGCTCTGGTTTACTGCCGTTCGACGATTACAAACGCGCGCACACGCGCCGCAAAGGCGTTTTCCGAATCAGCACAGGTACAGGCCCGCTGGTTCGCCGAGGCCGCTTTCGAGCGCGCTGTCCAGGAACTCCTGGATATAAGACGAAGGCTGCCGTTCGAAGGCGCCCTGACTGCAATCGACAACCTAGGGCAACCCTTGATTGAAAAAGAGCAATTCCGAATCAACGACAAGGCCATCGGCTCATTCCGGGCAGCCCTGTCGATAGTGGCCAAGGGTAGCAACTTCCGCGACGTTCAAATCGATTGCGAAGGCAGGATTGAAGAGCTGTCGGGAACCCGGTCGGCCTCGGTCTCACGCGTTGTACGGATCGAAAGGCGCGTGTGCAAGGCGTTCGATTACGCCTACTTCACGGGGTCATGGGGCAGCTGGTATGGAAAGACTCTGGTTGCACGCGGAAGCGTAGGCGCCAACGGGCCGTTTGCATTCGCAGGCTATTCGCCGCGCGTCGACGGTATTCCACGTTTTCAGACCTCTACCGCTTCCAGTATTTCCGGGTATATCGACGACAACGGCGACGGGAAAGCAGACGGCAACGACGGCGGCGTTTATTCCGGCTGGGCAATTACCGGGGCCGACCGGATTGCCGGGAGGGCCCGCAGCATTCACCCGTGGAGGCCACGAATTCTTCTGCCATCGGGGAAAGACCTGCTTCATTACGAAAAAAGAGTCAAGACCCGCGGCGGGAAATTAACCGTCGGTGGAAAAACAATCGTTGAAAACTCCTTTGGATTGGACGAAGGCGATTCCATCAACCTCTATATATCCGGTACTCAGGAAGATCCCATTGTTATTGACGGCGTCGTCTTCGTCCGCGGGCACGTGGTGATTAAAGGCGTCGTATCAGGCCGTGGGGCAATCGTGGCTTCGGGCAATATATATATCGCCGGCAATATTGTCTACTCAACACCGCCGCCGGTACCGCCGCTGGGCGCCTCGGAATCCGACTACAACGCTTACCTCTCAAAAAGCGATGTAAAAAATGCAGATGCCCTCGCGCTCATCGCCGGCGAAGACCTTGTATTCGGCGACTATACCGACACTGCATGGCAGAACGCCGTCTCCCGCCGACTTGCAGACCCAATCGTCACGCTGCGCGAAGACGCCGGCCTGGACAACCTGCCCGAAAGCGCAGCCGGAAGGGACGGAATTCCAGGAACCGCAGACGACGACCTTCTCGAAGGCGACGGTGAATGGACCGCGGCCCGATATACTGCAGGTGACGTCACAGTCGGGATCCTGCCTGCAGGCAAAAGGCCCGGCGATATACTTCCCGGAAGCGGCGAAGACCTCGACGGCGACGGCCTGTTTGACGACTCCTCCGACGTCTCGGAGTTTTACATCGGGGGTGATTCCAGGGGGCGACTGAATCCTGACGAATGGATAAACCTTCCTGAAGGTATTTTCATGTTTAACGCGCTGTCCACGAGCAAAATTGAAACCGTGCAGGCTGCATGCTTCTGCGCCCGCTTTGCCGCCGGCAGAATTACGTCCCGGAATCCAAGAAGTGATTTCACTCTTTTCGGAACTCTTATCTGCGGAAGCGATGCACTGGTTCACACGGTGAAAACATGCATATTCAGATATGACGTCCGCCTTGCCGGCGGTGGTGCGGCGTTCGGCGACTTCCTTCCCGCGGCATGGGCGCCTGTTCGCATCCTTGACGAGAAAAAGAAAAGATGAAATTCGGTATCACTACAACCGTCATCGTTGTGCTCGTGTTTTTCGCAGGTGCATATAATTCAACCGCTTTTGCGGCACAGAGCGAAACCGACGCCCGTCATGCGACTGAAAAACTGCCGGAGCTTCATGGAAACGAATCGCCCGGGCACGGAATCAGCGGCAAACTCCGACCACCCGGCTCGATAATATCCCGGCTGAACAGATCTCCACATCGCCGCAAGGTTGATAAGACTTTCCTGCGTTTCCGGTTGCGCCGGACTGGTGTGGCAAAACCGGGCGTTCGGTTTACTTCGGATCATCGTTCTTTGGGCCCGCAACTGCCCACCATAACGGAGCAGACCCTGCGCGCGCATCATGCCCGCCTGCGCACGGCCAGAACAGTCGTCACCATTCTGCTCATTGTCATGCTGACCGGTATGGGGGGTATCGTGATATTTATAATCATCGAACGCCGATACCCGAAATAAAAACCGGGCCCGGCAGCGCCGGACCCGGTTGTTTGGAATGACAGGAATCTGGATTTCTAGGAGTCGGCTTTTTCCGGCTCTTTCGATTCCCCCTCCCCTTCGGGTTTTCCTTCCTCTTTTTCTTTCTTGGGCGGGGTCGGGGCAATCTCGACCGGTCTTTCAGGCATCTCCACCTGGAAGGAGTTGCGCACTTCGGCCAGCTTGGCAAGCATCATTTCGTAACGGGCGGAGTTCTCGCCCGACCCCTTCTCCATCTCCTGGCCGAGAAAGATTTCAACGTCCCGCAGGTCCTCAAGGTTTTTAATGGTTGTATCGCGAAGGTTTCCAATGCAATCGTTCAGGTCGTCTGCAAAATCGCTGAGCCAGTCGCCCGGACGGAGCCTGCAGACCTGCGTCATGTCGCCCTTGCCGACGTCCTTCATGACCTGGCTCATCCTGTAAAGAGGTCCGGCAATCTTGTGCGAGCCGAAAAGGCCGAACAGGTAGCTGAATACGATAATCACCACGAGCGAAATCAGCATGCTCCACAGTATCAGGGCGTCGAGGTCGGGCGTAGCGCCGGCATCCTTCTTCTCCATTGCCTGGAAAACGAGAAAAATGGTTACAAGAAAGGAAAAGCACTGCATTACCAGCGTAAAGAGAAAAAAGATCAGAACCACCCTGAACTGGAAACCGACGTGAACAAGAGTCTTTCTGCGCCGAATTCTCTTCGAATTCATTCTTGCTCCCCGGGCCATAAAGCCGGCCAAATTGGTTTTTCCGGGTCGCCCGCACGTTAAAGCGGTACGTTACACCCGGCAATTACTCTACGTTTCGCGCCATTATAGGCTTGTGGAAAATTAGTGTCAAGGATGAAAATGTAACGCCGCACCCCGGCGCCACAGCTTCTATTCACCATCGGAAAAATCGAGTTTGCGAATAAGCTGGTTGTAATCGTCAAGCGTATCGACGTCGACGAGAACCGCGTCGGTATCGACTGGAAACTCGAGCACCTCGTCGGCGTGCACCGCCAGAAGCTCGCGTGCGCCAACGTCACCGGTCAGCGCGGTAAGTTCTTCCTTGTAAATGGGAGATAAAACTATCGGGTGGCCGCGCTGGCCTTTATAGGTAGGAACGACGATCTTTTTCTTACAGTTGTAGAACTTGTCGATGACCTGGTTCACCGTGTCGGTGTCTATCAGCGGCTTATCGCCAAGGACTATGAGATAACCGTCCAGATGTGCCGAGGCATGGCGCATCCCGCAGCGAATGGACGAAGCCATCCCCTCTTCATAGTCAGGATTGACTACTACCTTTACGTACTCATCCTCTTTAATCTTGGATGCGATCTCCTCAGACGCATGGCCGAGAACGACGATAATCTCAACGAGTTTCGCCTCCCGAAGGCTCTCGATAACGCGCTCGATAATCGTGGAATCCCCGAGCGGGAGTAACTGCTTGGGTTTTCCGATCCGGCTCGACGTGCCGGCCGCTAAAAGTATCGCTGAAATCATGGTTCGTTCCCGGTTCTTTGGTTCTCTAGTTCATTGGTTCTTTAGTTATTTGATTCCTTGGTTCCTTGGTTCCTTGGTTGTAGCAGCTTCGCGTATTATTTATAACCGCTCCTCAAAATGCTATCTTAAAATCGACAATCGTAAATCGTAAATCGAAAATTCTCAAGCCTCGGGACTCATGCCTCAAGCCTCTTTCACCCCGCCGCCGCGTCTCCGTGTCGCCGTGTCTGAATTTGCCCAGGCTATCCAGTTAATAAGTAAAGCGCTTATATGTCTCCGGCCCGACCTCGCGGTAGGTGTGGGGCTCCATGGTGAACGAGGCCCGACCGCTCGAGAGCGTGCGGACCGCGTTCGAGTAACCGAACATCCTCTCCAGCGCCACGCTGCAGTGAATCACCTTGCCGCCGGGAACGTCCTCAACTTCCGTTATCTCGGCCCGGCGCGCGGTGAGGTCGTTGAGAATCTCCCCGAAATACTCCTCGGGTACGCGGACTTCGACGCGCATGACGGGCTCGAGTATCATTACGTTGGAGTTATCGCCGCCTTTCTCAACGGCTTTGCGAAAGGCATTTTCCGCCGCCATGCGAAATGCAAGTTCGTCGGAATCAGTTTCGTACATCTTCCCGCCCGTCAGGGTGACACGGACGTTCACCGTCGTGAAACCGTAGCCGCAACCTCCTTCGGCTGCGCCGCGGACGCCTTCCTCAATCGGCTTAATAAAATGCCTTGGAATAACGTTTTCTTTTACCCGCGAGTAAAATACAAGTGCGAGCGAATCGGGGTTCGGATCCAGACGCAGTTTCACCGCCGCAATGTGGCTCTTGTTGGCTGTCTGAAGGATAAACCTGCCTTTGGACTCGACGTTGTCTCTCACCGTCTGCTTGTACGAAACGCGCGGTTTGCCTACGTTGGCAACAATATTAAACTCGGTCTGAAGCCTCTCCCGTGCGATTTCCAGATGCAGCTCGCCCATGCCGGAAATAAGCATCTGCCCCGTCTCTTCATCGACCTTGCAATTGAACGTCGGGTCGGCCCGCTGCATGCTCTCGAGGGCGTTTATCAACTTCTCGCGGTCAACCTGCGTGCGCGGCTCGATTGCACGCGAGACGACGGTCGAAGGGAAAGTTACCGGCTCGAGCTCGATCTGACGCGCAACATCGCACAGCGTATCCCCGGTCGCGCTGTTCTTGAGACCGACAATGCCGCCTATGTCCCCTGCGGAGAGCAGGTCGAGCTGTTCTTCGTCCTGGTTGGCATAGACGCGGTATATTCGGTTTATGCGCTCGCGTTTCCGCGTGCGGGGGTTCCACACGGCCTGCCCCGACTTCAGCCGCCCGGAATAAACCCGCACGAAATGAAGCTCCCTGTGCGCGGTTACGATAACCTTGAAAAGCAGCGCTGCAAGCGGCTCGCCGGCATCGGCCGACCGCGAAACTTCCTTGTCTTTCTTCGGATCGATCCCCGTCACCGGTGGTACGTCCTGCGGGCTGGGCAGGTAGTTGACGACGGCATCCATTATCGGCTGGACACCTTTCTTCTTCAGCGCGCTTTCGGTAAGGACGGGTGTTATACGGTTGGCCAGCGCACCTGCCCGGATCGCGGAATGAATCATTTCAGCGGGGATATCGGAGCCTTCAAGAAACCGCTCCATCAACTCATCGGAAAACTCGGACGCATGTTCGAGCATGTTTTCGCGCGCACGCTGCGCCGCTTCCTGGAGCTCTTCGGGAACGGGAAGGCGTTCTATCGTCCGCCCTTCATCAGCCTCGTCGAAGCGGAGCCACACCATCTCGACCAGGTCGACGACACCGTCAAATTCATCTTCAGCTCCGACGGGGATCTGAACAGGAACGGGTACGGCGCCCAGTCGGTCAACCATGGATTTCAGAGCGCGCTCGAAATCGGCGCCCATACGGTCCATCTTGTTGATAACCGAAATCCTTGGAATCCCGTATTTCTCCGCCTGGTGCCATACGGTTTCGGATTGTGCCTCCACGCCCCCGACGCCGCAGAAGACGACGACCGCGCCGTCAAGGACCCTGAGCACACGCTCGACTTCGGCAGTAAAGTCGACGTGACCCGGCGTATCAATTATGTTGATCTGGTGATCGAGCCAGAAACATGTGACGGCAGCAGATTGAATGGTTATGCCGTGGCTTTGTTCGAGGGGAAGGAAGTCGGTAACGGTAGAGCCATCATCGACGCGGCCGGTTCGTCGTTCCCGGCCGGTATAGAAGAGGATGCCCTCCGTCGTGGTGGTTTTACCCGCGTCGATGTGGGCAATAATCCCGATGTTTCGTATTCGGGCCAGCTTGTCCTTGACGCGGGCGGCCATGTATTTTACCAGGCGAAGTGTGCGAAAGCCTTGTTCGCCTCTGCCATTTTATGGACGTTTTCGCGGGTTGTAAACGCAACGCCTTCTCTACGGTATGCTGAAAGTATCTCGTCCGAGAGTTTCCTGGCCGTCGGGCGGCCCTTCTTGGCGCGCACGGCCTGAATTATCCAGCGAAAAGCGAGCGCCTGCTGACGCTTGGGGCTGACCTCCATGGGAACCTGGTAGGTGGCGCCTCCAACGCGCTTCGAGCGGACTTCGATGCGCGGCTTCACGTTAGCAATCGCGTCCAGGAAAACCACGAGCGGGTCGCGGTCCGGCATCTTCTTCTCGATGATACCGAGCGCATCGTAAACCACCCTGGTCGCGGTGGATTTCTTACCGTCCCACATAAGGCAGTTGACGAACTTCGAGATAAGCAGCGAACCGTGTTTCGGGTCGGGTTTGAGAAAACGGTCGTTTGACTTGTACTTCCTTGGCATATGTCTTTGGCCTCTCAGTTATAAACGTACAGGCGCCGGTACGCCGGTTCGTCGGATTTTTTACTGTTTTTTCGTACCGTACTTTGAACGCGATTGCTTCCGCCCGTCCACGCCGCTTGCATCCGTGTTGCGCGCGCCGCGGACAACGTGGTAGCGAACGCCCGGCAGGTCGCGGACGCGTCCACCGCGGATGAGCACAATCGAGTGCTCCTGCAGGTTGTGGCCTTCACCCGGTATGTAGGCGGTCACCTCTTTACCGTTCGAAAGCCTTACGCGCGCGACTTTCCTGAGCGCGGAGTTGGGTTTCTTCGGCGTCTGAGTCATGACGCGAAGACACATCCCCCGCTTCTGCGGGTTTCCCGCGAGGACGGGCGCCTTGGGCTTCCGTTTGTAAGTTTTGCGTCCCTTGCGAATCAACTGGTTGATGGTTGGCATTATGCCTCCATAATCGTATCGATCAGTTCCCCTCGTCCGGCGCTTCCTTCTTGACCCGCTGGTCGCGGTAAGCCTTGAAGCCGGTGCCCGCGGGTATCATGTGGCCGAGGATAACGTTTTCCTTCAGGCCGAGCAGGTAGTCGGTCCTGCCACCCAGCGCGGCCTCCGTAAGAACCTTCGTGGTCTCCTGGAAACTGGCAGCGGAAATGAACGACTCGGAATGCAGAGAAGCCTTCGTAATGCCGAGCAGCATCGCCTCGGCTATAGCCGGTTTCTTCTTCTCTTTCCTTACCATCTGGTTTTCCAACCGCCAGCGGAACTTGTCAACGATCGCACCCGGGAGAAATGTAGTATCGCCCGGGTCGGTTACCTGCACCTTGCGCATCATCTGGCTGACGATAATCTCAATATGCTTGTCGTCTATCGTAACGTTCTGTGCACGGTAGACTTTCTGGACCTCGACCAGCAGGTACTGCTGGAGCGCCTCCTCGCCGGATATCCGCAGGATGTCCTGCGGAATGAGGGGTCCTTCGACAAGCGGCTGGCCGGCCCTTACAAAATCGTTCGCGCGGACGGTAAGCCGTTTTCCCTGCGGAATCGCGTGTTCCCTCTCGAGGCCTGTCTCCTCGTTCTTGACGACCAGGATACGCTTTCCGCGGCGCCGCTCGGAAAGCATTGTCACAAAGCCGTCGATCTCGCTCATGACGGCCGGGGACTTGGGCTTCCTGACCTCGAATATCTCCGTCACCCGCGGCAGCCCCCCCGTAATATCCTGCACGCCAGTGATTTCACGCGGGATACGCGCAAGCCTGGTACCGGGCTTGACGTACTGCTTGCGCTCGACTTCGAGGTGCGCTTTTTCTGGAATCAGGATGGCTCCGAGGATATCGCCTTTTTTGTTCTTCAGGATGACCTGCGGGTGCTTGTCGCCTTTGTGCTCAATAATCACCTTGCGCTCGGCGCCGGTCGCAAGGTCTTTCTCGATGCGCATCGTCTCGCCGATGATGATATCTTCGTAATCGACGTAGCCTTCCTGCTCCACGAGAATCGGGCTCATCAGCTTATCCCATGTGGCAAGTAACTGACCCGATTTGACCTTCTGGCCTTCCTTGACTTTCATTATGCTTCCGACCTTGAGCGGGTAGCGGTCGATTATGCGGTCCCGGTCGTCTGCGATGCCAATCTCTCCGTTCTGGTTAAGAACTATTCGTTGTTTTTCATCGTTCTTGACAACACTGAGATCAAGGAACTTGACCGTTCCGGTCTTTTGCGCCTTTAGAATGTTATCAGCACCCGCACCGCCGGTGAGAACGCCGCCGTAGTGGAACGTTCGCATCGTAAGCTGCGTGCCCGGCTCGCCGATGGACTGCGCCCCGATAATTCCGACTGCAAGGCCCTCTTCCACCATCTTGCCCCGTGAGAGGTCCATCCCGTAACATTTGCGGCAAACGCCGATCAGCGTCTCGCAGGTAAGCGGGCTGCGCACGCGCAACTGCCGGTAGTTGAGTGAATGAATCTTTTCCGCCACCTCGAAGGTAATCAGTTCGTTTTCGCGTACGATAATTTCGTCCGAAACGATGTCGGCGATGGCGTCGCGCGCCACTCTCCCGCGGATGTTTTCGGCGAGTGTAAGCACTATTTTCTCGCCCTGGCGGACCTCGCCTTTTGTGATACCGCGCAGCGTCCCGCAATCGTCCTCGTTTACGACGACGTTCTGGGCAACGTCGGCCAGCTTGCGGGTGAGGTATCCCGAGTCGGCCGTCTTCAGCGCGGTATCGGCGAGACCCTTTCGCGCACCGTGGGTGGATGAGAAATACTCGAGAACCTTAAGGCCTTCGCGGAAATTCGCGATAATCGGCGTCTCGATCACCTGGCCGGACGGCTTGGCCATTAGGCCGCGCATACCGGCAAGCTGGCGTATCTGCTGGACCGAGCCCCTCGCGCCCGAGGCGGCCATCAGGAAAATCGGGTTGAGGAACGGCACGCCGTCCTTGGTATCGTTCTCGAGCTCATCCATCATCGCCTTGCCGACCTCTTCGGTGGCGTGCGTCCACCGATCGATGATGGCGTTGTGGCGCTCACCCTCGGTGATGGCAGCGCGGCGGAAATTCTTCTCAATCCTCTCGACCTCGGTCTGCGCCTCCTTGATGATCTCCCCTTTGGTGGGCGGCATCTTGAGGTCTTCGCAGGAAAAAGACAGGCCGGCCAGGGTCGCGGCCTTGAAACCAAGGTCCTTAAGGTCGTCGAGCAGCGTCAGCGTCGAGGTAAGATCGAGGTATTTATGGCTGTCGGCCACGATGGCGTTTACCTGCTTTTTCGTGAGCGTGTAATTGTAAAACGGCATCCTTTCGGGGAGGATGTCATTAAATATCACTCGCCCCGGAGTAGTGACGAAGATGTTCGACTTCTGCCCGACGGGCTTATCCGGGCGCTTCATCAGGTCGCCGGTTTCCGGGTTCGGAATCAGCGTGAATATCTCCTTATCTCTCGGCATGCGGAGCTTGATGAGCTGGTGCATGCCGACCTTCTTCTCGGCGAACGCGAGGAAGACCTCGTTTTTCGAGCCGAAAACGGGCACGGATTCCGGGTCCTGGTTGGGCGGGTGCACGACCGAGAGGTAATAGCACCCCAGAACGATATCCTGCGAGGGCGCGATAATCGGCATCCCGTTCGCCGGAGAAAAAATGTTGTGCGTGGCAAGCATCAGCGTTGTCGCCTCGACCTGCGCCTCGAAGGAGAGCGGCAGGTGAACGGCCATCTGGTCGCCGTCAAAATCGGCATTGAAGCCCGCACACACCAGCGGATGAATCTTTATCGCGTTGCCTTCTATAAGTATGGGCTCAAAGGCCTGTATGCCCATTCGGTGAAGGGTCGGCGCGCGGTTAAGAAGAACCGGGTGTTTATGAATCACTTCCTCGAGAATATCCCAGACCTGCTCGTCCTTGCGCTCGAGCATCTTCTTGGCGTTCTTTATCGTCTCCGCATAACCCAGGTCTTTCAGCCGACGAATAATAAACGGCTGGAACAGCTCAAGAGCTATTTTCTTCGGCAGTCCGCACTGGTGCAGCTGGAGCTCCGGGCCGACAACGATTACCGAACGGCCGGAATAATCCACGCGCTTGCCGAGCAGGTTCTCGCGGAAACGCCCCTGCTTGCCCTTGATCATGTCAGTAAGGGACTTGAGCGGACGGTTGTTGGAGCCCATCACGGGCCGGCGGCAGCGGTTGTTGTCGAAAAGCGCGTCCGCCGCCTGCTGCAGCATCCGCTTCTCGTTGCGGATGATAACGTCGGGAGCGTTCAGGTCCAGAAGTTTCTTCAGGCGGTTATTGCGGTTTATCAACCTGCGGTAAAGGTCGTTGAGGTCGCTTGTGGCAAAGTTGCCCGACTCGAGCAGGACAAGCGGCCTGAGATCGGGCGGGATTACCGGAATAACGTCGAGGACCATCCACTCGGGACTGTTTTCGGAATCCTTCAAAGCGGTGACAGTCTTGAGGCGTTTAATAAGGTCTTTGGTGCGCTGTTTTGATTTGCAGTTTTCCAGATCCTCTCGCAACGATCCCTGGAGCTCGTCGAGCTTCTGGCTGAGGAGAAGGTTCTTTATGGCCTCAGCGCCCATCCCGGCTTGAAACTTTTTCCCGTACTTCTGCACGGCTTCGCGGTATTCATCTTCTTCCAGCAGCTGTTTTTCCTGCAGCGGCGTGCTGCCCGGGTCGGTCACCACGTAATCCTGGAAGTAGATAACCCGCTCCAGCGAGGCAGTTTTCATGGCCAGCAGCGACCCAACCCGGCTCGGCATGGCTTTGAAAAACCAGATATGGGCAACCGGAGCGGCAAGATTAATATGCCCCATCCGCGTACGCCTTACGCGCGAATGGGTAATCTTAACTCCACAACGGTCGCAGATTATGCCCTTGTGCTTGATTCCCTTGAATTTTCCACAAAAGCATTCCCAGTCCCGTTCCGGGCCGAAGATCCGCTCACAAAACAGGCCGTCCTTTTCGGCACGGTACGTCCTGTAGTTAATCGTCTCCGGTTTCCGCACCTCGCCGTAGGACCAGTTCCGGATGTCCTGGGGAGAGGCAAGGCGGATGGTTACCGAGCCGTAATCGTTGATCTTGCTGTAAATCGCATCCAGCATGAAGAGATCCTTCCGGGCTAGACCCTTTTCTTATTCAACTCTATGTTAAGGGCAAGACCCTTGATTTCATTCATGAGCACGTTAAACGAAACCGGAGTTCCGGGTTCGAGAGTGTTTTCGCCCTTGACCATTGACTCATATATGCGGGTACGCCCCTCAACGTCGTCGGACTTAACCGTGAGAAGTTCCTGAAGAATGTTTGCAGCCCCGTAAGCTTCAAGGGCCCAGACTTCCATCTCGCCGAAGCGCTGCCCTCCGAAACGGGCCTTGCCGCCCAGCGGCTGCTGGGTGATCAGCGAATACGGGCCCGTGGCGCGGGCATGTACCTTGTCATCGACGAGGTGATGCAGCTTCAGCATGTAAATGTAACCGACCGTGACACTCTGGTCGAACGGCTGTCCGGTCCTTCCGTCGTAAAGCGTGACTTTGCCGTCAGCTGGAAGACCCCCCTGCTCGAGGAGGCTGTGTATCTCGTCCTCCTTGTACCCGTTGAAGACGGGTGAGACAGCCCTGATGCCGAGCGTCTTCGCCGCCCAGCCGAGATGGGTTTCCAGAATCTGACCAACATTCATTCGGCTCGGCACGCCGAGCGGATTGAGCAGGATTTCGACGGGAGTCCCGTCCTCAAGGAACGGCATGTCTTCTTCGGGCAGTATCTTTGCGATTACGCCCTTGTTGCCGTGACGGCCTGCGATCTTGTCACCGACGGAAAGTATCCGCTTGGTTGCCACGTAAACCTTCACCATCTCCAAAACGCCCGTGGGCAGCTCATCTCCGCGCTGGATATGGTTGACCTTGCGGACCTGCTCGGCTTCGATTACTTCGATAGCTGCAACCGACTTGTCGACGGATTCCCTGACCCGCCGCGCGTGGGACGGATCAAGCTTCAGGTCCTTCAGCGCGATAAGGATGTCCTTGATCTTGTCGAGCTTGTCGAGAGCCACCAGGTCGTAGCGGGAATAGCGCCTGCCGCCCCAGCTTATCTTCACGTATTTGCCCGTTATATCATGAACGCGCTGAATAAACTCGGACATCACCTCCTGGCCCTGCCTGAGGAAATCCCTCTCGGCGTCCCTGATATCTTTTTTCTGTTTCTGTTTCTCAGAATCGCTGAGGTGCGTCTTGCGCGAAAACTTCTGAGCGTCGATAACGATTCCCGCGACGCCCGAGGGCACCTCCAGCGAGTCGTTTTTCACATCTTCCCCCGCCCGGCCGAAAATCGCGTAGAGCAGCTTCTCTTCGGGCAGAAGCTCTGACTTGGATTTCGGCACCACCTTGCCGACGAGGATGTCGCCGGGCCTCACGTACGTGCCGATGCGGACTATTCCGTCCTCGTCAAGGTTGGAAAGCGCCTTTTCCGATACGTTCGGTATATCGCGGGTGAACTCCTCGCGCCCGAGTTTGGTCTCGCGAATCTCTATCTCGAACTCGTCGATGTGAATCGAAGTGTAGCGGTCGTCCTTAACCAACCTTTCGGAAACGAGGATGGCGTCCTCGAAGTTGTATCCGTCATAGGGCAGAAACGCCACAAGCACGTTTTTGCCGAGAGACAGTTCGCCTTTTCGCGTCCCGGCACCGTCGGCAATAACATCGCCGGCCTCAACGCGATCCCCCTGCTTGATACAGGGCTTCTGGTTCAGGCACGTCCTTTCATTAAGCCCGACGAATTTTCTAAGGGGATAGACAATATCCCCGATTTGGATTTCGGTCGAGTTCGCCCTCTTGACAGAACCTGCCTTTTCAGCAGTAACAACCATGCCGGAGTTTTCCGCAACGGCGTTTTCCATGCCCGTGCACACAATCGGCTCCTCACACGTCAGAAGCGGCACGGCCTGCCGCTGCATGTTCGAGCCCATAAGTGCGCGGTTCGCGTCGTCGTGCTCAAGGAAAGGAATGAGCGCGGCTGAAACGCCAACAAGCTGCTTGGGTGAAACGTCCATAAACTCGATCTTTTCGCGAGGCACCATGAGGAAGTCGCCGTTCAACCTCGCCAGGACGGTACGCTTTTTAATATAGTTTTTTTCCTCCATTTCCGTGTCTGCGGGGATTAGGATGCGGTTGTCTTCCTCATCCGCCCTGAGGTACCTGATTCGTCCGGTCGCCTTGCCGTTCTTAACTTCCCTGTACGGAGTAATAAGGAATCCGTACTCGTCGATAGTGGCGTAAATCGAAAGCGACGAGATAAGGCCGATGTTGGTTCCCTCAGGAGTCTCGATGGGGCAGATGCGGCCGTAGTGGGAAATATGCACGTCGCGCACCTCGAAGCCCGCACGCTTACGGTTCAATCCGCCGGGGCCGAGCGCTGAAAGCCGGCGCTCGTGAGTAAGCTGGGCGAGAGGATTCGTCTGGTCCACGACCTGAGAAAGCTCGCCGCGACCGAAGAAATATTCAATCGCGGAAGAAACGGTCTTCGAGTTGATGATGTTGCGCGGTGTCAGGTTTTCCGGGTCCATCAGGCTCATACGCTCCTGAACGGTACGTTTGAGCTTCAGGAATCCCTTGCGGAACTCATCGCCCGCCAGTTCCTCTATCGTCCTTATGCGCCGATTGCCCAGGTGGTCGATATCGTCTATCTCCGCGGTGCCCTGCATGTCACGCAGCTCAATTAGATACCTCAGCGCATGAACAAGGTCTTCCTTGTTAAGCGTCATCTCGGTTTCAGGAATCTTTAATCCGAATTTTCTGTTAATCCTGAACCGTCCGACCCGGCCAAGGCGATACTTATTGCGGTTGAAGAACTTGTCCCAGAAAAGCTCCTTGGCTTTCTCGACCTGTGGCGGATTGCCGGGGCGAAGGCGGAGGAAAATCTTCAGCAGGGCTTCTTCATAGCTACTCGTGGGGTCTTCGACAAGGGTATTCAGTATGATAGGGTCTTTCACAGCGGTAATAATCTCAACTTTGCGGAGCTTTGTGTTTTTTATTGTCTTTATCCGCTCATCCGGGATAATCTCACCCGCGCGAACCATAATCTCCCCGGTCGCCTCGTCGACGATGTCCACGACCGATTGTTTCCCCTTCACCTTTCTGGTAAAGCTCGCGTCCTTTGTCTTAACCATCTGCGTCGAATAGAAGGCGCGAATGATGTCGCTGTCGGAGGAGAACTCCGGGCTCATGGCGCGCAGCAGCATTGTCGCGGGAAACTTGCCGGACTGGTCGATGCGAACCGTGAAGGCGTCCTTACGGGTCACGTTAATCTCAATCCAGCTTCCGCGTTCGGGAATAACCCTGCATGAGTGAAGCTTTTTCTCCGACGAGTGTATTTCCTCGCTGAAGTCGACGCCGGGCGAACGGTGCAACTGCGAAACAATGACGCGCTCCGCACCGTTGATAATAAACTCGCCGCCGCCGATCATCAGCGGGACTTCGCCCAGGTAGACGTCTTCCTCGATCGGCTCCTCGCGCATAAGCTTGAGCCTGAGCTTAAAAGGGGCTCCATAAGTCAACCGGAGCCTCCGGCACTCATCCGGAGAATAGCGCGGCTGGCCGAGCTCGTAACTTACATATTCAATCGACAACGAGCCGTCGTAGCTGTTAATGGGAAAGATCTCGCGCAGTATCGCCTGCAAGCCGACGTTGTCCCGCCTGTGGGCTTTCACATCGGCCTGTAGAAACCTCGAATACGACTTCGTTTGAAGCTCCATGAGATCGGGAACTTCAATGAACTCTTTCATCGCGCCGCGAGGCAGGCGGAGCGGGGTTTCGACCATTTAACATCTCCTTCCAGGAACTTGCGGATAGACCGAAAACCACCGGTGCAACCATTGCCGGGGCACCGGCACGCAAAAGGGTACGGGCTGACTACTTCAGCTCGGCTGTGGCGCCGGCGCCGGCAAGCGCCTCAATCGCCTTTTCGGCTTCCGCTTTTGAAAGTTTCTTTTCGAAGAGCGAACAAGGGGCTTTGTCAACAAGCACTTTCGCGTCCTTGAGACCCTTGCCGGTCAACTCGCGCACGACTTTGATGACCTGGATTTTGGCGTCGCCGAAGCTGGTAAGCACTACGTCGAAGTCAGTCTGCTCAACCTCCGCGGGGGCCGCATCTCCCGCAGCCTGCGGCATCGCAGCGATCATCATTCCGCCTGCGCTCGCCTCAACACCGAAACGCTCTTCGTAAGCTTCCTTGAGTTCCTTGAGTTGAAGCACGTTGAATTTCTCGATCTGGTCCAGGATCGCTTCGATCTCAGGACCATACGTTTTTGCCTCTTTCACTTCATCCATGATCGCCTCCTTAGCGTTTAGCGATGAATTTTAAACCGGTCATGAAGATTGCGATTCATCCGTTTCCGGGGCAGCGGCGCCGGACTCCCCTTCAAGTTTTTTCACGTGTGCCTGGACGCACTGCACAAAGCCCGCAAGCGAGGCCTGGAAACAGTTCGCAATGTTTCGAATCGGAGCGATAAACGTTCCGAGTACGATAGATCTCATGGTATCCTTGTCAGGCAGATTGGACAGCTCCCTGACATCCCTGGCGGAGAGCAGATGCTCGGCTCCTATCAGGTATCCGCCCTTTATGGGAAGGGGGCGGTTTGACCTGTTCCAATCGGCGACAGCCTTCGACACCGAAACCCCGTCTTCACCGTGGATGATGGATACGGGGCCGATAAGCGCCTTCCCAATCAAGTCGTTGCCGAGTTTTTCGAACGCAAGCTGTGCGAGATTGTTTCGAACCACTTTCATGCGCAGCCCCCGCTCTTTCAGGCTCTTGCGCAGCTTTTTCGTCTCCTCGGCCGTGTAACCGCTATGGTCCACGAGAACAAACGCGGGAACGTCCCGGAAAGTTGATTCGTAGTCGCGGATAATCAGTTCTCGTACGTTTATGCCCATTGGTGCCTCTATATCCTTAGCCCGATGCCGGGGCTCATTGTAGATGAAAGCGCGGCGCTCTGGATGAACTGTCCCTTTGAGGTCGACGGGCGCAGCGTCTGTACATACTCGATGAAAGCCTGGATGTTCTCAACCAGTTTGTCCTTTTCGAACGAACGCTTTCCGACGGGAACGTGAACGTTGCCGCCTTCATCGTTCTTGAAATCCACTTTGCCGGCTGCGAACTCCTTTACCGCGTTTGCGACGTGTTCCGTCACGGTGCCGGTCTTCGGGTTGGGCATCAGCCCCTTCGGGCCGAGGTCGCGCCCGAGCACCTTTACGAACTTCATCATGTCAGGCGTCGCGATGGCGACGTCGAAATCCAACCATCCGCCTTTTATCTTGTCCACAAGGTCTTTGGTGCCTACCTCGGTGGCGCCGGCTTTCTCGGCCTCTTTTGCCTTGTCTCCATCCGCAAAGACGATAACGCGTTTGGTCTTGCCTATCCCGTGAGGCAAAGAGAAACTGCCGCGGACCTGCTGGTCCGATTTCTTCGGGTCGACGCCGAGCCTTATGGCAAGCTCGACGGTTTCGTCGAACTTTGCCTTCTTCAGCGTAAACAGCATTTCAACCGCTCTATCCAGATCAAGCTTTCCCTTTAGCACGACCTTTTCCCTGTCCTCGGCATATTTTCTCGAGCGTTTCATTTGGCCTGTCTCCGTATACACCTTCGGCATTGCCCGCCATTATTCGTCATCGACAACCTCGATACCCATGGAGCGGGCAGTCCCGGCGATGATTTTTGCAGCCGACTCGACATCATAAGCGTTAAGGTCGGCCATCTTGATTTCGGCGATCTTGAGCAACTGCTCTTTCGTGACCTTTCCGACGGGCGCCTCCCGGCCGGGTGTCTGAGCTCCCTTGGCAAGACTCGCCTCTTTTTTCAAAAGCACCGATGCAGGCGGGCTCTTGGTAATAAAATCAAAAGTCTTGTCCGAATAGACCGTAATGACGACTGGAATTATCGTCCCCATCTGGTCCTTTGTGCGCTCATTGAACCTTGTGCAGAATTCGCCGGGAGAGAGTCCTGCGCCACCCAGCGCCGGCCCTACCGGCGGTGCCGGAGTAGCCTGACCACCCGGAACCTGCAGTTTTATCTTGGCGACGATCTCCTTCGCCATACCTGTCTCCCTTTACAGGGCCGCAACAGTTCCCACCCCGTCAGATTGATTCGATCTGCCAGTATTCGAGCTCGACAGGGGTGGCGCGGCCAAAGATTGTTACAATAACGTTTACAGTCCCCTTTGGGGGATTAATTTCCTGAACGACTCCGTCGAAGTTCTCGAACGGACCTTCAACTATCTTGACGTTATCACCGGGCTTGAAGCTGATCCGGACCGTCGGCTCGGCTTCTTTCGACCGCTCGGTATCGGACAGCAGCTTCTCCACTTCGCGCTCCGACATCGGTGTCGGCTTTTTCGTGGACCCGACGAAGTCCCCGATGCCCGGCGTCTCCTTGATAAGGAACCACGCCTCTTTGGGAATCGGGGTTTCGATTTCGACCATGATATAGCCGGGATAGACTTTCCGCTGCGTGACGCGTTTCTTGCGCGCTTTTATCTCGCTGACGCGCTCCGTCGGGACGACTACCTGGGATATCTGGTCCTGAAGGTTGCTGAGCTGTATCCGCTTCAGGAGCGCATCCCGGGAAGTGTCCTCACGCCCGCTTGGAACCCGTAGAATGTACCACATTTTAGCCATAAGCTACCCGTAGACAAACGTCCCCATAAGCTTATTAAAGATGTAATCTGCCAGCGCGATGTAAATGCTAAGTACAATGACCGTAAATATCACAACAATCGAGCTGCCGACCACCTCGTTCCACCCCGGCCATGAAACCTTTCTAACCTCGCCCTCGGTATCAAGCAGGAAGTCGACGATGCGCCTGCTGTTCACGAGGAAATACGTTCCCAGCATGCACACCATAAACACGATCCCTGAAATCAGCAGCGGCCACGTAATCTGGAAGTTGACCCAGGGAATGGTGAAGGCTTCTATGTTGAATTCTTCATACGCAAGCGCGTCGTGCAGTGTCAGGCACCCGAACAGGCTGATCGAAATGGCGAAAGCGGCCGTCAGGAAGCGCGGCCACTTTCCCTGCCCGGGTCTGGTCCATGCAAGCTTTGCAAAAAAACCTGCCACGTTTATTCTCCGATATTCAGTTCTTCAGTTTTTCGGTTCTTCGGTTTCTCAGATATCAAATTCATTCCCCGCAGGCGCAGGAGGATTCGAACCCCCAACCGGTGGATTTGGAATCCACTGCTCTACCAGTTGAGCTATGCGCCTTCTTTCAAGGAAACAAGTTGACAAGAAAACAAGGTAATAAGAAAAATAGCTGTAAGCACAATGTTTTGCTTCCAGGCACCCGGTACTCGGTACTTGGTACTTGGTACTTGGTTCTTGTACTTCTTAATCCCTTGTTCCCTTGTTTCCTGTTTCCTTATTTCTTTTTCTCGTTATGGACCGTGTGAGCCCTGCAAAACCTGCAGTACTTCTTGATTTTCAGCTTCGGAGCTCCGCCTCCGGTCTGTTTGCTCGTGCGGTAATTGCGGTTGCCGCATTTGGTGCATTCGAGATTTATATATTCGCGCATTGCGAATCCCTGACCGCCAGTCGGCCCTATTTGATAATCTTGGTGACGACGCCGGCGCCGACGGTCCTGCCGCCTTCGCGGATCGCGAAACGAAGCTGTTCCTCCATCGCGATCGGCGTAATAAGCTCAATAAAAATGCGAACGTTATCGCCCGGCATCACCATCTCGACGTCTCCGATAAGCTTTACATTGCCCGTAACGTCGGTGGTGCGGAAGTAGAACTGCGGACGATAGCCGTTGAAAAACGGTGTGTGGCGCCCGCCTTCCTCCTTGGTCAGGACGTAGACTTCACCCTCGAACTGCGTATGCGGGGTGATCGAGCCTGGTATCGCCACGACCTGTCCGCGCTCCACCTCGTCGCGCTTGATTCCGCGCAGGAGCACGCCGATGTTGTCGCCCGCCATACCTTCATCGAGAGTCTTGTTAAACATCTCGACTCCGGTGCAAACGGTCTTGGTGATCTCGTCCTTGAGGCCGACGATCTCGACGTCCTCACCCACCTTGATTACGCCGCGATCAACCCGGCCGGTCACGACCGTCCCGCGGCCCTCAATTGAAAACACGTCTTCAACCGGCATCAGGAACGGCTTATCCGTGTCGCGCTCCGGCGTCGGGATGTAGCTGTCGATCGCGTCGAGAAGCTGCTTGACGCTCTCGTACTCGGGTGAATCAATACCGCCAGTGCATTCCATCGACTGAAGCGCCGAGCCGCGGATAATTGGAATATCGTCGCCCGGGAACTCGTATTTCGTAAGGAGCTCGCGGAGCTCCATCTCTTCGAGCTCGAGTATTTCCTCGCGGTCCTTTTCATCTACGAGGTCAGTCTTGTTGAGGTAGACGACAATCGCCGGCACGCCTACCTGCCGGGCGAGAAGGATGTGTTCGCGCGTCTGCGGCATGGGTCCGTCGTCTGCGCCCACCACGAGCACTGCACCGTCCATCTGCGCCGCGCCGGTGATCATATTCTTGATATAGTCGGCGTGACCGGGGCAGTCGACGTGGGCGTAGTGCCGCGCGTCCGTCTCATACTCGACGTGCGCCGTCTGGATGGTGATACCCCGCGCCTTCTCCTCGGGCGCGTTGTCGATCGAGTCGAACGAACGCGCCGAAGCCTGTCCCTTCTTCGACAGATATGACGTCATCGCCGAAGTCAGCGTGGTTTTTCCGTGGTCAACGTGACCGATAGTGCCGATGTTTACATGCGGCTTGTCACGTACGAACTTGTCCTTGGCCATTTTTTTTGCTCCTTATAAAGCAGTGGTTAGTATATGCCACTTTCTTTTCAAATGCGTCGTGCGCCATAATATCTTATTATTTTCTTGACTCACGACTCTCGACGCTTGACCCGTGACGCGACGTGAGCTGGTGATGGGACTCGAACCCATGACCTCGTCCTTACCAAGGACGTGCTCTACCAACTGAGCTACACCAGCCTTAACAATTTACGATTGTCGATCTTCGATTTACGATTGTAAAGATCCATCAGCTGGTGATATACTCCAAGCTTTATTCTCAGTTCCAGTCACTCCGTATGTCCGGTGAATCAGGTATTAATAACTGCTTCTGCAAACCACTCCCCATATAACCCGCCAAATAACCGGCTCCAGTACTGACTGCTCTGAAATCGACAATCGAAAATCTGCAATCGAAAATCGAAATGAGCGGCCGATGGGGATCGAACCCACATAACGGGCTTGGAAGGCCCGTGTTCTACCATTGAACTACGGCCGCATTACTCAGGCCTTCTGGCAGTCTTACCTGCGCCGTTCACGATGCGTAGCGCATCAAGCGCAGACACCCCCACCAGTGGGGGGAGGAGGATTCGAACCTCCGAAGGTTACACCAACGGGTTTACAGCCCGTCCCCTTTGACCGCTCGGGAATCCCCCCGAGTTTCGTTAGCTAGCGGTGGGAATCGAACCCACAACCTGTGGTTTACAAAACCACGGCTCTACCATTGAGCTACGCTAGCAGGCTTTCAGAATATAGAAAGCCGCACAGCTACCCAACGCAAAAACGAGACCATGCAAAAGTCCAAATTATAACAAAGATAAATAATAAAGCAAGAAAATTCTTCAATAAGTTGTAACCCCTCCGATACAGCCGTCTTACGGGATTAAACGGTTCCGGGCTATTGCTATAACTTTAGACTGTTTTTAATGCATAACGTTGCTTTTTTCTTAAATCCGCACATCCGGCGAAACTCCTTGCAATACAGCGACGCCGATTATAGAATACCGTAATATCTTTTCCGGGAGATAAGATGCCCGAAAACTCAGGAAATCCACTCTCGCTTGGCTGGGTCGCGGCAATCCTCGTTGCAGCGGCGCTCGCGCTCCCTTTGAACCTGCTGCTTACCCCGTCGCCGCACGACGAAACCGCACGGCAACTGAACCTTTTCCATCAGGTGCAAAAAAGGATAAACAAGGAATACTATCTGGAGAAAAATCCTGAAGACCTGTTTTACAAGGCCCTGGAAGGCATGGTGGGACAGCTTGACCGCAATTCCCAGTTCTTCCGCCCCCCGGCGGCAAAGGATTTTCACGAACGCAATACGGGTGAGTTTGCAGGCCTCGGCATCCGAATCACGATCGACAACGGCAGGCTCATCGTCATCGCGCCCATGCCCGGCTCGCCGGCAATCAAGGCGGGTCTGCGCGCCGGCGACGTAATTACTCACGTCGACGGAGAAAAACTCCCCGCCACAATCAACGTTCTCGACGCGTCAAAACTCCTCAAGGGCCTGAGGTTCACAAAGGTTAGGCTGCAAGTCGAAAGATGGAGAACCGGCGAGGTTGAACACATCGAAATAACTCGCGATCGGATACACAACCCCGGCGTGGAAAATGTGTTCATGCTGGACCATAAACCCGGTTCGCCGGGAATTGCATATCTGAAACTCAGGCAGTTTCAGCAGAACAGTGAAATCGAGTTTCTAACCGGGCTTAACGAACTCAAGAAGAAGGAAGGCGGCTTCAACGCGCTTATTCTCGACCTTCGCAATAATCCCGGCGGCGACCTCGAAGTCGCGACCGCGATTACCGACTATTTCATTTCCGTTGAAGACGCCGTCATACTTACACAGGCCGAGCGGGAAGATAATCTTTCGGAACTTTCGACCTCTTCCGCCCCTCTTGCGGGAATACCGATCTGCTTCCTCCTTAACCGTCACTCCGCATCCGCGAGCGAGCTCGTCGCGGGCGCTCTGCGCGATTACGGTTGCGCGCTGATGGTCGGGGAGCGCACGCACGGCAAGGGCTCGGTCCAGACGCTCTACCATTTCAGGGGGTACGAAGAAGTCCTGAAGCTCACCACCGCGCTCTACCACACTCCGAACAAACACTCCCCCGACAAGGGCTCCAAGTGCCGCCATCCTGAAAAAATCTGCCACCACAAGGCTTCGCAGGCCGATATCAAACGCGGCGGGCTCAGGCCTGACCTGGAAATACCGCTTGGCTCGTTCGAAGCTCCGATCCATAATCTCCTCGCCTTCGCTTCAACGCTGACTCAGCCCGGCTTTGAAAAAGCTTTCGACCGGATATCCCAAAGGCGCACCGCGGATTTCTGCGATGTACCGCTTGCGGCCGCCGCCCAGCTGTTACGCGACAAAGAACGCTACAAAAAACTTATGGACGCCCACAATTAATCATGCGCATTTTAGGTATCGAAACTTCCTGCGATGAAACCGCTGCCGCCGTCGTGGACGACGGCGTTCACGTGCGCTCGAGCATTGTGCAGAGCCAGGTCGAACTCCACTCCGCCTTCGGCGGCATCGTTCCCGAAATCGCCTCACGCGCCCACACCGAAAACATCACGCGCGTAATCGACAAGGCGCTCGACGACGCGGGCGCTTCGCTGGATTCCATCGACGCGGTTGCCGTGGTAAACAGGCCGGGATTGATCGGCTCGCTTCTCGTCGGCGTATCGGCCGCAAAGGCGCTTGCTCTGGCAAACGACCTGCCGCTGATTGCCGTCAATCATCTGCACGCACATGTTTACGCCCTTGGGCTCGATGCAGAGCCGATTACGAAACCGTTAATCGCGCTCGTAACGTCGGGCGGGCATACAAACCTTTACCTTGTCCGTGATGACGACGACATGAATTTAATCGGCAGGACACATGATGACGCCGCAGGTGAGGCGTTCGACAAGGCGGCCGCGCTCCTCGGCCTTGGATTTCCCGGCGGGCCCGCGCTTTCAAAAGCGGCCGAAGGCGGCAAGACGAACGCAGTTGTTTTCAAGCGCGCAATGCTCGACCGCGACACGCTCGACTTTTCTTTTTCAGGGCTCAAGACCGCCCTCCTCTATCACATTAAAGGTCAGGATAAAAGCCGCGACGCTGACACGCTGAAAGATATCAACGTTTCCGACGTCGCCGCAAGTTTTCAGGAAGCAGTCGTAACCGTTCTCGTGCGGCAGACGTTGCGCGCATGCAAGCGGACCGGAATAAAAACCGTCGGCGTCGGCGGCGGCGTTGCCGCCAATAAACGCCTTCGTGAAAAATTCGAAGAGGAAGCAAAACCTCTTGGAATAGAAGTGCGTTTTTCCAGACCCGAATACTCGACCGATAACGCCGCAATGGTCGCGGGATTCGGCCACGTGTTGTTTGAAAAAGGCAAACTTGCCGACCCGCGTGTTACCGCTTATGCCCGAAACGACGAAGAACTTATCAGTCTTGAGAATTAATATTTAGCGGTGCAGCGTGGCCGGTGTGGTCTGCTGCGCGTTAATATGTAGGGGCAAGGAACACGCGCGCGCCGTGCCCCTACAACAAACATTTCGAGGAACCTATGGACAGGCAAAAATTGAAAATACTTCTCGACAAAGTACGGAAGGGAAAAATCAAGATTGACAAGGCCCTCGAAATGTTACGCGACCTGCCGTTCGAGGATATCGGTATTGCGAAAGTCGACCATCACCGAGCATTGCGCCGCGGATTCCCCGAAGTTATTTTCTGCGAAGGCAAGGAGCCGAAAGACACGGTAGCGATTGCGAAATCAATTATCAAGGCCGGGCACTGTTTGCTTGCCACGCGCGTTGATTCGAAAACCGCCGCCGCCCTGAAAAAATTCTCGAAGAAAATCAAGTACCACCGTCGGGCGCGGTGCGCGACCTACAGACATAAAAAAGTAAAACCTCAGGGTCACGTCGTCGTCTGCTGCGCAGGGACGAGCGATATCCCCGTCGCCGAAGAAGCGAAAATCACCGCCGAGATGCTGGGCGCAAAAGTAACTGCGCTATATGATGTCGGCGTGGCGGGAATCCACCGCGTACTCGCGCACAAGAAAGAACTGAAAGAGGCGCGGGCGATTGTCGTCGCGGCCGGGATGGAAGGCGCGCTCGCATCGGTCGTCGGCGGCATGGTCGACGTACCCGTTGTCGCGGTCCCCACCTCAATCGGCTACGGCGCATCCTTCGGCGGCATCGCAGCGCTGCTCGCCATGCTCAACTCCTGCGTCCCCGGCGTCGTCGTCGTCAACATCGACAACGGCTTCGGAGCCGGCTACGCCGCCGCAATGATAAACAGGAAATAAGTAAAATGAGTAAAACGGAAAAATTAAGTCTTTGGACTTGTCAAGGAAAAGGGTATTCGATTATTAAAGATAACCTTGATCCAGCCCTATCAGGATACAACAAAGCAGTCCCAAGCTATAGAGATAATCGCAAAAAGCTTTCTGAGGAAAAAATAGGAACTCCAAATTTCATTTGGTGTTGCATACAGAATAATAAGCATAATGACAAATGTTGGGAAGCGGATAAACCTGTAAAGTGGTTTCTTGAAGTACCAATAAACGAAGTATTATCCATTGTTGACACGTTTATTTGGAATAGGATAATTGGAGATCACGAATATCCACGTAATAAATTATTTGGAAAAGCACTAAAAGCAATAAATGAATCCCAGAATAAATCTCAAATTGATCTTGATGCATTGAAAAAACTATATCAAGATCAGTACGAGGAATCATTGCCAAAATCAGAAAATGAAATGTGGGACAGACTAATTATTCCAAAAAATTCATGGAATGATATTTTAAAAGAAGAATTCGCTTGGGAGAGTTATACCGTTCTAATCCCACATCCAGCCAAAGAATCATGGGTAATCTTTTAGTATGCCATATGACTGGCCATTTCAACACTCCTTGACTTCTTATCCCCATATAAGGTAAAATTGCCCACTTATCCCGTACAAACGGAGTAATAATCATGATCATGTATCTACTATTGATATTACTCGGAATTCTTGCCGGACCTCCCCTTATTTATGAATTAATCATTATTATAAAAAAGGCAAAGAAATATGATAGGGATTGGCTGGAACTCAATAATCAAAAGAAAGAATTGGAGATTGAAGAATCTCAACTTAAAGGCAGGCAAGCAAATTGGGAGGTAAGGGTTCAATACGAAAAAGACGAATGGGAAAATAAAGTTAAACTTGAAAAAGAGGAATGGGGAAAAAAAGTTAAAGCGGACATAGACGCATGGGCAAAAAAGTTTAAATCAGATAAAGAAGCTATTGATATTCTGACAAAGGAAAAATCCCAAGGTTTCCCATGGTTGGCGGAGGCATATGCTGAGTATTTTTATCTTCAAGACTTAAAAACCGCCAAGCATCTCCGCAATAAGAAACATCCAGCCCCTAAAGCAGCAGAAAATGTCAGGGAAATTGGGAGAGAGCGCCGCAAAGCTGAAAAGCTAATGAGAATTTACAAATCACAACTAAAATACTATGAAGGTCTTTTTCCCTGGCTTGTTGAATTTATAGATGAAGATATCGATGAATACATAGTTCAATTACAAAACAACAAACAAAATCTGGAAGATTATGTAAATATTGACCCGGCTAGAAAGTGGCTAACAGCCGCCGAGTACGAAAAACTTTCTAATACAGAAAAATTTCAACTTGCTTTAGATAGATATTTTAAAAAGAGGAAATCAAAATGGGAAATTGGAAGAGATTATGAGCGCTATATCGGATACTTATACGAGACAAGAGAATATGCTGTTTATTATCAAGGAATAATCGAAGGCTTTAATGATTTGGGGCGAGATTTAATTGCTCAGAAGGGTATCCAAACTGAAGTTATTCAGTGTAAGTACTGGTCAAAACATAAACAAATCCATGAGAAACATATATTCCAACTGTATGGAACAATGGTAGCATATAAAATAGATAATCCAAGCAAAGATGTTTCTGGCACATTTACAACCTCTACACAACTTACGGATAGGGCAAAAATGTTCGCGGAGCATTTGAGAATAGAAGTACTTGAAAATCACCCTCTAGAAGAATATCCATGTATTAAATGTAATATTTCCAGAAAAGATAAAAGCAAAATATATCATCTTCCCTTCGACCAACAGTATGACACAACGGTAATCGAAAAGAACAGAAATGAATGTTACGTAAAAACAATAAAAGAAGCTGAAGATTTGGGTTTTAGGAGAGCTTTTAGGTGGAGTGGTAATCCTACTCCATAATCAAGCTTAAAAGACCTATCAAAAATCCATTTCTCATTGACTTCCCTTTGGACACTTCGTAAAATCGCTTCCCCAATACCCAACCACGGAGACAAAATGACCACCAAGTCAAAAACCACAAATATCGTTCTCGCCGGGGTCGGGGGGCAGGGAATACTGTTCGCCACTAAGATCCTGAGCGCGGCTGCGAAGAAACGCGGGCTGCCGATTATCGGCTCGGAGACTCACGGCATGGCGCAGCGCGGCGGCTCGGTCGTAAGCCATCTGAAAATCGGCGGCGCCCGTAGCCCGCTTGTCCGCCGCGGTTCGGCCGACGTGCTTTACGCCTTCGACCCGATTGAAGGCCACCGCGCCTTCCCGTTCCTGAAAAAAGGCGGCGCCGTTTTCGTAAACACCGGCACGACGCCGTGGCCCGACCCGGCGCTTGAAAAGGAAATCGCGGGAATGGATATCGACGTGGCCACGTTTCACGCCGACCGCGTGGCGCTTGAGATGGGCAACCCGCGCCTGGCGAACGTCGCGCTTATCGGTTTCTCCAGCGCGCACCCGAAGTCGCCGTTCTCGTCGGACGAATTACGCGAGGCCGTCATCGCCTCCGCACCCGAAAAATTCGCCGAGATGAACATGAAAGCATTCGATGCGGGAAAAGCCGCGTCAGGACCATAAATATGTAAGGGCACAGCGCGCTGTGCCCCTACAATATTTTAACGTTCGGCGTTTGATGTTTGACTTTCGACGCGACTGAAAGGAGCAAATAAATGGAAGTCCTTGAAAGCGGTGAAGGACAGATCTATTTCCAGGACCCGGACGAGGTCCGCGCGTGGATGCGCGATCACAAGGACCGCGGCTTCTTCGACAAGACGATAACGGAAAAGGAAGCGGTCGAGAAATTCGTCGACGACGGCGACTATATCTCTTACGACCTTTCGTCCATGGTCCGTGGACCGATTTCGCTCGAACGTGAAATCGTGCGCCAGAAGAAAAAGGACCTCTGGCTCTCGGCCAAGTTCACTTTTCTCGACACCACCCTCCTCGTCGGCGGCGGCTGCGTTTCCAAAATCGATATCGGTTTCGCCGGCATCGGCAAAGTCCTTATCGATGCTATCCGCAACGAGGAAGTCCACGTAATCGACTGGTCGAACGGCACGCTTGCCGCCCGCCACCTCGCCGGCGCGATGGGCGTTCCGTTCATCCCGGTGCGCGGCCTGCTCGGCTCGGATACGTTCAAGACCAGCGGCGCAAAGAAAGTCACATGCCCGTTCAGCGGCAAACCGGTCGCGCTCGTGCCGGCGATAAACCCCGACGTCGCCATCATCCACGTCAACGAGTGCGACAAGTACGGCAACGCCCGCATCTATGGCCCGTCGATAACGCCGGTCGAGACAGCGCTGGCGTCGAAGAAAGTTATTATAACAACCGAAAAACTTATCGACCCCGAGGAAATCCGAACAAACCCCGGCCTGACGACGATTCCATATTTTGCAGTGAACGCTGTCTGCCACGTTCCATGGGGCGCGCATCCGGGGACTGTGCCCGGCTTTTATGCATACGACACCGAACACCTGAACGAGTTTTTCAAAATCAAGGACAAGGACGAGATGAAAGCATACCTCGACAAGTTCGTCTACGGCACCAAAGACAACGCGGACTACATCGAGCTCGTCGGCGGCGAGGCGCGGATGCAGGAGCTTGTTGAGAACGAGACGATAAAGGAGGGTTACCACTATGGCGGATAAACCTTATTTTACCGACGTCGAGTTCATGATCTGCCTGTGCGGGCGCCTCCTCGAAGACAACAAGTCGGCCTTTATCGGCTACGGCATGCCTCAGATTGCGGCCATCATGGCGCAACATTTATACACACCGAACCTCTGCCAGGTCTACGAGTACGGCGCCATCGGGCCGGAGTGCGCGACGCCGTTTAAAAGAAACATGATGGCGGACGCGCGCAATTCCTACCGCGCCGTCTGCTGGACCACGATGAACCCGCTCATGTGGTGCGCGCAGGGCGGTTACATCGACTACGGCATCCTCGGCGCCGCGCAGGTCGACCCGTGGGGAAGCATCAACTCCACGTTTATCGGCGGCACGTACCGCCGGCCGAAAATCCGCTTCGTCGGCTCCGGGGGTGGCAACGAGGTCGGCAGTTTCTGCTGGAAAACGATTTACCTTATGAACCACGAAAAACGCCGCTTCGTGGATAAATGTGACTTTGTTACCACGCCCGGTTACCTCGGCGGGCCCGGTGAGCGCGAAAAAGCCGGCCTCCCCGCGGACACGGGCCCGTTCCAGATTATTACCAGCAAAGCGGTTTTCGATTTCGATTCCCCCGACAAACGCATGCGTCTTATAGCCACGCGGGAAGGCCTTTCCGTGGACGATGTGCTGGCCGAGACCGGCATCGAAGTCCACGTCGCCGACAAGGTCGAAACGCTCGAGCCGCCGCGGGAAAAAGAACTCCAGTACCTCCGCGAAGTCGTCGACCCCGACCGCGTCGTTATCGGTCGGGTAAAATAAAGATTTGAGCCCCAGGGCGTCTGACGTTCAACCATTAAATCATGACTGCAACTCGCCGCGCAGGCGCGGCGGCTAACTTCTTAACTTCAGCACTTCTTAACTTCAACACTTCAGCACTTCTTAACTTCAACACCAAACAAAAGAAACTTGCAAATGCCTGTGCGTGTGTTAGGATTTACCTTGAGTAGTATCTTATTATGGGTAAACGAACTGCGATAATTTATAACCCGATTTCGGGCCGGGGAAAGTCAAAGAGGCTCAGTGGAAAAGTAGCCCGAGCGCTTGAAAAATCAGGCCACGACGCACTGCTCAGCCCGACCGAATCCACCGGCGATGCCAGGCGCATGGCCGGCGAATTCGCCGAAAACGGTATAGACGCGGTGGTCGCGGTCGGGGGCGACGGAACGGTTTCCGAAATCGTATGCGGCCTGGACGGCGCAGACATCCCGGTGGCCATTTGCCCGGCCGGAACGGCAAACGTACTTGCGCTCGAGCTCGGCCTCCCCAGCGCGCCGGAGAAGATTGCCGAACTTGTAACAAAGGGCAAAGTAAGGCGAATCGACGTCGGGCGCATTGGGAAAAAACGCTTTGTGGTTGCGGCTTCAGCCGGCGTGGACGCATGGGTGGTACACGACCTGTACAACACGCGCAAGGGCGCGATAACCATGGCCACGTATACCGGCCATATCCTGCGGGCGATGCGCACATACAGGTACCCCCCGATGCTGGTCGAGATAGACGGGAAACCGCTGGGCCGAAGCGTCGGATACGTCGTTGTCGCAAACACGCACCGCTACGGCGGACCGCTCCGCATCGCGCGGCGCGGCAAGTGCGACGACGGCCTGCTGGACATCACCATTGCACGGGGAAGAAGCCTGCGAACCGCTTTACATTACACGGCTGCATCGGTCGCAAGAATGCTCCCGCTTTTGAGTGGAGTAAAGACATATACCGGAAAACACGTATCGATAAAGCCGGAGGACGACTCCGAAATCCCCGTGCAGATTGACGGCGACCCCGGGGGAACGCTTCCGGTCACTATTGAAATAATTCCGGGCGCTGCGCCGATGCTTGTGCCGTAGCGAAACGACGGAAACCGGACTCGAGGAACTCACATGGTCGATACCGTAACAGTGAAAAACATGGAGCTTGGAAAGCCGGGCGAACTCTTTCTCATAGCCGGGCCGTGCGTGATTGAATCGGAAGATATGTCTCTCTCGGTCGCGAAAATCCTGGCTGAAACCGCGGAGAAGCACGGAATACCGCTGATATTCAAAAGCTCCTACGACAAGGCAAACCGCTCCAATATAAAAAGTTATCGCGGACCGGGTATCGAGCTGGGTCTGGATATTCTTTCAAAAGTCGCCGCCGATATCGGTCTGCCCGTTACGACCGACGTCCACACCCCGTCCGAAGCGGAGCGTGCCGGGAAAGTCGTCGATATTATCCAGGTTCCGGCTTTCCTGTCCCGCCAGACCGACCTTCTTGCAGCCGCGGGAAAGACCGGCAAAACGGTAAACGTAAAGAAGGGTCAGTTCCTCGCGCCGCGTGATATGAAAAATGTGGTGGAGAAAATTCGTTCGGCGGGTGGAAAACAAATCCTCCTCACGGAACGCGGAACCTCGCTGGGCTACAATAACCTCGTAGCCGACATGAGATCGATACCGTTGATGCAGGAGACCGGCTGCCCGGTCGTCTTCGACGCGACCCACTCGGTACAGCTTCCCGGCGGGCGCGGCAGTGCCTCGGGCGGCGAGAAACAGTTCGTCAAAACGCTCGCGTGTGCGGCCGTCGCCGCCGGCGCCAACGGTATCTTTTTTGAAGTGCATCCCGATCCGCAGAACGCGAAGTGCGATCCTGACACGCAGCTATCACCCGGGGAGCTCGACGCGCTCCTCGGAAAACTCATTGCGATATCAAAAGCCGCCATGCCGATCAGTGGCGAGAAATAAAAATGAAAGTAAAAGTTACATTGCTTCTTCTATCCGCTGTGGCAATTCTGCTTGCCGCGCCTGAAACACTCTTCGCGGCAGAAGAACTGGAATGGCAATGGATGGAAGGCGACAACTTTATCTACGAGGTAAAGGCAAAACTAGCTGCGAAGAAACCGCGTAAAATCGACTGCGAAATCGAAGGGGCGATCCACGTCTTTGGACGACGCGAAGACACGGCAACGTTCGAGTTTTGTTTTACGAAAAACAAGGCGACCGACAACACGGGAACTTACGAAACACCCGCTGAAGTCCTGCAGAACGCCACCGTGGTGGGATATTTTGATACTCTCGGCTACGTCACCGACATTGACAACGGCACCCTTGCCGCAACCATCGGCCAGTACATAGCCGCCTGGTTCCCTCCGCTGAGAGGAAAGACCAAAGTCGGCGAGACGTGGGACGTGATTATCCCCCGCGGCGGGAAGATCCCCCGCGACCGGAAGTTGTCGGGCACGGTGCGCTATGAAGCGTCGCATGAAGACGAAGACGGCAACCGCATTGCAGTTCTCAAATTCTCTTTCAGCAGCGGCCGCGGAACAAACCTTACGCGGACAATAAACGGCACCGCCCGTTTCGATGTAAACCGCGGACGATATGTCAGCATAAAGCGCACCCTCCTCATCAAGGGCACGCGCCAGGTAAAAAACACCACAAGGGGAAAAGGCGGCACACTCAACACGTTCACCACAACCGTCCCTGTCGATGAAGTCCGCACGGCCGAGTGCGTCCTGATATCAAGCCCCGATAACCCGCACCCGAAGGTCCGGGAACGCAAATGGATTGAAGGCCTGAAAAAGCGCCTCGAGAAAAACCCCACGGACACGGCTGCAATGCGCGAACTGGGCCGATATTACGCCGCGCGAAAGGAAATGGAAGAAGCAAAAAAATATTTCCGCCGCATGCTGGCAATTACCGAGAACCATGAAGTAAGAATCCGTCTTGCGCGTATATACCTCAAGGAGGGTA
>SOJX01000097.1 GCA_004376375.1 Planctomycetota bacterium
TCGATTCACGTGCGTCTGCACGATGGCGGACGAAAGGTACTATGTCGACGATGTCTCCGTCGATGGCATGACGAACGCAAAAGTCTACACCGATTCATCGAACGTTGTCGAGACATGCACGGCGGCGGCGGTGCCGTTTATGGACAATACGGCTGCGACGTTCACCGCTGAGGCCAATACAAGCATAACGGTACAGGTCGGGCTGAATGGGAATCCTCCTCTGACACCTGTTGAGCTTTTCTACGCCGAAGGTGACGCCGGCGGCCCGACGGTTGCCTTCACCTCGGCCGGCAGTAAGACTTCAGGATACTCCTGGGACGTTACCGGTCTGACTCCGTACACTTCATACTGGTTCCAGGCCCGTGCCCAGAACTGGGCCGGTATCTGGTCTGATAATTCAGCATTAACGACCTGGATAACAATGCCCAGCCAGCCACTGGCGTTTGGGTGTATCGGCTGTACGAGCGATTCGCTGACATGGTCATGGACAAGCCAGGGCGGAGAAGGATTTGATATCTTTGATAATGGTACGGATACGATTACGGTTCCCGATATTGCATACGACGCAACCTATACTGTTGAGACCGGCCTTTCGACGAACACGACGTATCGTCGATATCTCAAAGCCTTTTATAACGTTACCGCCGGCATTGAAAACTGCGCTGCTACAACGTCGGGATACGTTTCTTCCGGCGGCTCGAAGTGGTCTAATACTTACATGTATTTCTACTCCAACAGTTATCGCGGCTACTACGGATTCGACCTCAGTAGTCTGTCAGCGGGCATGGCGGTTACTGGAGTTAAGCTTTACGCATATTGTTATAACCAGGCCGGTGCCACGGCGCTGCTCGACATATGGGACCTGACCACCGACCCTGCCGGAGCAGCGGGTTTAACGATTTACTCCGAAGCCGGGGGTGGGACCCTCTTTATCGACGACTCGACCGATCATCGGACAATCGGCTTCAAAGTCTTTACGTTTGCGCCGGGCAATGCATCCAGTTGGGTGGAGAACTCCATATCCCTGGGCGGGTGCGGGCTTGGGTTTGATGAGGACACGATTTCAACGGATGCTATATATTTCCGTGCGTGGAACTATGCCACGGTTGCACAGCGTCCCGTGCTTGAAGTTTCATACGAGCAGAAAAGTTATACCGACCCGTCGAACGTTGCCGAAGCCTGCACCGCTGCGGCCGTGCCGACCATGGATAACACGGCGGTAACTTTCACGGCACAGAACGAAAGCAGTATAACCGTGCAGGTGGGTTCGAGCAGTAACCCGGCTGATACGCCGCTGGAACTTTTCTATGCAAAGGGTGACTCGGGCGGGCCGACGGAAGCCTTCACGTCCGCGGGGCTGCTGACATCGGGTTACTCCTGGCAGTTTATCGGTCTGGATTATATTACTTCCTACTGGTTCAAGGCCCGTGCACAGAACTGGTCGGCCAACTGGTCGGACAACTGCGCCGTAACTGCCTGGAGCACTGAAACCATCCCCGCTCCTACCGGATTTTATGTCGTCGATTGCACAAGCTCTACAATCACCTGGGGCTGGACCGACGGCTGGACCGGTGAAGACGGATTCGAGGTGCTGGAAGACGGGGGCGATGTCGTGGCCACAACCGGTGCGGACGCGACCGAGGCGATAGAACCCGGCCTTGCGGAAAATACGCAATATACGCGTCTGGCCCGCGCTTTCGTAAGCGCCGGGCCGGTTTATTCGGGTAACACGAACACTGCCTCGGCCTACACGCTTTGCGGTCCTCCCGTTGCCGGCGAGATTACATTTCCAGCCGCAGCCGTAACATCAGACTCGATGAACGTGAATCTTGCGGAATGTCCGAACCCCGGCGCCGGTCAGACCGCGGCCGAATTTATCGAGGTCGGCGGGCAGTTCGGCGCTGACAACTCGCCCTGGGTGACTGACCGCATTGGCGGCAACTTTACTTATCAGGATACGGGGCTTACCGCGAACACTTCGTATTACTGGAACGCCCGTTATCGTAACGGTGACGGGATCCCGAGCGCATATCTTGCGTCGGCAGTGCCGCGCTGTACGCTTGTTGCCGATCCGCTGGATACCGAAATCAGTTTCAACTTTGTTACCAGCAACAGCATGGAAATTTCCGTTTTACCTCCGGCAAACGAGGATGTCGGCAACACCGGCGCTCAGTTCGATGAGACAGGTGGCGGCAGCGGCGCCAGCGATCGCGGCATGATGTATAATTCGTACAGCTATGTCGACGACAACCTTGCAGAAAATACTCTCTATTCTTATCGCGTTCGCTTCCAGAACCAGGTCAACGACCCGTCGAACTGGAGCAATCCCCCCAGGCAAAAGTATACGCTTGTTAAATCTCCGACCGGGTTTTCGTTTGACTGCGTAACGGAGACTTTTCTTGATCTGTCCGTTACACCGCCTGCCATTAATCCGAGTACCGGAAATACCGGAGCTTACTTTGACTGGATATCCGGTATCGGTGGGGTGGATTCCGGCTGGCAGGCAGGCACTTATACTTACACTGACAGCGGCCTCAGCCCGAATGTGGAGTACACTTACATAGTACGTCTTCGAAACGTGGAAGGCGCGGTTAACCTGGAAGACAGCCCTGCAGATTCGCGCTATACGCTGGCCAATATTCCTGAAACTCCATATTTCGGCACGGTATCCTCGAATTCGATTGAAGTATTCTGGGGCGATAACAGCAACCCGGGTTATACGAGATATATTGTCCAGCGAAGCGAAAATAGCGCGGCATGGACGGAGGAATACAACGGCAGCAACACAACGTTTACCGATACAGCCGGCGTTACCGCGAATACGAATTATACCTATCACGTCTGTGCGATTAACGGTGACGGAATATGGACCGACTGGAGCGCCAACAATTCCATCTTCACCCCGGCTATGGGCGGTCCGGCCCAGTTTTATGCGCTGGATTGTACGACAAGCTCAATTACCTGGACATGGACGAATATGCTTGGTGAGTCGGAGTATGAAATCCACGATTGGGATTGTACTGCCATAATTATTATCGACAGTATTCCCGCCGACACGACGACCGCCGTTGAAAGCCCGCTTACGCCGAACTACCATGCCCGCCGAAAGGTTCTGGCCATAATCGGCGGTTCACCGAGCGGGATGACGGCAAACAGCGCCTATACACTGCTGCCGCCGCCGACGTTTGATAATCTGACCCTGGTCTCCAATGATGCGTACACTATTGAATTGACGGCCGCTGAGCCGCCGAACCAAAGCTCAGGTCTTACAGGCGTGCATTTCATGTTCGTCAGTGGAGGCCTGAATGGTGACAATTCCAACTGGCAGACCGGGGTTTACACATACCCCGATTACGGCCTTCAGCCGAACAGGACCTATTCTTACAGCCTGAAGTACCGTAACGGCGACGGTGTTCAAACCGTCTATTTCCCGGGCAGCAAATCCATTGTTACGCTCGGCGCTGTGCCGGGTGCGCCGCAGTTTTCAAATATTACAGGTTCGTCTGTTACGTTAGCCTGGGCCGATAACGGCAACCCGGGCTGGACTACATTTGAGATTTCCCGCTCCAACGGCGGACCGTTTGCTTCTATCGATAACGTAACCGGCACAACCTATAACGACAGCGGCCTTGCAGGCTCGACAACTTATACATATCGCATACGTTCCATCAACCTGGAGGACAAACCATCCGCGTGGTCGGTCGAGAATTTCTTTGAGACATACCCGGCGAACTTGCCGGTAGTTACGATTTTATCTGATCCGGTTCTTGTATACGGCAATACGGCCGCGCCCGGGCTTGAGTTCGAGTGCGACCAGTCCAGGGACTATGTCGTTCAGCTCGGTGGTGACGGTTCGCTCGGCAGCGGTGTACTTCTGGCAAGCGGCAACTGCACCGCAGGCGTTCCGATCTTGCCGCTTATTGTGTTCAACCGCGCAGACCTGGACCCGGACAACGTGGCGCTGACCGTATATGTGACGTGTTATGTGGATCCCACCTTCCTTGGTTGTGCGACCTGTATCGTGTACGACGATCACATCGCGCCGACTACGGTAATTACATATCCCGCTGACGGCCAGATTCTTGCGGTCGTAGATTCAATCAGTGGGACTGTTACCGAGGCCGGCGGAGGTAACGTCGGCCTGGTGGAACTGTTACTGGTGAGGAACCAGAGCCCGGCTTATTACGATAATGTATCAAACAGCTTTATGCTGCTCAGCCCGGCATGGTTTGCGGTGCCGGGTGCAACGGCGAGCTGGAGCCTGAATGCAATCGGCATTCCCTTCACAGACAATAACTCTTACACCGTCTGGGCCCGTTCTATGGATTCCGTCGGCAATATCGGCCCGGTTTCCGACAATGTCACTTTCATTATCGACGAGACCGGGCCTTCCGTCATAATTGATTCGCCTCCCGCCGGGTCGATGACGGTAATTGGCCCGGTTGTGGACGCTTCCATGACCTGGCATGCCGATGTCGATTGCGATTATTTCCTGCGCGTCGGCGGAAACGGTTCGATCAGTTCCGGCGTCGATGCCGGATCCGGCATTGCCATCGCGGACGAATCAATTGTATCAATCGTACCTCCGACTCTCTTCCCCGACGATGTTGTGGAACGGCTTTACATCATCGTGAGAGCGGGGAACGGTAAGACGGCGAATCAGTCCCGCGAGTTCCATGACGACGAAACGCCGCCCGTGACATCCGTTACAACCACATTAAGCGGCACCATGACACCGCCAACGGCGATTTCCGGCACTTCGAGCGACGACACGGCGGGCCTTGACACGGTCGAGATCGCGATCCGTGAAACGATAAGCGGTCTGTACTTTGCGCCTGTAAGCGGCCTGTTCGAGCCGGGGACGACCTGGTTACTTGCGAGTGGTACAAACTCGTGGACCTACGACACAAGAGACGTGCCGTGGAAAGATGTGATGGGTTATACCGTTTCAATCCGCGTGACCGATCTCGTCGGCAACGTTGAAACGCACGACGTCGGCGACTTTACGGGAGATATTACACCGGTCGGCGGCGGTTTCTTCCCCAGGAAGAAAGGCGGCGGCGGCTGCTTCATGGCAACCGCGTGTTACGAGTCGAAAACTCCCGGTTCCGGTTTCACGGTCGTTATTAACACAACCGGAATGTACTGCATATCCGCTGAATCTTATAAGAAACTCGAGACTTTGCGTGCGTTCCGCGACGGTGTACTGTCGCGTTACGACTGGGGCCGCGCGTTTACCAGATTGTACTACCGCACAAGTCCGTCGCTTGCGGGTACAATCCGCTCGCGCCCGGCCACCAGAACACTTGTGCGGTGGTTTGTTGTGACGCCCGCGTACCTGTTTGCGCGCGAAGTCATGGGCTACTCTTACTTCCTCCGCCTGCTGGCGTTCACGATGCTCCTGACAGCGCTGGTGTTTATACGCTGGAGGCGCAGGAAACCGATGGGGGAATAGAAAAAGCAGTTATGCTTTGGAAGAATAAACTACCCGAGGCCAAGGCGCTGAAGCCTCGGGTAGTTTTTTTGAATAATTAAAATCCCGCGGTTCGGAAGGATTAAACGAATCGTTGTTTGCCTGTGTCTTTATGAACAATTCTATGGATTTATCAGCAGATTTATGCAAAATACGACATGCCGTGTGTGAAATCGCCTGAATACTTCAGTATTTATCCGGCGGCTTACCTTGTGTTATTCATCAACGGCCTGGTTTGTTTTCATGTCAGAGTGTGGATAAGGAGGACGTTTTGAAGAAACAGGTAACCAAAAGCAAGCTCTCACCTTCGGCTCGTAAATTCTTTAAAGAAAACCCGAAGGTGTACAACATCCTGAGGGAATCTGAAAACCTTAACCAGGCCCGTAACGGCCTGTTGCAGATGATTTTCGATGTTGAACGCAGAATCAGGATGCTCGAGCTTTCATATCACCCGTTATTCAACGTCATGGCCACGGATGCCATCTATGTATTGCGTACGATATTTGCCAAACGCAGCGAGATGCTTACGGGAATGTCTTCTTTGAGGGTTCTAAGAGATGCGGCAAAAGGCAGGGCAGGTAATGTCAGCGATGGTTTTTTCGAAGAGTTCAGACATCTTTTTTTCGCTGTTAGGGGAAATGCGAGAGTTTACGGCGAAACTGTTCAGAAAATGGACAAAGGGCTCAAAGGCAGGAAGGCGGCCAGGGCCAGATCAAGAGAGCTTGATTTGCTTGCGGAAAGATCGCGCCGGTACCTGGCGCGTTATCACACAGGCCTGGAAAAAAAGATCATTTCGCGTAGACACAGGAATGCCGGGCGCATTATGAAATATTACGGCGCGACTGAAAAAGACTGGAAGAACTATCGATGGCATTTCAAAAACGTTATCAAGGATGCGGATACGGTAAAAGCCCTGGTGAAGATAAGGGATGAGGATTACGAATCAATAAAAAAGGCCGAAAACAACAGGATACCGTTTGGCATTACACCTTACTATCTGTCGCTTTTCGATAACGAAAAACCGCGGTATGATCTTGCCATCCGCGCGCAGGTTCTGCCGCCGCGGGATTACGTGGATCATATGGCGACGTGCAAGAATCGTAAAACCGATCTTGATTTCATGGGTGAGCTTGATACCAGCCCGATCGATTTAATCACTCGCCGATACCCGAATATATTGATTCTGAAACCCTATAATGCATGCCCGCAGGTCTGCACCTATTGTCAGCGTAATTGGGAGATAGACGAGGTTATGGCGCCGGGCGCTACTGCGCCGAAAGAAAAACTCAATAAAGCCATTTCCTGGATAGCGGAAGACGATGCTATCACCGAAGTGCTGATTACAGGAGGAGATCCTTTTGTGCTTTCGGACGACGATCTGGATAAGCTGCTTGGCAAAATCTCAAGAATCAAGCATGTAAATAATATACGCCTCGGGACAAGAACACTTATCACGGTTCCTTTCAGAGTGACGAAAAACCTGATCAATATTCTGAAGAAATACAACATACCGGGTAAAAGCCGGATATGCATGGTAACCCATGCGGAAAACGCGTATGAAATTACCCCGGATGTCGTCGAAGCCTGCGCGAAAATTCGGAATGCCGGCATATCCATATATAACCAGATGGTATTTACGCTGCCGAACTCAAGGCGTTTTGAAGCCGGTAAACTGCGGGAAACCTTGCGCCTCGTTGGTATTGATCCCTATTACACGTTCAACACCAAGGGCCACCAGGAAATGAATATGCTTCGCGTTCCCATTGCCAGGCTCTTACAGGAACAAAAAGAAGAAAGCCGCCTGCTCCCCGGTATTACCAGAACTGATGAGGCCGTATTCAACGTCCCCCGCCTGGGTAAAAACCACCTCCGTGCAAGGCAGGACCATAATATACTGATGATTACGCCGTCGGGAGAAAGGATCTATATTTTCCACCCGTGGGAGAAGAATATAGCTGTTAAAGACCCGTATATAATGGAGGACGTACCGATAATGGAATATCTCGATGCGCTTGAAAGTATTGGTGAAGACAGGAAAGAATACGAGAGTATCTGGTATTATTATTAAGCTTTAACGCCCTTGATTACTTTGCACCGATTACCGCGATCCGAAATGAATCGAATCCGGCCTTTCCGCCGTCCGGCGCGCTTACGAGACGACATTCAGTGAATCCCGCCCGCCGGAACATCCTGACAAGCTCGTCAGAGGAGGGGAGGTGGTGGACGATTTCTATCGTCGTTTTCTCGTCTTCGTTGACGTAAGTCCGGGTCGAGGTTATTCTTCCTGTCTCGCTGTCGAAACTGTGCTCCGCCAGGACGATTGTTTTGTCAGTGCATAATTTCCAGTTCTGCGGCTGAAACCTTCTCATGAGTGCGTCGCGGTTGATCATTTCCAGCAGGAAACTGCCGCCGTCTTTCAACGCGCGGCGAACGCGGGTGAGGACGTCAAAGTTTTCCTCGTCGGAAAAATATCCCCAGGCCGTGAAGTAATTGTACGCGCCGTCGAATTCGTTTTCGTATTCGATCTCGCGCATGTCTTCCACAACGAAATTTATACTTTGAACCTTTTTTTCTTCAGCCGTCGACGATGCTTTCTCAATCAACCGCTGTGAAATATCTGAGCCGGTTATGCCGTTTACTTCTGGGGCGATAAGGATAGCGTGTCGCCCCGGCCCGCAGGCGAGATCGAGAACACGATCGGATTCTTTCAGACCCAGCTCTTTTATTATAAATTCCGACTCGGATACTGCTCGCTCGCTGTCGCTGGTGGCGTCGGCGTATTCCTTTTCATATATCGGGCTGTTGAAGAGCTGGTCAATCCATTTCGGTGTATCCATGTCAGGCATTTACTGCTTTCCTTAATAAGAACCGGCTCGATATGACAGGGATTTTATCATAAAAGTAATTCAATCAAAGTAGAAATCTTAAGAGGGGCCTTTGGATTATCCGTCTTAAGCCGAAAAATGTCCTCGAATTCCATAGTTGTTTGCGGTTTAATATTATATCCATATACCACGGGAGGAGAGTATGATGCGTCAGGCAGATGCGAAGGTTATTATAATCATAACCATTGTACTTGTTCTGGGCGCTTTTTCTGTCGATTGCAGTAAAAGCAAAAAGGACAAGTTTGTGCTGCCTCCGGGCACAGGAACCGGAACCGGAACAGGGACAGGGACCGGAACGGGAACCGGTTGGACGACTGATATCGGAACTCTCCAGATTTTTCCATCCGACAACCCGTGGAATACAGACATTTCCGGCTATCCCGTGCACCCCAACTCCGATAATTATATCGCATCTATCGGCGCGGCCGGAACGCTGCACCCCGATTTCGGTACCGAGTGGATGGGTGCGCCGAACGGCATCCCGTTCTGCGTCGTAGGCGGTTCACAACCGCTGGTGAACGTCTCTTTTACTTATGCCGGTGAAAGCGATCCCGGACCTTACCCGATCCCGGATGACGCGCCAATCGAAGGCGGTCCAGGTTCGACCGGCGACCGGCATGTTATTGTGATTGACCGTGACAACCACATGCTTTATGAAATGTTCGATTCACACAAGGTTGCCGGAGGATGGGATGCGGGCTCGGGCGCAAAATTCGACCTCGATTCAAACGCGCTCAGGCCGAAGTACTGGACGTCCGCCGATGCGGCCGGCCTTCCGATATTCCCGGGACTTGTGCGCTATGGTGAAGTTGCATCAGGCGAGATAACTCATGCGCTCCGTTTCACCGTGGTGAATTCGCAGAGAGCGTTTATTTCACCTGCCCGGCATTTCGCTTCGAGCAGTACGGACGCGAACCGTCCGCCGATGGGCCTGCGCCTGCGTTTGAAATCAGGCTTCGATATCTCGGGCTTTTCAGCGAAGAACCAGGTAATTCTCACTGCGTTGAAAAAATATGGGATGTTTGTCGCGGACAACGGTGGTAACTGGTATATCTCAGGCGCGCCTGACATGCGCTGGGATGATGACGAGCTTGGTGAACTCAAAACCATCGAAGGCTCGAATTTCGAAGCCGTTTATACTGGTGACATCGAAACCTAGCACGGATAACCCGGAATGTGACGTGAAGGCGTCAAATGCCTCCCGAGCGCTCAGCGGAAGGCGCCATGGTATTAACTCCATTTCTTTGAAATTGATGCCGAAATAATAAGAAAGAGGGTATGCTGTTATGCGTCTTATTCAGTGGAGTGGATTTATCTTGAATAAGGATGTAACCTGAATATAATTCATTAATAACGGGGCGTAGCGCAGCCTGGCTAGCGCGTCTGGTTTGGGTCCAGAAGGTCGTGGGTTCGAATCCCGCCGCCCCGACTATCCTTCATAAAGGGCCGTTCGGCTAAAAAGTCGAACGGCTTTCTCTTTAGTTGGTGTTCGGTAATGCATATAACAAAGGTCCTTGTTCTTACAGTGCATTCCGACAAGCGTTTTGTAGCGAATGCGCTGGCAGCCGGTGCCTCCGGCTACCTGCTCAAGAATTGCACTATCGATGAACTGATGCTCGCCATTCAGGCAGTTTGCGAGAATCAGATTAACCCTTTCTTCGCGCAGGGCACAGCAGGTGAAACAGGCTTCAAGGCTGACAATATTAAAGATGCTGCTAAAACGTCTGAAACGGTTAGTAAAGACCGGCAATCGGCAAAAACTGGTAAGTAGGTTTCACTGGACGGATTCGAACAAGGGCGAGGCCGTACCTTGCCTTTGTTCTATTTTAACGCAGATCTGTAATAAGTAAATAGCTGTATTTCGGCGTCGAAATTCCCATAAACTACATAAGGGCAGATAAAAATATCTGCCCTCCGGATTATTTACTATAAACTCAAATCAGCCCGTGTCAAAAACCGCGCCAAAAGAAGCGCACAAAAAATTAAGAAAGTACTGTTCATTCATACATGTGACTTGATAACCGGTGCAAGGCATGACCCTGACCGCCCACGCAGTCAGGAATACCTCTGCCACCCGTAGTAATACTACTCTTCCTGATCCGGATCGCGGGACCCGGAACCCGCAGACTCCTTTTTCAATTCCTCCGCTATCCTGCCGCCCTGGATGCGGAGGAGGGATTTTATCTTATCATTTCTCGCACAATCCAGCGGTGTTTCGCCCTCATTATTCATCCCGTTTACATCAGCGCCTTTCTCGATCAGCAATGCGGCTGCATCTTTACAGTCCCACCATGCCGCCAAGTGCAGCGGCGTC
>SOJX01000003.1 GCA_004376375.1 Planctomycetota bacterium
ATCACCTATCACCTATCACTTATCACTATTTCGGATGCGTTACATATCTTATGACCGGCTTTCCGTCCGGGCCGGTCTCTTCGTAGACGATGTGAATCCTGCCGTCGGCGCCGCAGACCGCGTCTATGCGGGGGGTTATTCCATCACCTGAGGCTACCGCCGCCGGCTCCGACCACGTCCCGTCGCCGCCGAGCGTGGTGACGACTACTTCGCGCCCGCCGCCTTCCACCTCCCGGGTTCCGATGAGGGAAACCTGGTCGCCGTTTACAACCACGGACAGCCTGCTGCCGTCCTCCAGTTTTGCGCCCGGAGCCGATGCGTCCTTCCATGTCTTCAAATCATCGGAAGTGAGATGGTGAATCGTCAGGGTGCCGTCCGCACCCGCGGTGGCGTAGAAAATATGGTACGTGCCGCCTGCGCGGACAATCGTAACCGCTACCGCGTCGGCGACAAATGCGCGGGCCGGGTTGTCGCCGATCTTCCAGAACTTGCCGGAGTCGGAGCCGACAAGATACCCGCTGGAATCGATTATGATAATCGAGCCGTTGCCGTCGTCCCACAGCGCGCATGAGCGGCTCGCGCACTGGAGGTCGAGCATCGAGCTGGACCTGATGGGTCCGAACAGGTATTTCTTCGGGTCGTCGGCCACGAGCCTGGATTTCGGCCTGACCTCGAAACACGAAACGACCGGTTGGAGCGCCTGGTCTCTTTCAGCCGCCGTATAGCCCTGCCGGGTCATCATCCTTGGAAGGGTGGCGACGCCGAGGATTCTGGCGGAGCTGTTGCCTGCGAGCACGAGGTCGGCAAAACGGATGTAGCCGATATCGGCAAGGTCGACCGGCTCGGTTATCGAGCCGTTGTCAATCGTCGCCCTCGCAATCACGCTTCTATTGCCTTCCTGCCTGACGAAAACGACTACAACGTTGCCGTCGGCGTCGACGGCGACCTGAGGATGCGAGCCGGCCGTACCGGCGCCCTCCGCAAAGGCCGGCACCATCATCACGCATGCAATTAATAATCCGAGGAGGAGGGGGTTAAGACTCTTCATAAGGTTGTGCTCCATTCAAGGCCGGCAATACTTGCGTCTTCTTCCAGGCGTCTGTAATTAGAAATCATAAACCATAGCGTGCACTTCAGTATCCGCGGGGTCATTCGGCACAAGCGTTCCGGTAGCGGAACCGGGAGGCAAAAGTATTCTGTATGTCGATCCCGGAACAACCCATACCGTTCCGATACCCTCCCAGAATCCCTCAAGCCCGTAATTCTCATAACTGTGAATCGTTGTAAACCCGTCTATTGAAGGCGAGGTAAGATGTATATAAGAGGGATCGTAATAGCGCGAATTGTAGCGGATTATTGCATGGTCGAGGAACGTATGAAAACGGACGACGGCTCCCCACCCCTGCCCGGGGGTATCGCCAACTTCCAGCTCCGTGCGGCCTGTCGTATTTGTACCGCTACCCATTGACTGTATGTGATCATTTCGGCAAAAGAGTGCAATCTGATCGCCTTCAATTCCGTGGTAACCCATGCAGGTCAGAAGAAACATGCTCCATGCCCCGCACCTTCCCCAGTGGTTATCAATAAGGTACGCGACGGTGAAACCCTCATTGGTGATGTGATGGTTGTACACCCACGCCGGGTCTTCAAAATCCCACATGCTCGTCCAGATCGCCCAGAATACGTTGGCGTCCCCGGAAAGCCCTTCGGCCCACTGGCAGGTGAGGTCGAGTATTTTTATATAACACTTGTCGCCGTCCGGCTCGGTCTGGGCGAGTGCTCCGTCGGTTGGAATGCCCGCCGTTCTGTATATGAGATGAGTGGTCAACTGGAAGCCCGGAACTTCCTGCCAGACGCCTCCGTCTTTGTATTCGAACTTGAGTTGCAGAACTTCAAAACGCTTCCCGGCCGTCGCGGGCAGGGCCGCGGCTGTTTCAACCACGTACTGTTTACCGCCTTCAATATCGCTTGCGTTTTCCGCGTTGATGGAATACCCGACATAATCGCCCCTGATGCGAATCGGCAGGTTGGAGATCGGATAGCCGACGCCGATGGTGGCGCCGTCATCCATTCTGGCGATATCGCCCGTCTCAACCCTTAGCTGCATCCTTGAACCCATCAGGTAGGCCGCGGGATTATTGAAAGTCGTGGCGCTCGGGTTCTCGGGATAATCTGCAGAACCGGTCCACGGAGCCGGCATTGGGCGCGGTGCGCCGTTTGTCTGGTCAAGCTCGGGAATCTGCCAGACAACGTCCTGCGTAAACGCGCCTCCGGTGGAGACTATGAAATCCGTCTCAGTCGAAGAGGTTCTCTGATTATACTTCAGTGGGAATTCGACATCCGACGTTCCGGGAGACTCGAAAGCTATCTTGACAATCCCCAGGCGAACGACGTAGCATGGATAATTTATCGAAGCGGGAGGAGAGGAGTGTGCAATGATTTCTACCGTGTATGATCCGGGCGCTACAATTTTCGCGCCGTCGTCGCGGCCGTCCCATGTAAGCGTCGTTTTCACGCCTCCCGTAACATTTCCCGCGCCCAGCACGGTTCTCACGACGTTCGCACCCTGTTTCACCAGAACATCCGCCGTAAAGCTGCCGACCGCCGTGGGCGTGAACGCGATCAATGCAAGGGGGTTATCGCTGAGCTTGGGATCATAAACCAGCGTGGATGCCGGGTCCCATACTATCGGGCCGGAGACGTTGGCCGCGGTCGAAGTCGATGTTCCGGTGCCGGTGCCGGGCGGGAGGTATACGAGATTATCGGAACTTTTCTTTTTTGAACAGCCAAATCCCGCCGCAATTATTACCATTGCGATCACAAAAATATATCCGGTCATTCGCGGCATTTTCATTCCTCCCACGAAGCGCACCATCGCGAATTATTGCATTAAGTCTAACACCGGGAAGGTATTAACGCAAGCCAAAAGTAAATTCCGTGTCTCGATTAACACCGGTTGAAAATTGTTTTGACTTGGATGCATGCGACGGTTAGGATCATTTTACCCGGTAAGGCTTCGTAGAATGCTAAAATCATCCTGAATAGGTTTTTACTTGCCTCAAGCGTCTCAGGGGAACCTGCACGGCTAAATTGGGCAGGCTGCACCTGAGACGCTTGAAGCCTTACCGGGCAGACGGCATCGAAGAGCGGTCTGCCCGCTTTGATTTAACTCGCCAAATATCCGCTCAAGAAAGCCGCATTTTGGAAACGCTTCGCTTTGTAGGGGCAAGGAACACGGGCATGCCTTGCCCCTACAATTGGCCAACTAATGCATTACGCACCGGTTGAAAATTGTTTTGACTCTGGCGCGGCTGCCTGTTAATATTTCAGTTGTCGGCGAGGACATTTATTATTTAAAGAGAGTGCTGGGAAAAAAGTCTCTCAACCAAGCATGTCCGGTCAGATGGTTTGTCAACAATGGCAGACCGCGCCGGAGATGCTTGGAATGTCCTCGCCGACAGACCTGCATCGATGAGCGGTCTGTCTTTTTTATTTAATGGCCTTGTCAGATAGAACTTCACTGGGAATTGATCCGGGTAAAGAAGCAGAAAAAACAGCTTATGCTGATGAAACAGGCTATATTTCTGACGCTTATTCCGATTATCGGTTGCGCCAGTGCCGCGGCGACTAGAGAGATCACAGCCCGGGAATTTGAAGTCGTCCGGGTAATCGACGGCGATACACTCAAGATCATGTACGATGGAGAACTTACGTCCGTGCGAATCTTCGGGATAAACGCCCCCGAGCTGCGAGATAAGGGAGGTCAGGAAGCCAGGCACGCGCTTGAGCAGCTTATCGCCGGAAAATTAATCCGCATCGAGTTTCCATGCAAAAGAAAACGGGATAACTTCGGGCGGTTGCTGTGCAGGGTGTATGCGGATAACCTGGACGTTGGAAATCGGTTAATTGAAAAGGGCCTGGCAACGCCATGCAGAAAAACAAAGGTTTCTGCAAAAGAAACAAAGCCTCACAAGCGCGGCCGCTGACTGAATATTCACAAATGCATTATATCCCGACCACCAAATCCATCCCTTTCAACGTCCGATAATATCTATTATGTTGTTTTAAGGCGTGAGGGGCCGAAATCACGGTTTTTGGGCTGGAATGGCTCCTGGATGGCGTTATGACCTAAAATAGCCCCGAATCAGGGGCCAGCATAAAAACGGCGGATCTTGTTCGATTCGGATTCGGAGAAATAGATAAACCCGAGCGGGTCAAGCGCAATCCCGACCGGGTCCGCCAGCGAAGCCTGCTCAGGCGGCACTGAATCAACATCGGGCGGATACATGCCGTTTCCGGCCAGGGTATGGATTATTCCATCGCCTGTCCTTATGCGTCTCAGCGATAAATTGCCTCTTTCAACAAACAGAACGTTGCCAGTACTATCCAACGACAGGTGCGCGGGACTGATTATTTCTACATTCGGATGAATCGCCGGCAGGCCGTCACCGCCGCTGATCCCGGCGCCGCTAAAGGCGCCGGCATATCTTTTCACCATGCCCGGCAACACCGTGAAGGAGCCGCACGAAGACATGGGAAGAACAAGCGGATCTGCCGAAAGATTTGCAATTCTAATCGGACCGTTCCCATCGGCAATGTAAAGATGGTCCTGATCATTGACGACAATACCGCCGGGCGAATTGTATTCGGCAAGCGGTAATAGGGCGTCGTCTATCGTGCCGCTGTCTTCCATGCCTGAGATTAACTGTATCGTTTTTGCGGGCACCGGCAGAGCGCCGGCCACAAGGTTGCAATCCGTTTCGGTCGGATTGAGTAATCTCAGGTTGTTACCAGTCGCGATATAAACAAGTCCGCGGGAATCGACCGTAATTGCGGTTGGAAACTGAACGGCAACGCCAAGCGGCGCTTGAGGGGGACCCGCCGGCTCGAAGCTCGGACTGCCGTTGCCCGCGATGGTCCGGATATCGCCCGGGTCTATTGTCGTACCCGATAGGTTGATTGGAGCTGCGGTAAGGTTGACCACGCGGATGAGGTTTTCACCGCGGTCGGCAATGTAGAGATTACCCGCGCAATCGAATGCCACCGCGGCAGGCTGATTCAACATGACGGTTGTCGCCGGCACGCCGTCGGCAATCGGCATGGCGGGGTCATACGTCCCGTCGCCCGCAACCATCGAGATAGTCTGGGTCGCAAGGTTGAGCTTCACCACGCGATGGTTCCCGGTGTCGGCGATATACAGGTCGCCGTCCGGCCCGAAGGCGAGGCCCTCGGGACCGTCGAGCCGTGTTACCGATGCGGGCACGACCTCGCCGGTGTCGAAAACCCCGCCTGCGAAGGCGCGGATAATACCACTGTTATCGGTGGAGCGCACGCGTTTCCCATCCAGGTCGGCAAGATACACCGTTCCGTCTTCCGCACGTGCGACGGAAACGGGGTAACCGAATCCTGCTTCGGTCGCCTGTGCGTCATCGCCCGTATTTGGCGCGGCGGTCACCTTGCCTGCAAACGTATTAATCGTATCGGGCGCTATTGGAACATTCCCGACGTTGACCGCAATGGCGTTGGGATTCAACGCGCGGAATCGGCGGTTCATGCTGTCCGCAACGTAGATCATCAGCGGCGGCCCGGTGACCGCAAAACCATCGGGATTATTCAGATAGGCGTCACGGGGATGGAGGCCGTCGCCGCCGTCGGCGCCTTCGTCGTCGAGCAAGCCGTCGGTCGCGCCGACCGACCCGTCGAACGCGTTGCCGCATATCGTTTCAATCGCGCCTGAGATTATACCAATACCGAACGGATTTATCACGCCGGCCTGGTTGTTCACCATGCGAATCCTCTGGTTGCCTTTATCGAGGATATAAACATTATCATTGTAATCTATCGCGATTCTCGCAGGCCTGTTCAGAAGCGCTCCGGCGGCGGAAAAGCTGTCCCCGGAGAATCCCGAGGCGGACAGGCTGCCGGCGAAAAGCTTGACCGTTCCGCTCGCGGCATCGACCCGCCATACGACGTGGGGCCCGTCGCAGGCGATATAAAGGTTCATATTGCCGTCTACGGCGATGTCGGTGATGTTCTGAAACCGGGTATACCGGGCGATGGCCCCCTCCTCCGTCGGTCCGGGCTGGCCGGCGCCGGCGACGATGGTGAGAATGCCGCCCTCGTCGACGTAATAAACCTGGCCGAGGGCCCGGTCGGCGAGATAGACCGCATGCACGGCGTTGTCGGGATGAAGCTCGACGGAAACCAGGCCCAGAAACCCGCAGTGAACGGCCGGAATGCCGTCCTCGGGAATACCCCGCCCGCCCGTGCCGGCGACCGTGACTATCTGGCCGGCCCGGGTCGGGACTCCGAGAATATCCAGAGGCATGGCCGTGATATTAACCGCGCGAAGCCTGTTCTCGCCGGGGTCGAGAATGTAAAGGCGCTCCGACGGATTGGCGCGGATCTGGATCGGCGATTTCATGTTCGCCGCCACGGCATTAATACTGCCCGCTGCCGCGGAGTTCACCACCGTGGACATATACTGGTTGTTTACGGGAAATCCGACCGTCCAGGTCCACGCGCCGGGCGCGCCCGTGGGCAGCTCGATGGGCTGCAATCTGAAAATCACGGCCGCAGGAATCGAAGACAGATCATAAAATGAATTCCAGTAAAAAACGTTGGGGAATCCCGACGGGGTGCTCTGAAGGTTGTTCGTGCCCGCGGTAATATAGCCGCTTGGATCGGCCACGGAGGTCGCCGGAAACCAGTCCAGGCCGCCGTTGGTCGTGTATTCGACCACGACGTCGACGTTGTCGGAATGCGAATCGACGGCGATAAAATCGATCGGGACGCTGCCGCTGATAATCGACGCCGGTCCGCTTGGATATATCGAGGGAGTCGTGTTGTTCACGATAAAAGGAACGGTAACGGCGGGAGCACCGCCCTTTGAGTCCGCCGGTACGAACTGGAGCGCGACTTCGCCGTTGAAGGTATCACCGAGGTTTGAGCGGGAATCCCAGGCAAATACGTAAACCCGGCCGGCCGGGTCGGTCTGAAGTCCATACATGGAATTACCGAGCCCTGCCGCGCGGTTTGCGGGCTGGGTTATCGGAAAGGTTGCTCCGTTATCGAGAGAATACCTGACCTGTACGGAGACATTGTCGCCTTCCGCGTCCGAAACCGTAAAGCCGACCCATATATCGCCGTACTCCTGGACCACGGGCGTGAAGCCGGTTATCGAAAGGACCGGGGGTGATGTATTATCGACGATAAACTCTGACGTAGTCGCCGCGGTGCCTCCCAAAGGTCTTATTCTAAACCTGACGCGGTCGTGGATGCCGCTGCCCAGATCGGCGAGACTGTCCCAGAGAAAAACGTGAAGAACACCCCCGGGGGACGTGGCCAGTTTTGCGGTTCCCTCGGTCGCGCTGGAAGATAAGGCTGCGGAAAACCAGCCGGGTCCGTCCGGGTCGTAGTATTCGGCGGTAACCGAGCTATTCATCGAGTTGGGGTGCACGAGGTTGAATTGAACGGCGACGTCGTATTCAATCGGGCTCCCCGTGGGCGTGGTAATTGAGATCGTTGCCGGCACGAAGAAGAGATCCTTATCATCGTCGTCATCGCCCATTAATGCGGCCACGATGCCCGCCCCTCCCGCGCCGCATCCCGGAAGCAGCGCCGCCGCACCCAAACAGAACAGAAAGAAATAGATTATCGGCGTTTTCATATTTGCTCTCCCGCTTTTATAACCAGGCGCTTATTGTAACAGCTTCACGGATGCGCGGCAAGCCCCGAAAATATCGACTTCTTTAAAGAAAATACGTCAGATTCCGCAATTATTCAGGCCATTCGATAATATAGGGCCATAAATTATGCGGAAATTTTAATGAAATGCTGGACAGAAGGGGTATGTACGTGTAGAATTCCCTACTGGACTTTGCGTACCTGCACCGTACGACGGGAGAGCGTGCATGCGACTCGTAACAAGGGGAGACCTCGACGGCCTGACTTGCGCGGTGCTCCTCTCGACAATGGAAGATATAGAAGAGATTTTCTTCGTCCATCCTAAAGACTTGCAGGATGGCAGTGTCGATATACGCAAAGACGATGTAATCGCCAACCTGCCGTACCATCCGAACTGCGCGCTGTGGTTCGACCATCATATCAGCGAAGCGGAAGTCGCAGAGGAGGCGAAATTCGAAGGTGAATACGGCCCGGCGCCAAGCGCCGCACGGCTCATCTACGAATATTACAGCGATTCGAAACTCCACAGATTCACCGAACTCGTCAGCGAAACCGACCGCATGGACAGCGCCAACCTGACCCCCGACGACGTCACCAACCCCCAGCGTTTCGTCGCACTCCTCTACACGCTTGACCCGCGAACGGGCTACGGAGCGTTCAAAGAATATTTTATGGAGCTTATCGAGCTTTTGAAAGAAAAGTCGATCGAGGAAATACTCGAGATCCCCGTGGTCAAGGGGCGGGTCGAGCGGATGCAGGAAGACGTCGAGACTTATGCGGAACTCATCCAGAAACACTCCCGCCTCGACGGAAACGTCATCGTAATCGACCTGCGCGGGATGCGAAAAAGGCCCACCGGCAACCGGTTCCTCGAGTATACGCTCTACCCGATGGCAAACGTATCCGTGCGCTCCTTCGACGGCAAAGATGAGGAATTCGTGGTCGTCGCCGTCGGGCACTCGATATTCAACCGAACGTGCTCCGCGGACGTCGGCAACATGCTGAAAGAGTACGGCGGCGGCGGTCACAGCCGCGTTGGAAGCTGCCAGTTGTCATACGAAGAAGCTGATGGAAAAATTTTGGAAATCATATCCCGTCTGAAAGGCAAGTAAGAAAGTAGGAAGGATGAAGTATAAAGGATGAAGTGAAGAGTATATTAATACTCAGTCGCCGGGCCTGCCCGGCGTGTTTTTTTTCATCCTTCAGCCTTCATACTTCATACTTTTTCGATTTCTTCCAGAAGCACATTTAGAAAATCTTTCGGTGCAATCCCCGTTTCACGCTTCTCCCCGCCGACGTAAAGAATGCCCTTGCCGGCCCCGATTACGAGGGCGACGTCGCACTCCACCGCCTCCCCCGGTCCGTTAACCTCGCAGCCCATTACGCCGACGACCAGGCATTTATCGATCTTGCGCACAGCGTCGCGCAACAGTATCGTAATAGGCCTGATGTCCGCGCTCGTCCGCCCGCAGGTCGGGCAGGCGATTACAACAACCCCCCCTCCCCCGAGTCCGAGCGAGCGAAGGATTTCACGCCCTGCCATGACCTCTTCGGACGAAGGACCGGTAAGCGATACGCGTATGGTGTCGCCGATGCCTTCCGCAAGCAGCGTCCCGATGCCGAGGCAGTTTCGGATAATCCCCTCCGGCGGAGGGCCCGCGGCCGTGACGCCCACGTGCAGGGGATAATCGAAAGTATCGGCGATTTTCCTGTAGACGTGAATCGTCTCCACCGGGTCCGAGCATTTCGCGGAAAGGACAAGGTTCTCAAAACCGTGCTTCTCGAACAGGCGGACGTGCTCCGTAAGGAGCTCGACCAGGAGTTCCGGGATCGGGCGCTCCCGGTCGGCGCTGGCCGCGGGCGATTTTCCGCGCCTCCGCACCGACCCGGAGTTGACGCCGATTCTGATCGCGGCACCGTAGTTTTTCGCGCAGGCCGTAATATCTTCCAGGTCCCGCTCTTTTCGTATATTGCCCGGATTCACCCGTATCGCGTCGACGCCTGCTTCGAGGGCCGCCATGGCCAGTTTTGCGCGCAGATGAATGTCCGCCACGACCGGCATCTCCGCTGCGTTTGCGATTTCACCGGCCGCTTTCGCATCGGCCTCTTTCTGCACCGCGATGCGGATTATGTCGCACCCGAAGTCGGCCAGCTCTTCAATCTGTCTGATGCATTCCTCAACGTTTTTCGTCGGGATTTTGAGCATGCTCTGCACGGAGATGTCCGCACCGCCGCCGACCCGGACGTTGCCTTTCATCACCGCGCGCGTTTTCCGCCGCGGTAATCGGCTCCGATTCTCTCTCATTGCCATTCCTTAAATTCAGGCCGGAAGTGTTTACATGACCATAATACGCGCTACTGACCGGCAAGTCAAGATGAAGAATACTGGAGCGGGACCATTCCTGTCTATTAAATGGTATGGGCGAGCCAACGGCCCGCCCATACCGTGGGATGGGGAGAGAAATCGGAAAACTGTTCTCAAGCCGGTTCTATTTGTCGCTAACGGTAACCTGACACTCCGGTGCGTTCCCGGGGTCAGCGCCCGTATGTGTAAACGACGGGTATTGTGCAAGGATGTAAGTATCCCAGCATGGCTTGTAGTTGCTCGCCGCCTGGCAATCACTGTCGTCGCAGTAGTGCAGTATCTCACTTCCTCCTACCGTGTATACTCCCATGGCACATATGCGGCAGTCGTATTCTTCCGAGTAATACCTGCGGAATTCGCCATGGCAGAACTCGTGCAGGAACACCGTAGGAGGGGCCCTGTTGCAGATGATAAGGTAATAGCCGCGCTTGCCCATGCCGACCTCCATCCTGCCGCATGTCATGGGCGAGCCCGTTATCCCCATACCGCTCGAGATAACCTCGCATATTATGATATCGCCGGTGGATTTCCCGTCTTCCAGCGTCTGGCCCGCGCCAAGGCATATCTGCCCCTCGGTAGCCTTGTACAGGCCTTTATTGATTTCCTTGATCTGGTTCGCCTTTGCCTCGAGCTCGGCCGTGTCGACGTTGGGCTTGAGGGCCCAGTCAAAATCTATCACAACTTTGGCGCTTCCCGTTCCCGTCGGCGTGGTGCCGGTACCTGTGCCGGTGCCGGAACCTGTGCCGTTGCCCGTACCTGTGCCGCTTCCGCCACCACCGCCGCTCCCGGACCTGTCGCTTTTGCTGGTCGAGCAGGAGAAAAGTGCCAGAGCACAAATAACTAAAGTAAAGACCATTGCCTTGCTTCGCATTTTATGCTCCTCCCTGAGAACTTGCGCAGTTATCATCCTCGCTATGACCATTATATCCATATTCATCACAAGTTTTCACTGTATCGGACGTTGCATTGAAAATGATACATTGAATGGAAGTTGAAATAATGACTGATGACCGAATCCGCACCTCAATGGCGTTCTTATCCATCACAATCCCAGGCTCTGGGCTATGTTATAACCGGAGAATCCCAGGAGGATAATAGAACGTTGAAAAGAAGACGGAATTTGAGTCCAATTCTCTTCGGTGGGATCATTTCCAATCCACGGGGGTTTTTCAGAAATGTATTCAGCAGGAAGGATGATTTCGCGACGCGCGTCATTTCGATTACGAATTATCAATACGAGCAGGGCTGTGCCCGTTTATTGGTTGCGCTTGCCCGCCGTGTCAATATGAATACACGCGCCACTGGGTGGCGCGGCTAAATAAGACATTGAATATACAGCTATCAATAGCCGCCGGGCTTGACCGGCGGTCATATTCTTTCCCCCCGTCTCCGTGTCGCCCCGTCTCCGTGTCTATAATTTGATACCCGGTACTTCCCCTGATTATTTCTTCCGCCCCGTGACCTTGGCGATTTCCTTTTTCAGCTCTTCCTCGGTGCGCGGGTACCAGTTCGGGCCGTGGAGCCGGCGCAGCATCATGATTGCATAGTCCCGCGACGTGCCGGTGTTTTCCTCGTAGCGTCTCCAGAAACTTTCCCACCAGTCCGGCGGCTCGATTTTTTCGCCGTCGTGCTCGGTCGGGCGTTTGGTCTCGCCTTCGACGACGAGGCTGCCGACGTAATCGGCCTGCTTGTAAACCTTGCTTATCTGCTCGGAAATCTCCCTCATGTCTTTTGCCGATACGACGCCGTTGGAGGTCGCCTTGTAGAACTGCACGGTTACGCGGATAGGGAACTTGGGGTCGCGCTCGATCTCGAGGTCGTCGATTTCCGTGAACGGCCCCTTGACCCTGCCGTGGCCGATGACGGCTTCTTCGACGTCGCTTTTCCTGCGTGTGAGTTTCTTCTTCTCCGGGGCGGCTGCCGTACTCTTGTCCTTCTCCTCGGGGCATGGCATGGCACCGCCGCGGCGCATGGGATTCTTCTGCTTGAGCGGGACCTGAATGAGGAGCACCATATTCAGCCCCTTCTTTTTCGGCGGCGGCACGGAACGGGTTTTGCCTGTCGGTTCGGCCGGCTCTTTCCTTCTGCCTATGGTGTCGCTGAGGCGCTTGCCGGTGAGGCTTGCGCGCTTTCCGTTCTTGTTGAAGAAGAGCCGCTGCCCCCAGACCTGCCCGGCCTTGAAGGTGTCGCGCTTGTTGTCGATTACGGTCACGCTCGTGCCTTCGCGCGTAACGAGTATGGTGAGGACGGCCGGGTCGCCCTTGTACGACTGGTAGTTGAAAAGCACGGGGTTGAACTCGGCCTTGCCTCTCTTCGGTATCGGGAGGAAGCATGCCTGCGCGCTGACGAGGACGTGGCTGTCGCGCTCGGCGAGGAGCGATTTTTTATCGCCTTTCCATGATTTCGGCTTCGAGAGGTATTTGCGGATATTGCCCAGGAATCCCCGAAGCGTGACCCTGGTCAGTCTTTTCCCGTCCTCGTTGCCGACGAGCAGGTAGAACTTGTCGAGCGACAGGTCGCCGGTGACGTCGGAAAAGTTCGGGTAGCGTATGACCGGCATGCATATCAGGCGGCACTTTCTCGTGCGCGGGTTCATCTGCTGGACCTGGATTGTCATGTCGCTGATGTTGGGGCCGACGGCCGAGTTCTTGAACCGGCCCGTATCCTCCCACGTGATGTTAAGGATACTGAGGCCGTGTTTACTCGCCAGGCGCCGCGCCTGCGCATTGCTGACCATGGCCGCGGTCTCGTCGATCACTTTCTTATAAGCCATGTAAGCCCGGACATCGTTCGGAATGCGCTTCTCCTTGCCGCCGCCGAAGGCAATGGGAACAAGCGCAAATGAAAGCGAAAACAGGATTAGAAGTAAAAGGCAGGCTTTTTCTGATTTCATGTTCGACTCCTTCCATGAATATCTTACCATTATATTATATTTGACGCCATTTCTTCAGAAAAGTTCCTTTTTTTTAAAAGACGCCGGGCATTGCCGCGGCTGATTTTCTTATGCTGATTTAAGGTTAGGAAAGCGTTATTTCTTTTTGGGTTTCTTCTTGTACTTCTTGAGGAGATCGTAGATTTCTTTCATCGCGGGTTCGGACTTTTTTCTCTTGCTTGCGTATTCGGCCGGGGTCTGACCCTTTTCGTTCTTTATGTCCACCTTTGCGCCGCTCTCCAGAAGGAGTTTTACTATCTCGATGCTCTTGGCCATCACGGCCACGTGCAGCGCCGTATTGCCCTCGGTGTCGCGGTCGTTAAGCCTCGCGCCCTTTTTGACGAGGAGTTCAGCTGCGCTTTTCCTTTTCTTGCGGCACGCCCAGGTGAGAGGGGCGGACTTGTAGCGGTCTTCGACGGCATTGACGTCCGCGCCATTTTCGATCAGCACCTTCATCACCGGGGTGTTTCCCCTCAAGGCGGCCACGTGCAGGGGTTGGATGCCGTCCTTGGCCTTCGAGTCGACCTTGGCGCCTTTCTTGATGAGTGCGCGTGCGACCTCGTCGGTATAGCAGCAGGAGGCCATATGCAGCGGGCCGGAGCCGTTCCTTGTCTCCTTGATAAAGATGTTCGCGCCACGCTCTATCAGCATCAAGGCAGTGGCGCTGTGGGCGAAATATTCGGCTACGAGCAGCGGAGTGAGCCCCTCGCGCTCCTGGATGTTGATTTTGGCCCCCGCGTCGAGAAGGACCTCGGCCATCTCCTTCTGACCCTTCTCGACGGCGCCGAAAAGCGGCGTGTGTCCGTCCCGGCCGACGAAGTTTACATTCGCCCCGGCCTTGACGAGCAGGCGCACAACCTCGAGGCGGCCGTTGGAGATCGCGCCTATGAGCGGGATTTGAAACCGGCCTCCGCGGATGTCGACTTTGGCGCCCTTTTCCAGCAGAAGCTTGACTATCTTCGCATTGCCCATCGAGGCACAGAGGTGCAGCGTAGCGACGTTTGTCTTCGTCTGCGCGTTGACGTTCGCGCCTTTCTTGATCAGGAGTTCGGCGATCTCGTCCGAGTTCTTCGGCGCCTTGGTTGAGATAATCAGGGCAGTGACACCGGTGTTTGACGCCGCGTTGATATCGGCCTTCGCATCGAGGAGAAGCTTCACCGATTTTATGTGCCCGAGATAGGCAGCGGTAATGAGCAACGTGGAGCCGTTGATTTCTCTGGCATTGACGTCCGCGCCCTTTGCGATAAGCAGCTTGATGATTTCAATGTGTTCCTTGGATATCGCGGAGTAAAGAGGCGTGACGTGGTGCTCGTCTTTTGCATTGATGTCGGCGCCTTTTTCGAGAAGGTATTCCACTACGGCCTTTTGGCCCTTGACCGCCGCGCAGTGGAGGACCGTGAAACCCTTAAGGTCACTCGTCTGGACGCTTACACCGCTCGAGATGAGTTTCCTGACTTTTGCAAGGTCACCCTCCTGGGCCGCTTTCATCAGCGCGTTCTTGAGTTTTATGACCGCGGCGTTGTCCGCGCTTTCCCCGGCATTTGATGCGGAGCCGCAGAAGAGCACCAGAGCTATAATAGTAAGCATTATCGATTTCTTCATCACAATCCCCTTATATAAATATGGGTCTCAGATTATGTGTTTCGCTCACACTACGGTCAAGGAAAAACTGTCAATCTTTGGCTCAATGATGCCCGGTATCGTTACTTGTCTTTGAGGTAATACCGTTCCTTCTCTCTATTCCACGCGAAGCGGTCCTTGCTTTTCTCGTACCACGCCCTCATTTCCTTTATCTGTTTCCTGCGAACGGCGCCGGTCGCCGAGAAGTCGAAACCCGGAAAATCCTGCGGCATGCGGGAGAATACTTCCATGTTGAAGCGAACGAGATAATGGAACGTCTGGTCTATCCTCGAGATGATTCCTTCGACGGCTTTGACATTTCCCCATCGCGCAAGGGCGTAGTTGTGAAAAAACGGCAGGTAAAAATCGCTTACGTCCGCCGCTGAGGGGGCATCGAAGTTTCTTGCCTTACCACGCCACAGGAGCGCAACGCCTGCGCCCGGATTCTTCTCGCTGTCCCAGCAGACCTTGAGCGCGTAGTCGACCTCCTCGCCCTCAATGTCGGCAAGCGCAATTGCCGCGTGCAGACGCACCTTGACGTTCGTGTCATTCCCGAGCGCAGCGATGAGCGGTTCCACCACGCTTTCGCGGCCGATTTCACCAAGTGCATCGCATGCGGTCATGCGCACTACGACCTCGCGGTCCGTCCTGAGCGCGCGGGCCAGAGCCTTGACCGAGTCCTCGTCGTCCAGCCAACCGAGGGCGCCCGCCGCGTACTGCCGGAGTCTGTAATATGACCCGCACGTGAGCGCGATAACGAGCGGCTCGACCGCACGAAGGTCCCCGATCCTCCCTAGAGCCAGTGCGGCCGTTCCCTGTACGTCGGACGAGGAGGCGTCGAAATTAGATACGTCCTCGACCGCCCTGATAAGCGCCGGAATCGCGCGAATGTCGCGCATCATGCCAAGCGCCCGGGCGGCGCCGCTCCTTACCCGAAGGTCGGAGTCGTTCTCGAGTGCGCTGATGAGCGTAATGGTCGCGCGGTTATCGCCGATCATGGCGAGCGAGTCGGCCGCGGACCGCCTGACCGTCGGGTCCGAGTCACCTGCCAGAACACCGAGTAGCACGTCGACCGCGCCGGAGTTCCCGATCAGCCCGAGCACCTGGGCGGAATAGTTGCGGACGTCGAAGTCGGTGTCGTTCCTGAGGGCTTCGACAAGGAGCGCAACGGCGCGGTCATCCGCGATCTTTCCCAGCGCCCGGGCCGCGCACTTCTTGGACCATGAATCCGGGTTGTTCCGGAGCGCTTTGACCAGCGGCGCCATTGCCTCCGGGTCGCCGATTCGCCCGAGCGCCTCTGCGGCTGCGTCGCGCACGTTTGAGTTGTTGTCGGCGGACAGCGCCGCGCAAAGGGGTTCGACCGCGCGCTTGTCGCGAATCTCTCCGAGCGCCTCCGCCGCGGAGCGCCTGAGCTGCCAGTCCGGTTCATTCCGGACGACTTTAATTAAGGGTTCTACCACCCGCGGGTCGTCAATTTTCCCGAGAATGTCGACGACACACCCCCTGACCTTCGGGTCACGATCGAGTGCAAGAATAAGCGGCTTGACGGGGCAATTGCGGCCGATTGCGCCGAGTGCACGTGCAGCACACTTCCTGACGTCCGGGTCGCCGTCGCTGCTGAGCGCCTTCAGGAGAAAGGTCACGGCCCGCCCGTCCCCGATTCTACCGAGAAGGCTGGCGGCCGTGGCCCGCAACGTTTCGTTCTTCCCGCTTTTAAGAATGTAAATGCAGATGTTGCGCCTGACCGTAGGCTCGTCCCAGAAATTCCTCCACGAAAGGTTTTCGTCGCAGGCGTAGCCCAGATCGTAGACAAGTGCGGAAGCAGTATCCGTTATCTCTGACGTCGGGCCACGCAGGATTTTTAAGATATCCGGCAGGCATTGCTGCCACATGTCGGCGTCCATCTTTTCGAGCACGAGGCACGCGGCCGTTACGCCCTTGCCGCTTTCCGAGTTGAGCCACCTTTTGAGGTACGGCATCGCCTTTTCGCCCTCCGCCGCGATTTTCTTTGCCGTAGATTCTCGTACTGAGGGATTATCCGAAGCAAGCCGCCCGACCTGGATTTTGTACCAGACAGGCTCGTACAGAATCATGCCGAGGATGAGCAACCCGAAGACGAGGACAATTCCGAGACCGAGTTTCAGATTAAAACCGATTTTCATGATTTGCAATTATATCCTTGAATTTGAACCATGTCAACCGCCGGCATCACTGGGCAACCCTCTTTAGAAAGACCTTGACCGGCAGGCTGCATCCTGATATCATTACCGGTCACAATCGCGGCGTTAGAGTTGGAAACGAAATCAGGATCAGACGGAACTCCGCCGCTGGAAAGTAGATAACAAATTGGGTCTGAGGCAGCCGCAGCGATAATTGACAATAACGGCTTCGATCGAGTAATGCCGGCCATCCGGCTTTATAAAGGCCTGGCGGCCCGCATTACACGTCGAGCCGGCAGATCCGCGGCCCCTCCCGGAAAAATCATGGATAATTATGGACAACCCTACCGATCCCCGGTTGGACGCGGCCCGGGAAGATATAGCCGCGGAGAATGCTTCCGAAAAGCCTGACACAGACAATGCCGCCGGCCTCTGCCGAACTCTTATCGGTGATATCCTCCAGTCAGGAGACAGTCTGGACGCACTGGAACAGCAGGTGTCCGGACTTTCCGCGTTCGGGGAAACTGCAATAAAAGAAGTTTTTCAGGTAATGGACCTCGCATGGGAACCGGACCGTGAAAAACTGGCGGACCTGCTCGTAGAACTTTCACCCGGGCATGAGGATATTGTCCGGGAAGCGCTGGAAGGAATCCTCGCCGGCTCGGATGAAGACCTGAAAACAGCAGCCGTAAGAACGCTTGCCGGTATCGGCGCCAGAAACGAAAGAATCACCGAGCTTATCGGAGCGCTCGGTGCGCCGGAAGAACGGGTGCGTGACGCGGCCCTCAAGGGTATTACAGCTATCGCGGGAACGGATTTCGATTTCAACCCCTCCTTTTCCTCCCAGGACGGCGAAAACGAGACCGCGCTTCAGAGCATGCGGAACTGGCCGCCCGAAATTACCGAACCGGAAATCGAAGCAGAACCTGAAACCGAATCCGAAGAAACTAAATCGGCCGACGCGGTTTCCATTGCGGTTTACAACGCCGCGTTCGATCCGATTCACAACTTTCACCTCTGGGCCGCCCAGCATCTTTTGAACGAAAAGATTGTCGACAAGGTGGTTTTCGTGCCCAAGGGCAATCCGAAGGGCGAGCGCGAAATCGCGCCCGACATGGACCGGCTCACGATGCTCCGCCTTGCCACCGCTCAAATGGACGGCCTCGAAGTATCGGACTGCGAGCTGGCCAGCACGGAGCCGGTTCGCAGCTTTGAAGTCCTCCAGGCGGTCGAGAAACAGTGCCTTGAAACACATAAAGAAATCAGCCTCTCGCTCATCGTCGGTCAGGAAACTCTTGCACGAATGCCGCAGTGGCGGATTTTCAATCAGCTGATTGAAAACTTCAATGTCCTGGTCGTCCCGCGCGGCAGAAAAGATCCTGAAAGAATCGCAAACGGCACGCCCGCACTTCGGAAAAATCGCAGCTCGATCAGAATCGTCAGGCTGCCTTTCGAGTTCGCCCTTTCGTCGTCCTATATCCGCGATTGCGTCGCCGACGGCAAAAGCATTCGTCTTCTCGTTCCCGATACCGTACTTGATTATATTACCGAAAAAGGCCTTTACAAAACCCGGTACAAAAGCCGCCCGCCTTACGAACGAAAGCGGAAACCGGCAACGCATACACCTCCCGGTCCGAAGATGTTTCACTGGTGCGGACCGCATGACAGTGTCCGCGGAACCAAGATCGACGTCTCGAGCCAGGGCGCTGAATTCTCATCGCTCAGCCCTTTTACAAAGTATGGTAAAATTCCCGTCCCCGGTATGGATGACACCTACGCAGACTCCGTGGAGGGATTATGGCAGGGCCTGAAGGTTATCCACGGCAGGATTGACACGCGTTTCTTCGAAGGCCGCGGCCGCAAACGCCGCTCCTACGGTCGAATCGAAGGCCATAAGTTTGGAGACGAACTGCTCGACTACGTGGAAGCCCGCCGGCTTATATATGTTCCTTCCTATTTATACATGGTGAAAAACTATTGCACGGAGCAGGTTGAAGAACTGGTAAAGCGCCTGAATTCCGGGGAAGAAATCCACCTGCACGACGTTGAAACGAACCCGGATATTGAAGACACGTCAAGCCCGCTGTCACACGCAGCCGTTCTGGTTGATTACCTGAATAAAGAAGTCATGCGCGTTCGCCCGAAGAGAGGCGGCGCCGACCATCGAAATGAAAGAGACGAAGACGCCGGAAGAAAAAAACACCGCCGAAGAGGCGGCGCAGGTCGTACACGCACGGGAGAAAGATCTGAATCGGCCGGGCGGGTTTCGAATAAGAGCCGCCGAGAAAAAGATAAACCTGAAGAAACCAGGCAAACGGGCAATTTTCCCGTTGATACCGACGGAGTTGAAGAAGAACCCTTTGACAAGCGCATGCCGGCCGGAAAAACCCGCCAACCTTCAGGCCAACCGAATGAAAACCTGAACGAAGAAAACCGGGATACATCATCATCTAATGATTCCGATGATTTTCTTGAGAATGTCTGGGATCCGGAAAATATGTGATGGAATCGAGTTAAAAGTTTTAAGTAATAAGTTTTAAGTTAAATTCCAAAAAAAAATACTAAGACGCACGACCCGGTTTAAATGTCACAGGCCACAGGTCGAAAGCATATCGGGCGAGATGATATCTCGCCCCTACATGCGGGCGGACACGCAGGTCCGCCCCTACCTTTTCAATGCGTGGTAGTGGGCGCGGGTATATTGGAAATGCGCGTTCGGGCACCGCGCCTTTCACCACGCCTTCGGGCGTGGTGCTTCCTTCGGGCGTGGTGCTTCCTTCCGGTGTGATGCTTCCAAACTCCTCGCAACGCCCTGCCATTAGTATCGTTTTCGTTATTGACATGCGGCGAGTGTGTGCTAAAATTATTTTATGGAGTTTCTGTAGAAAGGCAGTTTATGTCTGCGCATTTTGAAGTAATCAAGGGCAAGAAAAGAGGATACACGTTCAAGGTTGTCGAAGGGCAGCGCGCCGTCCTCGGAAGGGATATTTCCAGCGATATACAGCTTTTCGACATGGGTATTTCCAGAACGCACCTGATGGTTGAATACAGCCCCGACGGCTCTATTTCGCTCACGGACCTGAACAGCTCCAACGGATCATACGTCAACGGGCGGCGGGTCATAAGGGCAACCATCGATTTCGGGGATATAATCCAGATCGGCGGCGCACAGATCCGCTACCTCGAAAAGCCGCCTGCGTCCGACGTGGATGAAGACGTCCTTGCCGACCTCGTCAGCGATTTCTTTGACGACGGCGAAAAAAAGCAGATTAAGAAACGGTTTGAAATAGACGACAGCGGCCTCATCGACCTGTCAAACGTCGAAGAGGTAGCCGAGCAGAATGAAAAGGTCCAGCAGAGCCTCCAGACCATATACAAGGTCGGCAACCTGATAAACGCGGTCGAGGAGCTTGACGACCTGTTCGACACCATCATGGATACAATTTATAACGTTTTCGAGGCCGACCGGTCTTTCCTGATAATGAAGAACGAAGATACCGGGCTCCTTGAACCCGCGGTCGTGCGGAAAGGGCATAAAGATTCGCAACAACCCGGCAAAATACACGTCTCCACGACGATTGTCGGGGAAACGTATAAAAGCGGAGTTTCAATCCTCACCCAGGACGCGATGTCCGACGACCGGTTCAAAGAAGGCGAATCCATCGTGATGAACAACATCAGGTCCGTGATGTGCGTACCGGTTGAAACGCGCGACGAGATTCTTGGCCTGATTTACGTGGATACCGTTTCCTTCTCGGGCGCCTTCACTGAAAGCGATCTCGAGCTCCTGACCGCGGTGGGAAAGCAGGCCGGAATCGCCATCCGCCGCGCGAAGCTTATCGACGATCTCGGTAAAATGTTTTACAGCACGATTACGACCCTTATCGCAACAATCGAAGCCAAGGACCAGTACACGCGAGGCCATTCCGAGCGTGTGACCCATTACGCGCTTGTCCTCGGAGAGGAACTGGCCCTCGACCGCGAAAAGATGGACGTTCTGAAACTCGCCGGCCTGCTGCATGACATCGGAAAAATCGGTATCCCGGAATCAATCCTGAACAAGCCCAGCCGCCTGACCAAAGAGGAATTTGACATAATCAAGGGACATCCGGCGGTAGGCTCAAACATTATCAGAAACATGGCAAAACTCGACGAGGTGAGTGATATCGTTCTCAGCCATCACGAGCAATGGGGCGGAAACGGTTATCCCGACAAAAAGACGGGAGACGAGATTCCTATTCTTGCGAGGATACTGGCGATTGCCGATTCCTACGACGCCATGACGTCAAAGCGCCCCTACCGGGACGGCCTCGAGGAAAAAAAAGTTCTTGCGGAATTCGAGAACTGCAGCGGCACGCAGTTTGACGAGTCTTTAGCCAGGATCTTCATAGAAATGATCCAAGACGCGAGGATCAAGCCTATGGAGACCAAGCGTATTGAGCTTCTTTTAAGTTAGCCTGTCGTTTCCGGGCTCCGGGTTTCGATTTCGGATTTGAGATTTCGGATTGCGGATTTCTCTAATAGCGTCGTCGTACCAGATTCCCGGCCCGGGCGGAACAAGCTGCGCATGACTGTCCCCTTTTTAAACCTGACCCGCGGGCGCGAAACTTACGAGCCCGCATTCCTGAAGCACGTTGAAGAGATTCTCTCAACCGGCATATTCGTGCTCGGACCGAAGACCGAGGAGATCGAAAACCGGCTCGCCGAACGCCTTGGGGCCAGACACGCCATCGCCTGCTCAAGCGGTTCCGACGGGCTTCTCCTGGCGCTCATTGCCTGCGGAGTCAAATCCAAAGACGAAGTAATAACAACTCCGTTCACATTCTTCGCCACCGCTTCGGCAATTACACGGCTCGGTGCGACGCCGGTCTTTGCCGATATCGATCCGAAAACCTTAAACCTCGACCCTGAAAAAGTCGCTGAAAAAATCAATCCGCGCACCAGGGCGATTATCGCGGTCCATCTATACGGCAATCCCGCCCACCTGTCGGCGCTCGGAATGCTGGCAAAAGACCACGGACTTGTCCTGATCGAGGACGCGGCACAGGCAATTGACGCCAGATGGGAAGGCAAGCCGGTCGGGGCCATGTGTGACGCGGGCATGCTCTCTTTTTACCCCACAAAAAATCTCTCAGCCATGGGCGATGCCGGTATGGTGCTGACCAACGTGGACTCCCGGGCGGAGATGCTGAGAAAGCTTCGCATTCACGGGTCAGGCCCGAACCAGTACGTGCATGAGTATATCGGCATAAATGCACGAATCGACGCCTTTCAGGCTGCCTCGCTGCTGGCCAAACTGCCCTTGCTCACGAAATGGAACGAAACACGCATCCGGTTTGCGGAAAGTTATAACGCGAAATTCAAGGATCTGCCGCTGCAGATTCCCCGGGTCCTGCCGGCAGCCGAGCACGTTTATCATCTATACACCATCAGGACGCCGCGGAGAGATAAGCTTCAGAAGTTTCTCAACGGGCGAGGAATCGGATGCTGCGTATATTACCCGTTACCGCTCCACCTGCAGCCATGCTTTGCTTCGCTCGGCTATGAGGAAGGAGATTTCCCGGAAGCGGAACTCGCCTCACGCGAGGTATTGAACCTTCCCTGCTACCCGTACCTGTCCGATACCGAGCACGAGGAAGTCATCGAAGCCGTGCGTGACTTTTTCAATTCCGGAGGTCAAAGCGAATGACGGCTCGACGGAGCTCGCCGACGTCAGAGCAGACTCGACCGAGCCCGTCAGGCACCGGGCCAGTCAGGGGAAATTCGCGCCCCTGCCTTGTCACTGCGATAATAGCTCTCATCCTTTCTTTATCCGTCCCCCCGGCTTTTCCCGGCGAAAAAACAGAATCGCCGCCGCCGGCCGGAAAGAACGCGGAAAAACCATCCAAAGATACACCAGATCCTAAAAGGAAATTAAAACTCAAGCCCGGCGGCCCCGGCGTAACATTAAAGAACTTTCGGCTCCAGGCCTTCGACAGCATGATTGAGTTCACCCGCGGCACCGAAGGTGAGCGCAGCGCCATATACGTCCTGATGGGCAACGTTGAACTCGCAGGAGAGGCGGCTAGCGACCCTCCGGGAAAGATTACCATTAACTGCGAAAACGCGATACTATGGGTCGACTGGGGCGGCAAGGAAGAAAACAAGACGCCGGTCCGTGAATTCTACGCGGACGGCCACGTCCGCCTTGCCCAGAGCGGCATGGTTTTCTGCGGGAACGCGATGTACTTTGATTTCAGGACAGGCGACGGAATCGTCCTCGACGCCAGGGTGCAAACCACGCAGGCGCAGGAACGCATTTTGCGACGGTCTGCCCTGGCGGAAATGGGAGTTATCCGCGGCGAAATGAGCGCGCTGACCATGGACATTTTCATACGCGCGGAAACTATCCGGGTAAAAGGCTGGCGCGCGTTCTCAGGCAAGAAAATTGTCCTCTCGCCCGTCGGGTTCGCGGAGCCGCCCTGGGGGCTGGAAAGCGAGGACTTTACCTTCCATTCCGACCAGACCATCTCCGCACGCGGCAACTGGTTCCGGGTGGGTCCGCTGAAAGTGCCTATTTTCCCGCTCGAGATAGAGCGCGACTGGCGCCCTCCCCTGAAGAAACTGTACTACCGCTCCAGCCGGTACTACGGCAACCTTATCCGAACAACCTGGGAACTTTATTCAAAACGCTGGCGAGTGTCCCCTACCAAGGATTCTCCTCCCCGAAGCGGGCATGCTGCCGTTTTCATCGACGTGGACTACTACCGTAAACGCGGCAACGGCTGGGGCGCGGGCTTTCTTCTCGAGTCGAAATACCGCCAGCCGAAACCCGGCGATAAAACCAAAAAGCCTTTAGGCCTTCCCCCGCCCAAGCGACAATATTACGCATTCATGCACGGGTATTATATAAAGGACGACGGCCTTGAAGACGCCAAATACCTCTTCCCGCACGAGAACCGCGGAAGACTCAAATTCGTCGGGCGCTACAGGTTTTCCAACACCGCGCTCGTGGACGCGGAAGTTTCAAAACTCTCGGACGAGTACGTCCTTCTTGATTACTTCGAGGACGAGTACAAGGAAGCGAAAGAGCAGGAAACCTATATCAGCTTTACGAAGACCTGGGCTGATACCGGCATGGAGCTGTTCTCGAAGAAACGCATTAACACATTCATGTCCAAAACCGAATACCTGCCCGCGGTGCGGGGACATGTGCTTTCCAGCCGTCTGGGCGCAGGTTTTTCCGCGTCGGGCCGGGCGGAAGGCGTCAATTACGCCATCCGCCCGGTCGCCGGTTTCGGCAACGAAACACACGAGCTCGCCAGAGGTGATTTTTTTGCGGAGCTGTCGCGTCCCGTCGCCGCAAAGCGATACTTCCATCTGCATCCGACGGTGTTCGGCCGGTTGACGGCATACGAAACCGGGCGCCTCCGCGAACAGCCTGTTAATCGGACCGTAATCGGCGCGGAATGCCGTATTACCTCTGAGCTTTCCCGCGTCTTTAAAGTGGAGTCGAAAACACTCGACATTTACAAGCTTAGCCACATCGTCAACCCGGAAATCGCGTACCGTTACACGTTTAACAACAACGTAGACCCCGGAGACCTGTTCAGCATCGACAAGATCGATACGATTGACGTGGAGCAGACGGTCGATTTTATTCTCCGTAACCGCCTGCAGACAAAACGCACCCGGGTCGAACACGGGAAGCGCACCACAAATATCGTAAACTTGCTTGACCTTGAGCTCGAGGTGCGATACTTTCCACAGGAGAAACGTGACAACGGCGGCATGCGATTCGGGCTCGGCGAGGCGGAGCTGCTTTTCACGCCGACGCCATCGCTTATCCTGGAGGTAAACGCGGAATACTCCGGCCATAATGCACACCGTTTTGAATCGTGCGACGTCGGGCTTACCTATAAGCGCCCGACATGGAGCATATACTACGGCAACCGCTACACCCGGGGGCATACTGCCAATATGATAGGCGCCCTGACCTTCGAGGTCGGTGAAAAGTGGGCTTTCGAATTCACCCATGAGGCGGACGCGTATAATAACGTGATGCACCGAAAAGAATTCACCATGATAAGGAACTTTTACGGGTGGAAACTCGAGCTCAGCTATGAAGTGGATTACGATGACAAGGACAGGGCCGTAAGCGTCCGCCTGCTGCCACCCGGATTCAAACAGGTAAGGAAACCTTTCCGCCGCAGATACGACCGGCTTGAATAACGGGGAAAAACATATACAGGTAGGCGGCAGGCCCGACACTCTTGTCGGGCATGGAAATTCGCGCGGCAGGAGTGCCGCGCCTACTTTAACGGAGACTCTCAAATGACTACAGCGGTTTATCCGGGAACGTTCGACCCGCCCACCAACGGGCACCTCGACCTTATCCGCCGTGCATCCAGAACTTTTGACAAGCTGATCGTGGCCGTGGGCATCCACGCCGAGAAACATCCGGCTTTCACAAAAGAGGAGCGCCTGGCACTCTTGCGCAAACTGACAAAACGCATGCGCAATGTGACGGTCAAACACTATGACGGGCTGCTTGTCGATTTCGTGCGCAAGGTCAAAGCCCGCACGATCATCCGTGGGATAAGGACGGTCACCGACTTCGAATACGAGTTCCAGCTCGCCTTGATGAACCGGAACATGGCCCCGGAAATCGAGACCGTGTTTATCATGCCTGCGGAGGAATTCTCTTTCGTCTCTTCCTCGCTCGTGAAACAGGCGGTCGAGCTTGGCGCGGACATGACAAAGCTGATTCCGAGACTGGTTCAAACCGCCATGAAAAAGAAACTTTCCTCAGGGAGAGCGGCCAAGGATGAATTATGAATTATGAAGTATGAATTAAGAAGGCTGAAATTTCATCCTTCATCCTTCATACTTTCTTCAGGGAGGATTATCATGCCAAAGGATATCGTGTCTACGGAAGAAGCTCCAGGCGCCATCGGCCCCTATTCGCAGGCCGTCTCAGCGGGCGGATTCCTGTTCTGCTCCGGCCAGATTGCGCTGGACCCGGCAACGGGCGAACTTGTCGAAGGCGACGCTGCCGCCCAGACCGAACGCGTCATGGCAAACCTATCAGCGGTTCTCGCCGCCAGAGACCTGTCATTCGGTAACATGGTAAAAACCACTATCTACCTCAAGAACATGGACGATTTCCAGTCCGTGAATACCGTTTACGGCAAATCCTTTCCTGAAAAACCGCCGGCACGCGCAACCGTTGAAGTTTCCCGACTTCCCAAGGACGTGCTGGTCGAAATCGACGCGATAGCCGTGCACTAATGCGTCGAGGGTCAAGTAAATAAGTACCAAGTACCAGGTACCGGGGAAATAACGCTTGGTACCTGGTACCTGGTACTTGGTACTTCTTTGCGCTTGACATTCCCATCGTTTCCAGCTAGCATAAGCAAGCGGATTTTATGGGGCTGGCAGTTATTCCATATGAGGGAACTTTACCGTGGATGAGACAAAACCATACTTTGAAGGCAATTTCCATAAGCCGACATTTATATTCTGCTGCGCGGGCGCTGTAATCGTTATCATATTAATGATTCTTTACGCTGTATTCTCGGGGCCCGAGCCGACGAAACCAACATCGGAAACCGCAGCAGAATCGGCGGCGGCGGAATCAAAGGAACCGGGTGCCACGGAATCGGAAGAGCCAAAAACTTCCGATGCAGACAAACCGAATGTCGCCATGTACATTGCATTCGTCCTTGCATTCCTTGCTTTTGGGCTTGCCGCCCTTGAAAAGGGTTTTCTCATGCCCGCGATGAAGAAACCGTATTACGGCATGCGAATTCCATTTGCGACGGAGAAGTTCTCCGTAACTGCACCGGAGCGCTGGATGGCCGAAACGGGATTTTTTCCCGATAATATCAAGGAACTGCACCGGCCCGGGCGCGGCCAGTTCATGTTTACGCCGAAAGGCTACTGGGAGATGCATCCCGACGACGAGGAATGGGGCTTTGAAAGCACCGGCCGGCTTGTATATGCGCAGCGCAAGGACAAGGCCGCAACCACGGTCGAGATAAAGCTGTCAACCCCGTATTACCCTTTTCTGTTCATTGCCGCCCTTATTCTTACCGTCGTCGCCAGCAGTCAGGGGTGGGCGATAATCGTCGCCATTATCGGTCTTGTGGCTTTTCTTATACTCTTCCTGCTTCGCCAGAACCGCCAGATGGCAATCCTCAAGAAATATATTACGGCAGTCGCCGAAGTAGTGCTGAAGGAGTACGAGAAAAAGGTCGCCGAAGAAAAGGCGGCCGAAAAGGCCTAAAATGTCATGTGTCGTTTGTCGTGAGTGTCATTGATTTAATAACCACACACGACAAACCACTAACGACTAACCACTAGCGACTAACCACTAGCGACTAACCACTAACGACTAAAACGCGATGTAGGCAAAGTCCGCGGGCGCGGTCCGGCTCGTAAATATGATAACCATAATCAAGACGTAAACAAGCACTGCAATCCCGAAGTCGACCAGTAATGCGCGGGGCGACCAGTACTTCCCGGCAACTTTCTCTTCCTTATCCCGTGCTGATGTCTTTTCCATTACTTATTCCCTTTTTTGCCGAATATCGCCCGCAGGTCGGCAATCATCCTGCCTGCAAATTCGCCGTTGCCTTCGGCCAGAAGATGGTTCAGGTCGGCATAATATTCGTTTGAAGTAACCGCGTGAGTATAATCGCGCGCCTCAATACCGCCTTCCCGGAAAGCCTTGAGGAACCCGTCAACCACCCTGAGAACGTTTTTGCTCGACTCGCCGCTTGGATCGACAAGGTCGAGCAGATCGATACATACCGGATTCGCATATCCAAGCGCGTGGTCTTTTGTCTCGCCGAGGGTTTTTGCGCTTCTTCGCAAAAAACGGTACTGGCGATGATGAGGCCCGGTCGAATGCAGATCGTCTTTTGTAAAGCTCACCATTACGCCCCATCTGCGTTTGGTCATTTGGTCACCCGCCATCCGCTTGCGCCAGGGAGGCGCGGGGTTGTGTCTGGCAGGCTCTATTCCCAGAGTCGTGGCGGTCTTCGCCGACATTTCGGCGTCATCCCACCACCTTTTATACATGTTGCGCGCACGGTAGAAAAACCACAGTTTGTTCAGATACATTTGAAATGCCGCTTCCAGCCGCGCGGGCCATCGCCACGTCGCCCCGATGGCTCTGACGTCTTCATCTTCCAACACTTCGGGTTTCTGGCGCAAGAAAAACTGGGGATATGACACGAGATTTTCAATACCGGGGCGGTACATGCAGTGGTTGCTGACCAGGACGGCAAGGTCAGCCTCGAAGTCCCGCAGCAACTCGGCAATAAGATAGCCGTCGGCCGGCGTAGCCGCACCCACGGCCAGGTTTATCACTTCCGCGCCTTTCAACGCGGGAAAATCCTCAATACCTTTTTCGAGAAAATATGCAAAAGTCTCGTCATAGCGGCGGTTCAAACCCAGAAGCGTCGAGTCGCCGATAAGGAACACCCGCGGCTTCGGGCCTTTCCTGCGGGGCAGGAAATCAAGGACATACTCGGTGAAATCCGTGCGTCCTCTCGAATTGCGGAACCGTCCGAAGGGGAAAAAACTCTCACGCGTGGCGCGCAACACTATATCCGTAACAAGAAAAAGCAGAAACAGGACAAGTATAATACGCCCAAGCCGCGCAAAAGAGATATTGCTGAAGAAATTTTTCACGGAGGCGACTCCCGGCCACATGTTTTGGCGCCATTATAAGCAAAGCCGCCGCATGCGCAAGTCTTTCTTCTTTGACATGACATAATACGGGGCTAAAATGCCGCCATGAACCGTATTCCTGAAACCACCCCGAAAACCTGGCATCGATATGCAGCTCGCATCGGCGCGCCGATTGCGTTATTGCTGCTCGCGCTGTATTTATGCTGGTTGAGCCCCGGGCACGCGGCCAACCTTGCCTATGAAAACGACGAAGTCGACTATGCCGTAAGCGCCGCGACCTGGTACCACACCGGTTCATACCGCGTGCCGGTTGGCGGAGAGCTTGCACCGCCCCAATACCCGTTCGGATTCCCCCTGATGTCTTTGCCGTTTTTTGCCTTTCATGATTCCATCGGCGCGCCGATACTATGCGTACTGTTCTGCGCGCTGGGCCTGGTTCTTCTGGCTTACTCTCTCGGGCGGCGGTTCGCCGGCGTGCCCGGAGGAATTCTTGCGGCCTTGCTTCTCCTCTCGATACTGCTTTTCAGGCGAACGGCCCGCCATGTGCTTGCAGACGTACCCGCCGCCTTCCTGATGCTTTTAGTGCTCTGGTGCCTGCTGGCTGCATTTGAATCCAGGTCAAGGCGCCTTCGGATTGCCTGTTTGTGCATTGCCTCAGTGACGGCCGGCCTCGCCGTCGCGGCCAGGCTCAACGCCGCTTTCGTAATACTTCCCATCGCGGTATATCTTTTAATGGAATTCAGGTCAGACCGTAAAAAAGCACTGATTTCCACGGCAATTTTCGCTACCGCGATACTTGCGTTCGTTATCCCGCTTATGGCATATAATTCCCACCATTTCGGCTCGCCGTTTCGGACGGGTTATTCAGCCTGGGCGCCATGGATTCACGACCGGCCGGGATTCGCATTTCGGCTCGGATATCTCGCGTCGCCGGCAATTTCGTGGCCGCCTGAATCTGCCCACGGAAACTTCTTTGCATACATTATCTGCATTGTTTCATTTTTTTCAGAACGCGCGCGTTCGCCGTTGGACTACATTGGAATCGTCTCAACTTTCCTGACCGTCATACTCGGCCTATGGGCCCTCGGCAGAAATAAACCGGCAGGCCGGTTCTTCCTCATTCTTTCCGCGCTTCTCCTTATCCCGAGCTTCGTGCTGTTCAATTTTTATTTTTACCAGAATATGCGTTTCATGCTGCCGCTGGCTCCTCTGCTCGCAATTCTCGCGGCAATCGGGACCTGTAGAATCATGCGCGCCCTCTGGCACGTACGCGGGAAACTGCGCACGGGATCGCTTGCACTGCTCTTTCTAATTGTTTTGATTATCGGCCGGTTCCACACCCGCAATCTGTTTCATTTCGAGCACATGCAGGCGTCGTCGTCTCCAAAATACGCGACGGTAAAAACTCTCGCCGAAAGTACGCCCGGGGATGCCTTGATTATTACCTCTCTCTACCCGGTCTATGTGGAGCACCTTGTCATCCGGGGAACGGAGCGAAAACTATATCCTCTTGCCGGCAATGGCCCATTGTTCATGAAAAATCGCCCGGAAAAACCGCCGCGCGACCGGGAACACGCCCGCAAACTGGGAGCCGCGCCCTTTTATCCTTTCGCCGCTGCAAGCGAAGAGGGAATTACATCGCTCCAAAGCGCCTCGGCGCGAGGCAAAGCCATATACCTGGACGAATACTCCACCCGCAGACACCCTGAAGCCCTTGCCGCGTTGAGGAGTCGATTCAGCTTTGAAAAGGCAACCTCGGTCGGCGGGTGGAGAATCTATCGCCTTGTTAGTCGTTAATGGTTAGTCGTTGACATTGGACGAAAAAAGCGCAGCAAGCTGCGCCGCTAACACTAGCCACTAACGACTAACCACTAACCGCTAACGGCCTTCTTTGAGCCTCATGGCGAGATAGGGGGGTAATTCCTTGATGGCGAGTATTTTTTCGACAGCCTTGTCAACGTCATACTCCACCCTTCGGAAAACGACCGACTTGCCGTCATAGGTAACGTAACATGCGCGCACGTCTCCGTCGCGGGGTTGTCCGACCGAGCCGATGTTTACAATCGCCTTCTCCTCACCGACGAGATAAACGTTGAATACGTCAGCGGGGTTTTTGAAGCCGCTCGGTGAAAAAATGCCCGGCGAATGAGTGTGCCCGCAGAAAGATATTTTCTTTACACGGTCAAAATTTTTCTGCATCTTCATTTCGTCGCGGATATCAGTCTGGAAAAGATATTCACGGGTCGGCTCTCTCGGCGAGCCGTGAACGTGAAGCACATCGCCGACCTCATGGTGTATCTTCATCTCGCCTAGAAAGTTCCACCTTTTACGCATCTCATCCTTGTCTTTGAGCTGCGTATTGAGCTGGTCGCGCGTCCAGTCGATTGCGAGCTTGGCCTTTGGGTTGAAACCGACTGCGCCGAAAAGAACGGCTTCCTCGTGGTTGCCGAGGATAACAACCTTGAAGTTCAGGCACAGATCAACGCACTCGACGGGGTTCGGTCCATATCCGATAATGTCGCCGAGGCAGACTATTTCCGTAATGTTCTTGGCGTATATGTCGTTCAGAACAGCCTCGAGCGCTTCGAGATTGCCGTGGATATCGGAGATAATCGCAATCGGTTTCACGCGCTTTCGACCCTATTGCGCTGACTCTGCATCCTCGGGTAAAACGCCCGATTCAGGCAGAAGGTCCGGTATATCGCCTTCAAGGATGGGATAACGGCGCCCGCATTTCGTGCAAACAATTTTTTCATCTTCCAGGAGCAGCCTGGTCTTGCAGATCGGACAGACCAGGATCTTCATGAGATCTTCAAGTTTTTGCCTTGATTTGGATTCGCCCATATTAATCCTCGAGTCAAGTATCCCGATCCAACCGACGCCTCTGGCGCCCGCTCGCTCACACTGAAAAACGCGACCGAAGCCCCATTCGCAGATGTACCCTGACCTGCATCGGCTCCCGCAGGTTTGGTAAGGACCGATATTAACACGGTGGTATTTGGTTGTCAAGGCGATTTTTTACTGCCGCCGTTACGCCAGCCACCCTTGTCTTTATCCACGCCGAGTCCGTCCTGTTCGTCCCGGCCGGCAGGCGGTTTCGCCCAATCGGGCTGCTTGAATTTCGAATGTTCCTCGGGCAGTTCCCCCTCGTAAGGCCTGCCCTCCGGATAGTAGCGGCCTTTGTAGTAAAGAAGAAAATCTTCCGTGACATCACCGCCCATAACAACCTGGAAAACACAATTTTTTATATCTTTTTCGCTCAGCGGAACGTCGAAAGTCGTATCAAACGGGTTGCCGCGGGGCGCTCCTTTTCTGCTTCCGAACAGGGGCTTGAATTGCAGAAACCACTGCATCACCTGTCTGAGCTCTGCCAGTTTCTCTCCTATATGATACTTCAGGCCGAATGAATATGAATCGAGCCGGTCTTCGATTTCCCATCCCGCCTGAAGAATCTCACCCGTAATATGCAGACTGAGGATGCCGCCGCTATCCGTGCGTTTGAATTTTTTCTCCAGCTTGGTGATTCTGAACGGAGGCTGGTTCGACGGAAGTCCGCCGTTCCCTTTCACGGTCACACATCCGACGAGGGAAATGATAAAAGGAAAAACCGTCAGCATGAATACTCTATTTCGCTTCAACGGCAACCTCCCATTCCCGGCTTGCCGACATTCGGCCGTCGGAGTCGCGAAGGACATACTCCGTTTCATCCTTCAGGCTTACCTTGACAACGTGCCGGCCGGCGGAAAGAGACTTTCCCGACAGAGTCCTCGAAAACGGCACAGGTCCCGGGAGCGGCTCGCCGTCCAGGGTCCAGTCAACCTTGACGGGGCCTTTCACGCCCGCGGGACTCCTGACTGAAAACGTGTGCGAACCTGATATCTTCACATTCGCTTCCGCAGGCGCGGCGGATTCTATAAGTTTGACGTTGCGATAGATTTTCAGCACTATCGCTTCGCGGCAAATCTTGCAGAACGGCCGGAACGTCTCACGCATCCTGCAGTTCGCCTGCGGGCGGTAATAATCCTTCTTGTGGTAAAAAGCCCCCTCGTACAGGCCGACCCAGCCCCCCGCACCGTGCGTCGGAATCGGAGTTCCCGGCTTGATCCAGCGGCGCCATTTGATATGCTCGCGCCGGGTTTCCCTTGTAACGTTCGGGAAAGGCGGCTCGCGGTCGGCCAGCACGGGATCGAGGGAAACACCGGTGTATGCGTACTCGTCGCCGAGTGAAGCGAACGCATGACCGAACTCGTGAATCGCCTGCGCCCGAACGTGTTTGAGATTCCAGGTAGTTTTGCCTGCTTCCGTTTCGTATCTGTTGATTCCAATAGTCGCGACGCGCCTCGTTCCCGAACCGCCCCAGGCGTCGTTTACCAGGACGATAATGACGTCAAAAGGCACGTGCTTGGAAACAAATCTTTTCACGGCATGCGTGTCGACGGTCAGCAGCCGCGCGGCATTCGAATAAGGGTGTGCCGCGGAAAAAGCCGTGTCCCGCACACGCGCCGGTTCTTTCCATTTTGTATCCGCCCCGACCTGTCGGCTGGCGACGTTTATCTGGTGAAAATTGAAATAATGGCGGTAATCCGAAAAAGGCGGCTCGCCCGCAAAAGCGGTCAGTATTTCCCTGACGTCGCCGTCAAATTTCGCCTGCTCGTTGGACGAAATAATCCCATCCGCATTAAGGTCTGACCCGTTTTCGTGGATATTCGTATAACCCTCGGCCACAAACACAACGTCAATCCGGTTGCCGGACGGACCGTTTATCTCCACCTGTTTCACGGCCAGCGCCGCACCCGGCTCGAGAAGTTCGGCGGCCTTGCGGGCAAACTCGGTGCCTGTAAACCGGCTGGCAATTTCGCGCAGTTTTTCACCGGCCTGCCGGTAACGCCCCTTTTGAAGATAATCCTGAGCTTCTTTCAGGAGCGACTGCGCTTCGCTCAGTTCTTTTACAGTTTTTTCATCCTGCACCGGCGCCGGTGTTTCCGGTACCGCAATCCGCTCCCGGGTTTTCGGGTGGACCCAGGCATCCCCTCTTCGCAGGTATCCAAGCTCGCGCCTGGCCTCCGCATGGTTGGGGTACTTCTCCAGTATCGCCTTCAGCCGCTTACGCATCCCGGACGACAATTCCGGCGAGACAGAGCGCTCAAAACCGTAGGCATGACTCGACAGGCGGTCCAGAAACGATTCAAGCCGGGTCTTGTCTTTTTCAATGCGGAGCACGTCCTTGCGCGGAATAACCGTCCTGCCGAACGCATGCTCGACCGTAATGCTTTCATCCGTCTCGGCAACCACGCGCCCCTGAAGCACCAGGTTGTTTTTCAAGACGATAGTATCTGCCCGGGCAACCGCCGGAAGCATTAAAAGCGTTATAATCAGAAGGGATGTTAACCGATATTTATACACTCTATACATAATATGGATCTCACGAGTCAAAACTGAATTATATATCCCCAGGCGGTGCCGTTTCAACGAAAATGCAGGGCAGGATACAATCAAAATTCGGCAAGCGGTGGACGGCGCAGGTTGTAAGGCGAATCGTATTAGAACTCTTCAAGAGTTAAGTATTGTGTCCCCGGAACTATTATTCTTAATAACAATGATTTATTTCTTGACAAATATCACAATATTGCTATAATTATGTCAGGCGAAAGTTAAAGTTCGGAGTTAATAATGCCGCAAATTGAAGTCCGAATATTCGCTGATAAGGATGGAAAATCGCCATTTCTTGATTTTCTCGATAGTGTTCCGCCGAAAGTGCAGGACAAGTGTATCGCTAGAATTGATCTAATAAAGCAATACGGGCATGAATTAAGAAGGCCTATCGCAGATTTTCTCAGAAATGGAATATTTGAATTACGAATCAGACATAAAAATATAAATTACAGAATTCTATATTTCTTTTATATGATAATGGCAGTTATATCTCACGGACTAACTAAGAAAGGAGGTGTGCCGGAAAAGGAGATAGATAAAGCTGTAGGTCACCGTAAGCTGTTCTCCTCGAACCCAGAGGCTTACACGTATAAAAAAGGGGCGGATGATGGCTAAGAAAAAAAAGACAACTGACGCGGTAGAAATACTGCGTCGACGTTACATCAAGGACAAAAAGCGCAAGGCAAGCCTTGAAGCCGAGCGTGTAAATGCAGAGGTTGCACGCATGATATACGACTTAAGAACCGGCGCCGATCTGACTCAGGGTGAACTTGCAAAACTGATCGGAACTAAACAATCAGTAATTAGCAGATTGGAAGATGCGGACTATAAGGGACATTCCCTCTCAATGCTTAATCGCATTGCAAATGCGCTCAATAAGAAGCTTAATATATCAATTGAGAAATAAAATAAAGGGAAGAGCGTCGAGCGTCATTTTCTATTTCGGATTGCGGATTTGGGATTGCGGAATTTACCGCGGAGGCGCCGTTTCAACGAAAATGCAGGGCAGGATTCAATCAAAACCCGCCAAGCGGTGGACGACGCAGGCTGCGCCGCGGATAATATTAACAAATGGGTAAGCCGTATTATTAAGGGCCACGGACGCAACGGAAGCCGACCAGCTCACTCGAGTGTTTAGGTCCCAAGCTGTTGCCTTTCCAAAAGCTGCACTCATCTCGACCAGAAAGCATTGTTGAGTGAGCACCTCCTTTGGTAAAAAATGCTTTTCTTTTTTTATAATTCAAATAACACCATTCAGTAACATTTCCATGCACATCATACAAGCCCCACTTATTTGGTTTTTTCTGACCCACAGAATGCACTTTACCGCCTGAGTTCTTTTCATACCACGCATATTCCCCAAGCATGCTTACGTTATCGCCAAAACAGTATTTGCCGGTTGAGCCTGCACGGGCCACGTACTCCCATTCATATTTAGTAGGTAGGCGTATGCCAAGCCAGTTAGCATAGGCAATGGCGTCGTGGCCTGATACAAATTCCGCCGGATAATCATGTCTAAGCCTGACTTCGGTAAACAATTCTTCAACAGCGATACCGTCCATAGCATCGTCCATAAACAACCTTTTGAATCCAGTACATGCAGAAAATACCCGGATTTTCTCATTCGTCACTTCGTATTTATCTACCCACAGGCTTTTTATTTCGACCGTGCTGCCATTCTTCAGTGTCAGCATCCCTACCGGTATCTTCACCTGCTGTGACGGGCTGGAACACCAGTCCTTGAAAATATCCTTCATCACTTCCTTACCTTTGTCACCCACCTCACACAACTCATTTACCACGGCCATGCGCTTCTTTACATCATTGCAGTCATACCTCCCCGTGTAGTATCTAAATACAGGCTCCTTTGCACCCCTCTCAAGCAAATTCTTTGCAGCAGCTTGACGTACCTTGATGTCATCTGATTGCAGCTTGTCAACAAGATTTTGAATTATTATTTGGTTTTCCAAACAATATGAGTTCTCCAGTGACGGGAACAATAAATACACAGTCACAACGCCGGTTATAATAAGAGTAGCTATAATTCCAAGTTTTATACGCTTTGATAGCTTCACTTCTCCTCCTGTTCTACTTTCAACTTCTCACCTTTTTGCAATAAGAACTCCGGGGACAAAATACTTAACTCTTTTTCTTTTTCGGCTTCTTTCTCTTTGGGCCGGGTTTGCCTTCCAGCCGCTCGCGGGAGCGAAATTTCTCAAAATCGTCCTCCAAAACATCCGTGTACGGAAACGCATTCCCGTCGTCAATATAACATGAAATACCGGATTTTTCAACCAGTAACGGACTACCCTGCAATGCAAGGTAGTGGGGTGTTTGGGACACAGGGCAATCGCATATATTTCCGGAAAGATGGGTGGCGCAGACATTCTTGTCTGCGTATTTGTAGGGGCGGGTCT
>SOJX01000152.1 GCA_004376375.1 Planctomycetota bacterium
GGATTATTACGCTGACGACTACTACCAGACCTGTTATGACAACGGTACTGCCTGCAATCCCCGGGGCCCGGCATCGGGTGCCGTGAGAGTAATCCGCGGCGGCTCATGGAACAGTGGAACGTTTTCATTGCGGTGCGCACACCGGTCCGTAAAACCGCCTGTTACTGCAGATAATATGACAGGTTTCAGATGCGTTAAGGAAGCCAGCCCGTGATAAACGACAACGAGAGCATCTCGGAATCTTATCAGACGTTCGGTGTCAGCTTTAATCGTTTCTACACGAAAAACGAGGCGATGAAGCGTAGCCTTGATGCCGGATAGATTTATCTTGAATTCCGCAATTGGATGATATTTAATCATGTCCTGCGAATTACCTGTACGATTTATTGAAGATTATGCGGTTGTTTTACATGCAGGGAGGAGGTTTTTTGAAGGTCAGGAGTTCTCTGGTACAATCCCTGCTTGCGGCTCTTGGGCTTCCGGAGGACGAAAGAGACCTTGTAGAGAGGGGACTGATCCAGCCCCCGGACCCTGAAATGGGTGACATTGCACTTCCATGCTTTCCGTTTGCCTCTATCCTGAAAACTTCACCACACAATATTGCCAAAGATGCAGCGTCAAAACTTATGCAGGATCCGTTTATTGAAAGGCTGAATCCTCAAGGGCCGTATCTGAATATTTTCCTCAAACGTTCTAAAGTAATTCCAGTTGTACTGATGGAAATACTGGAGCAGAGTGACAGCTATGGCCGGCAGAACCTTGGCAAAGATGAAGTAATTGTTATCGATTATTCGCACCCGAATATTGCAAAACCTTTTCACTTCGGACATTTGAGGTCGACGAATATCGGCGCCGACCTTGCTCGAATCCTCGATTACCTGGGTTACAGGGTGTTCAGAAAGAACTATATCGGTGACTGGGGAACGCAATTCGGTTTCGTAATTTATGCATGGCAGAAGTATGGTGATGAAAAAATACTGGAAGAGCGGGCCGTGGATTATCTTGTCGAGTTATATATCCGTGCAAACAAGGAAACCGAAAGTGACCCGAAGATTCATGAAGAGGCAAAAAGCCTGTTCAAGCGTCTTGAAGAGGGAGACGAGAAGCTGACCGCGTTGTGGAAAAGGTTTCGTGCGCTCTCTATCGAAACGTACGAGAAAACGTATGCACGATTGGGCGTGGAATTTGACTCCTTTGAGGGAGAAGCCGCAATAAGCAGGAAAGTTGATGAAGTCATTTCCCGTTTCCAGAAAGCCGGTGTGGCAATAGAATCCGAAAATGCCATTGTGGTGGAAGTCTCTGATGTCCTTAACCGCGAGATAGCCCCCTGCATGCTTCGCAAGTCTGATGGTTCTTCAACCTATGCAGCGAGGGATTGCGCCGAAGCTATTGCCCGTTGGGAAGATCACAAATTTGCAGCCAATATGTACGTTTGCTCAAGACAGGAAGACCATTTTGCACAAGTCTTTGCAGCACTCAAAAAACTCGCCCGGGCTGAAAACTGGGAATACGACTGGAGCGATCGATGTGAAAACATCTCGTTCGGTTATGTAAGGGGGATGTCCACCCGGAAAGGAAGCGCGGTCTGGCTTGGTGAAGTACTCGAGGAAGCCCGCGACAGGGCACGTGCCGTACGTCTGGCAAAAGAAACTTCTAACCCAGGCGCGTTTCCACGACTGACATCTGAGCAGCTTGATAGAATCAGTGAATCGGTCGGACTTGCCGCTCTTCTGTATAATGATGTTTCTGCTTCCCGCATGCGCGACCTGGACTTTGATTGGGATACGGTTTTACGATTTGACGGCAACACGGGACCTTATCTTCAGTATACCTATGCAAGAATCGCGGGAGTATTCAGGAAAGCAGAGGGCGGGGATTATTCAGAGGATTCAGACTCCGTGGAACGTGCAGATTTTAAATTGCTGACAACCGAAGAAGAATGGAGTTTAGTCCTTGCCGTCAGGGAATTCCCAAAAGCCGTATTACAGTCAGGCAGGAAACGCGAACCTCACGAGATTGCCGGTTATCTTCAAAACCTGGCAATGAAATTCAACAATTACTACGGGGCGCACAGGATACTGAACGTCGAGCACAAATCTCTGAGTAAGGCGCGCCTGGGGCTCCTCAAGGCTGTGCAGAATATACTTGGTCTTGGCATGAACCTGCTTGGCATATCTGCTTTGGATGTTATGTAGAGTTTGATGGATAAAACCTTATCCTTCACCTGCCGCGGTGACGACTATGCCGCACTAGCTTTTGAAGGAACCTGCCGCAAAGTACCTTCTGTTCCATGTGACATTATGGGATAGACTTCAAGGCATTTCTGGCTTTCGCCGGTGGTGGACATTGCGTACCTGAACAGCCCGCCGAACAAAACACGCGTATTAAAAGCCAGGCGCCCGGTGTTTACACGGGGCTCCAACAGGACAGGGGCCAGGGGCATCTAGGGGGAGGAGGGCTCAATTTCTATTTCCAAATAGGGGCAGTAAGACCCGATATCGTTTTCACGGCTGTAGAATGCATAAGCGGTCTCGTCCGTCCAGGTATACAGGGCTATTCCGTTATTTATTACCGAGCCTTCGAGCCATGCCTGGACGAGCTGCGTAAGCTCAATCTCGGTCCAGCCGATTGTGGGAACACTCGAGGCGGCCCACATTTCAGGTTCGGGGAAAGGGCCTTCATCCCAGTTACAATTCTCGCTCCACTCTTCTTCAATGGCATAGACTTCGAGGGATTCGGTATCCCCACCTGTTGTGGCTACTGCATACAAGTGCAGCTTTGCGGCGGCAACAACCGCGTTTTGCCCAGCTTCGATTTCACTGAGGTCGAATGTTGCCTGAATCATTGAAAAATTTCCACTTTCATCTTCGTATTCAGTAACCAGAACAGGCATGTCGCCCATTGAATCGTACGGCTGGTAGCTGCTGACAAAAGTGTCGGCACGCGGAACGAGGTCTACACTCCGATAAACCATGACCGGAAATCCGGCCAGACATACATTGTTGGACTCGTTGGTGTCGTGAGCTGTTTCAGTAACTGAGACACGAACAATGACCGCATAATAACCGATTGCCGTCGCGAGCGGAACAAAAGCCGGCACCGTAAGTTCAATAGAGCCGCCGGCTTCAATTCCCTCAGCAGCGCCGTCATATATCCGGACATCATCTTCAGAGATAAAGGGATCTGCAGAAAGGTATGCCGTTACGTTGAATTCACCGAAGTTATCGGGTCCCTGATTCTGAATAGATGCTTCGATTTGAATCGCTGAACCGGCTTTAAAGCGACTCCCAGTAACCTGCAAGGCGACAGGTGTAAGATCGACTTCGGGTACGGCAACCTGAATGAAATCCTCATACGTAACCTGCGATTCCCCGGCGGGCCCGCTAACGGTCAAAGTTACTGAATATACCCCCGGTTCCGAGTAGATATGAGAGGGATTCTGCAGTTCGCTGGTTACGTTGTCACCGAAATCCCAGAGCCATTGCGTGATATTTCCCTCGGACTCGTCCTGAAACTGGACGCTGAGAGCTGCAGCTCCACTGGTTACATCAGCGTTGAAGGCTGCGGCTGGAGGTGAATCAACGACCTCGATATATTCTATGCGCTCGCAAGTGCATTCTCTCATTTGTGCATCGCAGACCTTCAGAGAGACCGAGTAGACGCCCGGCTCGGTATATACATGGATGGGATTCCTTGCGTCGCTTTCCGCGCCATCCCCGAATTGCCAGGCATAACCGCTCACTTCGCCCTGCGATGAATCGATGAAACCGACTGTGAGCGGCGCTGTACCGCTGACCGGCGTGGCCGTGAAGTCGGCAACAGCCTCCGGATCGTCCGGGGGATCTTCTATTGGCGGGTCCTCGCCGGCCGGATCATCATTCTGCATTGCGAATAGCAGGGGCAGGTCATTGCTTTGGGAGTTGTTGCAGCCCGTGGTCAGCGCCAAAAGGATTCCGCAAAGTAGCGCGCCAACCAGTAGTAAGAAGTATGAGGGATCTCTTACAAGTGCTCGAATCTGTTTTTCAGTATCCATGGCTGAACCTCCAACCTCAAATCCATTTATCGTGTGCTCAACAGTTTTCAATTAGCAAATTGTGGGCCAACACGGTAATTGTGGAGAAAAACGGGGAATCAGCCGGTTTAATGGGTTTAGCAGCGATATATCAGCATCGAGTAAGAAGAATGGTAGATTCAGAACGGGACGTTTCCCATTTCTGGAAAATGTAAATGGCCTGATTATGAATAGTAATAATCTGCCAAGAACCGCATTCTAGCCGATGACGCCGAGCATTCGCAGTACGAGGGTCTGGAGTTCTTTGTTTTTGAAGGGTTTCCGGAGTGTGGGATTGGGGACGCTACCGAGATATTGGCGGGTTTCTGCCGAAACCGTATCACCAGTGATAAAACATACACGTGAGGCGAGTTTTGGATAATGTTTGGATAAGAACTTCATGAGCTCCATGCCCCCCATATTCGGCATTTTTATATCAGCTATCACCAGATCATACTTGTTCTTTTTAATAAGCTGCAGGGCGGAGTCCACGCTGTCTGCAACGTCAACATGGCAGCGTAAAGGCTTCAGAATCCGTGGGACAAGCTCGCGTATTACCGGCTCATCATCTACAATCAATACAGCCGCTTCTTCGATTGTGGGTAGGCCTCTTAGTATAATCTCAGATTCCGTACCAGATGCTTTTATACCTCCTTCGGCTGGAACGTCGATGGTAAAAACTGCGCCCCCGCCAGGATTGTCTGAAACAGATATTCTACCACCGTGAGCCTTGATAATAGACTGGCATATATGAAGCCCGAGTCCAGTACCCTTACCCGGATCTTTTGTTGTGAAAAACGACTCAAAAATCCGCTTCTGCATTTCGTGCGGCACGCCGGGACCGGTATCGGCCACTTCCATTCGCACACTTTTTTCGGAAGAGCTATATGAAGTTCGAACGGATATAACCCCGCTCCCTGATGCTGTTCTAATGGAATCCACGGCATTATTGATGAGGTTAAGTACTACCTGTTGAAGCTCGCTGGCCCTACCGAAAACTGCAGGTATATCCGGGGAAAGGTCGAGACAAACCTCAATATTCTCGACCCGTAATTGGTATGATTTGACGTGAATCACCGAATTGATTGCCGCATTCAGGTCGAGAGGCTTTGGTATCGGACTCGACCGGCGTGAAACCTGGAGAAGATTTGCCACAATATCCTGGGTTCGCCGCGCTTCACGGTGCAGCCTTAAGATATCGTCACGTATTGCCTCCTCCCCGACCTGTGCGGCAATAAGCTGTCCAAAGCCCAATACGCCTGATAAAGCGTTATTAAGCTCGTGTGCGACTCCCGAAACCAGCTCTCCCAGGGAGGCCAACCTTGACACTTCCAGCAGGTTTTTCTCGAGATGGTGTTCCGGGCTGAGGTCGGAAACGGCAACAATTACTTCCGCGTTCCGCATAAGCGGGAAAGCGCTTATCGTAAGTTCATAACTCCTGTTTGTCTCGCCTTCGCCAGGCGTCCAGGTGTCTTCAAACTGAGAGACCATCCCGCTGCTGATTGCCTGCATCCCGTGCTCAAAGGTGCACTCAGTCCTGGAGCAATCGGGCGACGGACCTGTCCTGCAATCCATCAGGCCGCAGAACCCCAAGCCATGTATTTCTTTTGCACTGTTTCTGGAAACAAGTCGCGCCATGCCTGGATTGGCGATTAGAATATTCCGTTTTTCATCCAGCACTGCAAGGGGAACCGGAATTGCATCGATCATCTTCCTGAGATTGGTTTCCTGAGCATCAAAGGGCGGGTAGCCTTTCCCGTGTGTAGCGTCATCGGGGCACATGGTGTTATTCCCAATTCTTCAGCGCAGGCAGGGAAGTGTGACAATCATTATCAGCCAAGTGGTTAGATATTCATTGTTATAATAATATACAACATCCTTGAGATAATTTCAAGCATAGCCGTTATATCGTTATTATAAATAGAAGGCCTGACTTGCATAATTGGCTGCGCGCACAGTCGTTACGTTTTCCCAAAAATATTCGAATGTAGACGGATTACGGGCACTTCAGGTAAATTATGTATGTATGAAGATGGTCTGCACACTTTGATGCAGTCTCAGATGAACGGTAATACAGGCTATGTTTCCCAGACAAGAACGTCCTCAATATCTCCATCTGTTCCGCCGGTAAGTGAAATAAGACGTCGAGTTCTTTCTTTCTCGTATTTTGCGCTGCCATCGGACGAGTGCTCCCGGCTATCCTGTATAGGTTTACCGGGGACATGATTCGCTTCTTCGGCAAGCAGTTTATTGAACTCGATTTCATCGAATTCAGCATCGGCTTTGACAAATGCTGCCGTTGCCTTCTTTGAGCGAATTCTTTCGTCAAGCATTCTTATATATCCGGTAAAGATTTCCGGTAATGTAACGCTGTCCAGTATATTCGCCAAAAGTGCCAGGAGGTTTGCCGATTCTTTTTTGCCGCCTGGCACAATCTCCAAGGGCTGCATACGTTTATTATCGAAGGGGACTCGCATTCCCCGGCGCTCGAAGTATGGAGCCATTTGAATTATCCGGCCGGGTTTGCGCGAAATGTGCCTTGAGTCTTCCACTCTGTTGTCCAATTTTCTTGCTGCTTCCATGATACTTCCTCCTGCTACAAACATTTCATACTGCATTAGCGTCAAGTTCGTCAACGTCAGTACATTTGGATTCAGCAAAAGGTATGCCATTGCCGGAAAAGTCCTCCGGCATCAAATAATCTGCTCATCACTCAAGTTTTCGCTTTCAGGCGTGGGAAAATTCCCGATGTGGGAAATATTTTGATGATTAGAAAGCTGGATTATTTGTCGAGATTCCGTCAGTTAATAACGTTATGCCGGAATTCATGCCTTTTGCAGGGAGAATTTTCAGTTGGCTCGATTATTGCTTACTGAATTTGGTGAATACGGGCAACAAAAATCCAATAATCGTGCGAGAGAACGATGGAACAAAAAATAACAGACGAAAAGAGACCTCGGATTCTTGTGGTGGATGATGAAGCTGTAATCCGCTCGTTTATATCACGGGTGCTGGAAAAGGAAGGTTATGAGGTGAATACTGCAGCATCCTTGAAGCAGACTTTAGAAATCACTTCGCAATGGGCTTTCGACTTACTCATCACCGATGTATACCTTGGCCACGCCACCGGGATCGACGTTATCCGGCAATTGCAGCAAAACGCCGGCAGGGGTTTTCCCGTTATTGTTATGACCGGATTTGCGACCGAGCAGGCTCTCGAAGAAGCAAGAACCCTTGGCGTGCATAAAATCCTTCTGAAGCCGCTGGACATCACAACGCTGATCAGCACCGTGAAAAAGGCATGGAAAGATTTCGGCGGCCCCGGGAGTGACTCTCATACTCAACATGAAAAATGCGCCGGGAGGGGCGGACGTGAACGGTCACGCGGTTCTTCGGCTCCCTCGAAAGGGAGTCCAGAGCGGGTTTCGATACAGGCGGTTCTTCAATCGTCCCAGAAGCTGCCGCGAAAACCCGCCCTGAAAGAGCATGCCCATTCTAATGCGGCGATGGCTCACAGCTCCCCGCCGCAACGTCCCTCCCATGCGTTTCACGACAATACTCCCCTGGACTCAGGTGTGCTCTCCGCACACCAGGCAAACACCACGATCCTGAGTGCGCTGCAGTTTAAGCATGTGTTCAAGGAGCTTGATGAAGTCTTCTCTGAGGACAACTACAGCCGTGTTATTGCATGGTTTGCGGCACATCCCGACTTCACGTCCACGCTTCTGAGATTTGCGGGATCATCCATCTTTTCCGAGGCAAGCGCGCATTCCACCATAGAGTTACTCATCCGGAACCGGGGCATCAGCTGGGCAAAAGATATGGTCTACGCGCTTACGCTTTTCGATATTACCAAAAGCATGTACGGAATGAAGCTTCTGAATTACGGAAAAACGATGAGGCATTGCCTTACAACTGCAGCTGTTGCCTTCATTCTGGCATCGAGAGGTGAAAACACGGACCCGGAACAGGCCACAATGGCCGGATTGGTTCATGATATCGGTAAAGTCCTGCTCGCAAGCCTGCATTCAAGAGCATATCAGCGGGCACAGGTGGAATCAGCAACTTCAATACTTTCCTCCGAAATGGAAACCCGGCATCTCGGGATAAGTCATTCAACCATAATGGGTTCCCTGGCCGAGCTCTGGGAATTCCCGGATTACCTTATCTCGCCGGTTACGCGGCACCATTGTGGCTGGGTCGAGCTGATGAATGGAAACAATGCGCAGGACAGAATGGCGCTCTGCATAAAAGCAGCAGATAAAATTGCAGCCGGCGTGGAAAAGATGGATCCTCCCGAAGAATGGTTGGGCCGCATTCCGGCCGGTGTTCTGAACGTGCTTGGAATAGACAGTCTGAGCCTTGAGAAAGGCTTCAAGTATCTGCCCGCCATCCTGCAAAACTTATTCAATATCCTGCCTGTGAAACAGGAAGAAATCAGGCCTCAGGCCTGCTAGACAAAAGACACTGGATGGAATATCAGCCGTTCAATTTCCTTGACAAGAGCATGGCACCTTTGATAATAAACCTTAAGGAGGAACGGTGGAAGTCCCGGTAAGTATCTTTATCGTAGACGACGAAGCATCCATCCGCGAAATGCTTTCGCGCTGGCTTGCTGAAAAAGGGTATTCCATTACCACCTTTGAGACCGCGGATGCCGCCTTCGAAAACCTCGGCGAAAACCCTCCCGACATTATAGTGTCCGATATAAGAATGCCGGGAATGAGCGGTATTGATCTCCTCGAACGCGTTAAGGAGATCGAGCCCGAAACCCAGATAATCCTCATGACCGCTTTCGCGGACATTGAGACCGCGGTCAGTGCAATCAAGCTGGGTGCTTTTGATTACGTCCAGAAACCGCCGGACCTGGCCAAAATTGAACTTCTTGTTTCACGGGCTGTCGAACGCCAGGTCCTGCGCCGCGAGAACCGGGAGCTTCGACGGCTGGTAAAAACAAGTTTCAGTGAAACGGGCATGGTGGGTTCCAGCCCGGCCATGCGAAAAATACACGACCTTATCGCCCGCGTGGCCGGCGGTGCCAGCTCCGTTCTCATAGAAGGCGGCAGCGGTACCGGAAAGGAGCTTGTTGCACGCGCGATCCACTTCAGCGGCCCTAAAGCCGAAGCTCCATTTTGTCCCGTAAACCTGACTGCGGTCCCGGAGGGTTTGATTGAAAGCGAGCTTTTCGGCCACGTGAAGGGCGCCTTTACCGGTGCGGACCGCGACCGGACCGGGCTTTTTGCCCAGGCCGGAACCGGTACAGTTTTTCTTGATGAGATAGGCGACATTTCCCTGCCTTTTCAGGCGAAACTGCTGCGGGTGCTTCAGGAAAAGGAATTCAAACCGGTCGGCTCGGATAAAACTATTGGATTCAACGCCAGGATAATTGCAGCGACCAATCGTGATCTCAAGGAAGCATTTGCGGCAAAAGAGTTTCGTGAAGACCTGTATTTCCGTCTTAATGTAATTACAATCAAGATCCCTCCTTTGCGGGAACGCAAGGAGGATATTCCGCTTTTGGTCGCACATTTCCTGAAAAAACTTACCAAATCCATCGGGCTTTCAAAGGAGCCCGTAATTGAAAAATCACTGCTTGCGGCATTGAAGCGCTACCCCTGGCCTGGAAACGTGCGCGAACTTGAAAATACTATTGAGCGGATGCTCGCGCTTTACACGGGAGAATCGCTGACAATCGATGACCTTCCAGAAGAAATATCCGGTAAAGACGTGGCAGGCAAGGCGCTGGCCGGCGGTGGCACACTGGCCGAGATCGAAAAGCGCGCAATAATCGCCGCCCTTGAAAAAGCTGGAGGAAAACGCCTCGAAGCCGCCCGCATCCTCGGTCTTCCAAAGTCAACTTTTTACCGCAAAATCAAGGAATACGGCCTCGATAAGCCCTAATGCCTTTGGACTCCAAGAACTTTTCACTGCCCTAACCACCAAAAAGTCTATCCTGGAATTATACATTCATCTATCAATCCATCACATGGGCAGGCCTTTGTATGGTTCCAATTGAGAACGGTCCAGAAATGGGAAACCGAATAAGGAGTGCCGACCCGCGGCTTTTCGGGACCGCTTATCTATCTTGACTTTTTTGAACGGGATAGAATAAAAATCGGTTCAGGATCTAATAATAAATAGTTGGAGCTTTCGGCGCGCTGGTTGCTTGGTATGTAGTTAAGGTACTTCGGGAAGAAGTTAAGCCCGGCAAACTGGATGCTGACGTGGTCGCAGCATATCAGCGAAGGGCGAATGATATAAAAGAAATCAAGAAAACTCACAGCGAGCAGGAGAAGCCAATGTCTAAAATTGTTTTAAGATGCCTGTGCGGGCAGCTTCATGAAGTTCCCGCCCGGTACGCTGGAAGATATATCATCTGCCGCACCTGTAACCTGTTGATACTCCGAGTGCCGTTCGCGAAAGGTTATGCGGTAAAAGATGAGCTCCACTACCGTGACTAGCAGGCGAAAGGAATTCATATCATGCCGGATAAATTTGAGCCCGCTGGGATTGATCCTTCTTACACGAAATCCGAGAGGTGCTTTCCGAGTATATGGCCCCGCCGGTTGAATAAATTGGAAGACGTTGAGAAAATATACGTTCGCACAGGATCTAATGACCTTTGAAATAATCAATAAGCTCCTTCCGATATTGGATTTTTCGCCCAATCAGTTTACCTGCACCATGTAACTAAACCATAGTATTTTTCTCTTTCTTTTTAGATGCGAAATCTATATATTATTTGGTTGCGCTAATTATATCAAACGGCAGACTTAAAAGCGGGGCGACGGGCGAAACTATTTCATTGTCCATGTCTTTAACTGGAATGGGGGAAGTAATGGTAGAGCTCCGCAGGCCCCGGCATTTCACGCTTCTCTTCATCTTTATCTTCATTTCCATCCTTTCTGCACAGGGAAACGTCCTCGCGCAGGACAACGCCATAATAATTGAGTGCAGGCTCTCCAAGGATTTCCTTAGTCCTGCCGATCCCACGGATGCCTTCAATGCCGCCAAGACCTGGACCGAAGTCATGGACGAGGAGTTTACCGAACGCTGGAAGCCGGTCAAAACAAATGTCGAAATGATTTCAACCCTGGAGGAACTGGCGGAAGAAATAAAAGCAGGAAAAGTGGATTCCGCATATATATCGACGCCGGAATACTGCACATTGCGCAAACTCGTTTACGTCAGGCCAGTCATGATAAACGCTTCCAGGGGTGGTCTCAAAACCCAGAAGGCGTGCCTTGTCGTCAAGGCCGACAGCGCTGCTTCTTCCATTCGGGACCTCAAGGGAAAGACGTTCGCCTATTTCAATAAGAATTCCGTAACCGGATATTTGTTCCCGCAGTGGCTCCTCCTTAAAGCGGGACAGCCGGATATCCCCGAGTTCTTCAAGACAACGATACAGGTTTCCAGGGAAAAATCCGCGCTGTATGCCGTTATCTTCGGAGAGGCGGACGCGGCTTCCGTATCGAGACAGCTTCTCGATACCCTTAAAGAACTGAACCCCGCCATGGCAAAAAGAGTCAAGGTGATAGCCGTATCGGAGCCGATGCCGGAGGCCGTCGGTGTCGTTCGGAAGGGTTTGGACGAAGAACTCCTCAAGCGCACCCTTGCATTTTTTACGAGGAAAGGCGAGCCCGAAAACAAAAAGCTTAAGCAGGTTTTTACCATCCTGGGAATAAGTCGTTTTGCCGAGGTTGAGGAAAGCGATCTGGACTACGTAGAATCGCTGGTCGATATTATCAGGGCAAACGAGAAAAAGCACCTGGACCCAATCTGTGGGAAAAGGCTTGCCGCCGGGGAAGCCAAGTCAAAAGTGGAATCAAAAGCGGGGACGGTATATTTCTGCTGTGAAGAGTGCAGGAAGGTCTATGAAGAACATTGCGAACGCGCGAGGCCCGGCTCGAGTAATCCGATGATTGTCTACGGTATCGAGGCGACCGTGGGCTCGTACTCGGGGAAGGATACGCAGGACGTAATGGCGATGGTGCGGATGCAATCCGAGCACATGGAAAATGCAATCAATATCGACGTGGGTTTCGAAGTCCTGTCAGGCGAATCAATTCTTCGCGAAAGGTTCCGGAATAAAACGATATCCATGTGCGGGATCTCGGCCCGGACGTACGTCGAGATGCTCGAAGAAGGCAATATCAAGCCTCTGGTCAGGGCGGTCTCAAGTAGTGAAAAGTATCGACTGGTGTTGATTTCCCTGAAAAAGAAGGGATACGAAAAACTCGAAGACCTGAAGGGGATATCCCTGATCTCCTGGAGCGGGGAAATGGAAAGCCTTTTTTTGCGCAATCTCGTTCAAGGAATGGGCAGCAATAAACCGATGGACTTTTTCGCCTGCATACTAAATTGTCCGTCGGAGCAGGCTGCATTGCGCGCGGTTCTCTTCGGCCAGGCCGATGCGGCATGCGTAAAAAATACCACCCTTACCGTATTAAAAGAATTGAATCCCGTGGCATATAAGAATCTGAAGATACTCGCCACCTCCGAGAAAGTTATCTCCGGATTGATAAGTTATCGATCAGACCTGCCGCCGGACGTGGTTACCAGGGTTCGGGAGTTTTTCCTGGGAATGGATAAAAAACCCCGGCTCAAGGAATTACTTACATACTTCAAAACGAAATCTTTCGTTCCCACAAAGGACTCGGATTTCGACGGCGTGCGCAAAATGTTGAAAAAGCTTAAACCCAGGTAATAAAGGAAAGCAGGCCAATGAGAAATTCATTGTACCGTATTGTCGTCCTTGGTTTTTGCGCGATGGCATTTCCGGCGCTCCACGGCTGCACCTCCTCGGACATAAAAACAAGTGACATCCCAATCGAGCCAATGAGTATCTCACTGTCCGCGTTTCCCGGAACGCCCGAAAGAAACGCTCTGAAAACGGAAGCCGCAAACGGCGCCTCCGGACGCGAAGTAGTTCTTCCAGGCGAGGTTGACCTTCAAACATGCATACGAATCGCCCTTGAGAACCACGCAAGCGGCGGAATTGCAGACGCCGGCATCGAGCTGGCAAAAGCACAACTTGCCGAGGCCAGGTCGGCTTATTGGCCGCAACTCAGTCTTAATAGCCAGACGATACTCCTCAATGAGGATCCGAATTCCATACAGGAGGGGCAACCCATTGACATGGGCCCGAGCACCAGCGCCCTGGCCGATGCACTCGCGCTCGCGCAAGTCGTGAATTCCGGGTTGAATCCCGGCGACGCCGGCTTTGCTGCCGCATATGCGACCGCAAAGCAGCAAACACTTCTTGGGCTGCGGTTGACCCCGCTTCCCGATATGAAAGTGAAACTGGCTGACCGCGGTTCCATCTCGACTTCACTTGACCTGGTGTATCCCATATTCACCGGATGGAAAATCTCAGCGCTTAACGAACAGGCAAGGATAGGCGTCAAAGTGGCACAAAGCAGGAAAAGACTGACTGAGCAGGAAATTGTGCACCAGGTTATAAATATGTATGAAACGGTTCTGTTTGTATCCGAAATGGTTAAACTCGGCAACGAGGCTCTTATGCGCTTTCAGGTGATACTCGACATTACCGAGAGGATATTCAAGGGCGGGTCCGGTACGGTGAAAAAAACGGATTACCTGGAAGTAAAGGTCTTCGTTTCAGCCGTCGAAGGACAGGTCAAAGTTCTCGAGCAGAATCTCGAGATGGCCAGGTCGGTGCTTCTCAACTCCATGGGTCTCGAACCGGACCGGGCGTTTGAGCTGAAAGACAAGAATTTGAGTTACCGGCCGAAGACCTGTGACGCTGATTATCTTACGTCCCGGGCTCTTGAGTCCCGTCCGGAGGTGGAACAACTGGAACTCGGCATCCGGGCGGGCAAGGCGTCGATAAGGGCCGCGCAAAGTGAGCACTGGCCGATCGTGGCGCTTTTCGGACGCCTGAGCCATCTCGAAAACGATTACGACAAAGGCGTTGTCGACTGCGCCGAAGACTCGTGGGCGGTCGGAGTACAGGTGGAGATTCCGCTCTTCAACGGCTTCGGTACGACGGCGCGAGTCCGCCAGGCCAGGGCTAAACTCCGCACGATGCGGCATCAGAAGCAGCTATTGGAGCAAGGCATCAGGACTCAGATAAAGATAGCATTTCTTAAACTTCAGGCCGCAAGAGAGGATTTCGATTCCTCAAAAAAAAGTCTGGATGATGCCAAAGAAAACCGCGAGCTGACAATCAAGGCATATGAAGTAGAGCTTATGGAAACCGAGGACGTAATCAAGGCCCAGCTTCTCGAGTCTTTAACGAAGGCCAGGTACTTCAAGGCCATGTACGATTATAACATTGCCCTTTCACAACTGATGCTTGCCTCGGGTCAATCAGGAATTGAAACTGCCCGGGCCTTTGGCGGGGAAAACGGTAAGGGAAAATGACTGACCAGACAAGACCATTTACGAAAAAACTGTACGTAAAATTCATGCTCGCGGTCTGCATGCTCCTGTTCGCAGTTCTGGTGGGCATGGCCGCGGTGCTGACGTTCAGGCAGAAGAACGCCTATGAAAATGAAATGAAAAACAGGTGGCTCAACCTTGCGAGAAACGCGGGAATCAGCTTCACCAACGCCGTAAATGTGCGGGATTACGCTTTTCTGGAGGAGTTCAACAAGAAACTTTCCGAAGAAGAAGACGTGGTTTACAGCGCCGTGCTCGATGACGGCATGAACTATCTCGTCCATACAAACTCGAAACTAATCGGCGAGACGGCCGAGGACGACCTTGCCTCCCGCTGTGCCAAAGAACGTAAAACCCTCATCGAAATGACCTCCAGACCTGGCGGTACAGGCAGAATGTACGAGACCGCCGTTCCCATTATTATTGCAGGGGAGGTTTGGGGGGTCGCGCGGATAGGATATTCCGCGGCACGCCTTGATGCGATTATCACCGGACTGTACACGGAGTTCGGCATACTGGCCGCGATTTTCCTGTTGGCTGGAATCGCGGGCGCCTTATTCCTTGCGAGGAATATCGCAAGTCCCGTCGTAAAGCTTGCCGATCTCGCTGAAAAGGTGGCAGACGGAGATTTCAGCGTGAGGTCCGCGGTCAAGCGCAGCGATGAACTCGGCCTCCTGTCTGATTCGTTTAACACTATGGTTTCCAGGCTCGATGTTTCACAGAAGGAGTTGAAAAAACACCAGCAGCACCTTGAGGACCTGGTCGAGGAACGCACGGCTGAACTGAAGAAGGCAAATGAACAGCTTAAAGGGGAAATAACCGAGCGCGAGCGGGCGGAAGAAGCTCTGCAAGGCGCTGCGCGTGAATGGCAGACTACTTTCGATGCAATCAGCGATGCTGTTTTCCTGCTTGACGGCAAACAGAAAATCCTCCGATGCAATAAAAGCATGCTGTCTTTTCTGGGGAAGAGTGCTGACGAGGTAATTGGGCGACAATGTTGGGAAATTATACACGGTGAGTCGGAACCGGTTGAAGGCTGCCCCATAGCATCCATGCGTAAATCGCACAAGACCGAGAGTCTGCTTTTGCCGATAGGTGACAAAGTGTTCAACGTAACTTCTGATCCGGTCCTGACCGATGACGGCAAACTCGTCGGAGCCGTCCACATAGTGTCGGACATCACGGAGCGCAAGCAGGCCGAAGAGCAGCGGAAACTGGTGGGACGTATCCTGGAAATGATTAACCAATCCAGGGATGAAATCGACGTTATCCGAAGTATTCTTCTGTTGATAAAGGAATTCACCGGAATAGAGGCGGCAGGCATCCGCCTTAAGGAAGGTATTGATTATCCATATTACGAGGTAAACGGATTTCCCAAAGATTTTGTGGAAGCTGAAAATTTCCTTTGTGCCCGCGACCGGGCCGGCGAGCCGTTACTGGATTCCAATGGAAGCCCCGTGCTGGAATGCATGTGTGGGAATATTATCCGCGGCCGGTTCGATCCGTCCCATCCTTTCTTCACGGAAGGAGGCAGCTTCTGGTCGAACTGCACAACGGAGTTGCTCGCTTCAACATCGGAAGAAGACCGGCAGGCCCGGACCCGGAACCGGTGCAACGGCGTCGGCTACGAATCTGTCGCGCTTATCCCATTGCGCGCGGAAGATGAAATCATCGGGCTTCTGCAACTCAATGACAAACGCGAGAATATGTTTACCCCGCAACTGATAGCCTTTTTCGAGGAAATCGGTGCGAGCATTGGAATAAGCCTCGCTCGCAGATGGGCCAGGGACAAGCTAAAGGAAAGGGAAAACTATTTCCGCTCATTAATCTCAACTCTCCATGAGGAAGTTATCGTCCTTGACCGTGATTACAGGATAAGCGATGTAAACGACACTTTCCTGTCTAATCACGGATTCGAGCGCGAAGATGTGCTTGGCCTGAACTGCTACGAGGTTTCCCACGGATACGACAAACCGTGCCCTGAATTCGGCGAAGAATGCAAGCTGATTGAAGTATTCGAGACCGGCGAACCGGCAAATTGCGTGCATGAACATATCACCGGTGACGGTTTAAAAACCTGGATGGACATCCTGTTGTCGCCCATGAAAGATAACAGCGGAAACGTTACTCATGTCATCGAGGCGTCGCGGAATATAAGCGACCTCATAAGAACGACCGAAGCGCTGCGCGAAAGCGAGGAAAAACACAGAACCCTTGTCGAGAACCTTCCCCAAAAAATCTTCTTCAAGGACCGGAGCCTTGTCTACGTGGCCTGCAACGAGAATTACGCGCGGGATCTGAAAATTACTCCTGAGGAGATCATTGGAAAGGATGATTTTGAATTCTACCCCAGGGAACTGGCTGAAAAATACAGAGCTGACGACAAAAGAATTATTGAATCCGAAAGAACGGAAGACATTGAAGAAGAATACATGAAAGACGGGCAAAGGTTCTGGGTGCATACGGTGAAAACACCTGTAAAGGACAAAGACGGTTCAACGATTGGCGTACTCGGCATCTTCTGGGACATTACCGAGCACAAGCATGCGGATGAGGCGTTACGGAAGAGTGAGGGGAACTTGAAGGAGGCACAGAGGGTTGCCCATGTAGGTTCCTGGGACCTGAATGTAGTTACCGGGGACCTTTACTGGTCTGATGAGGTATACCGCATTTATGGGTTTGAGCCACAGGAGTTCGTGCCGACATACGAAAAATTCCTGGCCATACTCTGCCCGGAGGATCATGAGCGCGTCCAGAAGCAGGTGGATGCTGCATTGAGCGGCGATGCTGACTACAACACAGATTTTCGATTCGTGCGGCCTGAGGGTAAGATAGGCTGGATCCATTGCGAAGGTGTAGTTACTCGCGATGAGAAAGGCAGTCCGCTTCGTTTCTTTGGCACACAGGCTGACATCACCGAACGCAAGCGGGCGGAAGAAGAAAGAGACAATCTGCTTTTCCAGGCAACCGAGCGCACAAAGGAAATTTCATGCCTTTACGAGGTTACAAAACTCCTCGGCGAGGCTGAAAGACCGCTGAAAGAAATGTACCAAAGCGTGGTTGAACTGATACCGCTGGGATGGCAGTATCCCGATATAACCTGCGCCAAGATCGTCTATGAGGGGGTGGTGTTCAAAACCGGGAATTATAAGGAAACCCCCTGGAACCTTACGGCAGACATAATGATTTCCGGGAAATGGGCCGGTGCTTTTGAAGTCACCTACCTCGAGAAAAAACCTGAACTTGACGAAGGCCCGTTTCAAAAGGAAGAACGGGACCTGATAGATGCTGTTGTCAGAGAAATTGAGAAGATGGCGGAACGCCGACAGCTTGAAGCGCAGCTTCAACAGTCCCAGAAAATGGAGGCGATCGGAAGGCTGGCCGGCGGTATTGCACACGATTTCAACAACCTGCTGACCGGCATACTCGGATACAGTCAGCTTACCCTTGATTCTCTGGGCAAGAACGATCCCATGCGCCTGGATATCGAGGAAATCAAAAAAGCCGGTGAGAGTGCTTCAAAGCTGACCATGCAGCTTCTGGCTTTCAGCCGCAAGCAGGTGCTGGAACCGAAGATATTTAACCTCAACGACACGGTGGCCGATATAGAAAAAATGCTCCAGCGGGTTATCGGCGAAGATATAGAATTCCTGATCTCACTCGACTCCGAGCTGGGACAGGTGCGGGCCGATCCGGCCCAGGTCGAGCAGGTTATAATGAACCTTGCCGTCAATGCACGGGACGCCATGCCTAATGGCGGCAAGCTGACCATCGAAACCGCCAATGTGGAACTTGATGAAGCATATGCCGCCAACCACGTTGGAGCCAAGCCGGGATTTTTTGTTATGCTCGCGGTAAGTGACAGTGGTTCGGGTATGGATGAGGATACGCGTTCCCACCTGTTTGAGCCGTTTTTCACCACCAAGGAAAAAGGCAGGGGAACTGGTCTCGGCCTGTCCACGGTTTACGGAACTGTAAAGCAGAGCGGCGGCTACATCTGGGTCTACAGTGAGCCGGGGATGGGAACGACATTCAAAATTTACCTGCCGCGAGTTGAGGAAACGATTGATGTAATCAAGCCGGGAGGCCCCAAGGATGCGCCTGTCGGAGGCACAGAGACCGTACTCCTCGTTGAAGACGAAGAGATGGTGCGCGAATTCGCCAAACGTGTACTGACATCCAGTGGCTATACCGTGCTCGAAGCCGGGAGCGGCGGCGAGGCTCTCATTATCTGCGAAAAGCACGATGGGCCGATACACCTGATGCTGACCGACGTTGTCATGCCCGGCATGAGCGGCTCCGAACTTGCCGAACGGCTGGCCGGAATTAAGTCTGACATGAAAGTGCTGTATATGTCGGGCTACACCGAGAACGCAATCGTGCATCACGGCGTTCTGGACAGCGACAAAATTTTCATCCAGAAACCGTTTACGATAGAATCACTTACCGGCAAAGTCCGCGAAATCCTGAGTTCACCCAAGAAATAGGCATACTGCTAAAAAGGTATATGGTTTTAAAGGAATAACTAATGTTCAAGGGGAAATACTATACTTATGTAACTTATAATATAGTGTGCTTTTTGGAATACCCAGGATCCTGGCGGCGCGGGCTTTATTGTTCTGCGTTTCTCTCAGAACGCTGACAATGAGGGACCTTTCCATATCTCTGGTAGCATTTCTAATCTCCTTACCGGTTACTGCCGTAACCGTCGATCCCGTAAGTATGTGTTCCGACAGGTTCTTAATGTCAACAGTATTATTCCCAACCATAAGGAATCTATGCATTTCATTTTCGAGTTCGCGGACGTTTCCGGGCCAGTCATAATTCATGAGTATCCTGAGGAACTCTTTCGTTTCCGGAAGAGCACTGTCAAAGGTCGTGCCGGTTGCTTTCTCCCAGAAATGCTCAACCAGTAAAGGGATATCTTCTCTCCTGTCACGTAGCGGCGGTATATTAATTCTTACAACATTCAACCTGTAAAAAAGATCTTCTCTCAGGCGTCCGGATTGTACGAGTTCAATTGGGTCTACATTGCTGGCGGAGATAATTCTTGTGTCGATTCCTATGGAATGTTTTCCACCGATCCGGCGTATTTCTTTTTCCTGAGTAACGCGCAGCAATTTCTGCTGCATGTCATGACTCATGTTGCCCACTTCATCCAGGAAAAAAGTACCGCCGCTTGAAACTTCGAAAAGCCCCTTCTCGGTTGAGTCCGCGCCTGTAAAGGCCCCCTTCTCGTAGCCGAACAGTTCGCTTTCGAGCAGGCTGTCAGGTACTGAAGCACAGTTAACTGCCGTGAACAGCCTGTTCTTTCGTGGACCGTTGTAATGGATTGCTCTTGCTATAAGTTCTTTTCCCGTTCCGCTCTCACCGTAAATATACGCCGGGAGGCTTGTTTCACAGACCTTGTCAAGAATCCTGAACAGCTCCTGCATTTTCGGACTTTTACCAATAATGTTTTTATGACTGTAACGTATTTCGAGCTCGCGCTGTTTCTGCTGAAGCGTTGAACGGGTGTTGTTCAATCTGACTTCAAGTTTCTGGTTCAGGTTTTTAACCTGATCGTATAGCTGAGACTTAACCATAGCCGAGGCTGCCTGCTCCATCAGCATAACCATGAATTTTACCGTCTGTTGCTCCAGGTCTATAACGGCGAACCGGCTGTCAAGGTAAACTGCTCCAATTGCCTTTCCCTCCCTCATCAGCGGGAATGCAAATACACCTTTAATCGTACTGGGATTAACCGAATCAGAGCCTTCAGGTGCTTCCGGCTGACTGATATTTCCCACGGTATATGCGCTTCCTGAAGTCATGACTTTTGAAACCACTTCCATTATGAACCTGGAATCCTTTTCAGAACGGATATCCGAGATGAAATTCCGCTGTGCGGCGACATCCCATTTATGATTATGCGTGAGAGCTACGAATCCTCTTTCTGCACCGCTAATCTCGAGCGCTACGTCAATAATTTTCTCCAGGATGGTAGTCATATCCGTTTCGCTGTTTATTGCCTTGGTAATTTCGAGAAGTACCATCAAATCTTTTTCCCCGTTGTTTTCCATCATGGTTTGCGGCCTGAAGTCCAAAAGCGATTCGCCTGGAATGTGTTTAAAAAGCTTCCTTAGTTCTTTTCGAGCATTCAGTACACGGGTCGTTTCAGGCCTGTTTGCCAGAATATCGGCTGTTTTGAACAGGTAGCGCATGCCGGTTTCCCGGTCTCTGTCAAGCAGATACTTGCCGTATTCGAGCAGCACGAACTCAATTTCTTCGGGAACACCACCTGCTCTAAGAGCCCTGAATTTCTGGATACTTTCCTCAAAATGCTTTTGGGCAAGCGGATTATTCTGTGCGGCCAATACAAGTGCCAGTACTTCGTGGACCCATGGAAGATGACTTTCCTCCTTGAATCTTTCCGCGCTTTCGAGCGCTTTTGCGGCATATGTTGCCGCCTTATCGACTTCATTCAGTTTTAGAAATATTTGCGCAAGGTCGTAGTAGCAGCTGGTCAGCATATGCCTGGACCCCGTATCTTCGAAAATGCCAAGGGCATATTCGACTTCATGCTGAGCTTTGTCCCACTCGCCTTTATCGAAATAGATTGAGGAAGAATACTTGGCTATATGCGCCTTGGCAAGGACCGAGTCGATCTCGTCAGCGATTTCTTTTGCTCTTCGCAGAGCAGACAAAGCGTGTTCTTCGTTTCCCAGGTGGTAATTTGTAAGGGCCAGGTTATTCAGCGAAGCGACCAATCGCTCGCGATTGCCTGTCTGTTCGCAGGCCTCTCTTTCAAGGTCGAAATACTCGGCGGCAAGAGCCCACCTGTTCCGGGTAAAGTAAACGCCTCCAAGCACATTGAATATATATGCCAGAACGTCTTGTCTGTCGTTCTTTACAAAACCTAATGCCTTTTTGGAGTAAAATTCGGCTTCTTGAAGCAGCTTTTTCCCAATATATACAAGCGCTATTGCTCTGTATGCGAGAGCTCGTATTTCGTGAGGCACTGCCTTGTTTTCAGCGTTCTTCCGCGCTATCTTTTCCGCTTTTTCCAAATCAGGCATGCTGAGGTATGTTGCAGCAATCAGATTATGGATTATCGACTTTCTCTCAATATTACGCTCCGTACGAAGCACATCCTCAGCTGCCTTGAGAACTAAATCAATATTCCCTTTTTCCGAAAGCAACGAACGAACAAGGATACTGAAGCTTCCTTTGTCAAGCTCGCGAAGTATTTTTTCCCTGATATCATCAAATGGGCTTTTCATGAATTCATCCTCAGTCTTTTTTATTCCATTCCAGTATACCTGAACCAAAGCAAAGTATCAATAAAAAAGTCAGATATCTGACCATATAGTCGAAATCCTGACCCATATCCGTATTTGCGAATTCATTAACCCTTGCCCTTAATTGGCATAACATCTTGAATGCTCTTGCGTTATCCCGAATGGCCTGTTTGGAGTTCTTATGGAACAGACTTTGCTTATGTAACATTGTGTCAAATGGGAAAATCATGGTTGAATCAGGGAAAATCAAATGCAGGGTAGATCCGTTGAACTGAAGGTTTCGGCAAAGCTGACGGGGCATTTTGCCCGCAGTTGTTTTGCATTGCTGTGTAATCTGGTCGAGCGGCAGAACTCGCATGTGCATCTGAACCTGCGGGAATGCACTTCTTTCGATTCCATAGGATTGATGATAATCGAATGGGCTGCAAATAGAAACGGCAAGGGAGACGTAAAAGTCAGCCTGCCGGTATTGTCCCGTTACGAAAAAGAAATGAAGCCGCTTCAGACAATCAAATGATTAATCGTTTGCCGCGCATACGCCATATTGGAGCGTGCAGACAAAACAGGTAAAAAAAACGGGGAGGAAACATGAGCAAGCGCCGCCTTCTACAGTTCTGTGCAGTCCTGGCTATTATCCTGGGTATGAGCCTGGCGGGCTGCGGCAGTAGTGGAAGCAGCAGCAAGAGGACGCCCGTTCCGACCGGAACAGGGACAGGAACAGGAACCGGAACTGGAACCGGAACCGGAACCGGATCGGGAACGGGACCGATAGGCGGGCCGACCGGTACCGGTACTTTTTCAGCGGGAGGCAGCTATTATCTCTATTACATCTCCCCTTCTCTGGAGGAGAATGGCGGGAACGCTCCACTCGTGGTTTTTCTCCATGGGGCAGGCGTAAGCCCATCGAGCGAAATGGCAAAATGGAAATCCACTGCTGACGCGAAAGGCTTCGTGTGGATAGGCCCCGCCAGCGGCATGGGCGACCGGTGGAGGTGGCCGGATGATGCGTCAATTATCAATGCAGCCATTGACGGCGCGCTGGGAACCTGGAACATCAATGCGGATCGCGTGTATCTGGGCGGATATTCGGCAGGCGCCGCTCATGGCTGCGAAGTATACGGTACGAGCCAGTACGGCGCAAAACTGGCGGCCATGTCAGGTTTCTGCGGTCCTATCGACATGACGGGCTACCAGGGCGGAACTCCACGGAAAGTGCCGGTTTATCTCGCATCCAACTCGGGTGATTTCAATTTCGGCTGGCAGTCGTTCGCAGTTGATTCATTCAAGAGCAAAGGACACGAAGCAGTTTTCCAGGATGAATCCGGCCGCGTCGGCGGCCATACATACGACTCCCAGAGTTGTGCAGACGCTTTCGACTGGATGTCGGGTCATACACTGAATTGAATGCAAGCGAGGCAAAGCCATGGCAAAGCGGATAACGGTTTTTCTCATCGCGGTAACCATAATCGCGGCAGCCGGATGCAGTAGCGGGCATAAAAGTTCCCGGCCGGCTCTGCCTCCCGGCGGCGGGGGAACCGGCACCGGTACAGGCACCGGCACTGGCACAGGAACCGGAACTGGAACGGGTGGTACTTACCTTGAGTTCGATTACATCTGGGCCATTGGGGGAGGAAGCGCCACGGCAGCCCAACTGGAAGCCGTGAAAAACAATATTCAAAATCTCTCAAACGGCCTCTATGCAATAGGTCAAGGCCAGCAGTATATCAGGAAAGTCACTATCAGAAACAACTCCTCAGGGGGTGACATAGTTACCCCGGTCAGTGTTGTCGCTTCGGGAAAACTGGGAGGCGGGCTATGGGCCAAGACATCCCTTGGGCCGGACGGCTGGTACATTACCTGCGGCGGGCTGGTAGATTCCTATACCTTTGCTCATGAGCACGGTCACAAAGAATTTGCCCTCGCGGGCGGCGTCAGGAAAGAAGAATACACCGGCAGCGGATGTGCATGCGTGATGAGCACGGGTGCATCAGGCGGCAGGATGCAGTACTGCGATGATTCAAACCATAACACCGCCGATTACAGCTTCGATTCCTGCTGGACGGCCATCAGGTCAAGCACGCAGATGGAACATACTGACGGCAATTATTCATCCGGATCAGGTTCGCAGCCGATCACGGAAGTAGTAATAGTGAATTAACCATTAAAGGATCGAAAGCCGCAACGCAGCATGTGAGCTGCAATGTCAGTTGGAGGAAAAAATAATGGGTCGAGTGGTTGCACGGTCGGGTTTCTTTTTAATCCTGATAATAAGCCTTTCAATTGCAGCTTTTGCCTGCAGGAACAGGAGCGGTAAAAACCATCCGCCTCCGGGATGGGGTTGGGATACAGGGAGCGGACCAGGTACAGGCACCGGGCCGAATTTCGGGACTGGAAGCGGAACCGGTCCTCACACCGGGGGAATCCCGCGCACGGTGTTGGTTGAATACTTCGACAGGTTCCCGTCTTTTTATCCCAACCTCGCCGACATTATAAGAGTAAAAAAGGACTTTGACGTACTCTACGCCAACTTTCAGGTCCACCCTCCCAGCATCGTTTTCAATACTGAAGAGCATAAATTCATTGTCCTCGGGCTGTATGGCCAGCCATGGCCTGATTATCCATATGTCCACATCGACGGTGAGCGCGTGGGGAATCCAGCCCCCTGCAGCTGGGATATCGAGTCCAAAATCAAGGAAAGAAAAGAAATACCTGCTCAGGTCTCGCCCGACCTGGTTTTCGAGGTCGATAATTCCTCGCGAACGGTTACCATTACCGGCAGCGTGACGAATATGTCATCCGAGACTTTCGGCCCCATATGCCTGCGCGCAGCCATACACGACCTGAGAAAAGGAACGGACTGGCTCGAAACAAGCTATGACTGCATTGGCCGGGAAATCGCGAACATAAACATTGATGGTCTTGCAATCGGCGAGACTAAAGAATTTCCGGCATGGACTTCGCGGAGCCTGCCCGGTGATGTCAATCTGGATTGGGTCGGCGTTATGGCATCAGTATGGGAGCTTACTTCGAGCGGCCTGGGCAGATGCCTCCAGGCCACCGAAGCGTTTCCTGCAGGTCCGGCTTATGAACCGCCTGACGGCAATCCGTCCGATCCAATTAACTTTGAAGATTATTTCTGGCCGCTCAGCACCGACTGGCGCTGGACTTTCGCCGGCGGCGCATACAAAGACATCGGCCCGGTCACCCAGATGGGCTCGGTGCAGACTTTCCCGATGCGCGAGTACTCGTCGGAAGACCCCGGCTGGACGCAATATTTCGGTACGGACGGCAGTCATACGCTGTACGAGTTACGATTCGCAATTTACCCCAAGTTTTACTGGGATTTCGATCCGCCTTTCGTCTGGGGTTTTCGTGACATGCCTCCAGGTGAGAAGTTCACCACCAGGTCTACTGCAATAAAACACGATCATCAGACGGGGAAACCGATAGGAAATCCCGAAAGCTGGAAGTTCGAGGCAACCTATCTGGGGAAGGAAGAAGTGGATGTCCCGTACGGCAAATGCGTTGACTGCATAAAGATGCACTACAGGACGTTCCGCCAGAACATGCTTCTCTTTGACGAAGTCTTCTGGTTTTCCCGGCATGAAGGCATTGTGAAATACCAGGCCATGTACGTAAATGCCGACCGCAGGGATATCCTCTGGGAAACGTCGACGATTCAGTTTCCCGGTCATTAGGATGTTCGTCAGTGAAATGGAGGACAGACGACATAAAAGGAGGAACAGTTGCATCAAATAATTAAATATATAGAACTTTTTGATAAAAAGCAGCGTCGAAGAGGGGTATGCAAGTTTATAGTTTCCAGGCAGGGTGTTCGTCAGTAAAAATGGAGGACAGACTCATGTTGAGCATTACGGCCTCGCGAATGAGCACAAACGCGGTTATTCTTGTTATTCTGAGTCTGATGGCGGTAGCAGCCGGCTGTGGCAACGGTGATGGAGCCAGTTTTGTACAACTGCCCGGCACCGGAACCGGCACCAATACCGGCACCGGAACGGGAACCTGGCCCCCGACGCCGCCGGGCCCGGGGCTGGTCTATTACGGCGACGAGTGGCTCACGCCCGAAGATATGGCGGCGAAGCGCGATGTCGACCGCGCCGCGCTCGGCTGGGACTTCGAGTACAAGATGGCGTCCGAGCATTACATGATATACTCGTCCGCGACGCTCGAGCGGACCTATCTTATTGGCGCCGTGGCCGAAGCGCTGTATACTGCATACTCCGACTTCTTCAGCCCCCATTTTTCGCTTGCCTCGGACCATCCGTATCTCAAGGTGAAGCTGTTCAGGGACCGCGCAGAGTTCAGGGAGATAGCACTGTCCGGCGGAGGATGGGCAGAGGGTTACTACGACGGCGTGTACTGCAACATGTATTACGACGATGCAGGCCCCAACCCGTACCACTGGTTCCTGCACGAGGCGACGCACCAGCTCAACTACGAGGTGGCGAATTTCAGCGTCTATCAGTGGGCGGACGAAGGTATTGCCTGTTATTTCGGCACCAGCGCGTATGAGAGCGACAAGCTGATTCCCGGTAAGATTGACAAATTCTCCTACCCCGTATGGTGGCTGCCCGCGTACCGGGGCGGCTCGACAATACACCTCAGGAATATCGTCAGCGGCCAGGGCGGGCCCGACATCAACTCGTATTTCAACTTATATTACCTCGAATGGTGGAGCCTTTCGCATTTCCTGTTCCATTATGACAACGGCCGTTACAAGCAGGGCTACATGGAAGTAATCAATGCAGGCGCCTCGCTCAGCACCTTCGAGCAGCACATCGGAAACATCGACGCGATCCACGCCGAATGGGAGGCATACTTCAACTCACTCTAGCATTTAATGTATATAAGGAAAAATAATATAATGACAACAAAAGTAAATACGGCAGTTACGGTGCTGCTTGTAGTCCTTGTGGTCCTCTTTGGCATTAAAGCTTCGGGAGAGGCTCTCCAATTCGTACAACGGGTCGCGTGTGCCGGGTAAGAAGGTTACCGGCCGCAAAAAGGAGGTTGTGATGAAGAACTGTTCGGGGGCGTCCGTCTTGCACTGCACAGGCGGGGCATGCAAGCCTAATCATAGCCGCGTACGAGGGAGGTGTCTGATGAAAAGGCTGTTATGTGTTGCACTTGTAGTGGCAGCGGCTTTCGTTTCGACGGGCTGCAAGAAGAAGAAGAATTACTTCTTTTCGCCGGGAGCGGGAACGGGCCCGGGCGCGCCGGTGTTTACGCAGATTTCAGCCGATGGCGGCCGAGTGGCGTGGTACAAAGGGCCGGCCGCCCACGAGCTTATCGCCTTCGACGCCGTTACCGACGATGTCTTCAAGAATACCAGCATCTTCACGATGCAGCCGGACGGCAGCGCCCTGCAGAACGTTACTCTCACAAACATCGATGTGCCTGCCGGCTTCGTCGGCCAGCCCGAATGGCATCCCGACGGGGACCATATCATTTTCCAGGCCGAGAACGCCAACGCGTCCCATACTGTATATACCCATGTCTCATTCGGAATAAACAACGACCTCTGGATTATCAACAAGGATGGAAGCGGGGCGGAGAAGATCTGGGAAACCCCGCTCCATCACGGTGCGCTGCATCCCCACTTCAACGACAACGGCACGATCCTTATCTGGTCCGAGCGGATCGCCACGGGCGTTCAGCTTTTTCCGCTCTGGCTCACGCCCGGCGGCGAGAACCCGTGGGCCGGCTGGCAGATTCATATCGCCGACTATGACGGAAACGCCTCGGGGACCGCGAAACTGACGAATCACCGTACCATTTTCGGGGCGGGGCTGCCGGAGGACCGTGGTGGCTTTGAGACCCACGGATTTGTCGACGGCGATACGATTATCTTTTCCCGCACGCTGGACGGCCAGGCATATGTCGACGATGTCTTCACGTCAAAACTCGACGGGAGCGGTCTGACGAATCTCACCAACAGTCCCGCCACCTGGGACGAGCACGGCCTGTATTCCCCGTCCGGTGCGACCCTTGCCTTCAACTCCAGCCGGTTCGACGCGAGCTGGGTGGCACCGTCGAGCAATGCGAGCACTCTCAAGCTTGAGCTCTATCTTCAGAAAGGCGCCGACATTATCAAACTTACGGATTTCAACGGGGCTGCGCCGGCAGGTGTCCGCTACCTGACTTCGGATTTCGAATGGGACAGGACCGGCTCGAGGCTGGTGCTTCAGGCCGCGCCCGTTGATTCTTCCGGCGCATTGCCGGTTGAGATATGGGTGGTGAGTTTCCCGTCTCCCCAATAGGGCGATGATTACGGAATACAATAAGGGAACCTCTAATAATACCTTTTGACCTCGTCACTCGGCGCCTCGTAGGCGCGCTTCTCTTTCAGGAAAGCTTCGGGAGAGGCCCTCCAATTCCTACAACGGGTCGCGTGTGCCGGGTAAGAAGGTTATTGGCAAGATTCAAGGCCAGTGATTGCTTATCGTGGAATTTCGGGCAATTATATTTTCATTTTATCAAGCTCTGTGGAATCGAGTGAAGAACTCGGCGAATTCTTTTGCAACAGGAAGAACTCCATGGTGTTGATGTGCCGCCTGAGCAATAATAGAGAAGTTTGTCTGAGTAGAACGATAACTGAATTGGCGTAAGTAAAGGCGCCGACCCGCCTCCACCATTTCGCGATGATTCTCGGGCTGTTTGAAGATATCCAGTACGGTGTTTTTCAAAGCTTCCAAATTCCCATATTCCACCAGGCGAAGGTAACCCTGTCGTCCAAGGTCACCGAGGTCTGAAATGTCATTTGCAATCACCGGCACTTTCATGGCAAAGGCATCAGTGATCTTATAGGGCATTTGATAGTGGCTTGGTTTATTATTGGGGTTGAGCCAAAGAATGACCGCGTCTGAAGCATAATTAATCCGGGCAATATTATTTCGCCCCTGGGGCGGTAATATTGTTATTTCTCCTTTATATTTCTCTTCCAGGTCTTTTTGATCCGAAGTTGGAAGCGAACTTACGAAAAGCGCCCGGTAGGGAGGCCCGCCCAACGTGCGTATTAATTCAACAATATATCGAATTCCTTTATGCCTTCGTAATAGACCTGCAAAAAGAATCACCTTTTCCCCGGGAGCTATGCCCAGTTCCATGCGAATTGAATCTCTGTCGTATGCGTCAGGATTAAAATATTTCTCGTCTTTAGGGTTACGCAAACAAAATGTGCGATTGCCGTAACGTGTATCCAGGTTTTTATTATGCGTAACTATCAAGGGCATTTTCTGGGCGCAATTTTCCATTATTCGCGACCAAATCTGTGAGCGCGGATTGAGCAGTTCAGGATCACTGCAATCAACATCGTCCAGGCTGACACCTTCCTGTTGCTCCGTATGAATCGGCTGCTCTATCATTGTTTCCAGGTCGTTTACTTCGAGCGCGACAGGCGTGCCAAAACGGTTGTTTGCCAACAGGGCCAGACCCAGGCTGGGGAAGCGTGGTTTTATACAGTATATGATATCTGCATCACCGGCCTTTTCCAGGGCGTAATTGAAATCGTTATTGAATTCGGGGAATTTCGCGCCTGAGAAATAGAAGGTTTCAAAGTCCGGAGTAACGTCGGCATACGGCTCGAAAATTGGCGTATTAAAAAAACGAAATCCGACAAGACGGACCTTATATTTACCCGTCTGGTGCAAGGCTTCCGCGACATTATAGGCTTTTGAAAAGTGGTTTCGGCATATGTCCCACGATATAACGGTTATCTTTCCCGGCTGTTCATGTGTATCCTTATATGGTAAACCTTGTGAAAAATAATTCGATGCGTTTTGCCGGACTCGTTTGATAACCGCGGAGTGATCGATATCTTTTGCAGTGCTGATCTGGTCCCATTTTTTATTGCGCCTGCAAATTGCGAGAAAAGTATTTATATAAAGCGGGTCACGAATATAAGTGTATTTGAGCGCCAGATCCCAGTCCTGTAATCGAGGAAGGTCCTCAGTGAATCCACCAAGAATTTGATTGATGTATTTACGGTGTGTAAATGCATTCAGGTCAATATAGTTTTTTTCATGTAATCGCTCAAAGTTGTACTCCTGTCCGTTATATCCTTTTAGCTGCCAGTTTTCAGACGCATCCTCCGCTGGCTCCACGTCAATAAACTTTGCATAGGCACAATAGCATCCCGCGTGGCGAATGAGACGTCCAATCATGATGTGAAGGTATGCGGGATGCCACAGGTTGTCCGTATCAAGGTATGCGACGTACGCACCTTTGGCATGTGCAAGTCCTGAATTTCGCGCCTTTGCCGCGCCCCCATGCTCAAATCTGAAGTAACGAATGCGGGAATCATTCTGTGCAGCGATTATTTCCCCTGTATTATCTTCACTCCCGTCATCGCAGATAAGAAGTTCCCAGTTCTGCCATGTCTGTTCCTTAATGCTATCGATAGCTTCTTCGATTATAGCAGCCCGGTTAAAGGTCGCCATGATAATACTGACCAGAGGTTCATCCGTTCTTTCGATATTCTGCCTTAACAGGTCCGGCACAGAGCGCTTGTTTGCCTCCAGGACTGCACGCATACTGGAAACATTCTTATGGTGTTCAAGAAGTTTAAGAATGAACGTTTCATATACACCATCATTTTTCCCGTCTAATGCTTCAATAATCTTATCCCTGTGTTGAGATAGTATCGGGTCCATTGAATCAATTATAGGCTGTCTTTCCGAGTGGGAGGAAATCGTTGAGAGTGCCGGTATCCATTTCTTATAACGCTTCATAACTTCATCGGAATCCACTGTCGGCATTCGAAAATCTCTTTTCTTCAATTTCAAAGCGCCCAGAGTAAAACGTAGAAAAAGCCCCAGCCGCCACCAGATGCTTTTTCGCATTCGCGTGATTTGATCGTTGAATTGCATGAGAATTTCTTCCGCGTCACTTCTATCCTTTTTCAAATCATCAAACGAAGTTTGCGGCTTTTCCGAGCGTTTATACATATCTATTTCAAGGTGTTCCCAATGGTCCATCAGCTTGAGAGATTGATCGAAGGGTGTAACCTTCAGTGATCTTATCATAAGTAATTTTGATATAATCCTTCTCGAGGCAAGCAGGATACGCCACCACCAGTGGTCGTTCATTCTGGTGGCAGATTCGAATAGAATGCCGATCCAACCGCTTAGCGTATTCAAGTCCTGTCTGTGGGCATTACGGCCGGCTTGATTGACGTTTTCAAGCATATTAAAACGACAAGCTTTGAAGAAATTGACAACATTGATTATACGCGCTCTCATTGAGAATTACGTTCGCCTTATTATACATGCAATTAAATGGTTGTCCAGTGCGCCTTTTTACATTACGATGAAGCAACGGAGGGCAATTCTGCTTTTGAGGACTCGGACATTCCCGAAAAGCCTGAAATATCTTGAATATATTCTATTTTTTTATATACTGCTGTTTTGCAGCGTTTAGGGGAGCCGGGTTGTGATTTTGCGCAACTTCTTCAAAGATATGAAATCCCTGCCAAAATATAAATGCCTGATCAGGAATCTGGTATCCCGGGATCTTACACTTAAATACCGGGCTTCCATCATGGGTTATCTCTGGTCTATGTTAAATCCGCTGATGTTGATTATTACTTATATCATAGCGTTTAAATACATATTAGGGATGAGAAGCATATCCCGGTCCCAGATAATAGTAGGGGTTGTTCTCTGGACGTTTTGCGCGACCGCCATGATGTCTTCTGTCAAGGCGATACTTACCAGCGCGCCGCTTCTTCAAAAGGTGACTTTTCCCAGGGTAATTCCAGTGATTTCCACCCAGATTTTTTGCCTGATTCAGCATTTGATAGTCTATCCTGTTCTGTTCATTACATTGCTGGTTCTAAAAAAATTCCCCAATTTCAACTGGCTTTATGTTTTTCTGATACTTATCCTGTTAAATATTATGCTGTTCGGAATGGGGCTTTTTCTTTCCACTGTAAATATTTTCTATCGTGATGTTGAGCATTTCCTTGCAATTGCCATCAGGATTCTTTTCTGGTTCACTCCTATCGTATATAATATCAGCATTTTGAGTGAGCGCAGATTCCTCAAGTATATTATCGCATATACTCCGTTCAGCCCTTTTGTCCGAAGCATGACGGCCGTTTTATGTGATGGACACCCTATTCCCGTTGAATGTGGCATCCAGATGGTCTCATATTCCGTTGCGGCTCTTGGTGTCGGCATAGTCTGTTTTTACTCCTTTCAGCACAGGTTTGTTGAGGCGATTTAAGGTAATTTTGTTATGACGGATAACGGCGATATACTTGTCGAGCATCTGTGCAAAGATTATATTCTTCAGTATAATCGTGCCATGACACTTAAATCCAGGTTTGTAGGTATTTTCAATCGCCGTTACCGCACAACTAAAACGATTTTCAGAGCCCTTGACGATATAAATTTCAGAATTCCCAACGGTATCAGCCTTGGCGTTATGGGGCACAATGGCTCTGGTAAGAGTACATTACTAAAGCTGCTTGCAGGAATCCTGATCCCCACCAGCGGGAAAATCAAAGTTCCTGATGACGCTTACATTGGAACGATGATCCAGCTCGGAGTCGGGTTTTCACCGGAATTGACTGGTCTGGAAAATGTCTACCTCAGTGCTTCGCTATACGGGTATCAACGGAAGGAAATCGACAAGAAGGTGGAAGAAATTATCGAATTTGCGGAGTTATCCAGCTTTATTGATGTACCGGTAAAGAATTATTCTTCCGGTATGCAGGCCCGCCTGGGGTTTTCAGTGATGATCATTATGGATATGGATATCCTTCTGATTGACGAAGTTTTTGCAGCAGGCGACCTGTCGTTTCAGGAGAAAAGCAAGGCAAAGATGATGGAGTTCAAAGAAGCAAACAAGACCATCGTTTTTGTCTCCCACAGCGCCAAGGCCCTCGACGAATTCTGTGATTATGTCTGCCTTCTCTATAAGGGGAAGATGGTCGGCATCGGGGTCCCTAAAGACGTTAACGAGCAATATGTCGCACTTACACACAAAAGAACCACTTTTGAGGAAGCTCAAACATCCTTGGCTGTTCCGGAAGCGCTTCTGGTTTAGGAAAACAGGATAGGAAGTCTGGGAACAAGTCACTACTTTCCAGGATTATTCTTATGAATTCTTTGAATGGACATGAGGACAATTCGGTATTTTTACATGATCGTATAAACGATGCCTATTATGGGAAACTTGGCAAAGAGCTGATGGACTCGACTCGAAAAAGGCTAAATTGGATCTGTCAGCAGGTGTCGGGTAACCGGATTCTGGATGTTGGCTGCAGTCAGGGGATTACCAGTATTCTCTTGGGCCGTGAGGAGAAAAGTGTATTGGGGCTTGACGTGGATGCCTCGGTTATTAATGACGCCAGGAATCATTTGAACGATGAAGAAGCTATTGTTCAGAAAAATGTGGAATTTTACTGTGCTGATTTTCTTAGCTATAACTTCGAGGATAATAAATTCGAAACAATTCTAATCACGGAAGTATTAGAGCACCTTCAATGTCCCGAAGAATTCATCAGCCAGGCGCACCGCTTATTGGTGCAGGGTGGTCGATTAATTATAACAGTTCCATTCGGTATCAATGATTTTCCGGATCATAAGCATACATTTTATCTGCTAGGCCCTTATAGCATTATATATCCATATTTCAGTATTGATTCTGTATGTTTCCTGGGTAAATGGATTGGCTTTGCATCAACTGCCCGCGATAGTGTAGTTCATCCAAAAAAGCAACATCTGCAGATCCCGGAAGAAATTCTAAGTTCGTTTGAAGCAAATCTTGCCAGTGTAGAGAATGAATATCATCAGATGTTGAAGGAAACAAGAAAAAGGCTCGATAAAGCAAATATTAAATATCGTGAGCTTTCCAGCAATATCGACAGCTACAAGCGGGCCGCGGCCAAGTCGAGTGAAGAAGCAGCCAAGCCGAGTGAGGAAGCGAAAAAATTGAAAGAGCGACAGGCTGAGCTTCTCCAACAGATTGAGGAAGCAAATACAAAAAACACTGAATTGCGGAATGAAAAAAAGAAGATTGAAGAAAAACTGCTGCACCTCAGGAAACAGCACGCGGCACTCAGGAAGAATGCTGCAGATACTACCAAGGCCCTTTCTTTGACGACCCGGGAGAAACGAGCGGCTATTTCCGAGATTATTGCATTACGCGAGTCATTGGCCTACAGGACAGGCGTGGTTCTAAGAAATGCGTTATCATCCTTCTCGGGTTTCTGTTCTCTTCCAGGGGATCTGCTCGGTATTGTCAAGGAATACTATCATGCACGGCGGGCCAAAAAGGATAAGCAACGCAGTGTGAGAAAGCCAACTGTGCGGGATGCGTTGTCGTGTTCGCTAAAGGTAAAACGTTATGTGAAGCATAAACAGACTGATGTGGAAACACTCAAAGAACTGAAAATAGCGTGCATAATGGATACCTTCTCCTTTGTTTCCTTTTCGCCGGAAGCAAACTTCCTGCAGTTGACGCCACAAGACTGGGAAGATGAGATGCGAAGCTTCATGCCAGACCTGCTTTTTGTGGAGTCGGCCTGGCGCGGGAAGGATGATCTTTGGCATAACCTGCTTTCAGCTCATTGTGCACCATTACTGAAAATTATCGCGTGGTGTAATGAGAAGCATATCCCTACTGCATTCTGGAATAAAGAGGATCCCGTCCATTTTAATACATTTATCAACCTTGCTGCTCATTTTGATTATATCTTTACAACCGATATAGATTGCTTAGGCGGTTATAAGCATGCACTTGGCCATGATCGAGTCTTTCTGCTGCCGTTCGCCGCGCAACCTGCCTTGACAAATCCTGTTGAAAAGTATGAGCGTAAGAATGCTTTTTGTTTCGCCGGAGCCTATTATGTCCGGTATCCTGAACGGGCCAATGACCTGAGTACATTCATTGATTATCTTTCAGACAATTGGAAGTTTGAAATCTATGATCGGAATTATGGCAAGGATGACGAAAACTATGCATTCCCGCCCGAGTATGAACCATATATTATCGGGACGCTCCCCTTTGATGAAATCGACAAGGCCTATAAAGGTTACGAGTTTGCCGTCAATATGAACTCAATTAAACAATCCCAGACCATGTTTGCCCGGAGAGTCTGTGAGCTCATGGCTTCAAACACACTTGCGGTAAGTAATTATTCGCATGCTGTCCGCATGCTGTTTGGTGATCTTGTCGTTTGTACCGATGATGGAGAGTATCTGGTTTCCAAAGTGAAAGGAATCACCGATAATCAGGTTCATTTACGCAAGCACAAACTGGCAGCGCTCCGTAAAGTCCTGTCCGAGCATACATATGAATGCCGCCTGCGTTATGTCGCCAACGAGGTCTTCGACGGGAAATTCCATTTGTCGCTGCCACTGGTTTGCGGAATTGCCTTCGTGAAAAACGAGGAAGAACTGAATAAGATTCAACTGGCATATGTCAGGCAGACCTATCCGGCGAAAGCTCTGCATGTGTTCTGTGCAGATGAAAACCTTTTGAATACAACGGTTGCTGAAGGAGTCGCTCTGCACGGGCAAACGGAGACGGAAAGTCTGGCGCCGACGCTGCTTTCCAGTGGCGCTGAATGGTATACTGTGTTCTTTCCCAAGGACTATTACGGGGAAAACTTTCTGCAGGATATTATGCTGGCAAGATGTTACTGTGACGCCCGAATCATCGGCAAAGCGGCTCATTATGATTCGGTGTCCAAAAGCAAGGAACCGACTCTTCTGAATGACAAACTTCGCTATCGTGAGACTGGTGAGCTCCCGATACGCGCTTCGGTTTTTCATCGTGAGATACTGGAAAATGAGTTTGAAAAACTGAATCCGGCCGATTGGGAATCGCATCTTCTGCGTGGCCGCTGTTTTTCTGTCGATGAATTCAATTACTGCAAGAACTCGAGTGAACCTGTTGAGCTTGTCAATGATCTGGATTCGCTGGATTGCGGTATTGACATGCCGGAATTGCTCGATAAAGCGAAAAAGGCTCAGCCTTGCCAAAGCATATGTGGTGCGGGCACAGTCATTACCGGAAAGCAACTGGCGGAAATCTTTGGAAGCCGGCCGGAGAAAAGAATTGTGTTATCTTGTGAAGGAGAAGACTTTTTTGTGGAATCCACGCTTGAGGATGGAACACATGAATATCTGACCGCCATGAAAGACTATTCTCCTTCTGAACTTGGGTTTACATCTGATGCCAAAACGTTTCTTGAGGTGGGAGTAGGCTTGAATATCATGCTGGTACTCTACTTCCTTGACGGGAAAAAGCAGAGAATCGGGCATGCTGCTGTTTCGGCGAATGAAAATGCAACTACTGCCATTCCTGAAGAAACAGCGTGGATTCGTTTCGGACTTCGAGTTTCTTCGTCCGGTGCAGCATGTGTGAGGTGTCTGGAGTTATCTCACCGTGAGCCCTCGCCATCCGTACAGTTGGGGAAGTCCGGCAGTCTTCTATTGACAAATTTTTTCCCGGCCTATGACGATATTTACCGTAATGGCTTTGTACACAGCCGTGTTAGAAAATACCGTGACTATAATGTAAACCTGGATGTGTTCTGTCTCAAGAAGGGGGATATTGAGTATCGAGAATTTGCAGGCGTGGAGGTAATTGAAGGCTCGGAGGAATTTCTTCGTGCTCAGTTAAGTGATAACCGGTATTCCTGCGTGCTCGTGCATTTTCTGAATGAACATATGTGGAGAGTATTGAAGACATTTCTGGACAGGGTCAAGGTGGTTGTCTGGATTCATGGTGCGGAAATTCAACCCTGGCACCGGCGAGACTTCAATTACCAGACTGAGTCGGAACGGAAGAAAGCAAAAGCTCTAAGCGATACGCGAATGGCTTTCTGGCGTATGGTATTCCAGAGTGTCCCGGAAAACCTTAAATTTGTCTTTGTCTCGCAGTATTTTGCTGACGAAGTCATGGAAGACGTCGGCATCAGGCTTCCTGACGACGCCTACGCTATGATTCATAATCCGATAGATACCGGCATATTCAAGTTCCACGAAAAACCGGCGGATCAGCGAAAAAAAATCCTGTCGATACGGCCTTATGCATCGAAGAAGTATGCGAATGACCTGTCTGTCGAAGCTATTCTCAAGCTGTCGGAAAAACCGTTTTTCCATGAGTTGGAATTCAGAATGATTGGCCGTGGAAAGCTGTTTGAGGAAACCCTGGCTCCTTTACGCAAATTCAGCAACGTCACCATTGAAGAACGTTTCCTGCTCCAGCAGGAGATGGCCGAACTGTATCGCGATTACGGCGTTTGCCTCTGTCCGTCCCGGATGGATGCGCAGGGTGTTTCCCGTGACGAGGCAATGGCTTCCGGACTGGTTCCAATCACCAATGCCGTTGCCGCAATCCCGGAGTTCGTGGATTCCAGTTGTGGAATCCTTGCTTCAGGCGAGGATGCCCAGGCTCTGGCCGACGGCATTGAGTTCCTGTACAATAACCCGGAGAGCTTCCTGAAGATGTCGAAGGCCTCTGCGGACCGTGTCAGGTCCGACCGCAGTAGTGAAATCATTATTCCGTCTGAGCTAAAACTTTTCCACTCGTAGATTTGCCCGCTTTCAATCGAAATTGAGGTAAACCCGGCGGTGGAGGATTCATGGTTGAATGGGCAGAGCTGGGCAGGGGTTTTAAGAAGCATACGTTGAATGTTGCGACATGGCGTACTGTTTGTGCGGTTGTCTTAATCCTGTTCCTGTTTCGTGTTGTCTTCATGTACGGCTCGCTTCTCATCTGGGCGGTTTTCTTCGTCGCTGCCGCATTAACCGCACTTTTTATCTGGAGATGCAGAAAAAATCAGATCCCCGCGTGCGCCACTCCGGAAGAAACTGTCAGGGATAACGGTTTTTCAACAACGGTTATCGTCACCGGGTTGGCATTGCTGGCGTTACTTTTGCGTTTTAGCTGGTGTCTTCTTGTCCCGCCCATACCATTCAGCGACTTCCTGGGAATCTATAACGCTTCGATTCAATGGAGCAACGGGGAATTTGCATATTGCAAGAGTACCGGCGCCGCAATGATCAACGCTATTATTATTAAGATCTTTGGACCCTCTCTTTTGTTCATTTATCTGGGTAATGCCATACAGGGCGCTTTGCAGACTGTTATGATTTACATCCTCGGAAAAAATGTATTTAGAAGCCGTCGGACCGGCTATATTGCAGCCCTTATTTGGGCGACTATGCCGCTCATGATATTTTATAATGGAGTTGTCGGGACTGAAAATCCATTTATTACCTGCATGCTGCTTATATTGGTTCTCTCCAACTGCCTGTTTCTGCATGTCAGGGCTGGATATATCAGAGTATCAACCATTATTGCCGCAATTGCGCTGGGGATTGCCGGCTTCCTGTGTTTTTCAACCCGAACATTAGGCCTGCTCTTTGTGCCCATGGTCATATGTTTTATTCTGTTTATGTCGGGCAGAAACAAAAAGAAGGTTTCTTTCCTGATTCTCATGCCGTTTATCGTTTCGTTCGGCCTGGCGGTGCTCGCTCAATCGTATTATGTTATCTACAGGAAATGGCGGGTGCGAAGCCTGACGCCGAATCTGCAAAGCGGTTATCCGATTTATTTCGGCACATCGGTAAAACACAATGGTCGATGGAATATTGAGGACATTGCCTTCGTTAAGTCTGAATTCGAGAAACGCCATGCCGGGAAGAGGCTCAGCTGGTGTCAGAGAGAATTTCTGCAAAGCAAGATCGCAAAAAAACTTGGAATGAAGCGCCTGAAGAGGGATTTCTGGGATATAGTAGCGATGGGAGTTACTAAAAAGCTTGAGGTGATCTGGGGAGAAAGCCGTTGGTGCCTCAATTGGCCCATTAAGAAAGTATTCAAGTCACCATCTAAAAAGTATTGGCCTTCTGTAATCGAACTGCGCCTTCTTGTGGAGCGGTACGCGGGAGTGCTTGTTGTACTGGCATTATTCGGGCTGGTTATATTCACGGTGCAAAAGGAAAAATCAGCGATCCTTATGCTGATAATGTGTATTATTGTGCTTAAGATTATACTACACATTTTTGTTGAAGTGCAGGGGCGGTACCAGGTACCCATTCTGCCGTTATACTGCCTTCTGGCCGCCAACTGCATATATACCTGCATAAGGTTGCTGCCTGCGGCATCTAAACGGATTACACAACTGGAAAAACCCGACAAGCACGTAACCGATAAAAGCGGTGTGAAGGAAACGTAATACCCACCGTGGGGATATATATTTCTGGAACCGGTGTTGTTCCTGATTTGTCTTCATGCTTTGGAAATAATATGATATCTTATGAAGGAAATTGTCCCGGTGAAGCTGTTCTTGACCGTTTAGGGCAATAGCAACAGAAGATTACGGAAGAAACCCGCGCGAGGAGATAAAATAATGGGTCAGTACTCTCAAGTTGTATTCATGGGCCTCGGATATATCGGGCTTCCCACAGCTGCAGTGGTGGCGGGAAGCGGCCAGAAAGTGCTGGGTGTTGATATCAATCCGAAGGTTGTCGAAACCGTCAACCGTGGTGAAATCCACATCGATGAGCCGGAACTCCAGGAGCTTGTAAAGAAGTGCGTCGAGGCGGGAACGCTTCAAGCCGCCACAAGCCCTGAAGCCGGCGATGTTTATTTGATTGTCGTCCCGACACCTTTCAAAGGCCATAACGAGCCCGATATATCTTACGTTGAAGCTGCTACCCGGTCTGCGATCCCCTTGTTGAAAGACGGGGATCTATATATTATCGAGTCGACCTCGCCGGTCGGGACGACCGGGAAGATGGGTAAGCTGATTTTCAACAAGCGTCCGGAACTTGCGGGAAAGATTTATATGGCCTATTGCCCCGAGCGTGTGCTGCCCGGCAACGTCCATCACGAACTTGTCAATAACGACCGGATCATCGGAGGTATTGACGCTGCTTCAACCGAAAAGGCGAAAGAGTTCTATAGCACATTTGTCAAAGGCGCGTTGCATGGTACGGATGCGCGGACTGCAGAAATGTGCAAGCTGACGGAGAACGCGTCCCGGGATGTTCAAATTGCTTTTGCCAACGAGCTTTCAATCATTTGCGACAAGGCCGGTATCGATGTATGGGAGTTAATCTCCCTGGCCAATAATCACCCCCGCGTTAACATTCTGCAGCCTGGGTGCGGAGTTGGCGGTCATTGTATAGCGGTTGACCCATGGTTCATCGTTTCTGATTACCCGCTGGAATCACGAATCATCGGAACGGCCAGGGAAATAAATAATCATAAGGCCTTCTGGTGCGCTGAGAAAATTGCCGGCGCTGTGAGAGATTTTGTAACGCAGCAAGAGCGTACCCCCGTTGTTGCCCTGATGGGGCTTGCCTTCAAACCAAACATCGACGATCTCAGGGAATCTCCGGCAAAATATATAGTTAACAAAGTCCTCCAGCATGATAATGACGGTGAGTTCTACATTGTTGAACCCAATATAAACGAACATCACATCTTTAAGCTCGCAGAATACGCGGAGGCTTATGCAAATGCCGACATTGTCGCTTTCCTGGTGGCTCATGATGAGTTCAAAAGCCTGCCGCTGTCACCTGAAAAAGTAATTTTGGATTTTTGCGGAATATCCAGGAAAAATAATCACTAACTTGTGAGGCATGGTATGAAAAGAATCTTAACAGCCTTCGGAACACGACCAGAAGCGATCAAAATGGCGCCTGTCGTGAAAGCGTTGCAGGATGACGGTTTTTGTGAAGTTAAAATCTGTTTAACGGGCCAGCACCGTGAAATGCTTGATCAGGTAATGGAGATATTCGGGCTGACCGCCGACTTTGACCTGAACATCATGAGTACAAATCAGACTTTGACCGATATAACCTGTAAAGTTCTCAGGGGCATGGAGGAAATCTTAAAGCAGTGGGAACCGGATTGTGTTCTTGTTCAGGGTGATACAACAACTGTTTTTACTGCAGCACTGGCAGCTTTCTATCAGAGAATCGATGTGGGGCATGTCGAAGCCGGGCTGCGTACTTATAACCGTTACTCCCCTTATCCGGAAGAGATTAACCGTTGCCTGGCTTCCGAGTTGACGATGCTGCATTTCGCCCCGACGGCAGAATCATCGCAGAATCTTCTAAATGAAAACTTTGACAAAAGAAATATCTTTATTACCGGCAATACCGTAATCGATGCGTTATATCAGGCTTTAGAATACATTGACTCAACCGATGAAATAAAAGAACGCCTTGAAGAACGCTTCAGTTTCTTGAAATCAGAAAAAAAACTGATCCTGGTTACGGGGCACAGGCGTGAAAACTTTGGCGAGGGATTTCAGAATATCTGCCAGGCTATTCGTGAGTTGGCGCAGCGTAACGATGTACAAGTTGTATATCCAGTGCACCTGAATCCTAACGTTCAGGAACCGGTTAATGAAATATTGAATGGTGTTGAGAACATTCATTTATGCGAACCACTCGATTACCTGTCATTCCTGTTTCTTATGCGCAAAAGTTACCTGGTATTGACCGATTCAGGAGGAGTGCAGGAAGAAGCTCCTTCATTGGGGAAACCGGTACTGGTCATGCGCGACACGACAGAACGCCCTGAAGCCGTTGACGCCGGAACAGTCTTACTTGTTGGAGCGGATAATTATCGGATTATTGATAGTGCAACCAGATTGCTGGATGATGCAAAAGTATACGATGAAATGAGTATGGCCCATAATCCATATGGTGATGGGAAAGCTGCTGAGCGCATACTGAACATCTTAAAAGAAAGGTATCATTAATTAAAGAGTGTGTCTTTCGTGCCGTCCTGCGAAGTAATTTTTCAAGTGAGCCAACAGCCTGACTGACCTGCCCCCATTTTATGTACCAACCTTTATGAGAGACTTTTCATTGATAAACAGTTAACCAGCCGCCATTTACATAGCCTTGGCATTTTTTGCGTGCAAGGGAAATATCCTTCCGGGCGCCGGAGATATATTGGAGATGGGGAATTAAGCCGTTGTGGGAGGAGTGGAAATGAAACGAGGAACGGCATGAGGGGCGCGTTAATTGGATACGAATAATTCATACAAGCCTAATTGAATCCCCTTACATATAGCATTCCAATGAACTTTGTCACTATTTAAAAGCAAATGCTTTCTGTAAGCTACCGGAATGATCATATCCCATTGTTTTATTTGTAAAATATGCCAAGATTTTACTCTTTTCTTCACCTTCTGGGGCATTATTAATGATATGGTCTTTTATGTCTTCCCACGTGACTCTTTTGAACTGACGATTTACTGCTGGCTTAATATAAGGGCTAAATTGTTTTTCAATATTTTTTTCACGCTCTGCTAAAACCAAATTAAGTAAGTAGAAATCCTTCTGACATTGGTTAGCCAGCCAACTACCTAATAACCAAAACCGAAATAATTCATACTTTTTGCCAATAACTGCGATAGTATTAAAGTCTTGGGTAAAAACTTGTTTGTGCCACTCGGTTCCGCCGGTTAGGTACTTTCGACAATTATTCTTATCGCTAGGAGTCGTATTATTTGACGCAGTAAATTTTGCTTCAATGAAAAATATATCTTTGTCAGTAACCGCCACTAAATCCGGCTCGGAGCTGCGTTTTAATTCTTCGCCGAACTCTTGCCGTGCACTATTCAATTCAGGCCAGCTCCCCTGGTGGTCTTGCGAAAAAGACCAATAGATTAACTTGGTTTGCTGCTGCTCTATCCCTGTTATCGAGGATAGGAGTTTGGATAAGAGATTTTCAGTTTCCAGGTAACGAAATACATTCCAAGAAAGCGCGTCTTCACTATTATCCCGCGCGATTCGGCTCTCTCGTTTTACAGTTTTTATAGCTCTAAAAAGAGATAAATCTGCCTTATTCATCCAAAGCAGGTTTTCCGTTTCCTGATCGTATTCAAATGTTGAGGGCGAAATGTAGATTCTATGGTCTTGGCAAAAGAATCTCTCTTCGCGTTTGAATGACCGTCGTTGTCTTTCGACGGTATTCTTACAAGCTTTTACTGGGCATTCAACACTAGCAGGTGTAATCGTTATTTTTGGTTTTAATTCCTGAAATCCAAACATACTAGATCTCCTTTTTGAGCCATGCAAGAAGCAGGTTAAGGCATGAATCAGAGTAATGTTTCGTTCCGATTAATCCTTACGGGCTTTCCATTCTGCCAAAAAGCGATGATTACACGAGAAATTCTTCCCGATTCAGCATACTCAATGATGACTGTATTCCACAATTTAGTTGCAGTTAAAAAATTTTTCCCGCAATAAAGAATTTGTACACCATCACCATCCGTGATGGTAACTTCATACTTCCTTTTGCAGGGGAACGTGTCCGACATACCACCTCAAACTTTATCCCCTATTAATATATACATTTTAACCCTCATTTTATAAAAAGATAAAATGGCAAAAAATAAATTTATTTTATCGAGGCAGCACCATTGTTGTTCGTAACTGCTGGTATCACTATAGGTAAGAGCATTTTTGGGCCTTTTGGAAAAACTGGGAGGCGCGGCGGTGGCCGCCGGTGCCGCCCGTGGCCGGGGGTGCAGCCCAGGAAACGCCGCTCCCGCTCTGGCCTGTGGCAGGAGGAGCGGAAACCCAGAAAAAGCCCTTTCCTTTCCACGGGACTAACCCGCTACTCATATAGCCCCGGCATTTTTCGCGTGCAAGGGAAATATCTTCCCGGGCGCGGGAGATAGGTAGCGTTATAAACCGAATCATATCAGATGGGGGATCGGGCGTATTTTGCGGCATACTCCGAGAAGTTCATTCGGCTATGCGTCTTGGCCGGCTGTGAGGCAGGTCACTACTTGATTTCCAGTATGGTCAATCCTCGCCACACTCCGACTGTATAAATGTAAGGCCAGTCAACATGCAGGCCTGCCGATTGTCCGGGATGACTCGACGTACCAACGAGAGTCGGATTGGCGGGGTCTGATATATCGAGCATTCTTGCCCCTGCGCCGCCGGCCGTGTTGAAAAGGTAATCCCCCGAAATAAAGAACCGGGACACCAGGCCGGTGTCATCGGTGGATGAAACGAACTGCGGCGCGAGCGGTACCGTAATATCATAAACCCTGAGAGACGGGTCGTCACTGTCGCCCAGGAAAATATAATTATCCTTGCAGATAAGCGCCCTGGCCGAATCGCCAATGCCGGCGTTATCCACAACCGGATTCTGCTTGTTAGTGATGTTGTATATTTCCACTTCGCCCACGGAAAAAGCGACGTAGGCATACGGCTCAATCACATATATCGATGTTGCGCCCCTGGGGGTCGTGACCGTGCACTCGTTATTCGGGTTTAGCGGATTCGAAATGTTCACAATTGAGAAACCCGATCCATTGCCCAGGTATGCGTAGTTGCCGAATACGAAGATGCAGATGCCAGTTATATCCAGCGACGTAACAAGACTGGCACAGTCAGGATTCGAAACGTCAATAACTTCGAAAATCCTGCCCGCCGCCTGGAACGCATAATCTCCGATAACTCTTACATCCCACGGATATTCAGCGGACGGACATGTAGACAATATCTGCGGATTCGTCTTGTCCGATACATCAACGACGTGCAGGCCCGTGTCATGGTCGGAAATATAGGCGTAATTCCCCCCCACGTCCAGGCCATATACATCGCCCGGCATGGGCAAGTGACTTATTTGAACCAGTTCGAACGGGAGTCCGCCGGGACCGCTAAGCTCGACCAGAAAGATGCGGGTATCGGGAACTGAATACGCGCCATCGTTGTCTCTCGCGCGCACGGAGAAACTATGTGACCCGTTCGATAGATCCATGAATGATCTGGATGTGTCGAGGCCGACATCAATCCAGCCGCCGCAATCGAAATCGTATTCATACGACGTTATGCTGCCGTCAACGTCGTTGCCCTGCCATTCAAAAAACGTGGAATTCTGATTGATCGTGCCGGACGGCCCGCTTGTTATTACAACAGTCGGTGGTACGTTCGCGGCCGCATTGTCGCAGGTAAAGGTTGCGGCCAGAACTGCCGAATTTAATCCAGCAGTCGAGCTCGCATAAACGCGGAACGTGTGCATGCCGAGGGAAGGCGCGGGGATTGTTACCGACGTGTTCGTCGTCGTGCTCGTCGGCGGGTCCTCGTCGGGACCGTAATAATAATTCGCTATCGGGATGGATGGTGTGTCCAGCTGCCACGTGAAGGTCAGCGGAACCTGCCGAACCGTGCCTTCCGGTTTCGCGATCCAGGAAATAACCGGAAAGTCCGGATTCTGTATTTGGAAGTCATCCGTAGTACCGGGCGTGCCTTCAATACCAATGGTCTTTACGGCAATGATTTTTACCCGTGCAGTCTGTACCCCGGAAATTCCATCAGCGAATGAATCCCACATTATAGTGTGAGCAAAGCCGGGATAAGGACCGCCTGCAATGCCCATCGTTCCATCACCGCCCTTGGCTGTCCCGGGGCTCCAGGTCTGACCTCCATCGGTGGAAAATTCCAGCGATATGTCGGAACCCGTGCCATCAACTTCAATAAGCCGGTAGGTTAGTGTGATATCTTCCTGTTGCACGCCGGCGGGAGTTGTCACGATGACCCGTGGCGTAAGGTAGGGTTTATCTTTGAAGCCCTTGATACTGCAGGATGGCCCCAGAACTGAAAAAATGAACACACAGGCCACAACAACGTGCGACCGTGATAACGACACAGATTGCATGATGATTACTCCGGGAATCTCAGAGCGGCGCTTCAGTTATTATATGTATTTATGCATGACAAGTCAAGTTTCTGAATAAGCGAAATGTTCCCACAAAATCCACTCCGCTCTGGCCTGCGGTAGAGAATCAGGAGGCCAGAAACCGGGATAACAGTATGAATGGTAATATATATATCAGGCTTTTCTGAAGATCAGCAGGTTGGAATTACCAAGTACGTATATGTATTCTCCGTCAATAATCAGGTTCCTGAAATATGCCTTCACCAGGCAGGCATGGTTTTGAATCGGGAGAGGTTTTGTGATATCTGTGACATCGACATAGCTGAGGTTGGTGCTCGAAAGCACCCAGAACCCGTTACCGTCTTTACGGGTAATCACAGACCCGGCGAAGGTAATTCCGCAGCCGGCTATGTCAACGCGGTTTGAAAGGTCTGTCCAGTCTGAAACCGTAATGCTCGAAGACGAGGGGAAGAGAACGTAGTTTCCGTCGATTGCCCCCCTGCCTGCGATATTGCCGTATATTGATGACTTGATCGGGTTTGCCGGGTCAGCCAGGTCCCAGCATGTCATCTGGCTGCCGGTGAAAAAAGCCCTTGTTCCCGAAACAGATATCGCATAACAAGTATTATTGATGTTGTGAGAGTATTCCAGGATAGGATTCGAAGGATCTGTTAGTGAATAGATTTTCAGCAGGTTGTAATCGTGCACCAGCAAATATGTGCCCATAATTACACAATCACCAGCGGATCCAAGGCCGTCCACTGTTCTGACGTGCTCATACGTCAGCGAGCCGGGGGGATTATGAATAACAGACACGTTGCCGCCTGAGGCAAAGATGTAATCTCCGTACCTTGCGAAAGTTCCCGGGGAGCCGTCCACCGATATGCTGCCGAGATACACGGGGGAACTCAGGTCCGTGATGTCATAGTATTCCATCTGCCCGTTTATCATTAAGTGAAGCCGGTTGCCCTCGGGGAAAATACCGGTAAACACTTTTGCCGTCGTCGAGTACACGTGGGCAGGATTGCCGGGGCTTGAAATGTCGTAGACTTCAATAGTGCCGTTCTTGATTGCTGCATAAAGCGCGTTTCCCTTGTATGCAAAGCTTACGATATCAAACTGGTTGGCCAGCGTGCTTACGATTGACGCTCCCGCGAAGGGGTTCCACCTGATGGTGTATAAATCCGTATTTGCGGTATACGCGTAATCGCCGATTGTTATAAGCGGGGTACATGATTCCGGGAGCGCGACATGCGCAAGTGGTGTGAGCTCGCTCGCGTTCGCGGGGTCAAGCACGTAGAAGTTGTCCCTGCCGTCGACAAGGTGAATCATTCCATTTACGGACTGGACACCGGCCGGGTACCTTCCGAGGGGATAGAATACGTATTTTCCTTCCAGCTTCGGGGCAATGGGATTGGTGATATCGTAGGTGTAAACACCTGCCTCGTGCTCTGTAATGAAAAGCTTTCCACCACCCCCGTGAGCGTACTTTATGGGGTACGGGAAAGGGCCGCTCGTTATGCTCTCGCACTCGAGAGTAACGGTTCCCGGGGAAGGGGAAGAATAAACGTCGAACCCGCGGAAGTTCAGCCAGCTTGTGGAAACCAGCAGGTACATGTACTGGTCGCTTGAAAAAATATGCGCCCGGCCGTCGCGGTAATACTGTCTGGTTGTGAGAACGGGGTAATAGGGGTCGGTAAGGTCCAGCCCCGCGCAGTACGGGTCGGTGTCAACTGCCATGAAGACGGCAGTATCGTTCAGGATTCCGGCGAAGCTTCCCGCGATACCGAAATCGTTAACCTGGCTCGGTGCGAGCGGGTTTGAAATGTCGTATATGCCTAGTCCTGCCGGGTTGCCTGCGTAGAGGCAGTTTCCCTTTACAACCAGCTTGTTTGCATTAATTGTTCCCGTTTGAAACGGGCCGACATATTCGAAGGCAGCCGGTATAACCGTGAAGGAGCGGCACCCGATCGCGGAAACGCCACCCCACTCGTCTTCGACCTCGACGAAGAAAGTATGGTCGCCATAGTCGAGGTAATCGCTGGCGCACCAGTAATAGGTGTTGCCGTCACCTTCTTCTTTCGTGTTTGCGGGGCTGTCATACCAGAACCTGTATGTCCAGTAAGTATCGTCGGGGTCGTTTATTCTCACCTGGAACCGGGTTATCCTGTTGGTTGGGAGGGTTCTGTAGTCTATGCCGATTATTTCGGGGATGAAGTTGCTGCCTTTGACCTGGAAAGAATGCGTTTCCGGCAGAGAGGGCGCGCCATCGTTATCCACGCACATGACGGAGAAGTCATGCCAACCGCATGACAGGCTGCTTAGCGTATGGGATACTGCAAGCCCGCAGTTAACCCATCCCGCGCAATCAATATCGTACTGGTAATATGAAACAGAACCGTCGACATCGTATCCCTGCCAGGAAAAAGACGCGTCATTACCGAAAAGGACGCCGGTGGGGACGGATGTAAAAACGACCGTCGGCGGTACGTTTGCGGCCGCGTTGTCGCATGTGAAGGTCGCGGTTAGATCCGAAGAATTCAGACCTGAGACTGCACTTGCGTAAACGCGGAAAGTATGCGCGCCGAGTGATGGCGCGGGGATTGTAACGGAAGTATTCATCGTCGCGTTCGTCGGCGGGTCCTCATCGAGCCCGTAGTAGTAGCTCGCTATTGTCTGTCCCGGCGTGTCAAGCTTCCATGTGAATGTCAGTGGTACCTGGCGAACCGTGCCTTCGGGTTTTGAAACCCACGAGATGAAAATAATATCCGGGTTCTGGAGCAGAAAATCATTAGTAGTTCCGGGCGTACCTTCAGTACCGTTACTCCTTTTTGTACCGGTGATTTTTATACGCGCGGTCTGCGAGCCTGTAACTCCATCCGCAGAGGAATCCCATACTATTGTATGTTGAATTCCCGGCAACCATCCTCCTTGCAGGTTAGCGGTTCCATCACCATTCTTGGCCGTTGCCGAATTCCAGGTGGCGCCGCCGTCTGTCGAATACTGCAGGCTAATATCAGAACTGGAGCCATCGACTTCAATCAGCCGATAGGTCAGAGTTACATCTTCCTGCTGAGTTCCCGCCGGCGTATCGACAACTACCCGCGGCGTCGGGTATGGGCTGTCTTCAAACCCCTTGATATTGCAGGAAAGAATGGCAAACGCTGGAATTATAAGTAATGCGGTGAACAACCTGGATAGCATTGTCGGAACTCCCTTTGGGCGGCGCTATCCATAATTCTACGTATATTAAGGTGATAAGTCAAGTTTCCAAGACAAATACAGCGACTTAGCAGGACCTTAGCGGTACAGGATGCACAATGGTGCACAAGGTTGGAGAAGATGGAGGAGAAGGAGAGGGAGAAAAAATAATGTGGGATTGCTTAACTCCAACGTATGGCTTTGTGGCTCAACTGACTAAGAATGCAGGAGGTGCTTTTTTAGTCCGAATTTGGATGAAACGACCACTTTCGGACGTATTTTCAGCGATCCTCTCTCTTTGCAAACAAGTATTCCTTTTTGTATCCCATTGACAATAAAACGGTTATGTAAAACTGTCGAACTGATTCGATCAGGAACAGTTTTTGCGAAATGTATTTAGTAGCTGGAGAAGGAAAACCATAATAATGGAGGAAAAATTATGTTGAGGATTATGAAACATGGAGGGTTCGCGTTGTGCATAATGCTTGTTTTCGCCATCCCCCTCCTGGCGGATTGCGGGAAAAAGTCGAGCGGTAAAACAGTTTATCTACCGCCGGCTGGCTCGGGTTCCGGCACAGGCACGGGTTCCGGTACAGGCACAGGTTCCGGCACCGGCACGGGTTCCGGTACTGGCACAGGTTCCGGTACAGGCACCGGCCCCGCCTATAATATTATGGACTATCTGAACTATGCGCCGGGCAACTGGTGGGAATACACTGTCGCTGGTGTTACACATATTTATCAATGCAGCACTCCAAGCACTATATTCACGTACAATTGCTGGCCGGTCCAGGTCGGTAACGACAGCGCTCAGTTGCGCGCCGATTATTTCAGTACGGAAAACGGTGAGCTGTTGTGGATTGCGCAGGGTCCGTGGTCGCTGACGAGCAGCAGTCAAGCTGCTGAGTTCGACCCACCGTCGCGGATTGGGCTTTCGAGCATGCAGGCCGGCGATATATGGAGCGACAGCGGCGTGTTCCGAAGGGGCGACGGTTCTGAGTTTCCATATACCTCTGACAGCTCTCTGCTGGGGGTTGGCATATGCACGTTCGATAACGGCGATACAATCTCGGACCAGTGCCTTGCGATCGAACAGGTACTCCACATCGGCACTCCTGAAGCCTTTGACGCGACGTTCCGATACTATTTTGCGCCCGGAAGCGGGATGGTCGGTTACGACGTGTGGGGCGGTGTCTGGAAACTGGTGGATTCGAATGCGCTGAAACCGTAGAGCAGTTCTCATACCCGGTCAAGGAATACGCCTGCGACGATGTTGCGTTTTCCATGCCTGGGATAAGGTGGCTGGTCTTACGAAATCTCACGACAATAACCACAGGCGGAGGTTTCGATGAAGCAGCATCTACATTACGTGAAACGCATTTCAGCCGGACTGAATACCAGCCTGGCCAGGTTCACTATCCTTTTCATCGTTTCGCTGGCTCTGGTAATAGGCCATCTGGGATGCGGCAGCAAAAGTTCGGGAAATAAATTCGTGACAGGTACCGGAACAGGCACGGGATCGGGTACCGGATCGGGAACAGGGACGGGATCGGGTACGGGAACGGGAACAGGGACGGGATCGGGTACGGGATCGGGAACAGGGACGGGATCAGGTAGTGGCACCGGCACGGGGACAACAACTCTGGATATGGAGATTGTGGGATCAGTCGGTGCCGGGGGTGAAGTCGAGGGCCTTTATATCTCAGGCTCTTATTTGTATGTTGCGGATTATTCCGGCAGCCTTGCGGTGCTGAGTATTTCAAGTCCGGCGAGCCCGAAAAAAGTCGGCTCCTGCTCAACGGGTCGCGCCTACGACGTTTATGCATCAGGCGATTATGCGTATGTCGCGACTACAGGCGGCCTCAAGGTGGTAGATGTTTCAGACCCGTCAAATCCGTCAGTTGTCGGCTCCTGCAGTACGTCGGATGATGCCAGGGGCGTTCATGGAACAAGCAGTTATGCGTATGTCGCGGCATGGGGAAGCGGCCTCAAGGTGGTGGATGTCAGAGATCCGGAAAATCCGAAAGTTGTCGGCACCTGCGATACGCCGGGCGCTGCCTGTGGCGTTTGGGTAAAAGGCAGTTACGCGTACGTCGCGGATTATGGGAGCGGCTTCCGGGTGATAAGTATTTCGAGTCCCACAAATCCGAAAATTGTCGGCTCCAGCAGTGCGTCGGGCTGGGCCTACAAAGTTCATGTCTCGGGCTCATACGCGTATGTCGCGTGGCATGACAGGGGCCTTCGGATAATAGACATTTCAAGCCCGTCAAATCCGACTATTGTCGCTACCTATTCCGAGGGCTTCAATCATAAGAACGTACGTGCTTACGGCGTTCGTAAATCAGGCAATTATGCGTATATCGTCATGAGTGGTCGACCCGGCCTTTTGGCAGTAGATGTTTCAAATCCGTCAAACCCGATGAAAGCCTGCAAGGTCGGTGTAACAGCCTGGGCCCTTTACGGCGTTGAGGTGTCGGGCAATTATGTGTATTTCGGGGCCGGTGGAGCTGTTAAGGTAGTACAGGTATCAGAATAAAGGTTCAGCCACCCAGCCGTCCAGCCGCCGTCCGTCCCCGCCGCAAGCGGTAAAATGGGGAGTCACCTATTTCAGGCATAATTCATTGTCCCGCCCTTTCAGGGGAAGAAGAAATTATGAAGTATGAATTATGAAGGATAATACTTATCTGGTTTTCTTTTATGGAGGGGAAATGCGCAAGTTTCAACCTTTGGCTTTTCTCGCTTTATCCATTTCACTTGCTTTTTTCTCTATAAATTGCGGTGGCCGCAGCGATGGAACAACTTACGTCCTGCTGCCAACTTCTACCAATACAGCCACAGGCACTGCTACCGGAACTGGAACGGGAACGGGTACTGCTACTGGAACTGGAACTGGAACGGGTACTGCTACTGGAACGGGAACGGATACAGGCACTGCAACGGGTACAGGCACTGGAACGGGTACAGGCACAAGTACAGATACATTGATTGTCACAATCGGGCCAAACGGCAGCATGCCTGAAGGCGGCGATCCGGATTACGCTACGATTGGGGCCGCCGAATCGAATATAGTCTCTGACTCAGTCCTATCCAGCAAGGACCTGATTTCGCAGAATAGGAACGTTATTTACAAGCTCTACGGCGAGTGGGAGGAAAGCGTAGACGTAGCGGGCTGGACGTGCAACGCCACGTACAAGCTGACCATCGAGAACGGCTCCTCGACGCGGCCGACGGTTTACACCGCGGATTCTGTTACTGATAGTTACACACTAAGGATAAGTTCCAATTATATTGACGTATCCGGCATACACATCAAGGCCTTCAGCATGGATACTTCCTACGACCAGAACCGCGCGCTCAAGATTGACGGCACGTATCTTACGGTAACCGACTGCATACTGGGCTCGAGCGCAGCCAATGGCGCGTATAACTATGCCTGCGACCTCGCAGACAACGTTACAATCGACAACTGCTGGATAACGGGTTATAACGGAATAGGTGACGAGACCGACAGTATCGACAACGTCATTATAAGAAACTGCGTTTTCAAAGAAGGACTCAGCGGGTCTTCGGGTTCGAATTATAATGCTGCTATTTACATAAAATATGCGAATCAAGTGGAAATTTACAATAATAAGATAATAGAAACCGGCTATAAGAAATATTCGATATACCTTGACTATTATGATGACTGCAAAATTTATAATAATATTATCCGAAGAACCCGCGAGGACGGCGCATATCCTACATATGGCGGCATTACTCTATTTACACAGGCCGCGGGAAACACCGACAGTTATGTCCTGAATAACACGATAGATGTGGATTATCAGGTTATTGCAGGTGACCGCTCCGGTATTTACTTAATGAGCTATGGCAACGGACTAACACACATCCGAAACAACATTATTTACATGAGGCTCATCGGATACGGTTTCGATTTTGAGAGTAGCTCGGGATTTCCCGGCGCCATAACACTTGACAACAACTGCGGTTACCTCGCGACAACCGCCACCTACTGGGGAACCTGTTATTTGGGATTTCAAGATAATCTGGCCGACTGGATCACCCTTACGGCCTTGGATGGCGCCTCGGTTGAGGCCGACCCGCTATTTATAAGCACCGACCCCGCAAGCGCGGATTTTCTGCACATCAGCGGTGCATCACCATGCATCGGGCAGGGGAAAAACTTTACGAGTATTTTCACCACGGACATAGACGGGGAGGCGCGACCTTCCTCCGGCGGATGGTGTATCGGCGCGGACGAACGATAAGAGGTGAGGGCTTAACATGCGCACATCCGGAATTGTTGTCGTTATACCGGCTATAGCAACGCTGGCGCTCGTGCTTTTCCTCGTGGCCGGAAATCGGTCCGCCGCCGACAGTTCAGAAAGTGCGCGGATCGAAACACTTGAAAGTGAAATCAGAAACATCCGCCGGCAGATTAACGAACTTGGCAAGGTGGACGAGATCACCGGGGAAAGGGCCGCTGTTTCTGACGAGCCTGGTTCGCAATCAGAACCGGATAGACCTGGCGGCTCCGGCGCTGCTCCGGAGCCGGCCTGCAAAGAAGGCTTCGGTGGTAACGCAGAAAAACCCATTACTGCACCCAGAACCGAGTCCGAGCATTTCAGACAGATTATCCGCGAAGAGATAAGGAACATGGAGGAGGAGAAGAAAAAGAAACTGGCGCAGCAACGGAAGGCGATGCAGCCCGAGGAATGGGAGAAAAAGGAATTCGGCAACCTGGCCGTGACCGTGCGTCGAATGGGCCTCCATCTGGGACTGACCGACAACCAGAAACGGCAGTACTACACGATAATGAAAGAAGATGGCGACAGTATCCAGGGGCTGTACGTGGGATTAAAGGACCAGAACCCCGGGATTGAAAGGAAAGAGCTGAACAGGATGTACCGTGAGCGCATGGGCGAATTGCGGAATTACGCGCGAGATCTGGTCACAGGCATCCTCAACGCCGGCCAGCGTGAAAAATACGAGAAGCTGTGCAAAGAAAACGAGTGGTTTAAATAAAGGCATGCAGCAAACGAAAAAATTGTCCTTAATGTTTGTCGGCTCCTTCACGCCTTTATAAAACCTTGATTGCTCCGGCAGCGAATGGAAATCACCGCCTTTTGAATGAAATGGGTGACTCCCCCTATTTTCCTATGGAAATAATTCTCACGCTTTTTCCGGGGGAATACTTCATTGCATTATCCTCCCCTTTTCGTCTTTAAGTAGACAAGGCCCGGGGAGACGGGCCTTGTCTGCAACAGAAAGCACTACGTGGGGAATGGGGGAATCTACTCGTGAAACAAACAGGCTAATGGAGCGCCTGATATTATAATAACATTTTTTCCTGTTATTCGCCCTTACTGACAGAATCGGATATTCTGAAACTGAGATGTTTTGGAGTAGGCGGGCCTTTCATCAGTAAGCCCCTTTGGTCCATTGGATAATACCAGTAGTCTATCACGGCCCAGTGCCTCTTTTTTGTGATTTCAAACTCTTTCTCAAACTTCGCCTCCCCCTTCTTGCTGACTGCTTCGATTTTGTGCCTGCCGGGTTTAATATTGAACGTGAACCTTACCCGGCTGTGCTGATCGTCAACGCAAAAATCATCTCTGACAGCAAGCCTCCCGTCTATTCGTATCTCTATGTCTACCGGATCGATTGCGAAACTCTGGTTGCTGACCTGGAGCGCGAAATTGCCATCGGGGTCGGATGGGATTGTCTTCGCCTTTTCGATCAGCTTTTGAATAAGTTTACTTATATTATCCTCGGTGTTTTCCAGCTTTTTCTCAAGGACGATGACATCGGTTTCTCCAAGTTTCAATGCATATAATATACTCTCTGCCTTGCTCCTGACATGCACATCTTTTGAGCCCAACGTATCTATCAGAGGCAAAAGAGCCGGTGTTCCTATCTTTCCAAGTTCTTTCTCCGCTTCGTCGCGCTCCGGCCACTCATCGCTTCCAAGCTTGCCAATCAACGTCTTGATCTTCCTTCTGAGTTCTGACGAAAGGGCATCGCTTTCTCCGCGTGTTTGCCTATCTGTGTGGATTGCATGGTTATTCCTTTCTACCTTGCCTGTTGCCCGCACATTCTGACACGACGCAATCGCCGGCAGCATCACCAATATCAAAACGCCTGCGACCCTCTTCATGGCCTTTCTCCTTCAACAAACAGGAATGATTGTCTTCAGTTAGCCTTTCACCGGTTTTCAGCCTGTTTGCTTTTTCTCCTTGTTCTGCATTAAGGCTCAATCACGACTTCGGTCGTCGGCCCCGCTCCGACGGAGGAGTAATCGCCGTCGGTGTGGGTCATCGAAGTGGAGTTCCTTATTGCCGCCCAGCAGGATTTAAAGCTGTAATTATGGTTGGTGTCGTCGCAGTACTGGAATTTGCCTCCGGAAGCACCCGTGCTCATGACGCAGGGGCAACCGCCGCCGCCGTACTCTTCCTCACGCTCGCCGCCGGCAAGTTTCAATGAATCTTCCTTGTGGCCGTGTTCGTGCGCGAAAGTGAATCGGTCCACCGCCCCGCCGCATGTTATGTACCAGCCGTTGGGTCCCATTGATGTCTTGGCGTAAGATCCGCCGCCGATTGAGTTGGTGCCGATGCACTCGACGGGGGTGACGACGTCGCCGTCATTGGTATTGTTCTTGAGTACGATGCGTTTCAGGTGTTGCGCACCGTGGCCGATTTCATACAGCCCGTCCGAAAGTCTCTGAATGCCGCCTTTCACGGCTTCAAGCTGTGCGGTTGTGGCGCTGCCGCCTCTGATGGCCCAGACGTAATCGTAGGCATAACCGCTGCCGTTCGAAGTAGTCGTGCCGGTACCGGTTCCGGTGCCGGTACCTGTTCCAGTGCCGCCGGATGCCGAACGGTTGCTGCTCTTATGGGATTTGGAACATGAGCAGATGCCCAGCGCGAATATTACGATTATAACAGTGAACAGTCTGAATTTCATTTATCCGTCCTCCTTCTTTATGCTTTCGCCGGAGAAACAATGCGTGCGATTGGCGGAAATTCGTTTTCACCAATTCCAGGGACTGGTTGCAGGATATCTACGCCCAGATTACCGTTCTGCCCGTAAATCCAATTAAGAATCGATGAACCGATCGAGTCGATTGACGTTACCTCCCGCAGGTCGAGTTCAATGCTTTGCTTTCCAAGCTCGACAGCTCCCTTTAGAAGCAAGAGGCTTTCCCTTGCGAAGCTGCCGGTCAGCTTTCCCGACAGCCGCATTTTGAGTCTTCCGTCGTCCGCAAATGTCATTGAAATCGAAGTATACATTTATTTCCTCGTCTTTCCTGCTTCTACCGGGCTTTGAGAAACTGCAGCCTTCCCAGGTCGAGTTGGAGTATCAGCGTGTAAATCGCAGAGCGGTAGGCCGCCCCTATCTGCGAGTCCCCGGGCGTTCCATCGCCGTCGAACGCCTGGAAGGAGCCGTCGGAATTCTGGTGGCTCAGAATTCTCGGGAAGAAGTTTTCAACAAAAGCGTCCCATGTTTCCTGTCCGGAGCAAATGGAACCCAGTGCGCAGCCCAGGTATCCCATCGCAGCGGAACCGTGCCCGTTGGGAACAGCTCCAAAATTCTGTTTCAGGAATCCGGTCATTAAAGAAATCTTATCGCTTGAGATACCTGTGGCTTTGAATGCAAATATGCCGTGGCCCGCCCGCTGTACGGATATTTTCCCCGTATTTCCCGGCTCTATTGAATACATTACGCCGCCGGATGAGGAAACACACTTTTCAAGATAAACAGAAGCCTGCTGAAGCACATTCTGGTCAACGGTGCAGCCGCACTCTTTTGCCGCCCCCATTGCCATCATGGCCAGTTCGACCACGACCGCGAGTTCGACATACAACGGGCACGAATGCTGCGGGTCGTGCGAATACGCGCCGGTCGGCTCGATGTTCTTTTCCAGTTTTGTTATCGCGGATTGCAGAGCAGTTTTATACTTTTCGTCACCCAGGGCCTTGTACGCCTCTGCAAGGAAGATAGAACCAATCGCGAGAAACCAGTTTTCCTGCACGCCACTTGTCATGATATTGCCGGCAACGTAATCAGCGGCGCTTTTTGACGACTCGGGCAGATCACCTGCGGCCAGCAAGGCCAGACCGCGGAAAGACACAGTTGTCACCGGGCCTGCCGGATACCCGTATGATGTGCCCGGCCAGTTTTCATTGACGATGAACTCAAGCGCTTTCGCAACCGCCGCGTCAGTGCCCGCGGGTTTCTTGGTTGAAGGGCTTATCAGACCGCCGCCGCCATTGCTGCCGGTTCCGGTACCCGTGCCGGTGGGTGCACCGCCGCTTTTGCTCGAACCCCCGCCGCTGCTGCAGCCCTGCCATACAACAAGTGCGGTGCAGATAATCATAAGGCAGATTGCCGTGAATATGGTTCGCTTCATCAAGGCATCCTCCGTTGCAACCATTGCGCGCTCCTTTTCTACTACATCAGTATCATTCGCAAAAACCGTTCCCATGGTTGCACCGAGAGACTTATCGCGTAACCTGTTTCACGCAAAGATGATATGAAGGATGCGTCGGGCATTTAGAAAACGGGGAAAGGCCCAGAAAACGTCCAACTCTGGTCGTTTCATCCGAAACAGGATAGGGTTTAGCGTGATATATGCTGTTCTTACTGGATCAGGGCGAGACTTCGGCGTAGAAAACCTGGTGTTTTTTGATTTTATTAATGAGAGAGGTTCTTGGTATGTCGAGGATTTTCGCAGCCTTCGCCTTGTTGCCTTTTGCCTGCTTCAATGCCGCCAGAATCAACGATTTCTGCTTTTCATTAAACAACTCTTCCAGGTCCTTTAAGGAAACTCTTTCCGTGCTTATGGAAACCTGCTCACCCGGCGGGCCTTTCAGGATGTGTTTTGACAGGTATTCGGTGTCAAAAACCTTTTCGCCGATTGAGGCGACGCGATAGATCTCATTCTCAAGCTCCCGTATGTTACCCGGCCAGTCGTAATTCATTAACAGATTAAGGAACTTTCCTTTTTCCTCCTGCGAGCTTTCAGGAGAAACGCCGGTAGCCTTTTCCCAGAAGTGCTCCACAAGGAGCGGGATGTCTTCCACCCTTTCACGAAGAGGCGGCAGGTTTATCGTGAGTACGTTCAGCCTGTAGAAAAGGTCTTCCCTCAGGCTGCCGTCATCGACCAGTTGTCTCGGATCAATATTGCTGGCGGAGATTATTCTGGCGTTGACAGCTATTGATTTCTTTCCTCCGATTCTACGGATCGTTTTTTCCTGGAGGACGCGAAGAAGTTTCTGCTGCATCGTCGCGCTCATGTTCCCGATTTCGTCCATGAAGAACGTGCCGCCGCCTGCGATCTCGAAAAGCCCTTTCTTCGTCGCGTCCGCGCCGGTGAACGCTCCTTTCTCATGCCCGAAAAGCTCGCTCTCGAGAAGGCTCTCCGGTATCGCGGCACAATTCAATGCAACGAAATGCTTCTTTTTTCTCGTGCCGTTATAGTGAATAGCCTTTGCGATAAGCTCTTTGCCGGTCCCGCTGTCGCCTGAAATATATACTGGAAGTTCGGTTTCTACTACCTTGTCCAGCAGCAGAAATAACTTCTGCATTTTCGCGCCCTTACCGATTATATTCTTATAGCTGTAGCGCTGCTCGAGTTCGTGCTGCTTCTTTTCGAGCTCTGAGCGCGTCTCTTCGAGCTTCTCACCCAGCTTTTCACTCAGGGTGCGTACTTCCTCGTACAACTGCGCCTTGTCGATTATCAGGGCGACCTGTTCCATGAGTGTAACAAGAAAATCGATTGTCTCCGGAGGGATATCCGTCACGACAAAACGACTGTCGAGGTAAACTGCACCGAATAACTTTTCTTTTATTGCCAGCGGAAATGTAAAAACACCCTTCAGTGTGCGAGGGGGCGTCGTAATTATCCTGCCTGCGGATTCCGACTCTGCGATGTTACCTGCCGTAAGTACCGTCCCGTTCGACATAACGTCCGTGACGATTTCACGGATTGTCGGGTAATCAGGCTCGGACTCAATATCGCCGACAAAGTTTCTCTGGGTCTCATATTTCCAGTGACTGTTTTCAAAAAAGGCGATAAAACCTCTCTCCGCGCCGCTTGTTTCGATTGCCGTATCAAGGATGAGTTCCAGAACCTTTTCCGTTTCCTTTTCAGAGTTGATCGCCTTGGTGATCTCGAGGATTTTCCTGAGATTGTCGCGGTCCTGCTCTATCCACACGACCTCCTCTTCCCTGGCCGGGAACAGCTTTTTTGGGATGCTTTCCAGCAACCCTGACAGTTCTTTTCTTGCATGTTTAACCTGGATTGTCGGAGGTCTTTTCTTCAGTATCCTGGCTGCTTTTTCGAGATACTCTTTACCTCCAGGTTCATCCTGACCCAGCAGGTACTTGCCGTACGCAAGCATAACGAACTCAACACCCTCCGGGTCCCCGTCGGATGGCATGCTCTCAAAAAGCTCAATGCTTTTCCTGAAATGGGTTCCTGCTACGGGATTGTTTTGCGCTGACAGTATTTTCCCCAGAAGCTCATGTGCTCTCGGTACGTTAGTTTTCTGGTCCATTTCCTCTGCGTAGGAGAGTGCTTTTGCAGCGTGTTTGGCAGCGGTATCGTTCTCTCCCTGCTCAAGGTATGCTTTGGCAAAATTCAAATGACAGTCTGTAAACATCCACTTGTGACCGATTTCCTTAAAAATCCTGAGCGCTTCCTTTGCCTCGGCAATGACCTTTTTGGGCTCACCCGTGCCGGTATGATAGGATGCGAGGTTGTTCATGGTGTAGCCGAGGCTTATCTTGTCCCCCAGCTCAATGCCGATTTCCCTGGCCTGCATCAGGTACTCAATCGCTTCCTCTGACCTGCCAAGGCGGAAAAGAGTTATGGCAAGATTCCCAACAGCCCGGATAAGCTGGGTTTTGTTTCCAGTCCTTTCCGAGACTTCCTTGTGCAGCTTGTGGTATTCCAGAGCCAGAGAGTACTTCCCCTTGAGGTAGTGCACGACTCCAATCAGATTCAGGACGTGGACAAGGACGGCGTCTTCTTTCTCATCTATCAGGGCGAGAGCTTTTTTACAGTTTGCTTCAGTCTGCGCGTATTCTTCTCTTCTCAAATTAATCGCGCCGATCATGCAATAGGCGTAGGCTTTCACGGGATTAGGCAATTTCTTTTTCTCGGCAGATTTGCGGGCTTCCTTTTCCGCCTCTTCAAAGCGGTTGCTGTCCCAGTGGATTCTGGAAATCAGATTTGTTATGACTGCTTTCTTTACAGTGTTTTTTTCTTTCTTCCGCTCCGCTTCAGCCGCCTGGAAAGCAGTATCAAAATTGCCGGCCTCGGTCATTACCTTGGGCAGTTCGATAACCAGACTTTCTTCATCATCCAGAATAGCCCTTATTCTGCGCCTGATTTCACTTTTTGTATCTGCCATAATATGCCTCCAATAATCGCATTATACTCCCGGGGAAAACGTCAGTCAAGCCGAACTTATCCTGTTTCGGATGAAATGACCAGGTTTGGACGCTTTACTGATTCCAGCACATCACCCCAATATACCTGAATGATGTTATATCCCCTGAGCAGCACACGAGTTGCGCGGAAACGCCTTCTCGGGGTCATTGGGTACGGTTCTTGCAAATATAGCCTATTAGATTCATGGAGGTTTCAATGGCAAAAAACAAGACCAGCATCAATGCTGTAACAACCACAACTCAGTCAGTACTCAGAGTTATCTGATCGGAGTTGAAAGGAGAACCTGGCAATGAAACGAACAACCCGTATGTTTTTCGTTATCCTGCTTATCAGTTCCATGGCACTTTGCTGGCCGGGGTGCAGTAGCGGTAGTGGCTCAACCAAAATAAAGACCACTCCCACCGGAACCGGTACGGGCTCAAACACAGGGACCGGCACCGGGTCGGGAACCGGCACGGGCACGCTACCAAACGGGGGTACTTCAAATGTCAATCCTTCGGGCGGGTCCGGGGGGAACATTTCGCCGGGCAGCACAGGCGTGTGGGGCGGAGTCACCGTTTACATTCCAACTTCGTATAACCCGGCGACTCTTGCTTCCCCGGTTGTGTGGCTGTTCAACGAGAATATCCCCGACTGGAAGGCCGTCGCCGATGCAAACGGCATTATTATCATCGACCTCGATGAGTACAACAACGAGCCTGCGCTGCACTCCAAAATAAGCCAGACGGAGCCGAAACTCGAAGCGGAATACAACGTGGACAAGGCGCGCTATTACTATGCCGGCTTCAGTGCAGGCGGCAATATAGCGATTATCTTTACCGATGCCAATCAGGGACATGTCGCCGCGGCAATGTCGTTCCCGGGCTCTTATCAGCCTGCTCCCTCAATCCCGTCGGAACGCCCGAACGGCGCCAAGTACTACTACGCCGTCGGCAGCCTCGATACGGCCTATGCCCAGGCCATTCCGAAGGCATGTGCCGCCCGCGAAGCACAGGGCTACACGGTCCGTTACGACATCGTCCAGGGGTGCGGCCACTACATTTCCGAAAGCCAGTACCACAAGCGAGCAGATGCCTGGGATTGGGTGAAGAACTTCAACGTGAAAAACTAAAAAGTTGTTTCTTAGTTGTTGGGCTGCGCCCCTTCAAGCTCGGGGATATGAAAATGCATACAAGAATTCCTTTCGGCGTCGTGATAACCGTGTTTCTTACTATTTCTCTGGCTTTCTTTGCCTGCCCCGGCTGCGGCGGTAATGGCAAGAGCAGTGGAAGCGGCGGCATAGCCTCAACCGGCACCGGAACGGGTAACGGCGGCAACCCGGGAAACGCCGTGCCCAGGGACTATACATGGGCGGTAGAGGTGAGCGCATCGCAGTCGGACCTGGAAGCCCTGTCAGAACGGATCCAGGGCTTTGCCAGCGGTATCTGGAACGCCACCGAGGGACAGATGTACTTCAGAAACCAGACCCTGAAAGGGAGCGGCAACGCCGAGATATACTTCACGCATGTTGACCTTAACGATAAATATAATCCCAACGGCACGGGGGGCATGACCCAGCCTCATCGCGCAGGCGGGTTCACCATGTGGATACCAGCCGGGTGCACGCTCGCCAACTTCCTGCACGAGATAGGCCACGGCGAGTTCGGTAAGGACGGGGAAGAATACTACTGTACCACGTGCGTGATGGGCGGAGGAGATATGCGTCCGGACGACTGGCAGAAATACTGCGACAAGACAACCTGTACGGTCGGTGGCACTGCCCAGGCATACTGCTGGGAAGACTGCATACTGAAAAAATTCCCCGCCTGGACACACACGAATAATGCGCCGGGCGGCCAGCCCGCCTGCACGGTGGATATCCAGTAGTAAACGGAAGCTGAGCGTGATGCTTGTCAAAGATTATTGAAGGGAGCGAAATAGATTATGAAACAGAATGATAATGTTCTATTCCGTTACTCAGTAATCCTCATATTCGTCCTCACGGTAACGCTTCTTTGCCAGTCAGGATGCAGCAAAGGCGGGAGCTCAAAAGGCGCCGGCGGTGGAATTCCTGTGCCCACCGGAACAGGCACCGGTACCGGAACCGGTACCGGCGACCCGGGTGGCGCGGTCCCCAAGGACCTGAGATGGGGGGTACAGCCGGACGCGCCAACCTCGTGGCTCGAGGCAATGGCCAACCAGATCAAAACCGAACTGGCCCGCGGCGTGTGGAAGGCCACCGAGGGACAGATGCATCTCAGGAGCCAGACTCTCAAGAACAACATTGACAGAGGACCCCTGTATTCGCAGCCGGAGCTCTATGAAGCGGACTTTGACGTCGTTTTCACGAACATCGACAGTTATTTCATTACCGGCGGCGGCAGGAACATGGCCATCAGCCGCGAGACTCAGGACGGGTGGCTGATGGGGCTGTCGGGCATAGTTCCGTTCGACATTTTTCTGCACGAGTTCTGCCACGGCGAATTTAAAAAAGGCACGGAGGAATACGGCTGCGACGTCTGTGCGATGAGTGATGTGGATTTTGACCGCAAGGAACCGCTCGAGCACTATTGCGACGAGGCTGATTGCGAAATGTCGGCCAGTAATCCTGCATTCGATTGCTGGGGGAAACACATACTGAAGGAATACCCGAACTGGACGCACACGGGCCGCGACCCGGGAAATCATCCCACATGCACGGTGGAAATACAACAGTAGCAGCGGCTTTGCATGTGTCCTGTAGAAAACCAGGTCCTCCATGTGGTGCCTGCTCTTACGTTCCGGAGGACGAATAAGGAGAGGTTAGCAATGAAACGAACCACCCGCGTGTTTTTCGTTGTCCTGCTTATCAGTTCCATGGCGCTCTTCTGGCCGGGGTGTAGCAGTGGTAGTGGCTCAACTAAAATAAAAACCACTCCCACCGGCACAGGCACCGGCACAGGGACCGGGACGGGCACAGGCTCAGGCACCGGGACTGGCACGGGCACAATCGGGGGTGAGGGCTCGGGAGGGTCCGGCGGACCGACTGGATCGTCCAACCAGACGCTTGGCGGCGCGAGTTGCTCCGTGTTCGTTCCCGCCTCCTACAACGAGGGAACGCCGGTTGCCCTGATCGTCGGACTGCACGGGTCGGGCGGCAGCCCCGACCAGATGATGCGCAACTGGAAGCCCGTGGCCGGGAGCAACTGCTTCATCGTTGTCGCACCGTCCGGGTGCAGCGCCAACGCCGAGGCAATACGCGATGATGCCAAGACCAAGTACAATATCCTGGTCAAGCACTGCTACGTGGGCGGCTTCTCGCAGGGCGGGATCGAGTCCGGAACACGCGCGGTTACCGAAGATACCGGGAAGAAATGGGCAGCCATATTCATGATGTCGTGCGGCTTTCTGCACACGCCGCCGAGCTGGGACATCGAGCGCGCAGCGTGGAAAATACCCGTATACTGGTCCTGCTCGCAGAGCGACGGTTTCTACAGCCATGTGCAGGGGTGTTACAATGCCGCTGTACAGTACGATCACCCGACGGTAGTGCTCTCACCCTCCGGCGGGCACAGCCCCGACATCCACGACTACAACGACTGCTGGAGCTGGATCTCAGCACACTCGTCACCCTAAGCGGGATTATAACCATCTTTCCACCACAAAGCATTAATACCCTGACTTGAGTTGCCTTGAACAGTACCGGAAAATACAGGCACCCCTCTGTTTCTTATCCAAATCTTATCCAGAGCAGCTGCAATATACTGCATTCTATTTCACTTTATTGCACTCTACCTCGAATTTACACCAACCTTTGCCATTAACATAAGTACAGCCCCATGCACTGTTTTGCACAGGGCTGCACTCTATTTCAGTCTATTTCACAAGAGCGGTGAAGGGGCTCGAACCCTCGACATTCAGCTTGGGAAGCAAAATCTCCACCAGGGCATGTGCTCCATATTGTTGGGAAAACTTTTTTCCATACAAGTCTGAATGAAGTGTAAGGTCTGACGCGCCAACGCTGCAAACGAGGTTTTCCCTCGATAACCTATTGAGCTGAAAAGAGATATGACGGCCTGGGGCTTGAAACCGTCGGCGGTATCATATTTGCCTTATTACTATATGACATTGGTGATTGCGGGGAAAGATTTGTCTATTTTCGTCAACAACACTTTTTTCGGCGGTTTCTAGGCGCTTACCTCGCCACCGGCGCCAGACCCGAGGCTGCGGTGGCATTTAAGTACTGAGACACAAAAGGAGAGAAGATTATGAAGCACAAACTCCCAGCAATACTCGAAAAATCCGGACTTCTAATTCTCTTTCTTGCCGTGGCGATTTCGCTGCCGGTTTCCGGCTGCTCCAAAAAACATAAGTCTTCCCGAGGCGGCGGCGGCGGTGGTGGCGGCGGTACAGGTACGGGTACGGGAACCGGTACAGGCACGGGTACAGGCACGGGAACAGGCAATATCGGAGATGCCGATGCGCTTGACCTGACCTGGGGTGTCGAAGAAAACGCGTCACAGGCTGACCTGGAATATATGGCTGACCGGATCAGAACGCACAACAACAGCCTCTGGACGGGGACGGAAGGTCAGGCATGTCTTCGGGATCAGACGCTGGTAAACAACAGCTCACAGGGCGACGTAATAATACAGTCGATTAAAGGCCCCAAGAGTAACCCGATTGGATGGTGTATGAGTACGAGCGGCGGCTGGCAGATAACTTTAGTGACCGGCACGGTCAACTCGCAGATCTTCATGCACGAACTCGGACACGGCTGGGTCGGGCCTTTTAATGGCGAGGAATACAGCTGCGTTAACGATGGCGTCTGCGTCCAGGCAGCTTCCATGGGAGCGGGAGGCACAGAAGGCTTAATCAAGTGGTGCGACCCTGATACCTGCGTCCAGAGCCAGGAGTGCTGGAACATTATGCTGCAGAATCATAATTGGGACCACCCCGGCCCGGGCGGCGCACCGCCTGCATGCAACGTGACGATTCAATAATGCGTATTGCACTCTGCAAAGGAGAAAGTTCATGAAGCGGAGAATGAAAGAGAAAAACCGCAAGCTCTTATTCGTCGACTTCAAAAAGAGCATTATTGTATTCCTGCTTCTGCTGATCGCGTCTTTCGCTTTTGTTCTCCTTCCAAGCTGTTCCGGCGGCGGAGGAGGAGGCGGTGGAGGCGGGAGCGGCGGCGGTACCGGTACAGGTTCTGGAACGGGCACCGGTACGGGTCCCGGTCCCGGCCCCGGTGGAACAATCTCGCCTTCGCCCAACAGGCCCGCGAACTGGGCCGATGCTGCGGGCAAAGGGCTTGAGTGGGTCCGAGGCAATTGGAGCAGGAACGATGCCGGGTACAAACGCACGGTGGCGGCCTTCTGCGGCCTTGCCATGCTGGCGGCCGGCGACGACCCCACTGCCGGCGCGCTCAAGGCCACGGCCGACTACGTGGCAAAGAACATTTCAAAAAAAGGCGCTGATGACAACATATTCAGCCACAACACATGGCATATTGCCATAGGCACCTGGTTCCTCTCCGAGATGGTCCTCCACGGCGCAAACTACTCGACTGCCCTCACGAGTGGGATGAAGACACTTGACGAATGCCAGATGTCGCACGGCGGTTATGCGCACGGTCCATACGCTCTCGTCAACCCCATAGGTTATACCGACCTTGAAATGATTTCCACCTTCGCCATACTCGCCATGGCCGGAGGGCTTAAGGCCGGCGCCAGCACAAGCAAGCTGGATTCAGCATGCAAATACGTTGACGACTTGACAAAAAGCGACGGCTATATTACCTACGACCACCGCATGATTTCCGCTCCCGGTGCAGTAAACCGGGTGGGCGGTGCGATGATAAGCGTCCTGTACGCGGGCAAGAACGGCAGTACAAAGTTCGACCTCTGGAGCACGTTTTTCAAGGCGCACTTCAGCGAGATTCCGGCGGGATACTCTTCCGCGGCCATTGGTTACCTCTGCGGCGCGTTCGGCTCGGCCGCCCTCGGACAGGAACAGTGGGACAAGTACGTGGCCGATTACTTTTCAGAGCTGATTTCGCACCAGCAGGCCGACGGTTTCTGGGAGACGTGGGATAGCAGTGCACCCGGTGGCCACAACAATTTCGATCATACCACGGGTATTTCCTTCGTAAGCGGCATTATGGTCCTGATACTGCATCTCGACGAGGGGAACCTTTACACGTTCAGCGGAAAGTAGGAGTCATGGAGGGTTCTGCCATGAAGAGCCGGCTTTCGAACCGCATCAGGCTTATGCTCGTGTTTGTTCTGTTCCTTGCTCTTCCGGGTGTTTTGCATGCCGACATAGTCTATCTCGAAAAAGGGGGCAAGGTTGAGGGCAAGATTATCAAAAAAGACTCCGACGGCGTTGTAAAAATCAAAACCATATACGGCGTCGTGGAAATACAGGAAGACAATATCGAGCGAATAGAGAAGTGCGAATCCGTATTTGATCTGTATGAGCGGAAACTGAAAGAGACCCCGAAGGATGATTCGGAGGCCCGCTTCAGGCTTGCGGAGTGGTGCAGGGAAAAGAAACTCAAGACCGAGGCGAAAAAGCACCTCAAGGAAGTGATCGCGCTCTCGCCGGACCATGAAAAGGCGCGCACGGAGCTCGGATACGAGAAGACCGACAAGGGCTGGCAGAAAAAAGCCAGCGTTAAAAAGAAAAAGACCGCTTCCACGACCGCGAAGAAGGAGAAGTCAAAATCCAGAAAACTGGCCAGGAAAAAAAAGAAGAAAAAGAAAAGCTCAAAACCTGCAAAGCCGGTCGTAAAAACGATCCGGGCCGGCTGCAACGTTTATCTCCTCTGGTGTACGAAGACAAAGGAAGCGGCCGTTATCGACGCCGGTGGGGGAGCAAGCGAGGTTTTCCAGCTTATCGAACAGAATAAGTTGAAGTTGACGAAAATCATTATTACACACGGTCACGGCGACCATGTCGCAGCGCTTTCCAGTATATCGGGCAGGGCAAAAAACGCCGAGGTGTTGGCGCATGAAAAGGCGCCGGTCAGAGGCGCCACCAGAAAGGTAAAGGAAGGCGATACTATCAAGGTGGGAACATTAACCCTGAAAGTTTTACACACGCCGGGGCATACACCGGGAAGCATGTGCCTGTATATCAAAAGCGGCAAGATCCTGTTCTCGGGCGATACCCTTTTCAAAAATGGACTCGGACGCACAAGAAGCGCAAGTGACAGGCAAATGATCATAAAGATGATAAAAGAAAAACTGTTTGTCCTGCCAGACGACGTTGTCGTGTATCCGGGCCATAACGAAAGCACCACGATAGGAGCGGAAAAAAAACACGCCCGCTAAGGTTGACATGTATCAGGTTTCTTTTCGAATCCCAATGTTTCGGTCGGAAAGGATGTCAAAGTGAAAAAATGGCCGCAAATACTGGCTGCATTGCTTTGCATTATTGCCGTTGCATTATTTCCCTCCGGCTGTGGCTCGAAGAAAACTTCAGATAATAATCCGGGGGTGAATACTGGCACGGGCACCGGCACAGGAACTGGAACGGGCACGGGAACGGGCACAGGCACCGGCACGGGCACAGGCACCGGCACAGGCACCGGCACAGGCACCGGCACGGGGACGGGAACCGGCACAGGGACGGGAACCGGCACAGGGACGGGAACCGGGACGGGAACGGCCACAGGCGATCCCACGCTTACGCTTTCACCAGGAGCGCATAATCCGTCAGTTGTATCGGCTGAAGTCAACCAGGAAAATATATTTGTCCTTCACCTCCATCTCGATTCCGGTGAGCATAACATCAGGGTGACTCAGCTCGTCGTAACGATTGGCGGCACCGGCGACCCGACCCACATCAGCCTTATGAAAATCTGGCACGATGATGACGGCAACGGTATTGTCGACGGAGGAGACTGGGTTATCGGCACCGCTGCGCCCGAGGGGACACCGGGAGCCGGTACCGCGACCTTCGCGCTTGACGAATTCGTCTCTACCGGCTGGCCGCAGGACTGGATTTTCAAGGTTGATCTTTCCAGTGAAGCTGTTCTGGGTGAAACCTTTATCTTCAATATTGAACTAGAAACCGACGTCACGGCAGAAGAGGCAGCTTCCGCAGGCCCCGCTATTGTCACCGGACCGCCGGTAAACGGTGCGACTCTGACAGTCGAGGAGGCCACTACGCACCTTAATGTCACGGTTGGTCCAAACACACCCGGCTCAGTTGGGTACTCAATAGGGACCGAAGGGGCCGTTTATGGATGCTCTGTGCTCCAATTCGTGCTCGAAGCGAAGCAAACCAATATTGAAGTCAGCTCGATGACGCTGAAAGATCTCGGATGTGGAAGCCTTTCTCTTGGTCCCGGAATGCTCGTTCTTATAGCCCTGGATGGTGGAACAACCCCCGGCTTTTTCGATGCGCTCGATACGATAATTACGGACGATGACGGTGTACTTATTGACTCCGGGACTCGCGAGGTTATCCTGACTTTCGATACACCTGAGCTCCTGGTGGCGGATACGCCCAAGACTTACATTATCGTATACGGTGTAACGCACGGCGGTTATTCAGATTTCCAGACCACGGATCTTGCATACCAGTCGCAGTTACCGCTTGCCTCAGTCGTTGCCGAAGAAGAGGGTACAACGACGAGTGTGCCGGCAGAGAACCCCAACGGAGGAAACGATCCTACCGGCAGCATTATTGGTTTTACGCCAAGGTAATTAAAAAAATTCAACCTCAGATCGATGAAGAAAGACGAGGTACAAATGTCAACTTTTATTTCAATGACTTTTACAGAGGGCGGCGAGCTCAGGATGCGGATGTCCGGCAGGCTTACCGGTCACGTCGCAAGGGAAGGCCTTTCGCTTCTAAAAAGAGCTGTTGAGCTTGGAAAGCAGAAAATTAAACTCGATTTGCAGGATGTTACGTCATTTGATTCGATTGGCACCTCTATTCTTGATTGGATCAGTAAGCAAAACGGCAATCTCAATATAGATGTCATACCGCCTATCCGGAAAATTGGAAAAGATGAACTGGCGCCAATCGCACGCATTCAAACAAAAATTGAAGGTTGATGTATGAAAAGCCGCCGATCCAGGAGGAGAACCACAAATCAATCAGAGAAGTATAGGGAGGCCCACAAGTGAAACGATTTGTAATTTCGGCATGCACTGTCTGTGCAGCGAATTAACACAACTAAGGAGGATTTATGAAAAACCTGACTATTGCATTCACTGCCGCCCTGGCTATCCTTGCGCTCGCGATGGTTACTCCGGCAACCGCTGGTTGCCGTCGTCCGCCGCGGCCTCCATGCGGAACTCCCACCACTCCGCCACCCACGCCTTCACCGCTCGGCTGGCCTGAAGCCAAGCCTGTCGCCGATCCCACTCCCACCGCCGAGCCGACGACGGCGACCGGAGAAGGGAGTCCCGGGAAAAAGGAGAATACCAAGGACAAAACGGCAGAGGGTGAAAAATCCGACAAGAAGGTCACCGTATCCAAGAAGCCGAAAATCACCTGCTTCGACGATTTCGACGCGCTGAAAGGCAAGGAAGAGAATAAGCCTGTCCTCCTCTTCATCTATTGGCCGGACCAGAAGGATTCCAGGGGCCAGATCTCGAAGGCCTATCAGAACTGCCAGAAAATGACAAACCTTCTTTCCAACTCGGAAGTTCAATCAGCGCTGGGCGAAATGGACTGCTACAAAGTAAACTTCAAATCGCTCAATAAAACGCGCTGCAAACGCTATGGAGTCAAAGGCGCTCCGACGCTGATTTTTCTGGACGCGACCGGCAAGGTTCTGAAGAGAATCACTTCCTCTAAGATCAAGCCTTCAAGTCTTGCAGGGCTAATTAAGACCGTCGCCAAGAAATCAGAAAAGAACCTTGAAAAGCTGCGGAAAAAGCGTGACAGGGAAGCGGAAAAGAACAATTCTTAGACCGTTAATGACGGTTTGTGCAATAGCTTTGTAAAACAGGATACGGGCATCCTGATTCGCTTGCCGTATCAGTGAAAATAGGGACAGTCACCAATTTACTGCACTTGATTTATCAAGAATAGGTGACTGTCCCTAATTTTAAATTTTAGGCCGTGATTAATCACGGGCAAGATGCCCGTGCTACAACACGTACTGCCAGGCAACGCGGCCAGACTTCTGGGCATCCCGAAGACTACGATGCATGACAAGATAAAAAGATACGACATAGGGCTGTCAGCGAAGCGGATGCCGTAGAATGAAATTCCTTGTGGGAAATTGCCTGTGAGAAGGCATGTTCTGCAAAGCTCTTTCCTATCCGTGCGGGGATTCTGGCAAAGGTGAGTGTTGCAGGGGAAGAGTAAGGGAGTGCGAGAGTTTTCGTGACAGCGTTTTTCTTTTGCACGAAATAGAAACCTGTACATGCTTGATACTTGAATGCTTGAAAAGTAATAGAAATAAACCTTAATTCTTATATTTTCTTTGTATTATTCCGCTTTTGAAGTATTTTCCACATTCTTCTCAATGTTATTTAGCGCCCACTGTATGAACTTCTTTTCCTTTATGTTAAGAATCAGGCATCTGCCCCACGGCTTGTTTCCCAAATGATATCAGGCCAAATAGATTTGGAATAGACTATTTCTTCTTCTTGTCATGCCTTTTAAGCCATCTTTCTTTCCTTTTTCCAAATTCGTTAATGGCTTTTCTGAATTCTTCATTCTCTTCAGCAAGTTCACTGAGTTTTCCTTCTTGCAGCTCACCCTTTTGAACAAGCCTTTCAATTATATCAATTAGAGGATAACCTAGAGCTTTCGCAGTCTTAACTATATCTAAATAGACCGAATCGATTTCACGAGAACCTTCCTCAATTTCCTTTTCAGAAGCTTTAAATTGCGTTAGCGAACTAATCTTGTCATGGAAATGCTGCTCAACATCCAAACTCAGCCTTGCTAAAGATTTTGTCCTAATTGAAATCCCACAGTCAAGCAAGATTTTCAAATCATCCCATATCAAGTTAACTGCATGATGCAGTAATGGATTCTCAAACAACTTTGTTAGACTCCTGTCATCAACAATAGTTTTACCTGCCATTTCTAGAAGCTCAAGAATAACCTCCGGCCGCGCGGAAACTCGGTCCTCAGATTTAAGGATTCTACTTGCTCGTAAGTATCTGCTAGATGATGTTAATACATATACCCCTTGACCAAGAATACTCACCTTCTGTTCGAAAGATGAATTGTATTTTGAAGTAGCTATGTATAAACGTGCATCATTCGAACCTAAAGCAACGGTTTCCTCCTCGGTTCTTGAGGACCCCTTCGATGTTCCACCAGCAAGTTTAATCATTACTTTCATGACAGGTTCTATCTCTTCTTCAGTAATCTCTAAACTTAATTTCTCGCAGACATCTCCAATTTCGACACCCGGCAATGTTCTTCTGATAACTTCTGCAATGAACTCGATACCACGTCCGTGGTCATAGTAATTCTCTTGATATTTCCTAAATGAAGTTTTTGAAATTCTACCTTGATTAATTGTGTACCAATAACCTCTGATTAGTGCATTAGTTACCTCTTGAGTCAATGTACTTTCATCCATATTCACTAATGAAGAAGCAACACGGTTAAAATAATGTAGAGAGATCATAAAGTGGTTGGCAATTTCCTCCAACACTATATTCGGTACAATAACTTCTGCTCCAATATCCTTTAATGCTTGTATAAGTTGAACGTTAGGCTCGCTTGTCGGTAATTCCTTCACCAGAACATCAAGCATGAAATCAGTATCCAAAATGAACTTTTTTGTTCTTATTCTGCTATCCTGCAATCCCTTAATTGTTGGGTCCAGTTTCATAACCTGAACTGCAATATAGGCTCTTGCGCAATTAGCGAAGTATTCCGCTTGCTCTTCGCTAGGATTATTTAGTGCTTCTGCAATAGTACTGAAAACTACTGTCCCAAAATCTTTACTTAATCCACGAGAAGCCTTACCTGTCAAATTGTCAATAGCATCTTCGTAAACAGGGGTTGGCGGACCACTCTTTAAAAATGTATTGGCTAATTCGATACCCCTAAGTTTGAAAAATGCAACCAGTACATCTTTGGAGTTTCTCTTTATTCTAGTTTTTTCTTCGTTTGAAACACTCTCTCCGAAATCAGCAATCATCTTATCCGCCAGATCTGAGATGACGGAAGACTCTACCTTCTCAAAGGAAGCATTCCTAATTTCCAGCATCATTTGACCATAAATCGATAACTTCCATTTGTCTTCCAAACACTCAACATATCTTTGTTCTTCCAAGCGCTTAAGTGATGCCCGAAGTTGCTGGGGTTGTATTTCAATCTCTCCCAATAAAGAATTAATGGTATTGCAAATTTCATCTTCTGAAGAAAGCTGAGATGAAATTACTACCGATAAAACCATTTGGTCTAAAAGAGATTTTCGAACCATTGAGGCTTTATCATGCAGTACAAATGCGTAGTATACGCGTAAAGAATGCTCTTCATTGTATTCATCTGTATTAGGGTTTTGCTCGATATGAGTGGCAATTTGCTTCTTAATATCTGGAAAGTTTCTATAGAAGATATTATTACTTGTTACTGCAAGTCGAGCAACAATGGTACGAAAATCGAAAAACTCTAGCTCGATTCCGTCACTCTTACGTACATCCTTTTGAAGTTTTAATTTGCGTTCTGCACTTATTTTACCTCTTGTTACCATAATCAATTTAGTATATTCAACCTTTGCCTCTTTAAGTGTCTTAATTGTCTCATTGGTCTTAGATACGATATCTTTTCGTAAAGAGACTTGAAAGACAGTACGAACTTTTCCCAATGATTCATAAAACCTTTCCACTATTGCATCTTGACCTTCATCACTTGTTCCACCAAGTGGTTTTATGTCGGGATATCCTTCATCTTCCATAATTTCAACTACAATTTTTTCAAATATCGGCCAATCTGTGAGATGTTCAAGCGCATATTCGATTAAATCCAAAGACATGGTTTAACCTCATTAGTTATTGGCGGTCATTATGGAATGCCAGTATTATCAAATTTCCCGTTACTGTCCATAAAATTCCGGTGAAATCTCTAGTAACATAGAATTTCTTTCGTACAAAAGAAAATCCTGGCCGCACTCCGGTTTCAACTTCCAAAATCTGATCACTACCGAGTAGTACAATACTACTTAGCTCCTGGAGAAGTACCTGGTACCGGGTAGCTGGGCAAAATTCGCTGATTCCCCCGGTGCTTATAAACAGCTTTTCAATCCCTGCCTAACATCATTGTCTTTTCCAGTCACATTGGTTATAATCCTGTAAGAAAAAACACCCTGGTTCAAAACGCACGTTTGATGACTGTTTTAAGAAGGACCATTCGCGGTATGGATCAGGATTCTTCCAAACAACCGTCGAAAAAAAGCGATCCCAGAATCTACGAGACGCCAAGTTCGCGGTTCGACGTTTCATCGGGCGTGGAGCGTCGGAGAATCCTACACCCGTACGAACCCGGTTCCACGATCGCCAACCGTTACCATGTCCAACGCGAAATCGGCGTCGGTGGTATGTGCACTGTATATCTCGTCTCCGTTCCCAACCGATCTGAAAGCTCACTGGCTCTGAAGGTTGTCACTGGAGAAACGAACCCGGTACGCCTTGAGACCCTGGCCAACGAGTTTCGCATCCTGGCCCACCTCGACCACGAAAACCTGATCCGCGTCTTCGACTTCGGAGTGCTCCCTGAAACCACCGGCTTTTTCTACACCGCGGAATACATCGAAGGGGAAAACCTGATCGAGGCCGCAAGCGAAACTACCGAAGACACCCTGATAGACTACTTCGCCCAGGTGTGCCGCGCACTCGAATACGTCCATGCACGGGGATACATACACTACGACGTAAAGCCGAAGAATCTGCTTGTAAGGCAGGATGGCCTCGTGAAATTGATGGACTTCGGTCTCAGCGCACTGTCCGAGCGCGGTTTGGGTAGGCGCGTCCGCGGCACGCCCGCCTATACGGCGCCTGAGATAATCACGGTTGCCGATGTCGACGCGCGCGCCGACCTTTACTCCCTTGGCGTCACGCTCTATGAAATTGTCGCCGGGACGTTGCCCTTTCCCAAACGCGACCTGCACGGGATTTTTCATGCTCACGTTACTGAGCCTCCGACTCCCCTGCGATCGCTGGGCCCGGATATTCCGGAGTATCTCGAGTCCGTTATTATGCGCCTTCTGGCGAAGAATCCGGCAGATCGTTTCGACAGCGCCAACGCGGTAATCGAGGCGCTTGCGAAGGGGCGCGGCATCGAGATCGAATTGCAGCCGGAAAGTTCGGCCGAAGGATATTTGCGGATACCGCCGCTTTGCGGCCGGGACGATGAGATGCAAGCCGTTCGCTCTGCTCTTGACAGGCTGGCGGACCGTCGGGGCGGGAACGTTCTTATCGAAGGCCTGTCGGGCCACGGCTGCTCGCGCCTCCTGCGCGAAATTCACTTTGAGGCGCAGGTGCGTGGCTTTGCAACCGCTTTCGGTAATGCCGGCGATGATGATGTTTTCGAAAAGCTTGGAGGGGAGCTGGCTTTACATCCCAAAGTCGAGCCACCACCGTCGTCGCAGAAAGATGCCGGGTTACAACCGGTCGAATCCGGCACGAGCCTGCCGGACGCGGTAGCGGGTATCGTCGCCGTTGCCGAAGAGACACCGGTAGTAATGGGCATCGACGATGTGCACACCGCGCCGCCTTTGATACGGGCTGCGCTCAAGAGGTTAACGCAGATGCTTGCGGCTTCCGACCCCCCATCCCTGCTCCTTGTTACAACCTGGCACGATACGGAAGGAGAAAAGGCGAGCGCTAATCCCGAGACGACCCGCTTCAGGTTGCGCCCGTTGAGCTTCGGTGAAGTCGGAGAAGTTGCGACCCGCATGTTCGGCCGAATCCCTGCGCCCGATCTTTTCGTGACGCGCCTTCTGGAAGCCACCGGCGGGATTCCCCATGCTTTAGTCGAAACGCTTCGGATGCTTGTCGCTTCCGGAGAGATCGCGGTTATCGAAGGGAAATGGCTGTTCCGCGGCGGGGCGAAGCCGTTTGACATACCGCAGACACTTGCCGGGTTTTATGCGAACCAGGTTGCGGCACTTGGCTGGCTTTCCCAGGGTATTGCCCTCAATATTGCACTGCTTGACCGCCCGGTTGCGATGGCTGAGATTTCGGCCATCCACAACGAGTCTGCGAAGCAGATCGCCGCGGCGCTGGCTGACCTCGAGCATCGCGGGATAATCCGTCGCACAAACGGGCGCGTCGCAATAGCGAACCAGGGCATCAGGGACGCACTGCGTGCATCACGCTCCCGGCTTACGATAAGACGCAGACACAAGCGCATTGGTGAAAGGCTGGCGGGTATTGACGACCGCGAAGTGAGTAACCTGGAAATTGCCAGGCATTTTCTCCTCGGCAGTGAGTTTCAGGAGGGGTTGCAGCACGGTCTTTTGTGGATCGAGGCTGGTGAGGTTGAGAAAGACCGCACCGAGGCAGTTTCTGTCCTTGAACAATTGCGTGAAATATCTCAGAAATCCTCGCGTCCAAAGCGTGCGAAGATACTCTTCGCTCTTGCCGAGGCGCTCGGCACGAGGGACGATCCAAAGGCTACCATTAAGGTTATTGAGGAGTTTTTCAGCATCGTATCGCGCAAAGAGTCGGCGAAGCGGCTCGCCCAAATATATCGCTATGCTGCAGAGTGCTACGAAGCACTTAACCGGCCGAAAGATACCTACAAAGCCTGGAGCAAGGCGGTTGAGCTTGCAGAGCCCGGCTCGCCGGACCATCTTGAAGCGCTTTTCACGTACGCAGTCGTGCTTGACAGGCGGGGCCGATTCGCGGAAGCTGAGAAGCTTCTGCTCGATGCGGTCGAACGTTTCGGTGAAGAGAAGAACTACGGAATGATACTGGTATACATTTCTCTCGTCCAGACTGCGATTCGACAGGGCATGGAAAAAGCCGTAACCACTTATGCCGAGTGTGCGCTGAAACTGGCGCGTGAGATCGGAGTTGAAGAGCAGCCAAGACTCGTGAACGTTCTTGCCGTTGCACATATGAACAAAAACGACTACGATGAAGCGGAAAAGTATTTCGTTCGCGCCAGGCGACTTGCATTGGAGCAGAATGACTTCCATTATCTCGAAATTGTCAACAACAATCTGACGTCTTTCTATTTCAAACGGGGCAGGATCGACGAAGCACTCCAGGCGGGCGCGGAAGCGGAGACCATAATGCGCCGCTACGGCAATTTCCTCGGCCTTGCACATCTTTACAGCATCTTCGGGCTTGAGACCGGGAGCAATATCGGGCGCAGCACCGGGGTTGCATATCTTATCAAGGGCCTTGAGTACGCACGGGCCGCCGGCTCGGCTGCCACGGAACACCGCCTCCTGAGATTCCTTGGAGAGGCTTTACTGTTATCGGGCAACTTCGCGGCTGCTATCAGGTACACCGGCGAGGCAATAAGCCTTACGGAGCGCAATAAGGTTGAAGCGTCCTTCGAGCCATTGCAGGTAAGAGCGAATGCTCTGGCTCTGGCCGGCAACCTCGCCGAGGCCCTTCAATCAACCGGGGAAGGGCTGCAACTGACGCTCGAAGGAGGCGACGTCGAAACCATCCTCACCGCGCGCCGCGGCGTATGCAACGTTGCCATGTTCGCCGGCGATTTCGGCCTCGCCCTCGAGCAGATAGACCACTTAGAGAGAGCCATTCCAGCGGCAACCGGTGAACGGCGCACCAATATGCTCCAGATTATGGCGGATTTCTGGTTCAGAGTGGGGCAACTGGTGCGCGTTTCAGAGGTGCAATGCTATATTACCGCCGAACCCGAAATAACCCAAAACAGTTTTGACCGCGGGATGCATGCGATTATGACCGGCAAGGTAGCGACTTTCCGCCACAACTTCAAAGATGCTGAAGCGGCATTCAGGACCGCTAACCATTTGATCAGCATGGACCGGGGCGCCTTGACTTTTCTTGGGCTGCGCCATGCCGAGTTTGAGCTTGAACTCTTTAAACGCGACACTGAAGCAGCCAGGTCAAAACTGGAAGACCTTGAAGCGATTATCGCCGCTTTACCAAGCGAGTCGATGTATTACAACCTGTTGGCACAGCATTGCCGTGCGCAGGTCGCTCTGTCCGAAGGCGACCGGGCAGCCGCATATCGTGATGCTATGAACAGCATGCACGAGGCCCGCGGGGCCGGCTACCGCCCTCTTCAAGTCAGTGTTATGAAGATCGCGGCTGAGACGTCCCACAACAGGGAAGAGGCTGAAGATCTGCATGAAAACGCAGAGCTGCTTGCCGCAGAGTTAGCTGAGCCTTTCAACGAGTCGATTCGCGAGTCCGTACGCAAACACTTCCTTTCACCGCTGCACAAAGTCGGGCCATTTTAGTTTCCGAATCCACGCCCACCGCAATAGGAATTCGAAAATAATTTTACTGTTATAAACCTTTTTCCAAAACATGGGAATTCGACAACTGTCGAAAACATTGGAGTTTGGCAGTTGTCGAATTTACTTCCTGGAACAGCAATTATCAATAGCGGATCCTTCATGTATATTCTCTATAATTCGCCGGGTCGGCGCATATTGAATACGAAAAGGCCTTCTTCAGTTTTCTTCTTCTGCCACTGTTCGCATTTTTTCGACCACAAACCCGCTTTCCTTACAGCTTCAACAAAATCAGGGAGCGCGAAAAGAGGCGTTCCCTTGAAGAAGCGTTTTCCGGAAACCAGCTTTGACAGAATCTGCTTCAGGTATTTCTTCTCGTCGTTGGCGTAGTACATACATATCGCCCAGACGCAGAAGCTGTCGGATTCAAAGTCCTTTTCACCCAGGAGTGAGGCTTCATCGAGAAGCGCGTTGAGTTTCTTTTTATCGCCGGTTGAAAGTTTTTCTCCGCAGTCTTTCTTTCGAAGGAGCAGGCGCAGGCGAAACAGATCCAGCGTCCTGCGGAAGGCGCTCACGTTTACAGTTGAAGTAGAGCTTTTATTGAATTCCTTTATTGCCCGCTCGGTCCCGGAAATATCGCCAAGCCAGATCCTTATATATATTTCAATTTCAGTGAAAGAGCCTTTGATGCTGAATCCTGCGGAGGACGATTCCAGAAGCGATGTCATTCGCGATAACGCTTCCCTGTAATCTCCAGAAGCCCATGCGCATATAATAAGATCAACTTCCAGTCGTGAAATAATCATATCGCGTGTTTGCGGAGCTGACTCAATATCCATGCAGATATTTATTGCTTTCCTTAATAAGCGGGTTGCTTCAAATATGTTCAACCGCATGAGGGCGATTTCAGCAAGCAGCCTGTAAAACTGTGAAACAATCCTGGGGTTTTCAGTCAACTCCATTATTTGCCATGTAACTTCTTCAGCATGCTTGTGCTCGCCGATTTTCATCGCAATAGCCGCATGCCTGAGCGTAAGGAAGTGGGAAAGACTTTCTACCCCGGCCTTCTCCAGGGCCCGCCATTCTTTTGTTATGTAAGACTCGGCAGTCTCCAGTTCACCAAGCTCGTACCAGTACACGGCAAGCGTCGTTGTAAGACGTATTTTCTGAGGAAGCGTCAACTCTCCGCTGAGTAATTCTCCGATGAAACCGATGTGCGGTCCCGCTATATCGGTCATATTGTGGTAGCTGCCCACTTCTACAAGCTGAATAACCGGCTCGAGCAGGTCACCGAAACGCCCGGAGAAATTATCAGGCTTACCGAGCGATTCCCGCAGTTTACTTTCGGTCTCATCTTCCTGCCCGTCTATAATAAACGAGTAAGGAACTCCCGTCAGAAGGTGCATCCGCCAGACAAGCGCAAGTGAAGGCCTTGTCGACATTAGATAACTGTGAAACGTGGCGCGGGCGATGCCGGTCTTCTGCCAGCATTCGGTGAAGCCGATTTCCGTTGCAAGCTCCTTGATCTTCAGTCTGGCCCGAGTCTCCGCTTCGGCAACTTCTTCGGCAGTAGGCGGCAGCTTACCCGTTTTCTTGGCTTCAATTACTGATTGATTACTTCCATCAAGAAAAGCGCCCGTAAATAAGCCTGGCCAGCTTACGCCGCAGACGGTATGAATCCTGTAGGCAAGATCGAGAGATGGAGAAGCGCCTGACATGGCCCGGTTCAACCGGGACGTGCCCACTCCCAGCATTTTACCGAAATTCACCCTTCCGGCCGCAAATGCCCACCGCTGAACGCTTAACCTGAAAAGTGCTTCCATGGAATCGGAAGAGCGGGTTATTTCTTTAACGCTGGGTTCAGACATGATTATTTGGCTTCAAGTTTCTGCGGCAACTGCAATCTCAAAAACGGATTATATCACAAAGTTCCTGAAGCACAAGCCGTTTTTTGGATAAGGCTGGGGAATGGATTTGGCCATACATTTTGTCCGATATTCGGATACTGCAACTATTCCTGTCTCAAAAAGGGACTGCATTACTTTTTACTCGCAATACAATCCGATTCTTGGATAATGTATAGTGATGAACGCGAACACCCAATCACAAAACATACTTTTCCCTTATCGCGCAGAAAGGAGAGTGGACGATGAGTAGAAATAAACTCCATAGGCTGTTGGCAGTGGTTGCTATTGTATTGTTCTTTGCCGCAATGGCCGGATGCAGCAAAAGCCACAAGAGTTCCAGGGGTGGGGCCGGCATCGGCACCGGTGGCGGCACGGGAACCGGAACTACTACCGGCACCAATACCGGCAACGGCACCAATCCCGGCGGCAAACCCGGCGAAGCATTCGGGTATGTTACCGAGACGGACCGGGTTCCGGGCGACCTTGACTGCAAGGGCAGCAGTAGCTGCCTTGTCCAGGGCGGGTATATGAAGTTTGATATCAGAGACGTCACCGGGAGCATCAGTAGCGCAACCCTTCAGATTACTGTGATAAGCAGTGTCGCCAATCCCTGGCTTTGGTACTGCGGTCTGTCAATGGACCCCGAAACGGCGCCGGCCGGGGAAGTCTTCAATGCAATTGAGAGACATAGCAGATTATATACTGGGGCGCACAAACCCGGCTCCGGGGCACAGACTAGAAGCCTGAGTTCCTCGGCTGTGGCAGACATCAATGCCGCCATATCCAGCGGGCAGGGCTGGTTCGCAATGGCCCTGGCATTCGAGTGAGTGTTCGGCGAAGTCCTCCTGGATGGAGGAACCAACGCACCACAGTTGATACTGAAATAAGAACCTTAATAAGAATGCAATCATGGATACGGCCGATATTAGAGATTAGCCATTCATGATTGACTGGGATACATCAAATCTTACCCAGGGAGAAACCTACATTAGTGCTTTCTCATCGGGCAGGACTTGCAGCAAATACCGGATTTGCACAGATTTATTTCAACCTGTGGTTGTCATATTGGTTGTCAGTGCCTGTTTCACCCAAAAAAGGAAGCAGAGACCGAAGATGTAACTTCAAGCCTCTGCTTTAGTTGAGGAGTAGCGGGGGCAGGATTCGAACCTGCGACCTTCGGGTTATGAGCCCGACGGGCTACCTGACTGCCCCACCCCGCGTCAGTAGAAACTATAGTAACAACGCCTGCGGGAAATGTCAATTTTATTTTCAGACAATCCGGAATGTAAACGCATTTATGTTTTAGGCGTTTTATGTGTAGAGAAAATCCCGGGCAGGTCAACTGCCCGGGATTTCGGATGTTTTAATTAAATTCAAGTACCCCCGTCACTGCGACGAAATGGCGTTTGCCAAGCCGACTGGATCACCCCCTCCGACGGGGTTTATCACCGTTACACTGTCAGATGTGCCCTGTTCCTGTGCAACGACTGAGGCAAGTGGGATTGTGTTCACGCCGTAAACCAAACTTGTCGCTACGTATTCCGAGTAGTCGGGGGGGGTAACGGCATATACGAGGATATAGTTTTTGGGTGTGTCTATAGTAAGCAGTTCGGGAGATGAAAAAGTTATTGTAACTTCGCGGGTGCCCGAATCTATTAAAGCCCAACCGCTAACCATAGTATCGCCAGGATTGTCAAAAACGCCGGCGCAACCGCCAACGTCTAAGAATGCGCCTGCACTTATCCCGCTACCAAGAGCAAGGCTTCCATCGCCTCCATCTCTGAATAACATTGAGGTTACTTCAATGTTAACATTTTTTGCTCGAAGTACAAATTGGAGCATAGAAACGCCATAAGGGCCACCTGTGGTTGGAAAGCCGGTGTAGTTGTAGTTGGGCGTATAAGGCCCGATTGAGACTTCCAGTGTCCCAGTGCTTGTTCCCGTTCCTGTGTCGGTGTCGGTTCCTGTTCCGGTATCAGTATCGGTTCCTGTCCCTGTATCGGTGTCGGTCCCTGTTCCGGTATCAGTATCGGTTCCCGTACCCGTACCGGTATCCGTTCCAGTGCCGGTTCCAGTGCCGGTTCCGGTGCCTGTGCCAGTACCGGTAGGATCTGGCGGTGGGATGTAAATGGTTTTACCGCCGCCTCCGCCGCCGCCGCAATTCATGGAGAAAAAGGCAAGTGAAATGAATACGGCGAGGAAAGCAAGAGATTTGTATTTGTGCATGTTTCCCTCCACGAAAGAACACCAGATTGTCCGCTAGTTGATATTCAAGTTTAACAGGATTCGGTTGATTAATGTCCCGTATATTACGTATCCGGGATGTCAATCGAATCCCTAGCCCTTCCCGCATGGTATGTACAGATATACAAATTATAGCATGAACGCCTGCTTATCGCAAGGTAAAATTATTATACGGGTCATAAGTAACCCAGGAGCAGTTTTGTAGCCGAGACGGGATTCGAACCCGTAAGGGGCGTAAACCCCAAGGGATTTTAAGTCCCTCGCGTATGCCAGTTCCGCCACTCGGCCTTGAGAAATATTATATCCTGCCAGAGCCGATTCGTCAAAGCCTAAGTCAATTGGTCGATTGGTCCTTTGGTCTTTCGTCCTTCAGTCCTTCGGCCAATAAGACCAAGAGACCAATTGACCAAAGGACCAAAAGACCAAACGACCAGTAATCAGAGATTTCTCCTTGCGCTTACGGGGCAAGGCGAGTAAAATGCCTATGTTTTTCATGGGGAATGTATGGCCATAAAGAACCGGTGTGCAACCTGTAACCACGTTTTGTCGGTGCCGGACGAGTTCTCGGACGTGACGGTAAAGTGCCCGAATTGCGCAGGATGGATGCGTATAGTTAATCCAAATTCGACCGGTGAATCCACTCCCTCGTCGCGGGCCGCTGCCGTCGGCAGCGGAAGGATTATCAATCGGGGATTGCGTGTAAGCCGCGCACAGAAAGGCTCCTGGATGCGCGCATCTAGAGGCCCCAATTATAACGCACCAGTGCTCCGAACCATCTCGGTCGCGTTTCTCTGTCTGGCGTATGTTCTCGGGTTGCTTGTCCCCGCAGCAGGAGTATTTTACCTGCATTTGTCATCAAGCAGTGGAAGTGGAACAGGGCCAGGCACGGTTCTTGTTTTCATTTTGACACTTATTGGCGCGGTGGTTGTATACTTTACCTTTAAGTTCCTGTCAACGTTTGCGCGGGTTCTGGCAGAGATTGGGGAAGACCAGCAGGCCGCTATTTCAGTCATGAGAGATATTTGCAACCGCGGTAGCGAGCCTGAAACCGGTCAGATGGGAGGAAAAGCGTGAGCGCGGATGACGCATTGGAGAATAGTCGCAAGCCCCGGCTCGGCGAACTGCTGATGAGGCAGAAACTGATTAACCAGGAGCAGCTCGATAACGCGCTGAACGCGCAGCGTGGAACCGTCAAGAAGCACTTGCTCGGTGATATTCTTATAGACCTGGGTTATATAACTCGAGAGGAACTTACGCAGAAGATTCTCGAGACAGGCCGTATCGGAGAGGTATTAATGGCGACCGGCCTGATTACACCTGACCAGCTTCAGAAAGCGCTTGAAGTCCAGCAGGAAACGTCAAAACTCCTGGGGCATGTATTCCTGGAACTTGGATATATCAGCGATGAAGATTTAATGCAAATAACCTCAAAACTTGGCTATTTCCTCGTGGAAGCGCAGATTATCAGGGGCAACCAGCTGGAACGTGCGCTTGATGAGCAGCGTAACACCGCAACGAGAAAGCTGTTAGGTGAAATCCTGGTGGATATGGGCGCCCTGTCCGAGTCACAGTTGATTTCGGCGATTTCACGGTATTGCGGCATCCCGTTTCTCAAGCTCGAGAAGATGGACATATCACACAGAGCTATTAATCGCCTGCCTCGGGAGGTTGTCGAGCGCTTGAAGGTTCTTCCCGTAAATGTAACGGGTAGAATACTTACGGTCGCCATGGTTAACCCGCTTGACCACAAGGGCATCAATACAATCGAGAAAATGACCGGCTTGAAAGTAAACCGGATTATGTGTACACGGGATGACTTTTCTCAGATGCTGGTCAAATATTATGGTGAAAACTAGGGCGATAATAGAGCTTGGGAGTTAAACTGCAGGTATTCCGTTGCGGCTGTTCCCGCGAATTTCAGGTCAGATGCTGTTAAATGGGCTGAACCCTCGATACCCCCGGAGCGTATAAAATAATGGATACTGGGCCTAGACGCCGCCGGGTCTCTCGTGGCGCCAGGAAACGGCGCCGCAGGGCAAAAGCTCCGGGCAAACAGCGTGAGGCTGTAAGCAAGGAAGAGCTCGAGTTCAGAAAGCGGGCGCAGAAGTTTGCGCGGAAGTTCATCGATTGGTATAGTACTAATTTTAACGTTTCGCTAACTTATGACGTGGATTCCGTGCGCGCCCTTGACAATCTGCTTGTTCTCGACACTGCGCAGAACCTGGTGAATGATGAGATCGTCCTCCAGATGGGGTTTTTTCTGGGGGAGATCATGCGGCGCAATTTCGGGGGAGAGTATCACTACTCCTACGAGTACGATGCGCTGATTCTGAAATGCCAGGGCATATCGGTTTTTCCGATATTGAAAATCAAGAAGTCGCTCGAGTATCTTGCCATACCGATTGTCGGCATTGAGCGCACAGCAGGGCTTGAAGAATACATGTTCTCGTTTGCCCGAATGCTTTCGAACAAACGTATCGAAGAGGGGCGGCAGACGAAGGACAAAGTCAGCTCAATCGATGAATTGGATTTGCGGCTCGACGAAGATGATGAGGACGAAGATGAAAACGAGGAAGTCATCGAAATCCCGCTCCCGCCCGACTCGAAATCGTGAGCGTGCCGGCGCTCGCCGCCGGGGCATCGCCCTCATCATCGTACTCATGTGTTCCGTCCTCTTCTACATCCTGATCAGTGAATTCATAGCCACCTCACGGATTGAAGAACGGGCAAGCCGGAACGTGAAGTTCAAGGGCGAAGCGCATTACATCGCGCTGGGCGGCGTTAACCTTCTCAAAATGTATCTTAAGTCCGACAAGGATCTCATGTACGACTCTCTCGCTGACGACTGGGCCAAGTGGGGTCGGAAAGGCGAAGTCAAGAGTCTGCCTTTCGGGAGTTTTTTTGTTTCAGCCGTATGCGACGCCGAGGCCGGCAAGCTGAACATAAACCTTCTCGCGAACAAGACGGGAAGCAACAAGGCGCTTTATGACAGGACGCTCAGTCGCCTTGAGCTGCTTATCGCCGCCATCGGATATGAAAACGATTTTGACATGGAGGGCGAGTATAACCTTGCCCGCGAGATTGCCGATTTTGTTGACGACGATGATGTGTCCTGGGACAACAGTAATGAACCCGAGTACTATCCCGACCAGGAGCTAATAAGCCTGACCGAGATCTTACGCGTCGAGGGCATTAGCCCTGCGATATTTTACGGCTATACGCGCGATGCCGAGGCCGATGACGACGCCGATGAAAGTGAATCGGAACAGAATAAGCCATTCGGCAGCGGTACTGAAACCGTTGTCGGCCTGATCGATTTGCTCTCGGTCTACGGTGAAAGCAGCGCTCCACTGGGCGCCGGCAAATTCAATCCGAGTTTTATGCCGCGTTACCTCATTGTTGCCACGCTCCTCGATTACTGGATATGGAGGAATGCGACCCCGGAGGAACTGAAGGAAGCCACCTTTGAGGAAAAAGTCGCAGAGGCCAAGAAATACGCCGACCAGCTCATCCAGTACCGCGATAACTACTCGACAAAAAAATCGGACGATTGGGACAATCCGGGGCAAACCGTGGAAGAAAGCGGCGGTGAGGAGCCTGAAAGCAACGACCATCCCTGGGATTGGTCTGAAGCGATGTGGGGTAAGAATAAGGGTTCGGGCTATCGCGGCAGCGTCCTGCGTCATAACGGCTCATATTTCCTTGCCCGCATTGTGTTGTCCGGTGCGGGAACCACACTCGGCAAAGGCACGCTGGAATACCGTGTGATGCTGCAGCGTAAAGTAAAGAATCCGGGAGGAGGAGGGGGGATGGGCGGAGGCGGAGGCGAGGAAGAGGAACAGGAAGTCGATGCTCAGACCTTGCTCTGGATGGAACACCGCATCCCGGAGAAGAAGACGCTGGATGAGCTTACAGGTAATACGTATTTGCGGTAAACTGAAAATATGAAAACGATTCGCTGGTTCATGACGATTGCTAACCTGACGCTCGTGATTACGCTGGGCGCGATGGGGATGTATTACTTCGGCGGACTTGGAATGTTTATGCAGCGCGCTCTGGGCATCGATAAGAAGTATTGCCCCGACCCGTACTTCGCGGATGCGCAGATTCCGACGTGGGACCCGAACGACTATGTCAGGAAACAGGGGGTAAAAGCACGAAGGCGAACGCTGGCAAAGGATTATCCTTGATATCGCAATTCCGATACCGGTTATTCGAACGGGTGACTGTGATTCGGAATTGACGCTTGAAGAGATTTTGAAACTGAAAATCAAGTCTGAATATTCCGTTGTCTATTCTGCAAAGAGGCCAAATCAATCCGGTTGCTATCTTCAGACTGCTCTGAAAAGCGGCGCGGAGGGAATGTACTTTTACAGCCTGGGCGATAAATTCCACGTGCAGTATGATACGCGTAAGGGAAAACGCCGGAAGATTTTTACTCTCAAGGAGATTGTTGAGGTGGTTCCGGGCAGGATATATAAAATTCTTTTTGAAACGGACGAAGGTGAAAGAGTAATCAGGCAATACGAACGCAAATTCCCCAGGGAATTTGATCTTGTGCAGAATATAAACCGCTGAGCACGGCTCAGCTTTCGGGAGAAGCTGAAAGGCTTTAGACCATGAACAAATACCGCTGGCTTGTGCTTTGTGCTAATTTCCTTCTCATCCTGACGATTATCGGGCTGGGTTTGCATTTTTTCGGCGGCCTCGGTGTTATCGTGAAGTACCTGTTTGACACCGACAAGTTCTCGACGCTGTATTTCCAGGACGCGCCGATTCCGACGTGGGACCCGATGCGGTACAGGCCGCAGAAGACCTCGAAGCCCAAGCAGAGAACGATCAAGAAGGATTATGCTTTCATCGCGAAGGAATATGTGCCTGAACCCGATAAGCCCAAAATAACGGAGCCGGAGGCGCCCAAGCCGCCGGAGGCGCAGGTTATTCTGGACCAGCGGGTCAAGCAGGTTTTTTCCGTTGTATATTCGCCTACGAAGCCGAAAGAAAACGGGTGTTACCTCCAGACACCGGTGAAAGACGTGGGGGACCGAATCTATTACTACAAGGTAGGCGATCCCCTGCCGGACCACGGTCAGGGCATCGGGTTCAAGGTCAAAAGCGTCGAAGAGGTGGAAAAAGACAAGAAATACAAGGTCGTTTTTGTGGATGCAAAAGGGCGCGAGGCCACCAAGGAGTTTACCCTCAGCGTCCCCGTGAAGTACGATCTCAAAGCGTCCTTAAAGAAACAACCGCCCAGAAGGAGGCGCTAGGAGTAAGCATAATGCCGACTTTTATCGGACTGGATGTAGGGCACCACAGTATCAAGGCTGTGGTAGTCGACGGCACGGCGAAGAATCCGCGTATCAGGGATTTCATCGTCACGCCGCGGCCGGACGAGGTTCCAGGTGAAACCGAGGCCGAAAAGCTCGAGTTTCTCGTGCGCGAGTTTTTCCTCGAGCATCGCCGGCTCGGTCGAAGCAATGTTATAGTCGCAATCGGGGAGGGCGCGTCCGTAGTGCGTCAGTTCACGGTAGATTTTACCAGAGAGGAACAGATTCGCGGCACGATTCACTTTGCCGCCGAGCCGCATTTCCACCTTCTTACAATGGCCGAGGTCGTCCTGCAATACTACCGCACCGCGGTCGAGGAAAACCGTTCGAAAATCTACGCAGCCGTCGCCAAGAAGCGCGAGCTTCGCGAAATCCTGGATGTGTTCCAGAAGGTCGGCATAGACCCCGTCATGGTTGATTTGAGCCTGGCGGCCCTTGCGAACGCGGTACAATCCTGCCTGCCACCCGAGAATAATAATGGTGGCGGCGCCGCTAATGAAAACGAAGAAGAGCCCGTGGAAGCGGAGCCGCCGTCCGAGCTTTTCCGCATTGTAATGGATTTGGGTGATTCCGCTGCGCGGTATCTTATCTTCCGAAAGAGTTCATTCTACGGCTCCCGCGTATTTCAGACCCGCCTCCCCTCCGGTGCTGAAAGGGAGGCCGCATATGTCTCGAAAATCGCGGGCGAAGTAAAGCGTACGATGGCGACGCTGCCGCCGGGGGGAAAGCTTACCGGGGTAACGCTTACCGGTGGTTTATCGCTCAGGGAATCGATTGTGTCCGGGTTGAAGGATGCGCTTGACATTCCGGTTGAAATGCTTGACCTGGCGCCCAGGTTCCGGTTGTCCATACCCGAGGACAGGTTGGCGGAATTAAATGCGCTCGGACCCGTGGCGGCCGGGCTTGCGGCAAAGGGACTCGGCTGCGATCTGCTCGGTTTCGATTATCGCCAGGCCGAGTTCAGGTACGTAAGGAAGTTCGACAAGGTTAAGAAGGGTCTTGCGTGCACGGCGTGCCTTCTGTTCGTGATTATATTTCTCTGGACCTACGCGACGCAGCTCAAGCTCACAAAAAAACGCAACGAGCTGCGGGTCGCCGAGAAAAAGCTTACCGAGGTTTTCAGCGTGCTTCTTCCCGGGGAAGAGAAAGAATGGAAGAAGGACAAGTCCTTCGCCACTTTCAGGAAGCTGGTCAGGAAGCGCCAGACCGGCGAAACGATAGGTTTCCCGAGCACTGTCTCTGCGCTGGACTATCTTAACACGTTTTTCAAGTGCCTGTATGACGCGAAGAAACCATGGCAGTGGGAGAGCGGCATATTTTCCGAAAAAGGAGTGACAGTCAAGGGCCGTACTAAAACCAACCAGCACGCGACTTACGTAAAGCAGATGTTTGACCTCAATGGCAAGAAATATTTCGCAAATACTCAAATGGATTCGAAGAGAAATCCCAGGAATCTAGAATGGGAATACAGTGTAAATTACAGGATTACCACAACCAGGCAAAAAGACAGGAGAAGATAGAGTGGCGAATGAAGATCAGAAAAAAGTGACGACTGACGAGGCGGTTGAGACCCAGGAGACCGACGTCCTGCGGCTTTTCATAATCATTATGGCGCTCTGCACCGTCGGGATCGGGTGCTGGGGCGCCTACAAGGCGTATGCTCTTACAAAAACGACTGATGATCTGAACGGACGTGTTAATGTTATGAAACTTGTCGAGGACGTAATACAGGTAAAGGATAAAGATCCGAATACAAAAGAAATAATCATAAGGCCGAACCCCAAGGTGCAACCCTATCTCGGCGCCCTGGAAGAGCGGTCGGTGCGTATTAAAGCCAACAACCTCGAGTGGTATATTTCGGAACGCATTGGCGACGGCACCGTCTATGGGTTCAAGGTCGAGCATAAGGAACGTATGAGGCGTACGGCCCGCGGTAAATTCCTCGAGCATTCGCTGACAATCCGCCTGACCGAGGCAAAGCTTATCGAGCTTGCCCGGTTTATTCTTGACGTCGAGGAGGAGACACGCGACGTAAGGGCGAAAGAAATAAAACTCCTGAAGATGCAGGGCGAAGGACCGGAAATGACCTGCCGGACCACCGTGACCTTTAACCTCTGGGAACGTAAAGGAGAAAAGTAGGTTAGTGGTTAGTCGTTGGTAGTTAGTAGTTAGTCGTTAGTGGTTAGTGAAAAGTTAATTTTTAATATTGATACAGGCCTGACTGCATGCTAACATATCCCTAACAAAATATAAACATATTTGGGAGTCATTAATATATGGCTTCATATAAGAATGTAACTCAACCTGATCTGTTCAAAGAGATTCACGAAGGCCGGACGCCGGAACCGCCATTGCGATTTCGACCTGAGCGAATAATATTGTCCAGAGGGAGCCTGTCAGACCCGCAAAGACGTACACTGGTGAAAAGTATATATTCCGTATATCCGGATGCGGTAGTGGAAGAAAAGCTTGATATACCTCATAATCGCATTGATCTTTCGGAACCTGATCCTGTCAGGCTTCACTACCGGGGCAAACGCACGCTGGTTTTCGGCGAGCATAAAAGCGCGGTCAGGTGCAGTTCGGAAGACGGCAATACGTGCCCGAACTACTGGCATTTTTCTCCATACGGATTCTGCCCGTACGACTGCAAGTATTGCTATCTTGCCGGAACGCCGGGAGTATGGTTTTCGCCGGCTGTAAAGATTTTCACCAACCTGCCTGAGATTCTTTCACAGATTGATCGGGCCGCATGCAAGCTCGGAAAGCAGACCGCATTTTACCTTGGTAAACTCCAGGACGGTCTGGCGCTTGATCCGCTCACCGGGTATTCCCGCGTCATGGTGCCGTTTTTTGCCTCGCATCAATATGCAAGGTTGATCCTTCTGACGAAAAGCAGCGAAGTAAAGAACCTGCTCGACCTTGAGCACAGGGGTCATACAATTCTTTCGTGGAGTCTTAACCCTCCTGAAGTCTGCAGGCGCTTTGAAGCAAACACGCCGCCGCCTGACGGCCGCATTAAAGCTATGAAAGCCTGTGCGGTCGCCGGGTATCCTGTCCGCGCGGTCATTATGCCGATAATTCCAATTGCGAATTGGCGGCCTGTTTACGAAAGATTCCTGGTTCGTTTGCTTGAAGAAGTTAATCTTGACCGGATCACGCTGGGCGGCATATGTATTTACAGGTCCGCGCGTCAGTTGATGGAACGCAAACTCGGTCGGAAGAATACGATTTCAAAATTCCTTGTGGATAATAAAGATAAACCGGCCGATGGCCGTACCCGTTTCAGCAGACGGCAAAGAATAGGAATCTACGGACACATGATTAAAGTAATCCGCGAATGTAATCCGGAGTTACCCGTTGCGCTTTGCCTGGAAGAAAAGCCCGTATTTGAAGCCCTGAATCTCACCGGCAGCATCGGCCGCTGCAACTGCGTGCTTTAACAATGGTGCATGAACCAGCGGGAACAGAGTGCATGAAGAGAGTGTGGAGATAATTATCGGTTAATAAATTGCGCGTCGTACTAATTTGTCGAATTTCGCAATCGTGAGACCAAAGGGAAGCCAGACTGGTTCCAGCTCAACGCTTTCGCCGATTGCGGGGGGGTTGAAGGGCTTGAATGAGTCCTCGGACCACTGCATCCAGACCAGGGAATCATCGTCGAGATTGCGGTCAAAGGTGAAAACCGCCTCAATGGGCAGGCCGGTATCCTCGGCTTCGGTTACCCGTGCGGTCATGCCGGTCACCCTGACCTCATCGCCAACGCTCATTTTCCTGCATAGACCGTTCAGTATGCGGCTGAAATAATCCGAGAAACCGTATTCGCACCGCACACGGATCTGCGTCGGCGAAGTGCGAGTGACCGTGACGGGCGAGAAAACCTGTCCCAGCACGCGGGTGTGGGCCGGCAGAGGCTCGTTGTTGGTTGCACGGTCCCCGAGGTAATAGTACGGGAGCATCGGGGCCGGGTGGTTTACGATAATCAGGTCGCGTCCGTCGATCTCATCCATGCCCGGGATTCTGCTGAAATTTTCCCAGGCCGTGTTCGGCCCCAACGGGAACCGCGACAGCAACATGAGCATCAGCGGCGCAAGGATAAAGTGGATGCCGATCAACACTACGGCGACGGCTTTTGTCAAACGCTTCACAGTCGTTCGCTGTGACAATTGTGCAAGCCACAAACCGATCAAAGCAAAGGCGCCTATGCCCGCGAACATAAGGTTCCGGTTATGTGGCAGCGAAGCGCAGGCCGGCACCAGCGCCATGAGCGCGCCTGCGCCGAAGAAGCGCGCCACGCGGTCCTTCTTCATAATCCGCCATGCCGCCCAGAGAAAAAAGCCTGCGATGGCGGCAAAAAGCAGTATGGTTAACGGCTGAAATATCGTGATAAGCCCCTGGATTTCAGCCGGGGGCTGGGCGGCCTGGCCCGTGATCAGAAGCGGCGCCTGTATCCAGAAAAACATAAAGAACTTCAGAGGCTCTCTCAGCGGGTCGGTGTAAAGCCCGGTTCCTTCGAGACCGTAGCCCATCGCCGACCACGCGATGCGCCATACGATTACAACGACGAGATAAGGAGCCAAAGACGCCGCCCTTCTTTTCCACGTGCCCGTATCCAGGAACAGGGCGTAGGCTGCAAGGTAGGCCACGGTCCCGATTCCGCCTTCCCCTGAGAGAAGCGCCAGGATAAACAAAGCTACGGCTGCCACACCTTTCGCATGTTTGCCTTCACGCCGCCACGAGTCGTGCATCAGCAATGCAAGCACGCCGAACAGGCACGCTATCAGGCCGTGGCGGTTGGCAAGAAAACCAACCGGCCAGTTGTGTGCGTCGTCGATCGCGAACATCAGCGCCGCCAGGCCCGCGGCAAGCGTTACCCCCATGAAACGCCGGAAAAGGAATGCGACGGCAAGTGCCAGCGCCCCGTACCACAGGATACTCTGAAGATGCATAAGCCAAGGACTGTTCGGCCAGGCCTTATGTTCGACGAACTGGGTAATCGATGTCAGGGGCCGCCAGAATCCGGCTTTGAATTCCGGATTGGCATACCAGGTAAGCGCGCCGAAATCCATAAGGCGCCTGGCGTGGTCCGGGTCGCCGTCTGCGAATCTGTAAGTGTCGAGCGCGTGCGGCAGCACATCGGGATAGGACGCGGGCCGGTGGATAACGAGGCGATGGTAGTAGTCGTCCGCCAGCAGGCCGCCCCACAGGGACGGCAGGGCCAGCACGACCGCGATGGCGGCGACGGCCAAGGGCCAGCGCCTGTGCGTCGACAGCCACTCGATTTTACTGATCTTCTTCTGTTTCACCTGTCAACCTTATTGATTATCGTTAGCGCATGTCGGTTTCCAATCCATTCCGGGAAGACTCCATTTGCCTTTCCGTTAGTACAAACGGTATGCCGGGCTATGGCGTTTGCGCAATTGCATGACAGGCACTATGTTATACGTTTCACTGGTTGAAGATACAAGCGTGGAATTGATAATATTTGTCACTCAGGTGCAATTTATAACAGGACCGCAAAGCCTTCGCGGGAGTGACAAATAAAAACCCACGGCGCCAAGACGGGGGAGGAGTTACGCGCGAAGCGCGGGTCAAAGGTCTCAGGTCGCAGGTCGGAAGGTCCGAAGGAATTAATATAATATTCAAGACACGGCGACACGGAGACGGGGAGACAGGGGGAAAGAAATTGACAATCGAAAATCGGAAAACATAGTTATAAGTTAAAAGTCATAAGTTGAAAGCCCCGAGTATTGAATTTAACTTATAACTTACAACTTTTAACTTTTATTATTCATCATTCATACTTCAGCCTTCATACTTCATACTTTTTTCATGGGGTTTCAGTCCGGCCGGTGACCTTGACTTTCATTTTCTCATCCATCGTGGTGTCGGGGGCCGCGACTATTTTGTCCGTGATGAACAGGCCTTTCGTTACCTCGAGCTCGAGGTCGCACTGGAGGCCTATTTCCACTCCCTGTCTGACCAGCTTGTCGTCCACAATTTTGAAAACGTAGAACGACCTGTCAGGCGCCTGCAGTACGCTGAAACGGGGAATAACCATGGCTTCCTTTTTAGAGCCGGTGAGGAACCGGGCCTGCACCTGGTAGCCGACGCCGAGGTTTTTCGGTTTGTTATCAAGCACAACAATAACATTCACCCGCTGCTGCTCGACGCCGAGCGAAGACAGCTTTGTAAACCCTGACGGTTCGATAAGGCTGACGTTCCCGCTTACCTTTTCAGAGCCGGTCGCGGGCTCGAGGCTGACTTCCGTTCCCGGTTTGAGTTTCAGCGCGTCCTGGGTGAGGACTTCCGCGATGACTTCCAGCTGTTCCAGGTTTCCCAGCAGGAGGAGCGGCGTGCCTGCGGCGAGGGTCCCGTCCCCTTGCGAGTAGCGCTCGAGCACGACGCCGTCTATCGGGGATTTAATCTCTGCGAGTTTCAGCTCGTGCTCGGCCCGTGCAAGCCGGGCCTTCGCCTGCGCGAGACGGTGGACGACTACTTCACGCTCGAGACCCTTGCGGGCGATTAGTTCTTTTATCGATTTCGGCTCCAGTTTGACGGCCGTCACGTTTGCATCCAAACCCGCGTGGCTGAATTCCGCCTTGCGAAGGTCAATGGTAGACGTTTCAGAATTGAGGCGCGCATCGTCCAGGGTCGTTTTCGAGACTGCGCCCTCCTTGTCCAGTTTCTCCAACCGTTCGAGTTCCTTTGCGGCGCGCATCTCGCGTTTCTTGAGCGCGTTTATCTGCGCCTGCGAGGACTTGAGCGCTTCTTCCGCCGACTTTACCGCCGCGCTCGACTGGATAAGGGTAGTGTTTTCCATGGTAACGTCGCCCGCCACCTTCAGACTTGCGTCGAATTCATCGACGGCGGCCCTTGCCTCGGCGAGCGCCTGCTGAAACGGGACCAAGTCGTACTTTGCCAGAGTCTGTCCGGTGCTGACCTTGTAACCGGGCTCGAGCTCGATCCGGTTGATGCGCCCGCTTACCGGCATTGTGATAAGATAAGTCTTTGCAAGGCGGGTGCGTGCGGGCTCCAGGAAAGATTCGGTAATATCTCCCTTTCGCGGCGTGACGAACCTGACTTCGGTCGCACCGCCGCAGCCGGTAAGGAGCAGTAGGGAAATGGGAAAGAGAACCGCAAGCATGATAATATAATTCCGTGTACGAGGACGTTTCCTCTTCATGGCTACTCCTTCACTTTCAGGACATCCAGCCAGTTGAGCCGGCGGATCATGCGGTAAACGATGAGCTGGGCGATGCCGATGAAAATCATCATGATGACAACGGACAGAATAATACTGCCCGGGAGAATAATCGTCGGGAACCGGTAGAGCTCCGTACTGTATGCCGCGGACAACGCGTATGCCAGGCCGATTCCACCGAATACTCCGAGAACGATGCCGATGCCATTAAGCAGAAAAGCTTCTCCGGAGAATATTCCGAACACCTGCCCCGGCGTGTAACCGAGCACGCGCAGCGATCCGACTTCTCTTTCACGCTCGCTAAGGGAGACGAGCGCGGCGTTCAGGACGCTGCCGAACGCAATCAGCCCGGCGAAAAGGACCATGGTGCCGATACTTGCGCCCATGAACTCCCCGAAAGTTTTCTTCAACTGGCTGAGAGACCTTACGCGGTCGCCGATGCCCACGACCTTCGGGCGCTTCGTGAGCGCGTTCATTACCTTTTCGGTCGATACGCCCTTGTATTTATTGCTGAGGACGACGTTTGCCGACCATTCCTCGCCTATGAGCCGGCTCAGATAGGAGATATCCGCATACGCCGAAACCCCGAGAAAGGTTTCGACCGTACCCACGACCGCAGCCCGGACTTCCTGCCGCCGTCCGACGAGCGGGCGAAGGGTCACAATCTGACCGGGGGTTATATTCAGAATCTCGGCAAGTTTTTTCGTCAGCACAAGGCCGTGTTCGGGAAGGGAAATCGGCCGGCCTTCATCATCGAGCGGGGTATACAGCCGGTTTCCGCGTTCGATTCCGGTTACTCCGATTCTCTTTCGGTACGGCCCGTTCCGGAGATCGCATGCGATTATGAGCTGCGGCTCCACCTCCGAGATTTGTGGAATGTTTTTTACTTCGTCGGTGACTCTCCGTCCTTTCGGGTCGCGGAGCGCGATGGCAAAGTCCTGGCGTGAGATATTCTCGAACTCGTAGTTTATCAGGTAATTAAGCGAATCGACCATGCTGAACGCCATGAATATAATCGCGGTGGCAATCAGGCTCGCCAGGACGCAGACGGTGCTTCTGAAGGGGTTCCTGAAGATGGCCCGCAGCACCATCTTCCAGCGGAACGTCAGCTTTCCCCACAGGAACCCGATTCTCTCGAGCAGGATTTTCGCGCCTTTCTCAGGCGGCGGAGGGCGCATCGCCTCCGCCGGCTCGAGCCGTGCGGCGAACCGCACGCCCCTGATCGTCCCCAGGATGGAAAAGCCGACGCTTATGGCGATAGCTTTCAGGAAAATATCGGGATAGAAGTGGGGGTCAATCGAAGGCAGCGCGAAAAACATCTTGTACATCCAGCACATCAGCGACTGGAGCCACCATCCGAGGAGGATTCCCGTGACGGCGCCCGAAATTCCGACGACGATTCCGAAGCCGAGAAAGTGGCGAGTAATCGCACCCCTGGAATATCCCAGCGCCCGCAAAGTACCGATAATCGGCCGCTGCTGCGTAACCATCCGGCCCATCAGGATGTTCAGGACGAGCGCGGCAACCCCGAGAAAAATAAGCGGCGCAATTACCGCACCCACTTTCAGGCCCGTCAGCTCGTCTGCGAGAAACCGGACAGACATCTGTTCGTGGACCGGGGTGGTGTTGGCGACGCCGTATGCGTCGAGCTTGCGCGCGATAAGTGAAAGCGTGTTGTCCAGCGCCGTGCGGGAATTGTCGTGCGCCTTACCGATAAGCTGGTTGTACGCACCCTTGAGGTTGCACGATTCCTGGAGAAACCGCTCCGGCAGGTAAAGCACTCCGAACCGCGCCGGGTCGGGCGCGAGCGCGCCGCCGGGCGGGATGAGGTAAACGAATTCAGGCGACATCGCCGTTCCGACGACGAGGAGCTCATGTTGCTTGTCCAGAAGCAGCACCTTGATCCTGTGCCCGGGAAGAATTCTGTTTTCCCTTGCGAAGGCGTCGTTGAGGATGACTTCACGGTTATCGTTTCCGGAGAACCATGTTCCGGAGCGCATGAGTATATTGTTCAGCACGGGGGTGCGGGTCACGGGCATGGAGATGGCCGTGCCCGAAACGGGAGCGCTCACGCCGATGAGGTCTATCAGCACTGGCATGTTCACGCGGCCGCGAACCGTGCGTACGTTCGGGAGCCCGGAAGCCGTATCGACCGCCCATTCGGGCGCGCGCTTCAGGTCGACCGTGAAATCCGCAAGCTGGTACTCCGTGTAGTACCGGTGGCGTGAGCCGTCGAGGTCGCGATAGACCGCGGCGCTGCCGACGTAGTAGCCGATGCCTATCGCCATGATAACGACAAGTGTAAGCAGCGAGCCCTTGCGGGACCACAGGTCGCGGCGGAGTTTTCTGAGCAGTACGCGGCTTACCATTCGATCTCTTCGACAGGTTTCGGTTCTTTATTCAACTGGATGGAATGTATCGTTCCGTCGCGCATCATGGCGATACGGTCGCCGAGCGCGGAAATTGCGTTGTTATGCGTAATCAGCACAACCGTTTTCCCGAGCTCGCGCTTCAGCCGGACCAGCATGCCGAGCACCTGCCTGCTGTTTTCGAGGTCGAGCGCGCCCGTCGGCTCGTCGCAGAGAAGCAGACGCGGGTTGCCCGCCAGCGCCCTGGCGAGTGCGGCGCGCTGCTGTTCGCCGCCGCTGAGCTGGGAAGGGAAATGGCCGGCCCGGTCCTCGAGGTCCACCAGCCTGAGGGCCTCCATCGGCTCCATTGTTCCTGATGTGATTTCTAAGGCTACCTGTACGTTGTCGAGCGCAGTCAGGGTCGGGATAAGGTTGAAAAACTGAAACACGAATCCGATTTTGCTTCGGCGGTAAAGCGTGAGCTGGTGATCGGTCGCCTTTGTAATGTCCTGGTCGAGGAATCTGACGGTGCCGGAGGTGGGGCGGTCCATGCCTCCGATCATGTTGAGGAGGGTACTTTTGCCGGACCCGCTCGGCCCGACGACCATGAGGAACTCGCCGTCGAGGATGTCGATGGTCGCGTCACGCAGTGCCGGGACCTCTACCTCGCCCATCTTGTAGATTTTGCTTACGGATTCTACTGAAAGGATTGTTTCCCGAATCTCGGTCCCGTTCATAATGTAGGTATTCTATAAAGCCGGACCCCATAATTCAAGGCAAAGAAATCCGGGACACGTAACAGGTACATGTCCCGGATTCTTAAGCGGAGAGGGCGGGATTCGAACCCGCGGACGAAAATTAATCCGTCACCGGTTTTCGAAACCGGCCCGTTCGACCACTCCGGCACCTCTCCGTAAACAATTGTATTCGCGTATGATAAAAAAAGCAATGCTTTTCCTGCTGTTGCCTCAAACCACGCGCCGCGCAAGCGCGGCGGCTAAATATTTCCTATGACTGACTACTAATCACTAACCACTAATCACCAACCACTTTTTTACTTTGTGTTACTACTACTGTCTGTGGTTCTTTCAGTAATAACACGGTGATTTTCCAACTCGAACAATATTCATCCTGTGCAATCTTCAGGATAAAATGTAAATAATTGGCCTGACTGTGTTTTGTTGAGTGAACATTTTTGCGCTACTCGTTATAATTCAATAGGATCGGGCTAAATCTCACATCCTGATTGTATACCTGGCTAGTCAATTACAGTAAATTGGAGAAGTCTCGGTATTATGTGTTTTATGAGTATTCTTTGATAACATCTTGTGCTATTGATATTTGGACAAATGTGCCTGAAAGCGGTTTAGTATGGCATCAGGTTTGCTTATAAATGCAGTAGTGAAAGCCCAATAAGTTAGGCCCCTGGCCGTCTGCCATACAATAAACAATGCACTGACAACGGGGAGGGTATGGCAGACGGTTTTTTTTAATCACTTGCCGCCAGCCCGTAATAACTTTCCATAACATCAAATAGACTAAGATTTTTTCGGAAGCTTATCAGGAGTGTTTTCCTGACGGGTGGTTTCCTGCTCGGGAATGGATTCAGGCAGTCTTTCGTTTTGCCCGTCTTTGACGTCAGCGGCAGCCTGAGTTTTGCTGAGCAGGTCGGCAAACGTGATTTCCCGCAGAGGTTTTGTCGCGGCGACGCGGGCTTTATTGAAAATATCCGCGAGTGATACATCCTCGACCAGTCCGGTGTTCGGGGGTACAAGAAGGGCGTCCGAACGGGCCGGGACGACCACATCGGCAAGCCGAATCTGGTTTGACGGCCGGGAAGGGAAATAACCGCCATCGGTTTTGCCGACCGAGTGCAGAATATTCTCCTTCAGCAGCGGTTCAATAATCTCAGCCAGCAGAAGTTCAGACACCTTGATTTTTCGGGCAAGCTGGTCGAGAGATGCCGGGGGTTTTCCGGTTTCATGCGCGCGGCATATTTCAAGCACCGCCCTTACCGCGACGTATTCGCGGGACACCGAGCTGGTTGCCATAGCATCCGGGCCCTGGGTGTCGATTATCGCGAAATTCTGATGGCAGAACGCCAGCTCCGCGCCGATAAGCGTTATAATCCAGGAGACATATATCCAGATAAGGAACAACGGCAGGATTGCCATTCGCCCGAAAACCTGGTGATAGTAAACCGCCCGCCTGACGTATTCATTAAATCCTTCCTTGGAGATATTCCAGAGCGCGCCCGCGACCACCGCTGCCACAAGGGCGGTGAACAGGTTTACCCTCGTGAATGGCACAAGTGCGTAAAGAAAGAAAAAGAAAATGATCGAGAGCAGGTAAGGCAAAACCCGGAGAAACAGGTTCAGCATGAAATGTGTCTCGACAGCTTCTTTTCCAGGCCGCTCGGTCAGCCAGACGGTCAGGAAATACGACAGGAAGATAAAGACGGGCCCAACTGTCATTATTAGCCAGGAGTTGCGGAATTTGGATATCCAGCTCCTTGACTTAACGGTCCGCCAGATATCGTTGAGCGATTCCTCGATGGTGTTCAGGAGGAACACGATAGTTAAAATCAGGCCGAGAACCGTAAGAATCGAAATTGTCCCGGGACTGCCTTCAAAAAGATGCTTCACTGAGGTTGAAAGGTTGGTTGCAAGATTGTCGAGATGCTCTTCGATTCCGCCCTCGCTGGTCGGAATGAACATCTTGAAGACGAAGCTTTTCGTGCCGGCCGCCTGCCCCCCCATGGCCGCCAGCACGAGAAGCAGGATGGCGATAGCCGGCACCATGGCCAGGATTGATGAATATGCGAGAGTGGCTGATCGGGCGAATCCGTTGTCGCGCCAGAATTTGCTCATGGAGAATGCAAGCAGTATCAGAACGTAGTGCGGGCCTCTCAGCCACC
>SOJX01000132.1 GCA_004376375.1 Planctomycetota bacterium
GCGAAGCCGTTGTCGCGACAGAATATGCTCATGGAGAATGCAAGCAGTATCAGAACGTAGTGCGGGCCTCTCAGCCACCAGGCCAGTTCCCTGTGGTCCTTGGTTATGACCCGGGTCCCGGCGTCCCGGATCTGGTCGAAGAGCCCACGCCGCTTTTTTGACGCGTGCATATCAGCCTGCCGTGGTTACCCTGAGAAATAGAGAGAGACCCCGGTTTACCCGCGGTCTCATTAAAAACCCGTCACAGCGTGTGCAATCACGAGTCGGAGGTCCCGGCCTTTTCCGAAGACTGCTCGGACGTGCCTGCCGGTGGTGACTGTTTGGAATCGAGAGCTTTCTGCTCCCCCTGCGAGTTTCCGATAGCTTTGGCGTCGGCCATCCCCTGCTTGAACTCGACAATGGTTTTGCCGACGGAGCGCCCAAGCTTGGGCAGGCGCGATGTCCCGAAAAGCAGAAGAAGGACGATAAGGATTAAGAGTATCTCAGCCCAACCGAGTGTGAATGCCAGTGGTGCAAGCATAACCACTCCCTCATTCTTTGAAAAAGGTTCCCATCCGGACGGTATTCTAGCTCAATGTATTAACTGTTGCAAGGTTAAAATGCAAGGTTGATTTCACAGGTGCGGCGAAGTAGAATCCTGGTCCTGGAGCCGTTTATTCAATGACCCGACGCGAAATCATAATTGTTGCCCTCGCTTTTATCGTAATTGCCGTGCTCGTGTATCCGGGCGCTGCGTTCGACTCCGGATATTATGCAAACGGCGAAGACCTCACCTATCAGGCGGCAACGCGCTCCCTTGTCCGCGATTCATATCGAAGTTTCAGCCTCCCGCTGTGGAATCCTTACTCTGGATGCGGCGAACCGCTGGCCGCCAATATTCAAGCGGGAGCATATTATCCGCCGGGCGTGCTGTTTTCCGCACTGCCTGCCGGGGTTGCTTTCAACTGGCTGTTGATTCTTCATACCGCGCTTGCAGGCTGGGGCATGTGGCTGCTTCTGCGGTCATACGGTCTGGGCCGGCACGCTTCCGCATTCGGCGCGCTGACCTTTATGCTTTCGGGATTTCTCACATCTCATCGCGGGCACGTTGCGATGCACGCAAGCGCGGCGTGGGCGCCTCTTGTTGTATTCCTCTGGCTTCAGGTGAGGCAGAGACGCGGGCTTCGTTTTAATGTGGGGTTCGCCGTCGCCGCGGCCATGCAGATGCTGGCCGGCCATCCCCAGGTTGTATTCATGACCGCGGTTTTGCTTATCGGTCGTGAGCTTTACGGCGCCATCTCCGAGCGTCAGAGCCGGTTTGCCATGCTTGTGTTGCTTTACGTCGGCGCTTTTCTGCTTTCAGCGGTACAGATGTTACCGACTCTGGTGCTTGCGTTTCACTCAGGCAGGACAGGAGTCCATAGCGGCAGTTTTTTCAGCGATGCGGTAACCTTGCGTACTTTTCTTACCTTTATCATGCCGTGTATAAACGGCGCGATGCGCGAGGGATTTTACGGGCCGGCGGCGTCCGCGAAACCGCATCTTGCGGAAGTCACGTGCTATATTGGAATTCTGCCGCTTATCTTTTTTGCAAGAGCGGTTGTTTTTGGATTTCAGGATAAAAAGCCCCGTCCGGCTGTTTTCTGGGTGCTGGTTGTGTTTTTCGGGCTTATCCTTCTTCCGGGGAAGTATTCGCCCTTCGGATGGCTGATGTATTACCTGCCTGTTGCAGGCTGGTTTCGCGTCCCCGGCAGATGGCTGTTTCTTGTGCACTTTGCAATCGCGGTTTCGGCGGCGATAGCTTTTGAAAGGTATTATCGAACGGGTCGCTCACGGATTTCCGAAATCCTTATTGCACTTTGCGGTATCTGGGTGCTGATTCTGCCCATGTTCAGCGAGAAAATGAGAGTGCCGCGGGTGGTTGTGCCCGCGATAATGATTTTCCTCGGCACCTCCTACGTGGTGATGGCGGGCCGGATGCGGCACGCTCATTTTCGATGGGTAGCCGTCGTAATTGTGCTTGCCGACCTGTTTTTCTTCGCACATTTCTTTGACCTTCCCGAAAACGTACCGGTCGAAAGACTGTCGCGGACTGAAAACTACGTGGCAAAACTGATTCCCGAAGAAGGCTTACTCCCGACCCGGGTTTTCCCGGTTGCGCCTCCCCGTGGAAGGGCCGCGGTCGATTCGCTCTCGGCAAACGTCAATGCGGCGTGCGGACTCTCTTCACCGCTATGGATGGGCCCGTTCGGCTCTCCATATGCAAAAGGAGTCCTTGCCGCACATGGCGGCGGAACCAGTCATCGTACCGGCGCGCTCTTGAAGAACCAGAAAATCCTCTCAATGCTTGGTGTCCGGTACGTCGTTGCGACGCCGGATAATTTTGAAATGGTTGAACGATGCAATGGATTTGCGCCGCCGCTGGAAATTCCGCTCGTGCGCAACGAGTCCGATACTACAGAGACACGCGGCGTCGAGGAAAAATCCGACGGCACGGTAAATTACCTTGCACGGCGCGCAGTCACGCGATGGGGGGTCAAAGTCCGTCCGGGGTCTCTCTATGAGCTTTCTTTCGAGGCTAAATATATCGAAGAAGCGGGTGGTTATCTGGAGTGCGGCCTCTACGGCAGGGGATATGGACCGCCGGGAGAGACGTGGAAGATCGGGGCGCGGGAACTGACCTCTGAGTTCCACCCGATGAAACATACTTTTCATGTTCGTAGTAATGCGCCGGCAACACTTACGCTGCAGATCCGCTCGGAAGGTAGAAAGACCGTGGCCCTTCGGAAGATACGGTTGCGGGAATACCGGACCGGATTTGGCCCGGGATATACACCTTTTGCGGAATCTCCCGGGCGCGCATTTGTGTATAAAAACCACGCGGCCCTTCCTCGCGTTTTCTGTGTGAAACGCGTGCGGAGCCTGCGAAGCGCAGACCTCTTGAGGGATGCGCTCTGGTCAAGCGATTTCAATCCCGCAGGGGAAGCTCTTGTCGAAAACCAGCCTGATCTTGAAAAAGAAGAAGAATATGCGAACGGAAAAGTTGAGATTAAAAGGCGGTCTGCAAGTGAAGTGCGGTTGGAGGCATCGGGTGATGACACGATGTTCTGCGTTCTGGCAGAATCTTTCTGGCCCGGCTGGCGCTGCTGGATCGACGGAAATGAAACGAAGATTTACAGGGTTAACGGAATGCTCCGCGCTGTCGTCGTCCCGGCCGGAAGGCATGAGATATTTTTTGAATACAGGCCGATCGACTGCTACGCAGGATGGGCTTTAACGATTCTGGCATGCATAGTTCTTATTGTCGGAAGGTGTCTCTACCTCCGCTGGGCAGATGCATGGCCCCATCTCTTTAAAAGCGTCGAACGTCCAACGTCAAACGTCGAACGTCAAAAAGAACAAATATTTTTTAATGACGTTTGACGTTTGACTTTTGACGCATCAGGGCGGGATTTCACTTGCGTTTTCAGGAATGGTATCTAAAATGGAGTTAAATGTTGTCACTCTGAAGCGCGTTATGTCTGCATATCCTTAAGGAGGCATCCGATGCTCCGTTTGTCAAGCCGAGTTGTATTGATAATATTTATACTTTCTTTTTCGGTATTGCTCCTGGGCTGCCCGCCCAAGGAGCCCCGTTACATTGAAGAAAGATCAGGCGGCAAAAAAGATGAGCCGAAAGTGCCTCTGCCTGATATTTCCGACGAGACGAAGAAAAGAGCGGAACAGGACGGCGAAGAAGGCGGCGGGTCTTCCGGAGCATTGCCCGGGTTCGGCGGTTTCGATAGGGCGGCCGCCAAGACGCCCTGGATCGAAGCCCGGAAAGGAATGTGGGCTATCTATAACGAGGGCAGTTCGGCCACGTACTATGAGGTCAAGAGAGTTACGCCTACGGAGGTTCTGCTGGACGTTTATGCCTGTGGCGACTGGCAGCCTGACCAAAAAATTGATCTAGCAATCGAAAATCGAAAGTACATCAGTTCCACCACCGAGCTGGTGATACAAGCCGAAACGCAAGAAGGCGTAAAATATGAAGTTTACGAGATCAAGCCTGACGGGCGACAGGCCCAACCCACACTCCTGTGTACTCAAATTGTTCGCCAGACGCCGCAGGTGAGGACCCGAAATTATTTCTGCACATTGATCCCGTTTTATAACGGTAAGGTTTATTCAGAGACCATTCAGGCTGGGGAGACATATATAAATGCCCGGCTGGTGTACTGGGGTAAGAACCCGCCCGACCGCGAAGGCGACAAGTTCAAGGAATACATCGAGATCGCCAAGAACTGGACCGGGATGGATTCCGCGGACGCGCCCGAGGATAGCGACGAAGAAGATACCGAACCATACGAAAGAGAAGAACCGGACGGCAGAGGCTGGGACGACGATGAAGGTTCTGATACCGACGTGCCTGATGAGCGCTGATTGAAAAGCCTTTTTTCTATAGAAGTATTTTCGTCTCTCAGCAGTATTGTACAGCGGGTAAGTAATTTATACTTACCTTCAGTTCTTGGTTCCTGTTTCGTCGATCGAGATTCGAACTGAAACCGCCGAGTAAACTGGAATCCGGATGTTCCGAATTGACCTCCATCTGCATACGGACTTTTCCGACGGTTTTTTCCCTCCTGACGAAGTGGTGCGCAAGTCCGTCGACGGCGCGCTTTCGGTTATCGCCATTACCGACCATGATAGCGTCGGAGCCTACGCGGTCGCCGAACCGGTGGCGAGTGAATTTGGAATAGGGCTTATTCCCGCATGCGAAATTTCAACCGCTCGCGATGGTGAGGAAGTTCATATTCTCGGCTATTTCCCCGAAGGCTATCCGGAAGCGTTATTTGAATTCCTGGCTGGAGTGCGCGCCGACCGTGTAACCCGCGTACGGCAAGGTGTCGAGAACCTTCGCAAGGCGGGGATTGATATCGCTTATGACGAAGTAGTTGCCGCTGCCAGCGGCGAGATACTTTCGCGCGCCCATATCGGACGTCTCATCGTCGAACGCGGCTATGCAAAAAGTCTTCATTCAGCGTTCGGGAAATACCTGATGCCTGCACACGGGCTTGTGCCGGTTTCGCGCCGTTCTCCCGGCGAAGTCCTGGATTTCTTTTCCGGTTACGGGGCGATATCTGCCTGGGCGCATCCTGAACCGAAAGTGTTCGACCGGTTTCTTAAGGACTTTATCGACAGAGGGCTTTGCGGAATCGAGACTGTCAATCGGCGGCGGATAGATCCCGACGCGTCCAGATATTTCGAACAGGCTGCGGCCGAACACGACCTCTTTGTGACCAGAGGTTCGGATTGGCACGGCTATGGGCGAGCCACCGAGATTACCGGTTTTGAAGTTTCCCTTGAAACCTGCCGATCGTTTCTCGAACGATTCCCCAAATATGTCGACGTCTCGCTTCTGGAAAAAAACGAAACAGAATAAGGTATCAGGTGTCAGGTTTCAGGTGTCAGGCTTTATCATTTGGATATTTCCTAAAACCTAAAACCTAAAACCTAAAACCTAAAACCTAAAACCTAAAACCTAAAACTTAAAACCTGAAACCTAAAACCTGACACCTATTAATGAAAAGGCGGCAGGCCCGAACTGCATGGGTCTGCCGCCATTGAGAAAGAGGACATGAAATATGCCCTTGAAGAAGATAACTGATTTTACTTTTTCAGGGAGATTGTTGAATTGGAAGGGAGTAGTGGTTGAATTGTCAGAACACTATTTTACCTCTTCATTTTCTATTTTGACCAAATTTAGAATGAAAAATCTGATTTCATGTGTTATATCTTATGCGGTGATAATAAATAACGCTAATCATATCAACAAATTTTTTGGGGGGACAAATGCGCAAATTTTCACTGCTACTTGCTATGGTAGCCGTGCTATTACTCGCGTCTTGTTCTTTTTCAAGTGCTGAGAAAAAAGAAGAGCTTACAGGGGCGGGCGCAGGTACGTGACCAACCACGGTCACCGGCACTGGTGGTGTAGGAGGTCATACTGTCACTCTTCGACCGAATAACGAAGCATTCTGGACTGGTTGGGCGCTTACCGGTACAAAAACTGACGGAGATCTGTTCCTCACTTTCGGCGATATGTATGGTGGAGAAAGAATAACCTGGGCTAATTTCGATATCACGGGCATTCCTCAGAATGCAACGATCGTCTCATGTGGTTTGGAGTTATATCTCTATAACATGATCGACGCTTCCGGCGCAACATGGTTCAAGAAACTTACAGTTGATCCAGTTGTTTCGGATGCGGATACTATTGTTAACGCCGCCATGAACGATGCAACACCAATTTACGCGAAACTCCCACAAGCACTGCCGGGATGGAATAAATATTACAACATATCCTCGGGTTGGAATAAATATTATAACCCGTCCGCTAATGGTTCAGATCTCAAAGCTGATATTCAGGCAGCAGTTTCGGGAGGCGTCCCCACCTTTGGCTTCGCGATTTACGTGTGAGGGGGCTGAGGGCCTGCAAGCTTCGGTGCATACGGTTATGCATCGGCAAACTCCCCGAAATTGGTTATTTCTTACAACGACTAATTCAGGGCGCAATAAAACCGGGAGCAAAATTCGCTCCCGGTTTTTTTCACTAATTTCCTGCCTTGATACGAAGCCATTTCATAGTATATTAAAAGCCGGAGGCGCACACCCGGCCTTTTTCATAAGCGCCGGAACGGCGCACCAGCCTTTTAACATAATATGAAGAGCGGTGGACCCGAACTGCATGGATCCACCGCCCTTCCACTCTCACACCTGCATCAAGAGGGGGCACGCTACGATTCTTTTATCTCAATCTTCTTTTCCTTTTCTTCTTCCCGTTTTGCGATTGTGAGCGTGACTATCCCGTCCTTTGAAGCGGCATCGACTTTGGAGGAATCAGCCGAAGGAGGCAGCTTGATTATTCGCATGAACGAACCGTACGAGCGTTCGATGCGGTGGTAGTTTTTTTCTTCCTCCTCGTGTTCCTCTTTCTTCTCGCCGCTGATCTTCAGTACGTCACCGGCAAGTGAGACGTCCACGTCTTCGGGGTCGATACCCGGCACTTCGACTTTCACGGTGAATTCCGAATCCGTCTCGGAAATGTCAATCGCGGGCATCCATTCGCCGGTTTTTGCCGGAGCCAGCCTGAAGTCGCCCCAGAAGTCCTCGAACAGTTTGCCGAAATCGTCCGAGAACAGTGAGGGAAGCCTACTCCCGTCCTTTCTTCTAATGAGCCAGTTCATGATTCACCTCCTGATTTTCTACAGTGATTAACAGTTTTCGTGTTTATGTATCCTTTCCTCACTTTTTGTTAATGCAAAGCTGATGCCAAAAACGGCAGGACGCTCAACCTCTTGTGTTCAAAGTAGATACGGCAGAACTGTCAGGCACTCAAATTGGCTTGTGCGCCAAAATGACATGGCGGGCCATAATCTGTCTATTTTTGAGTCAAGTTGGCAAAGCTTGAAGACTTTTCAGCAAAGACAGAACCTTTTTTATTCTTTAAGCGTCTAACATTACGAACACTGACAAGACGTTGAGGAACAAGAAAAGATGAATGCGACGAGCAAGTTAATGAAATTATTGAAATGCAAAAAAGCTGGAAATTTTTCTGTTCGGGATTGCGTTTACCCGTCACAGATGCTATTACAGCTTAATGCGCGTAACAATGGTAGTGCCGATTATTATTCCGCTTCGGTGGAACTTGAAAAGGTTCTAAGGAGGTATTCATGGGACGGATTCAACGGATCCTGCTTTTCGGACTCGTGCTTTTTGCAGGCCTTTGCTTCTCGCCGGTTGCTGCCTATGCGGACGGCATAATAATAATTTACCCGCCGCATCATCGACCGCCGCGTCCTCATCCTCGTCCGATGCCGCGGCCGATTCCCAGGCCGCCGGTGCTGATTCCGCTTGCCGTCAACTGGCACCGGGTCAACGTCGAGATCAAGGACCAGGTGGCAACCACGAAAATAGACCAGGAATTCTATAACCCCAACGGCCGCGAGCTCGAGGGCGAGTATATTTTCCCGATTCCGGAAGATGCCGCCTTCAAGGAATTCTCGATGTGGATGGGCGGAAAGGAAGTCAAGGGGGAAATCCTCGATGCCGACAAGGCGCGACAGATCTACATGGACATCGTAAGGCGAAAAAAAGACCCCGCGCTTCTGGAATATGTCGGACGGGACATGTTCAGGGCAAAGGTCTTTCCGATTCCGGCAAGGGGCACTGTCCGCATCAAGCTTGAGTATTCCGAGGCCCTGACAAAGGATTTCGACCTGACCACCTACCGCTACCCTCTTAATACCGAGAAGTTTTCATCCGCGCCGCTGAAAGAGGTCGCGGTCAGCGTGAAGATTATCTCGGACAAGCCGCTCGTGAACGTTCAGAGCCCGACGCACAAGGTCGACGTGAACATCAAGAACGGCGTCGTGGCTACCGTTTCATTCGAGGAAAGAAACGTCCTGCCCGACCGCGATTTCGTCGTTTATTACGGCACCACGCAGAAGGAAGTCGGGCTCGACCTTCGCTCCCACACCCGCGTCGGCGAGGACGGCTACTTCCTGATGCTGATCTCGCCCGCCACCGACGACAAGAAAACGAAAATCGTCAATAAGGACGTGGTTTTCGTTTTTGACACGTCGGGCTCGATGCGCGGCGACAAGCTCAAGCAGGAAATCGCCGCATTGAAGTTCGGCGTCCAGGGTTTGAGAGAGGGCGACCGCTTCAACCTTGTTTCCTTTGCAAGCGGCATCCGCACGTTCCGCGACAACCTTATCGAGCACTCCGACCAGGCGATAAAGGAAGCGCTCTCGTGGCTCGACGAGCACTCCGCCACCGGCGGCACCGATATAAACGGCGCGCTGCTCGAGGCACTGAAGCTGCAGGACAAGAGCGACAAGAAACGGCCGTTCATGATCGTGTTCCTGACCGATGGCGAGCCGACCGTCGGCGAGACGACCGAGCCGGACCTTATCATCCGCAACGTCGCAAAGGCCAACGAGAACAAGGTCCGCATCTTCTGCTTCGGGATCGGCAGCAAGCTCGACGTACACCTGATCGACCGGTTGGCCGAGGAAAACAGCGGCGCGCATTCGTACGTGAGCGAGACCGAAAATATCGAGGTCAAGGCCTCGAACTTTTTCGAGAAGGTGTCGTCGCCCGTGCTTGCCGACGTGAAAGTCACCCCCGCTTCGGGCCTGACGCTTTACGATACCTATCCGGCAAAGCTGCGCGACCTTTTCCGCGGCGGTCAGGTCCAGGTTTTCGGCCGCTACAAGGGCGAAGGCACCAAGGCGATTACGCTTACCGGGTACGTCAACGGCGAGAAGAAGACGTTCACCTTTGAGGAAAAATTCGACGGCAAGTCCGGCGACCAGTTCATCCCGCGCCTGTGGGCGATGCGGAAAATCGCCGCACTCCAGGACCAGATACGCCTGCACGGCGAGAAACGGGAACTGAAGGACGAAATCCTGAAACTGGCCAAAAAGTTCGGACTCATGTCGATGTACACTTCATTCCTGGTTACGGAAGAAGAGGAACTGCGCCGCAGGAGGCCGCATTTCGGCGGCGGTCCGAGAGATGGCCGGGTACCTCCGACTAGAAGCGACCGCGTTATGCGTAAAGCTGCCGGCGGCCGCGGTTATGCCCGGCCCAAACCGGGTACTACGGCCGGTCCTGCTGCAGAGCCGGAAGAAAAAAATGACAGTGGTATGCGCGAGAAAGCCAAGAAAGAGGCCGACAAGATGGGACAATCCGGCGGCGAAGGCGCGGTCGGACTGTCCAAGAAACTCAACAGGCAGCGGCGCCAGCTTTCTGAAGACGACGCCGAAAAAGAATACGGCCTCGGCAAGAAGCTGAACATGATCAAGCATGTCGGCGACAAGGCTTTCTACAACGACGAGCTTACATGGGTTGACGGCGAGTACGACGAAAAGGTCCACAAAGACCTCACCAGGGTAAAGTATTTCTCCGAAGAATACTTCGAGTTGCTCAAGAAAAAGCCTGAGCTCAGCAAATACTTCGCCCTCGGTTCAAAGGTTATTGTTGTGCTCGATGCCAAGGCTTACCAGGTAAGCGAGTAATAAATCATTTCTTTGTCCTCCAGATAAGGGCCGGGCGCATGCAGCGCCCGGCCCGCTGCCTTTTAATGCGAAAATTGTGCGAAGAAAACCGCAATAAATTCGGCTTATTGACATAACTATCCATATGGCTGTGAGATAAAAACATCCGTTTCTTCATATTTTCCGAAACCTGCCCCTGTAAATATGGTTAGACAAGATTGAGAGGAGACGACTTGGAAAGGTCTTGTATTCGAATAGCGGTCCGTATACAATGACCTGAACAATGCCTACCGCGAGAGGAAAATAGTGATGGATGTACGCAAAGCCTGCCTGTTTGCCGTTTTATTCCTGTTTATCGGCTCGCTTGTCTTCGCTGATACTGTTCCGCCGCCGGCCAAACGGCATCGCTGGAAAGGCGGCGAAGGTTTCGCGCCGCTCCCGC
>SOJX01000139.1 GCA_004376375.1 Planctomycetota bacterium
CCGCCGCAACCCGGTCCGCCCGGAGCGCGCCCGCCGCAGCCCGGTCCGCCTGGAGCGCGCCCGCCGCAGCCCGGTCCGCCCGGACCTCGTTTTGGTCCGCCGGGTGCACCGCCGGGAGCACCTCCCGGGGTTGCCACCCCGCCGCCGCAGCCGGGTGTTCAGCCCGGTGCACCTCCTGCTCAACAGCAGACTGAAAGGGAGAGAACGGCAGAGTACTTTCAGCAGCAGAAGGAAAAGAAGAAAGGCTGCGGAAAAAAGGCAGTTTTTATCGCGATCCTAATCGCGTTTGCATACGAAGCGCCGGTACTTATTGAACGTTTGCTGGCTCATTTGTTCAGGTAGTTTCCCCGTGGGGGCCGGTCCGAACTGGTCGGACGGGTCGTCGTGATTGTCTGGTGGTTGTCCGGAAGGAGGCGCGCCATCGATACCCCAAGTAAAGACAGTGCGAATCTGCGCGATAAGCGGCTTGTTTTTTATCAGGCCGACATCGACAAGATCAATAAGGTTCTCGAGGAGTTCCTGAAGCTTTCGGACTCAAAGGCCAACCTTCTTATCGACAAAGAGGGGCACCTTGTTACGAAGGCCGGACATACGGAAACGTACGATATGTCCACCGTTTCCGCACTCGTCGCCGGCTCGTTCGCTGCCACGCGCGAAATGGCGCGGCTTCTGGGCGAGGACGAGTTTTCCCTGCTTTTCCACCAGGGCAAGCGGGACAATATCCAGCTCACCCTCATCGGCGATCGGACCATCATGGCCACGATTTTCGACGAGCGCACGACTATTGGAATGGTGCGTCTTTACGCCAAGGAAGCGTCGATGAAACTGGCAAAGACTTTTGAGGAAATTGACAAGCGCATCGATGACGGCACCGCGGGACTTAGCGACGATTTCGGTGCGGAAGCTGAAGGCCGGCTTGACGAGTTTTTCGGCTAGGAACGGGAAGAATTCAGTGTCAGCTGCTTGCGCGGATGATTTCGCCGGACGGTTACGGGGGTTCACTGGTCTACTTATACGTTACGACTTCCAGGCTGACCGGGACAGTCATTCCGGTCAGTTTGTTTTGACGCCGGACGAGTTTGACTGTTAGTCGTTAGTGGTTAGTTGTGCTGCCAAACAATTGTGTTTTTGCTTGACAGCTTCCGCGTGCGGTTTTACACTGACTCACCGCTTGGGGCGGAAGGGAACCGGTTGTATTGCCCGGTTCGACGGGATGGCGGTGGTAAGAACTATGTCGCAGGCTATCAATGTTGAACTCGATGAGCAGGATGGCAACCTGATTGCGCGGTTCCGCCTTGCGCAGAACGCGTTCCTCACGGACCAGGCCTATCTTCAGGCTTTCAGGGACGTTAAGACCAGCGCGGAGGAACGCGGCGCGGCGGGAGGATATGACCGCATGGTTCTCAACCTGGCGGAGATGGCTTATATTCAGTCAATGGCGATTTCGGGGATGCTGCGTCTTCAGAGCGATCTCAGGAAGCTTGGAATTGAACTGCGGCTGGCGGAGTTGAGCGATGACGTGGCAAAGGTGCTTGCCATTATGAACCTTGACAAGCATTTCAGTGTTTTCAGGACCGAGAAGGAAGCGCTCGCATAACAGCTAAGCGCGATTGCATCTTTCACAGCCTCGCATGGGCGACGAACTGGAGGACGACGTGCCGGACAATAAACGAAACCTGCGAACCGATGCGCGTGTGATTTCCCTTAATCTGGTTTCTTATTCCCGTCACGACGACGAGGGCGTGCTTGCCGAGGCGTCGATGGGCCGCACGCTGGATATCAGCCCGGGAGGCATCAAGCTCGAGGTTGACCACCACGTCCCGCTGTCCTCCGTTATTGACCTTTCAGTCGCACTGCGCGACGACGTTATCAGCATAAAGGGCCGCGTCGTCCATCTCGAGGAGCTCAAAAACGGAAAGATCGGAATGGGAATACAGTTCGTCGACGTCGACAAAGAAACCAGCGAAACCCTGAGGAAATTCCTTTCGGTCTGACGATTAGCCGCACTTTTAATTCCTATTAATTCTGATGCAACTCAATCATCTGATTCCAGATTCTGTAGCAATTCGTTAACCTCGTCCAGCTCTTTCCGCCTCGCGCCGTGGGCGACACGGTATTCGTAGATTTCTTTCGCCTTTTCGAGATACTTCCGCGCTTCCTCTTTGATTTCTTTTTCTTCCTTATCCCCTATCCCCTGTCCCTTATCCCTTAATTCTGCCTTATCCCTTATCCCGTATTCCTTATCCCATATTCCGGAGAGAAACTTGCCGTATTCGCGGTAGAGGTTGTTATTAGTCGGTTCAGCGCATTTTGCAGCGTATTCGAGGGCGGTCTTGAAGGCAGCGTTGGCTTCTTGATAAGTGTGGGGCAGACATTCCTGTCTGCCATTTCCCGATTTGGATTTTTGCAGAGCGGCCAGCAGCTTTCCGCGTGTTTGATGATAATCCCGCAGCGAGGGGTCGTCCTTTATCTCGGGCAGCAGCGATTCGGCTTCCTGGATTGCGGATTTCGCCTTTTGTAGGGGCACAGCATGCTGTGCCCCTACATCCGTGGTAACAATCCTCTCCAACGCCTGTTCCGCGGATTGCAGGTATGCCGAAAAGAGTTCCCCCTTCATTCCCAGCTTATTGAGGGTTTCAATTGCCTCCCCAAGTATCTCTTCCGCTGCCGCATAATTGCCTGAATCCCGCTCGATTTCGGACAGGGTTAATTGAAATTGAGCCGCAATGTCATTTGCGCCAATTTCTTTTGCAATTGCAATTCCCGTCTCGCAATGCTCTCCGGTCTCATCAATATTTCCTTTTTCAAGTGAAATATCCCCGATGTCGCTGAGTGTGGTTGCCTCGCCGCGCTTGTCTCCGATGGCGCGCTTTATCTCAAGGCCCTTTTCAAAATACTTTAGAGCACGGTCAAGGTCGCCGCATTTACGGTGCACATGACCGATGTTAGTGAGGGAAAGCGCCTCGCCACCCCTGTTGCCAATGGCGTGGTCTATCTCAAGGGTCTTTTCGAAATACTCCAACGCGCATTCAAGGTCGCCGCGGTCACGGGACACCAGGCCAATGTTGCCGAGGGCGATTGCCTCGCCTTTCCTGTCGCCGATGGCGCCAAATATTTCAATAGCTTTATCATGACACTCCAGCGCGCGGTCGAAGTCGCGGCGTCTACCGTATACAATGCCGATACCGACCAGGGCTAAAGCCTCGCCTTGCCTGTCGCCGAGGGTGCGCCTTGTCTCAAGGCTCTTTTCCTGGTATTCCAGCGCGCGGCCAAGGTCGCCGCGTTTTTGGTACACAAGACCGATGTTTCCCAGGGTGATTGCCTCGCCAAGCCTGTCGCCGATAGCGCACTTTATTTTAAGGCTCATTCCAAGATATGTCATAGCGCGGTCGAGGTCGCCGCGGACATCGCACAAATGGCCAATGTTGTTAAGGACTCTTCCCTCGCCGTGCCTGTCGCTGATGGCGCGGTACATTTCAAGAGCTTTTTCATAATACTCCATTGCGCGGTCGAGGTCGCCGCGGTTATGGTGCACAAGTCCGATGTTGTTGAGGGCGACTCCTTCAGCACGTTTATCATTATCATCCAACGACGACTCAAGGCATTTCCTGAAATGAGCTTCAGCACCATCAAGGTTGCCGGTCCTCCATTGAATTCCACCCAGGCCGCTCATAGCGGTGCGGCGGAGTTTGCGGATGGCGGCGGCATCGGTTGTGGGGGCGGGTCTCAGACCCGCCCCTACATCCAATGCCGATTTGTATTCTGATTCGGCTTCTTTATATTTTCCGAGCCGGTCAAGGATACCGCCTTCGACAATGCTTCGTCTTGCCGTCTGCTCATTAGTGACGCTATCCGGCAGCCGTTTCAATACTTCCTGTGCCGCAGCAGGCGATTCGACATCCAGCGTGACGCCCGCGAGGTCGAGGATTATGTCGGCGCATTCCGCAGCGCCGGCGTCGGCCGCTTGTAGGGGCACAGCGCGCTGTGCCCCTAAATTTGCTGCATCCGTAAGAACCCCGTGGGCGGATTTGAGATCTCCGGCTTCTTTCAGGCGCTTGCCTTCTTCGTACAGGTAATGCCCGGCGCGGGCTGTGTCTCCGGAAAATTCCAAGTGGTGGGCAAGCAGAGAGTAAAAATCTTCCAGCTTGTCCGGAAACAGTCTTTCAATCGCTTCTGCAATCTCCTTGTGCAACTCCTGCCGTCTTTTCTTCAGCAGCGTTTCGTAGACGGCATCACGGGCAAGGATATGGCGGAAAACATATTCAATCTCCAGTATCCGTGACTGCTTGTGGATTATCTCAAAATCTGCCAGGTTGTTCAGGTGCTCGTTCAAACGCTCCTTTGCGGCCGAAATCTCGGCAAGGATTTTTTCCAGAAACGACTGGCCGATAACCGACGCTTCCTGCAACGTGCGCCGCATACCGGCTTCTAGTATATCAATGCGGGACATTATCAGGGCCTGCACGGAGGCGGGAATATCAACCTTGTCAAGCGGTTTCGTGATGTTGATACTCGTCGTTCCGTCCGCAAGCGACATCTCGCGGACCGCGATTTTATTTTCAAGAAGGTGTCTGACGATTTCCTCCGCAAAGAACGGGTTGCCCTGCGACTTGTCGGCGACGAATCGGGCCAACTCCCCCGGTGCTTTTTCAACCGCGAGAACGGACGAGACCATGTCGCCGATGGAAGCGGTTTCAATCGGCTCGAGCGCGATTTCGGAAAACGTTATCAGCGGCTCGCCCGCCCAGTCGTATTCAAAACCGGACCGGTATGCCAGCACGACGAGAACCGGCTTGTTCTTTATCAGCCGCGAGAACTGGACGCCCCAGTCCTTCGTCGGCGGCCCGGACCAGTGCATGCCCTCAAGGACGAGTACCAGCGGTTGTAAGGGCACAGCGCGCTGTGCCCCTACAATATCGGGCGCAGCATGCTGCGCCCCTACATTTGCCAGCGCGAGGAAAAAATCATTCAGCGCAACCTCAAGCAGGTTCTGCTTTGCTTTGCCTTCCAGTTTTTCCGTGGCTGAATCTTTGAAAGCGTAGCCGAGAAACCACCCCAGCGTTGTTACGCGGATTTCGCTGATTTCCCCGTCGTCCCATGCGAAAGAAAATGTTTCCCGAATCCGCTCCTGCGCAAATTCCTTTTCCTCATGCTTTTTCAGGCCCGCATACTGGCGCAGGATTTCTTTTACAGGCCATAAAGGCATGTTCTGGCCGTAGGAAAGTGTTCTTCCAATCAGCGTCCGGAACCCGAGGTCTTCGGCACGGTTCCGCAGTTCATATACAAGCCTGCTTTTGCCTACCCCCGCTTCGCCGGTTATGCCGAGGACTTGTCCCTGACCACTTGCCACCTTCTCCAGCAATTCTGCAATCTTTTTCATCTCTGCATCGCGGCCGCAGAGTACAGCCATCCTGGCGCCGGTAAACCTCATAGTCTCAGCCGGGTCGCGTTCTTTCAATACGTTGTAAGCGGGGACTGGGCGGGGAACATTTTTCAATTCAAACGGCCCTACAGGTTCCCACTCAAACTGCGGCCGCACGCGGCGGTAAATGCGGCCGGACACAAACACCTGTCCTGCGTCGGCCTTGTCCTGCAGTCGCGCGGCTACATTCACTGCATCGCCCAATGCGTCGAAATCGAACTTCTCGGCAGCCCCGATTTCGCCTGCAACGACGAGACCAGCGTTAATTCCGATGGTGAGCGAGAGCTTTCGACCATGCACTTCAGGATACTCAGCCATGCGGCCGTGCATCTCAAGCGCGCAGCGGATAGCGCGGGCTTCATCGTTTTCATGAGCTTTAGGAACTCCGAACAGCGCCATCGCGCAGTCGCCGATAAAACTCGCGACCATGCCACCGTGCAGTTTGACGGCATCTTCCATCAGGTGATAAATCGGTTCTACCGCATCATGCAGGACTTCGGGATCACCCAGGTCGGCAGCAAGTTTTGTGTAGCCCTGGATATCCGCAAACAGCACAACCGCCTGCCGCCGCTCCCGAGTTCGCAGCCTCGCAGCCGGCGTCGGTGCTTTGGCAGTCAGGGACGAACCGCACTTGCCGCAAAACGCCATATCGTCCGGCCATTCGGAATTGCACTTCGGACACTTGGGCATGATAAAACCTCTTAATTATTTTAACCCGGCAACGCATACTATTTCAGTTTGGCTTTGGTGCATTTCCGCGTGCCTTCGATGAGGAGGTAGCTGCATGGGACTACGAGAAGCGTCAGCGCCGTCGCGACGGCGATGCCGAAGATAATCGCCCATGAGAGCGGCGACCAGAAGCGTCCGCCGCCGCCGATGTTGAGTGCGAGCGGCGCCAGGCCGCCGATCGTGGTTATGGTGGTAAGCATTATCGGGCGAAGCCGCATTGTGCCGGCTTCCACCAGCGCGTCGACGATGGGAAGGCCTTTTCGGCGGCCGACGTTTACGAAATCTATAAGTACGATGGCGTCGTTGACGACGATTCCGGCCAGGGCGACGATGCCGATGAGCGCGAGGAAGCCGAAGCTGTTGCCGGTAACGAAAAGACCGATGAAAACACCGATAAGTGAGAGCGGAATCGTGAGCATGATGACCAGCGGCTGGCGCAGGCTGTTGAACTGGATTGCGAGGATGAAGAAAATCAGGAGGAGCGAGAAAGGCATGAGTTGCTTGAGGCTCTTCATCGAGCGCTCGGATTCGTCGTCGCCTGTACCGACTTCGAATGTGACACCGGAAAGGGCCGGCTCGGCTTCGAGCTTTTCGCGTATGTAAGCCCTTGCATCGTCCTCGTCAAAGCCTTCCGCGACGTCGCATCCGACGCTGGTCGTCCTGCGGAAGTCGCGGCGCTTTATCTGGACTATGCCGCTTGTAAGTATAACGTCGGCGACGGCGTCCAGGGGAATTATCTCGCCCGTGGCTGCGCGCAGGCTGAGTTTCCTGATGTCTTCGGGCGAGCCGTAGTTCTTTCCCACGCGCTCGATACGCACTTCGATTTCTTCGTCCCGCGAGTCGAACTCGGTGACCGAGCGCTCTCCGTACGCGGCCCCTACGGTCCTGACCACGGCTGCGGGTGCGATGCCGTAGGCGGTAGCGAGTTTCCGGTTCACGCGGACGATTATTTTCGGCCTTGCCAGCTTGAATTCGCTCGAGGGGTTACGCGCGCCGGGTGTTTCTTCCAGGATGCGTTTTACGGCTTCCGCCGCCGTGCCGAGCGCGTCCAGGTCGTCCGATGATATGTGGACCATGATTGTCTTGCCGGTGGGCGGGCCTTCCCTGCGCTCGTAAAACGCGAGCCTGGCTCCCGTCAGGTCCGGGAGGCCCGCCTTCAGACGGTCTATCACCACGGACTGCGTGACTGTGCGTTTTCGTACGTCCACCAGCTCGACCGTGATGCGCCCGTTTTCAGGCGTCGGAGAGGAGCCGCCTTCCATCGGGTTGACGTTGAGCGCGCCCGTGTCGCCGATAAGCATCGTGTAGGTGCGGATGACCTTGCCGCGCCCGTACTCTTTGTCCATGGTGTCGAGCTCGGCCTCAATCCGCCTGGCGACTTTTGAGGTCTCCCCGATAGGCGTGCCAGGCGGGAGCTCGAAGTTTACGTTGAAGCGCCCGATATCGACTTTCGGAAAAAACGTGCTCGGGATAAAACCCAGGAGCAGAAGAAAACATGCGGCAAACAGCGCGGCAAACGCCGCGGTCACCGTGCCGACCGGGTGCCTGAGCGCGAAGCCGATAAGCCGCCTGTAGGCGCGTTGCAGTATCCCCAGCAAGCCGCGCGCGGGCCTGAATACATTTTCTCCGGGTTTTCCCGAATCCGCGGGCCGGGGCTCTTCAGATTTCTTTTTCCGCTTCCTTACCCGAAGCGTCTGGCCCGCGACCGCAGGGAGGATGAAGTGGTCGACGATGACCGAGCCTATGAGCGTGAAGATAACTATCTTCGGCATCACGCCCATGAACTGTCCGCTCACGCCGGCGACGAACATCAGGGGAATGAAGGCGCTGATGGTTGTCAGGTCGGCGGTGATAACGGCGAGGCCGACTTCCATTATCCCGGCCTTGGCGGCCTCGATGCGGCCTTTCCCCGATTCCATGTGCCGGTAGATGTTCTCGGCGACGATTATCGCGCCGTCGACCACCATCCCAAGTATGAGGATGAGCGAAAACAGCGCGATGTTCGAAATCTTCATGTCGAGAAACCACATCAGGCTGAAGGCGAAAAGAAGTGAAAACGGGATTGCCATGATGACGAGTATCGACGTGCGAATCCCCAGCACGAGAAGCAGAAGAGTTACCACGATAATACCGCCGTAGAACGCGGTGTTGGAAAGCTGGGAAACCATTATGCCGATTTCCCACGACTGGTCGCCCGTGAATTCGGCGTCCACGGGCCAGTTGCTGCGGGCCTTTACGTCCCGCACCGCTTTCTTGATTTCCCTGATTACGGTGACTGTGTCGGCGTCGGTCCGCCGATGGACGGCGAGGGTGACGCACGGTTTGCCGTTGAAACGGGCGAGGTTCCTGATTTCCTCGGTAGTGTCCACGACGGCGGCGATATCGCCGACCCTGAGGCGTTCGCCGCGCGGGGTCACGATTTCCGTTTCGGAGATTTCGGTCGCGTCGTCGAACTCGCCGGTGACGCGCAGCAGGTGGTCGGTGCCGCCCATGGAGAGCCGCCCGCCCGGGAAGGCGATGTTTGCGCCTGCGAGCGCGGCGGCGACTTCGGGGAAGGTCAGGCCGTACGCTTCGAGCCGCTGCGGCATCAGCCGGGCGCGGATTTCGCGCGCCCGCTCGCCGAACATGGCGACATCGGCGACGCCCGGGACGGCTTCGATCGCTTCCTTGTAGGTTTTCGCTATCTGCGTCAGGCGGACGCGGTCGACATCCCCGAACAGGTTGACGAGAAGGATGGGATAATTGTCGAAGTTGATCTCGCGCGCCCACGGCTCCTCGGCGTCGTCCGGGAATTCCCGCCTCGCCCTCGCAAGCGCGCTTTCAACGTCCCGTTTCTTGTCGGACGACGAAACGTTCTCCGAGAAACGCAGCACCGCGAAGGCGCCGCCTTCCGTCGAGAAAGTGGAAATCCTTTCCACGTCGTCTATTTCCCGGAATGCTTCCTCCATTTTTTTCGTGATTCTTCGCTCGACGTCTTCCGCGGTGGCGGAAGGATATCCCACGCCGGCGAGCACGTAAGGGATGTTTATTTTCGGCGCCTGGGCGAGGGGAAGGTTGCTGAGCGCAATGAAACCGAGAACGAGGAGGGCTACGCCGAGCAGGACCATGAGCAGCGGACGGTCGACCGCCTGGGCGGAGATTTTCATCTCTGCCCCTCCGGCTCGGGCTGCGCCGGGGTTGATTCAGGCGGGCGCCTTACCGTCACGGGCGTGCCGTCGAGCAGGCCGTGCTGGCCGCGGACGACAATATCGAGCGGGAGTCGGATAAGGTCGTCATCGGACAGACCGGATTCGATTATACAGGAATACTTGTGGATCGTGTAAGCTTCGAGCGCCGTTTCGTGGGCGATATTATCGCGGACAACGTAGATGACTTTCCTGCCGGCGCGTTCCACCACGGCTTCAAGCGGGAACGCGTAAACGTTGTCAAGCTTGCGTGTGAAGATTTTCGCCGTCGCGATGTTGCCCGGCCTGAGGAATCCGTCGCTGTTACCCACCGTTATTTCCACCGGAAAGACGTGGGTTCCAGGCCGCGCCGACGGTGCCACGCATGTCACGGAGCCGGCGCGTTTCGATTCGCCGCCGCCGTTGGCCACATCGGTCCGTTTGCGGGTTGGAATAATTTCAGCGGACTGGCCTCCCCTGATGGCTGCAATCTGGTGCTCCGGTACTTCAACGATAATTTTCACCTGCGAGTGGTTTTCCACCGTGAAAAGGGGGACGCCGGGCGCGATAACCTCGCCGGGCTCGGCCATTCTGATTGTGAGAACGCCGCCTGTGGGGCTTTTCAGCGTCATCTTTGTAAGCGCGGTTTCGGCGGAGTTATATGCCGCAATTGCCATGTCGCGGGCCGTTATGGCGTCGAGGACGAGGCTGTTCCCAAGCGTGCCTTTTTGCTGCAGAGTTCTGGCCCTTACAAGGTCGCGCTCGGCTTTCTGTATGCCGAGTTTGAGTTCTTTCAGTCTGACTTTTTCAAGCGAGGTATCGAGCTCGGCCAGTACTTCCCCGGCGGTAACGGAGTCGCCGACGTCTTTTGAAATACTTTTTATCCGCCCGCCCGTTTCAAAGGCCAGGCGCGCCGAGTCGACCGGCTGAACCGTTCCCGTGAACGACAGGGAAAACCTGTACGTCGAAGCGCGGACGGGCCTGACCTCGACGGCGTGGAGGCGCTTCTTCTTTTCCTTGTCTTCCGGGACGTGGAGGCCGGCGGCTTTGCGCAGGCTGCGGCGCGCCTCCGGCAGCGCGGTGAGAATAAGGACAACGCCCAGGCCGAAGCCGATGAACAGGATGCAGATTGTAGTTATTATTTTGCGCATATCGGAAATTATATCATAGAAATTCACAAACCTAAAAGCAAGCCGTTTCTGGTTAGCCGCCGCGCCTGCGCGGCGAGTCGAAGAACGCGCGCCGCAGGCGGCGCGGCTAACTGCAATAACGCTTGACGCATGGAATTGCGCATGCTAGTATCGCCGCGGACTTTTAATAGGACAGACACATGAAACGCTACAAGATGGAAGGGCGTTTGAAGAAAACCGAAGAAGGCGCGTTCGTCGCCGATACGGCTTCGATTGTGGGCGACGTCGAACTCGGCGAGGGAACGTCCATCTGGTTCGGCACGGTGCTGCGCGGCGACGATTCGACAATCACCATCGGTGCCAACACTTCAATCCAGGACGGCTGCGTAGTGCATCCAATGCCTGACGAGCCGATTGTCATCGAGGACCACTGCACGGTCGGCCACCGCGCGATTCTGCATGCTCGCAGGGTAGGGCGGTGCTGCGTTATCGGCATGGGCTCGATTCTGCTCGGCGGCTCGGAAATCGGAGAAGGATGTATCATTGCCGCAGGCTCGGTTGTTAAAGTCGATGCGAAGATTCCACCGCGCACGCTGGTTGCGGGAAACCCGGGCCGCGCTATCAAGCAGCTGCCGGAATCGATTATCGAAGAGCATATCCAGAAGGCGAAAGACTACGTCGTGAAAGCAAATAGATATGTTTAGTGCTGAAGTGTTGAGGTGCTGAAGTGGTGAAGTGCTGAAGTGCTGAAGTGCTGAAGTGTTGAAGTGCTGAAGTTAAGATATGAACTTCTTAACTTCAACACTTCTTAACTTCAACACTTCTTAACTTCTGAACATCAGAACTATGTTGATCCTCGCATTCGACACAAGCGAACGTTACTCGCCGGCGGACCTGCCGCATGCGGGCTCGGTTGCCCTGTTTGATGCTGAAGATGAAACGAAAATAATGGCACTTTCCCGCCGCGAGCTCGACCCCGGGACCGATCACGCGGCCGACCTTTCAGAAAATATCAGGACCGTTCTGAAAGAAGCGGGAAAGAAACCGGCTGATGTGGATTTGGTCGCGGTAACAAAAGGCCCGGGCTCGTTTACCGGCCTTCGCGTCGGCGTTTCCGCTGCCAAGACATTCGCTTTCGCCCTGGGGATTCCGGCGGTCGGTATAAACACGCTCGATGCGATTGCGCAGAACACACCGGCAGAACATGAAAAAGCATTTCTGGTATACGACGCCCGCCGGGATTATGTTTACACGGGCCTTTACCGACGGCGGGATGGGAAGATGTGCCTCGAGGACGATTACAGTTTTCTGCCCGTTGCCGAGGCCGTTGCCCTCATTCCCGACGATGCCGCCGTTTTCGGACCCGGTTGTTTTGCATATCCTGACGATTTTCCGACTGCGCTCACCGACCCGCTCCTTTCCCGCGTCCGGATTGAATCGGTTGTTGATCTCGCCTTCGAAGCGTATCGGGCCGGAAATATCGGCGACGTCCACGACCTCAACCCGCTGTATCTCCGCCCCAGCGCCGCGGAAGAGAAACGGAAAAACGTCTAACGTTGAACGTCAAACGTCATATTTAATAATATATTTAGCGGCGCCGCTTGCGGCGCGTTAAAGAATATAACGGCGGGCAAGCCCGCCCGCTAAATATAGGTTTCTATCAATATTTTTTCTAAAACTTCCTATTTCCAACATACTTCCAACATTATGACATATTTTTGTCATAAATTCCGGCTATAGTGAGTTTACAGGAGCGGCACATAGTCCCCCCGTCGCCAAATCCAGGTACAAAATGCTGAATCCGAGGGTCTGGGCAACTATTGATCTCGATAAAGTGGCTGCGAACCTGAACGTGGTCCGCAGGCACGTGGGTCCTAATGTCGAGATAATGGCTGTCGTCAAGGCCGATGCCTACGGGCACGGAGCCGTCGAGGTCGCCCGCGCGGCGCTCAGGGCGGGTGCTACGAGGCTGGGCGTGGGTGATTCAGGCGAGGCGCTCGAGCTTCGCGAGGCCGGCGTAATGGCGCCGATTCTCGTCCTCGGCGGCATCTGCGATGCCGAGATCAAGCACGTGGTTCGCCACCGCATCGGCGTCTGCGTGCATTCTGAGCGTAAAATCGAGATGATAGAGCGCGCCGCGGCCGCGCAGCGTGCAGTCCATCCGGTAACCATCCTCGTCGATACGGGCATGGGACGGCTCGGGGTGCGGCCGAAAACGGCGCTCAAGTTCGCCGCGCGGGTAATGCGCTCGACTTCCCTCAAACTTCAGGGCGTTGCGACCCATTTTTCCACCGCCAACCAGCTTACCAAGGGGCCCAGACACACCCGCGGCGTCGAGTTTTTCTACCAGCAACTCGACAAATATGCCCGCGTGGTGGCCGCCCTCCGAAAAGCCGGGATTTCAGTGCCTCTTTACCATACTGCAAGCTCTGCCGCCCTCTTTGCGTGCCGCTCGACCCATTATTCCTGCGTACGACCGGGGATTGCCCTGTACGGGATGGACCCCGGCAATTTCGCAGACCTGGGCGTTTCGGTTTCCCCGGCCCTGACCCTTAAGACGCAGATTGTCTTCCTCAAGCTCGTCGGCCTGAACATGCCGGTATCCTACGGCGGTACTTACCGCACCTACCGTAAGACCAGGATAGCGACGCTGCCGGTCGGTTATTCGGACGGCTATCCGATTACGCTTTCAAACCGCGCCGAGGTACTCATCCGCGGCCGCAGGGCGCCGGTCGTGGGGCGCGTGACCATGGATTACACGATGGTCGACGTGGGCCATATCCCGGGCGTTTCCGTCGGGGACGAGGTCACGCTTATCGGCACCGACGGCGACCACACGATAACCGCCGGGCAGCTTGCAGGCCTTGCCGGCACGATTCCCTACGAAATCACGACCCGCCTGGGCCGGCGCGTCCGAAAGATGTTCAAAGGCGGCCACGGCACCATGCGCAAAACCGCGTAACATATTTCCGATTTCCGATTGTCGATTGTCGAATGAATCAGAAAGGGATGTTTGCTCTACGAATTTTCCTCAGATGGGACAATCTTTTCAAGCGCGGCAATTAGCGGTGGGATATCTTTTTGCAGAATCGCCCACAGAATATCAAAATCCACGGAATCGTACCCGTGGATAAGCTGATTGCGCAGGCCAACAATATCCTGCCACGGAACGGCGGGGAAGCGCTCGCGCTCCTGCGGCGTTACTCCGGCCGCCGCCTCACCGACGATTTCCAGAAGACGCACCAGGGCAAGGTTCAGCTTGCGGTCGGCGTCCAGGTCTTCGCGCTTCCGGCCGCGAACCATTTCCAATGCCTCGCGGGCATAGTCGAGCATGTGCCGGAGTCGAACCGTGAAATCACGCCGCGACATACTGTACCTCCGCTTCGGCCATAATCTCGTCGCGGAAATAGCGGCTCAGGCCGTCCGGGGTGTTCAGGTCCACGTTCCGGCTGAGAACGCCGGATAATTCGCGCTGCATTGCGAAAAAGGCCAGGCCGGGCGTGTGTCCCGGCTCAAACACGACGAGCACGTCCACGTCGCTGTCGGGCCCGAAATCGTCGCGCAGGACCGAGCCGAAAAACGACAGCTTGAGTATGTGATGTTTCCGGCAGAACTCCGCCAGCTTCGCCGCGTCTATCGGAATGCGAACCATGCCGTATACCTCCAATTGTTGACTTCGCCCGGCACCGGGGTGCCTACGGATTCTTTATATCTCAGTTACCTCTTCTTTTTATTAAATTGATTCTCCCAATTTCGAAAGGATTTGTCGAGATTCTTCTCAAAATCTTTTAATTCTTTTTCGGTCCGTTCATACTCGCGCTTGAATTTTTTTTGAATTCTTTCAAGTTCTTTTTTCCTTTTATATTCCTTGTATTCGTTATAGCCAATAAGGCCGCCAATTACAATTACTGCGGCTACCAAAATACATATAGCTATAATCCAGGTGGAAGATGATTTTTGCTTTTGGCTGTGTTCATAGCGGCGTTTTTCTCTTCCCTTTTCTTTTGCCCGGACTTCTGCGTCGATAATCTCCCCGCAGAATCTACATTTTATTGCTGTTGGGCGGGTTTCTTCGCCGCAGTAGGGGCAAGGTTTGTTTGGCGCGCATTTCGGACAATAAGCCATTCCGTCTACAATCAGCACCTTGCCCAAATCAATATCCAGCCGTGACGCATTCTTCCCGCATTCTGGGCACGGGTATTGTTTGCGATTGTATTCTTCCTTTTTTTCCTTAAGGGCGCGTTCCTTGGCTTCCTGTCGCGTCCTCTTTTCTTCTTGGCGCGCTAATCTCTCAAGTTCTCTTGCCTCTGCTTTAGCTTTAAGGCCGATTTTACGTTCAATTTCTTCAAGCCATTTTTTTGCATCACCGTAAGAGAAGAAAACATCATTTACTTTAAATTGAGTATAGCATATATAGCAACGCACCTTTGCGCCATAGAGGTTGCGCTTGGCGGACAGGATTTTAATGCATTCCGGACAGATGAAGAAGGTTTCTATATTTTCCATTTTTCCACAACCAAAACGGGCAGACCGCTCGTTGAAAACCGTCTGCCGCGGAAGGCTTCAGGTATCACCGGCGCGGCTCTTCCGCAGACCTTACCTTTCTTCATATTGCACCTCGGCGCTGGAAAGAATCGAGTCTTTCAGCCGGCGGTTAAGGTATTTCGGATTCAAGATTTCAACCTTGTGCCCGCCGCACAGGGCCGAAAGCTCGTCTTCAATGTCAATAATAGCGAACCCGACGCTGTGTCCCGGCTCAAACACGACGAGCACGTCCACGTCGCTGTCCGGCCCGAAGTCGTCGCGCAGGACCGAGCCGAAAAACGACAGCTTGAGTATGTGATGTTTCCGGCAGAACTCCGCCAGCTTCGCGTTGTCTATGGGGATGCGAACCATACTGAAGACCTCCTTTTGCAGCAAAAGCAATAATACCGCGCGGCAGTGTTGGAGTCAAAAGGATTTTGCGACTATCTGTAAACTCGGTTGTTCGGTTGTCCGGTTATTCAGTTGCTCGGTTGTTATTTCTTAACCGAATAACCGAACAACCGAAGAACTGAACAACCGAAGCTTCGACGTTTGACGTTCGACGTTTTATGTGCTAATCTACCTGCAAGGAAATTGAGTCAAATCCGGGTGCTTCAAAACCATGACGGGCAGGCGCAAATTTCTATTCATGCTGGGATTCATCGCGATTATTGCGGCCAACGCTGCGGTAACGTGTCTGCTTGTTTTCAGCGAAGCCAACCTTCAGGCGCTTCTCAGTCGCGTCCTTTCCGAGATATTCCTCGAGCCCGCGCCGACGTTCGATCGGGTCAGCGGCGGTCCCTTTACAGGTATTAAAATCGAGAATCTGCGTGTTCTGGACGCTGAGGGAAAAGAAACTCTCATAGCTTTTGAGGAGCTTTTTCTGCGCTATTCCGTTTTCGGCAGATCAATAATCAGGCTTAAAAGCCCGACAGTTTACTTCTGGCAGCTTGGGACGCATCACGCGTTTGAGAACAGGCTGAATCCGAAGCTGGTGGAACCCATGGAAGGTCCCGCAGAACCTGCGGGGGAGCCGGCGCAGTTTGAGTTCGAGGTCTACAACGGGCGGGTCATACTGGATGAAGACGTTCAGGACGCGGCCAGGCCCGCGCGGCATGAAATCAGCATTCCTGAATTCACGGCCGTAACGGACGGCGACGTCGTGAACTGCGATGCGGACCTGGAGCATCCGACCGCCAGCAAGATCGAAGTGAAGGTCAGGTATAATCGCGCCCGCTCCGGGCCTCCCGGCTGTTCCTTGAAGCTGAGAGGATTCGGCCTTCATTTTGACAACATTCTTGTCGCAGAGCTTCCGCGCCTTGCAGAGCTGTGGGAATCTATCGAGCTGTACAACTCGGCCGAGGTCGAGGCGAACTTTCAGTGGGACAATTGCTATAAGTTATTCGAGGAGGATAACGCGCTTCTCAATGGGCTCCAGAATGCCACGCTCACGGCGAACGGGATAGACGTTATTACAAAGCCCAATCCGCTTCACATCAAGGGCCTGAGCGGAAAGCTTGTCATTGAGAAAGAAGAGGATTCATGGGTCTTTCGGGACGGATTGAGAGGTTCCTACCGCGGCGCCGCCGTGACAATCGGACCCAAACCGGGGAAACCTTCTACACTGCTTTTTGCCGTCATAAACGCGCCTCTGACCGAGGAGATTCCGAACGCCTTTCCCGAACTCAAGGGCCTGAAAAAACAGTGGGACCTGTGGAAAATCCGCGGCAAGGGAACGATAAAGGTCGAATACGATCCATTCGTTGAAGTAAGGCCGGATGATAGGCTTCCGATCAGGGTTATCACCGAGGGAACGTCTGATTTCAAGGTCACGTTCAGGCCCTTTCCGTATCCCGTGCACGGCTGGAAGGGCCAGGTTATCACTGACGCGGCACGCCGCGAGACCACGCTCAAGGGGCTTTCATCGATAACTTCACGGCCGCGCATTGCTGCCGAGGGAAAAATCGAGTTGAACCCCAAACCGGGCTTCGACCGGTTTGACATGAAAGTTGAAATCGACAACTTGGACGTGAACGACCCGGTACTCGTGCGCATTATGCGGGAAAAGTTCCAGAATGCTTTTGACGTGATGGAGCCGTTTAATTTCCGCGGCGCAATGAAAGTGGAATATGAAATAAACGGAACCGTGCCCGACGGGAAAACGCCGGACGGACTCTTACGCATTGTACCGCAGCGGGGGTTTTCGTTCGCGCACGAAACTTTTCCATACAGGCTGCAGATTCCGTTTCTGTCCAGCTTCATCGATTTTTCGTTATGGAACAAGGAACTGCGCCTGATTAACGTTAAAGCCGACGAGCCGGAAACAGGTCTTAAGGCGAAGCTGATCGATCCCGACATGCCCGACGCCCAGGCCGTAAGGTTTTCGCCGAACAAGCCGCTGGCCTTCGGCGTCAGGTATGAAAACGCGCCGCTCAACGAGCGTATGAAGTTTGCGCTGACGACGGTGAGCGCGGGGCTGGGAAACCTCTGGGACGCCATCGGCGTGGAAGGCGGCAAGGGCAGCGGGACATTTATCTTCAGGCGGCCGCCCGGCGGCGAACCGGTCTTCTATAACGAGGTTGAACTGCGCCAGGCCAGGCTCAGGCCGGCGGATTTTCCGCGCTGCTTCACCAGCCTTTCCGCACGCGTTATTTCCACGGGAACCGCGACCAGGATTCTGGATTTGCGCTCCGCGGCCCCTGAGGTCCCCCTCGAAGGAAGCGGGATTATCCACCACGGGCGGAAGGGAGTTGCGTTTGAAGATTTCAGATTTGATTTGCGGGTCCGCGATCTGCCGCTGGACAAGCGGCTGCGGGATGCGCTTCCCGAGGCCCTGTGGAACGGCTGGGACAAGGTAAACCCCACCGGAAAGCTCGATGCCCATTGTCGTTTCAGCGCCGACCTGGACGGTCAGCCCCAGCACACCATTTTCCTGCGCCTTACAGGCGGGACCTGTACGTGCGGCGTCTTGCCTCCGGAGCACCGTATCCGAGGCCTTTCGGGCACGGCCACGCTTACCCGCGACAGGATTGACATACACGGTCTGGACGCGCGGCTCGACGATGCGGTCATTCATGCTTTCGGGTCGATTGAGTTCGGGGGCGAGCTCCCCCGCGTCGATCTCACGGTTGATATAAAAAATCTGAAACTCACGCCGCGTCTCGAGGTCGATTTGCCCGCTTTCAGGCGAGTGATTGAGAAGCTCAGCCCCGAGGGCCATGTTGACGTTCTGCTTCGGCTGCGCGGGACTATTGACCCGGATGATCCCGGATGGCTCGCAGACGCGCTCGAGGTGGAGATAAACCTCAGGAGTCTGGGTATTTCATGGGATGTGTTTCCAGAGCCGATCACCTCGCTGCGCGGCCGGTTGACGATAAAAGACGGCAAGCTGAGGAGCGATGAGCTTCGCGGCCGCTGCTCGGGCGGCGACGTTTTCGTGCGCGACCTTGTTGCGGATACGGGCGAGTCGAAGCTGGCGGCCTCGGTTGAGGTCCGCGGATTTTACGTCGACAAGAACACCCATTTCCCGGAAAAGTTATCCAAAGCGGTCAAGACTCTTGGACTCAGCGGCAGCATGGATATCCGCGGCAACGTCTCGGTTGAGAAGCCGCCCGGTGCCGGGGTGCCGGACGTGCATTTCAATTTCAAAGTCTGGCCCGAAGACTTCGTGCTTGCCACCGGGCTCAGGTGGGATAATGTTTCGGGCCGGGTTCACATTGAAGGCTCTATCGCGGGCGGGAAAGACGTATCTCTCAAGAACGGCGAAATCAATATCATCAACTTCCGGTTCCATGAAAGGCACATAAGCAGACTTTATACCAACTTCACTTACCGGGACGACGTTTTGAAATTCACCGGCGTCGACGGCGAGATTCACGGAGGCCGGCTGAGGGGCCTTGGCGGCGGGAATCCCGACGTGCGGATAACGTTCAAGCCCGAGTTCAGTTACGACGGCAGACTCTTTCTGCATAAAGGCAAAATGCGGCTTATGCTGGACGACCTCGGCTACAAGACGGAGAGAGGCGCCGGGACGCCCGAAGGAGAAATACGGAGCATCTCTCTTGAGTTCTTCGGCGATTCGGACAGGATAGAGGACGTCCGCGGCACCGGCGAGGCGAAGATTCGAGAGGCGACTCTGATAGAGGTCCCTCTGTTCTCCAGAATTTTCAACCTGTTCAGTTTCAGCGACAGCAGGAAACTTACGTTCGACGATATGTACTTCAAGTACGATTTGCAGGGGAAGACCGTTCTTATCAAGCAGTTCAAGATGGAGTCCGCCGTCATGACCCTCAAGGGGGACGGCAAGATCGACTACGATGGGAATGTGCTCGCGCTTGCGAAGATCACCTTCGGGAAGGAAATCAAACTCGTGCCGGAAGTATTCAGGCAGGTTAAAGACAAGACGCTGGGAGGTATCTTTTCGGTAATCGTGTATAACAAGCTCCGCGAGCCCAAATTATTCTACCCGACGACGCTCGGCGACGGAGACCTTCTGCCGCCCGAGAAGGATCTGCACGACTGGAACCCATGAGCAGGTCTGACCGCGAAAAATACAAGCGCCGACACGCGTTCATGCGAACGCTGGGGTGGTACCTGTTTATCCCTTTCATGCGGCTCCTGTACGTGCTGCCGCTCAGCTTTGAGCTTGCGGCCGCGCCTGTCCTGGGCTACCTGGTTTATCTTCTCAACCGCCGCCTCGTAAAAAGAGCCTGCAATAACCTCAAGATGGCCTTGGGCGAAAAATATTCCCATCCCGAACGCAAACGGATAGTGCGCGATTACTATATCAATGCCGTCCGCTGTCTTTTCGAGTTTATCCATTTCAAGAGTATGGGTTCCGGGTATGTCCGTGACGTCGTTCATGCCCCGGGGTTTGTGGAAAAAGTTAACGAGATAAGGGAAGCGGGCAAGGGTTGTATCCTTATTTCCGGGCACGTGAACAACTGGGAATTGATGGGAGCGTTTGTCGCGCTCCACTGGCCGACGAGCGTCGTGGGAAAGAGGATCTATTTTGACAAGTTCAACGAAGCGGTCGTGTCCGCGCGTGAGTCACGCGGATATCATACGATTTACCAGGACGAGCCGCCGAGGAAGCTTCTGGGGGCTCTTCGGAAAAACGAAATTGTAGGTATCGTGCCCGACCAGGACGTGGCGCGCATCAACGGCACGTTCGTCGATTTTTTCGGCACTCCTGCCTTCACGCCGACCGCGCCCGTTTCCATGGCACGCGTCAGCGGCGCGCCTGTTCTGGTTATCTTTCTTATCAGAAGGGGGAGCGCTCACCGTATGATCTTTTTCGAGCCTTTCCACGTTCCCCGCGACGGTGATAAGGACGCCGTCATCAACGAATTCACCGCCCGGTGGGTTGCGATGGAAGAGGAAGTAATCCGCCGCTGGCCCGCGCAGTGGCCCTGGATACACAGGCGATGGAAAACACGACCCGAAGGGGAAAGTCCCGAGTCCCGCGTCCCGGGTCCCGGGTCGTTATAATTTCGGATTGTGGATTTTGGATTTCGGATTCGTTTAGCGGGCGAGCGTGGCCGGTGTGGTCTGCTCGCCGCGTCTTTTCGATTGTCTATGTAAGAAAACTATAAAAAAGAATAATAGGGTTGACAAGTCGGATTTTTTGCGGTGAACTGGTGCAGGAAATCCGGGACATGCTCTCAGATTTCGCGCAGCGAAATCGGTGCGTGTCCCGGGATTTCCGCCAAATCACGGATAAACCAGGAGGCGACGATGAAGCTCTTGAGATTACTCACCAGCCTGATATTGCTGATAAGTACATTACTTATTGCCTGTACGCCGGCCCCGGTTGGCGATTCGCAGAAAGCCGACGTCCCGAAAACCAGCGAGAAAGCCGCATTTAACAAGGACGCCGTATTCAAGGAGCATCTGGGCAAGGTTCTTGTCGTCGAGGTGGGGCAGATCGGTTGCAGGCTTTCGGGGATATACCTGTCCAGGCTCGAGGCGATATATCCCGACCTCAAGAGACTTGGCGCCGAGATATTGAGGTTGAGTATTTTCGCCGACGAGAATAAATCGGAAGCTTACCGGGTGCGCACAAAAACAACCTTCAAGCACCAGAGCGACCCGAAAGGAGAAATCGGGCAGGTGCTCGGTGCGCGGCTCATACCGACCATGGTTGTTATCGGCAGGTTCGGATATATTAGATACGCGGGCGGCCTGAAAGAGGCTGAACTGGAAACGCTGGTAAAAGAGCTTGCCGCGGAGAAAAAGCCGCCGAAGGAAATCGCAACCGGACCGCCGTTTAAAACAGGAGATGATGCGCCCGACTTTTCCGCCAAAACGCTCAAGGGGGAAGATTTCAACCTGAAGAAAACAGCCGCTGCCAACAGGATTACTTTAATCTTTTACAACGCGCTCTGGTGCCCCTTTTCCAGACAGGCGCTGGAACAGTTCGGGGAAATGGCGATGGAAATCGGCGAAGAGGACGGGATAAAACTCGTCCTGGTAAATCAGGAGGTCGATGCGGAAAAGCTGAAGGAAGCATTCGAGCTGCTGGACGAAGACGTTGACGTTATTCCCGACGCGGGCGGCAAAGTGAAAAAGCTCTACAAGTTTGAAGGCGCGCCTTGCGGAGCGGTAGTGGGCAGCGACGGAAAGATTGTCCACTACGGCCATTTCAAGGTCAATGAGTTCAGAAAATTCCTCCAGCTCGAAGGCGAGGACACGGAGAGTGCGTTCAAAGACATGTTTGCCTTTGAAGGCAGGACCATGAATGATGAAGATCTGGAGATGTTGAAGTTTGTGAAAGGGGAAAAGGCGGCAATTGTTATCTTTGCCGCCGCGGAAGAAGATATAGACCGGATGTGCGTCGAGGAAATTTTCGAGTGGCTGAAAGACAACAAACTGGAAGGCGCGGCCGTGGTAATAATAGACGAATCGGAAGACGCAAAGGCCGCCGAGAAGTACTACAAGGACAAAAAATTCAGCGCGAAGGTGATTTTCGACAAAAACGGCGAAATAAAAAAGAAGGCCGGATTTGAAGATACTCCGTACTATTTTATCGTGTCGCCGGGTGGAAAAATCGCGATAAAGGGCGATGAGCAGGAACTGGAAAAATGGAGCTTTTATATCAAGCTGCTCCTGGCTGGCCTACCGCTGAAACCCTACGTTGAAGAATCCCCGAACTGGGGATGACGGAGCGAATAAGGAATCCGCCAGGGAGCGGTTCGCCCGCATATCATAATTTTACACAGAAATTACTTTACCGTTCAGAGCCCCTGTTTCGGGGCTCTTTCTTCTGATATCTGATATGCTTCAATGCAGAACCATTGTGGCAGCAGGCCGTTATGATAAGAACAGGCAAATCGCCTGAATGGCGATTTTGTATGCGGCATTATGGCTCAAGACGTGAATTTCCATGTCATTTTGAGTTTCTTCATCCCCTTGTTTTTTCATTTGACACTATTTGTTTATGCTGCTAGAATAGCGGTTCCAATTTTGTCCCGCCTGCAAGCGGGGCTGGTGAGAGGTAATTCTTTTGGGGCAAAATCCACACCTTACACATAATTGCACGAGGAGCACGAAAGGGGAATTGGTATGAAACGGTTTGCAGCGGTTATTTTCGTGATGATATGTACCGGCCTTCTGGTCAGCGGCGGTTGCAACTGCAGTAAGAAAAAAGACAAACCCATTTACATTCCGCCCACCGGAACCGGTACGGGTACCGGAACAGATACCGGCACGGGTACCGGAACAGATACCGGCACGGGCACCGATACCGGAACAGGTACGGCCACCGGCACCATTCCGCCGACAATGATTTCCGCCGACTGGTCTGACGCTGATTTCAGCGATACCCTCACAGCTTTCGATTTAATCATCGTTGATTTCGACGATACGGTCATCGGAACGGTAGATATTGCAGATTTCTCTCTGCCGGTAGCGAGCGATACCTTCGGCACTGCCGCAACTGCAAATATCATTAGCGGAAGGGTCGAAATAATGCTTGGAACGGGTCCAGTTCTTACCATTCCCGGCCTTTACGCCGGCACTGCACTGACTGCGGGTGACCCATCAGGGCTGTCACTTGCCGGCGGGTCGGGTATTCTAGGCCTCTCAAGCGGTCTCCCCGCCGTTGCGGGTACGGTCGATATCGGTGACGGGTTTGCAGGTGTGCCGCCTCAGGTCGTCTCGTCAAACCAGGTGAGCCTTACGAGGCTGGACGTTATTTTCGACAATAATGTCATCTTCAACGCCGGCTCGACCGATCCCTCCGACGCGTTTCAGCTTCCCGTGGCTAGCGATACTTTCGGAACCGCACCGACGATGGCTATCGACGGCGGCGACGCGACAAAGGTCATCATTACGCTCGATGGGGATGCGGTCATTACCGCACTCGGCACGTTCGACCCGGGAGTTTTGACGGGCGGCAGCCCGTCGGGAATCGACGTCGCCTCTTCACAGACCATAATTCTCAGCGAACTCGGAAGCGCACCGGCCGCGCCGAACGCGCAGGCTGTGGATGTCGGTATTGACACTTCGCCGCCGGCGGTTCTGGGTGTGTATTACGACGACGTTGACGACAACAACGACAAAAACGTCGGCGACAAGATCATTATGTATTTTGACCGCGATGTGAAGCTTTTCCAGGGCGCCAGTGATATGGTAGCAACCTTCTCGAATACACAGGACGACACCACGCACATCTGGCTGCCCGTTACAAGCGACGCGCTCAACAGCTCCGGTACGGAAGTCCTGGTAAGCGACGGCACTGCCGGCGACAACCAAATCGAAATCAATATCGGTGATAACCCGACCCTTCTTGTAGCCGGTGTTTTCGACGATGCTTTCACCGACGCGGGCGCGCCGTCCGGAATCGGCTTCGGCAACACCTGCCTCGTCGAGTCGATCAGCCTGGTATTCGTTCCCGCGCTGATGGGTAATGCGGCCGACATCGAGCCGGGCAACCTGCCCGCCGGTTTCGTTGAAGTCGCCGACCCGCAGTATGATCCTACATTCGGCAATGAAATAGGTGCTTTTTGGCAGCCGGTCAACCTTCTCAGCGACGGGACTGTCATTACGGCCGGTGGATTGCTCGGCAACGGGAGTGCCGGCTGGTTTACAAGCGAGATAACACAGTTCGATCCTGTTACAGAGATCTGGACGACAAAGGCCCTGATGTCCGCAAACGACGGCAGCAATTTCCCATATTATATCTTTGGGCACTCGGGAACCAAGCTGGCCAACGATTCGATTGTTTATGCTGGCGGTGTCGGCGTGGTAACGGCCGGCGGATTTCAGGGTCCTTCCAATTATATTATGATGTACAATCCCTCCAACGAAACTTTCGTGCAGTTGCCGAACAGGCTGAATATTCCGCGCTATTATCATGAAGCAGCGCTGCTCCCCAGCGGTAACATTCTTCTGGCAGGAGGCGTGGGGTGTCCGGACGGTTCGATGTTCAGCCCAGCGGAATTGATTAATTCCTGGGTCATAATCGATCCCAACGACGGCGCCGAACTCGCCTCCGGCGACATGGGCGTATATCGTCGTTACGGTACAATGCACATGATAGGCGGCAGGGCGGTGTATCTGGGCGGCATCGAGGGAACGGCCGTACCTGACAACGTAGTGAATACGATACTCGAGTTTGACTGCGCCGCTGAAACGTGGCAGGTTGTATCCCCAGCCGCGGATATGGGTGCTGTGAACTTCTTCTTCCAGTCGACGCTGATCAGCGCGACGGAGCTCTTTTTCAACGGTGGTGTTGATGACGGCAGCATGGCCTGGGGTACCCAGTCCGGTTTGGTCTGGACTGACGGCGGCTCGGTTGCCGCGTCCATAAATACAGCTGCATCCTGGCGCTTCTCCGGTACGGCATCACTCCTGTCGAGCGGGAGCGATTACGTGCTGATAGCCGGTGGGGCTGATGAAACCGTGACAATGCTTACTTATGCAGAACTGTTCGATGTTTCAACGAATAAATTCTGGCCGAACCAGTTCCCGTTAAATCAGGTGCGGCGTCTGCATAAGGCCATTGTCCTTCAGGATGGAACCATAATCCTTGTGGGTGGAGCCGCAAACTACTCCACCTATACAAACACAAGTGGAGCCTACAGTTCGTTTGGTACGCAGATTACCGAACGGTTCTGGTTCCGGTAAAATATGAAACATTACCACCGCGGGCAGGATGCTTCAAAGTATCCTGCCCGTTTCCATTTCGGTTCCCTAACCCGCGCCGGCCGCGCGCAGTTTGTTTTCATTGCAATCCTTGCGCTGGCGCTCCTCGTTCTGGTATTGGCTCTCATTTTGCGTAATGACTCCGATGACGGGAAAAAGCGCGGATATCTGACCGGCACGCAGGATATGCCTTCCTCGACGGGCAAGACTTCCGAACCCGCAAAGACGGAAAGCGGCTTGCTTGCTCCGAAGCCCGACCCGGAAGACCCGCAGTATAAAAAGCTGAAGATCTGCTTGGATCGTTATCGGGTTGCGCTGGAAGCCATGGGCCGTATTCCGCCGCACGACTTCAAAAAGGTTAAAAGTGCTCAGGAGGAATTAAAAAACGCCCTTGAGGCTTTTGGAGGCGTTGGTGACAATCTGGTCCTTCTTCTGCTCGGTGAATATGAGAGCGAGACGGACGCTGGGCGGCGCGCCGAGCTGCTTGCCCTTATTACCCGTTTCTGCGACGAGAGGACGGCCAGACGCCTGCTCGGACTGTATTCCAGGCTTTCGCTTTCCGACAGAAGGGCGCTGGTGATGGGCCTGACCGGGCGCAACATGCCCGGCCTGACGGATGTGTTCAACTCCATAATACTCGGCGAGAAGGATACAGCCATAAAGAACTATATGATGGATTACATGCTTGCCTGGGACACCGAGCAGGGAAGCATGAAACCCAGGCTTTTCGACTGGTTTGACCAGACGTACGACGCCGCATTCAGAATTCATATTTTGAAATCGATGACCCGTTACGGAGCCGATACGGAAACGCGTGATTTCTACGAGTCCATACTCGCTCGTGAAAAGCTCTCCACTCGGGAGCGTATGGCCGCCATGTATTCCTTTGCTAAATCGCACCGGGACGATGCCGTGCCCGCGATTTCAAAATATGCGGATTCGACGGATTTCAAGACGAAGGCTTCGGCGATAATGGCGCTTGAATATGCAGGCGGTGACGCCGCACTACAGATCCTGGATGACCTTGCCCGAAACGACCCGGACGAGAGGATTCGCAAGCGCGCCGCCGATTCCGCAAAACGGCTTCGAAACCCACGGCCAAAACCCGGATACCGGGCCGTAAAGCTTGACCCGTCGGGGAGGGCTTTCCCACTGAAAACTCCGGATAAAAAACCGAAATTACCGGCTACTGCCGACCCGAAATAGCCCGTCTCCGAGCACTCATTGCTTCCAAGTTTTCTTTTGAAACCGCCTTTACCGATTGGTACAATTGACGAAATTATTCTGTCGGGGCCAGACACTTCTGGAGAAGACCGGTTGCCTTCTAAAGATATCCGCCACTTCAGGAACAGAATAAAGACGGAATACCTGCGCCGCGAGACCGATCTGTTTTTCCATAACTGGGAACATACGCGCACGGTCCGCCACTTTGCCATGTACCTGGGGCGCAAGCTCGGGGCTGATATGGAGCTTATCGAGCTTGCCGCCCTGATTCACGATATTGGATACCTGCTTAATCCCGCGAGCGCCCGGCACGAGGAAGATTCGGTAAGGTTTGCACGCGAGCTTTCAAAGGAGAAGGATCTCAAGTTTCTCAAGAAGCATTTGAACAAGCTTGAAGCGTGCGTGCTGGCCACCCGCATGCAGGCCGACCCGGGACCGCTTCTCGAGGCGCAGATAACCAAGGACTCCGATCTTATCCAGTTCTCGCTTGAAAACTATCCGCGCAAGGTGTTTGAGCTGCATTTCGAACTCAGCAAGGCCAAGAAAATCACCGAGCTTTCACTACTCGATTTCGTGCGAAACACCCCCCACGCCATGACCCTCTGGGTCCCCTATGACCCCGAGACCGGCGTGGTGGGATACGTCACCTCTCCCGCGCAGAAACTGGCTTCCGAGGGCTTCAGAAAGCTTTACGAGTTGTATATTCACCTCGGCTCCATTGCCGAGAACATGACCGAGGGCGAATTCGAAAGCCTCTATATCAAGTTCCTGATGCAGCTCGAAAACGCGAGGCGGAGCCGTTATAACCGCTCCCTGTCCGATACGTTTCACGAAACCCTGCTTGACCGGATCTTTTACCGCGAGGAAGTGCGGCGCACCACAAAAGAAAAGAAGATTCTCGAAGTAGCCGAGGAAAAGATCAACCAGGGCGTCTCCGAGCGTGAAGTTATCGAGTATATTCTGCGGGCCATAGTGGAAGCCATAGACGCCCAGGCGGCTACGCTTTTCGTGGTTGACGACAATGAGCATATACATTTCCTCAATACGTATTATTCGCCCCAGGTCTTCTTCGACCCGGAGATGAAGAACAAGCTGCTGGCGATGGGCCCGCTTGCGCCCGGGCAGGGTATTGTCGGCCAGGTCATAAAGTCGCGCAAGCCGCGAATGGTGCGCGACGTCGCTATCGAAAAGGATTTCTTTCCCGAGCCTTCCAGGAAGACGGGTTTCCACACCCAGTCGATGATATGCGTTCCGCTGCTGGTTTACAACAAGGCGATCGGGGCCATACAGATCCTCAACAAGAACTCGGTCGAGAAGGTGATCCCGTTTTCGCGCCGCGACCTGCGCCTCGCGCAGGAAGTCGCCCGCGCCGCTGCGGGCAGCCTCAACCGCGCCCGGCTGTTCGATTCGATAATCCAGACCCTTATCGACCTTATAGACGCAAAAGACCAGTATACCCGCCACCATACGGATCACGTAACAGCCCTTTCTGTGGCGATTGCAGAAGCCCTCGGGCTCCATGAGAATGATATCAAGCGCACCGAGTATGCCGCGGCCATTCACGATATCGGAAAGATTGCTACCCCCGGGACAATCCTGAATAAAAAGGGCAAGCTTACCGATGAGGAATGGCAAATCATGCAGCAGCACGCACAACTGCCTGAAAAGATAACGCGCGTGCATTTCCCCCCCTTCCTTGCCGACGTGCCCTCCATTGCCGCCATGCACCATGAAAGGGTGGATGGCAAAGGCTATCCGGCGGGCATCGGGGGCGACGACCTTTGCCTTATCCCGCGTATCCTCGCCGTCGCCGACGCGTTCGATGCAATGACGAGCGACCGCCCGTACCGTGATGCATTGTCAGTCGAAAAAGCGCTCGCCGAGCTTGAAAAAGGCAAGAATGCCCAGTTCGACGCTTACCTTGTCGATACTTTCATTAAGAAAAAAGTTTATGAAAACGTCGAGCGCCCGGAGTAACCCTTCGATTGCGGATTGCAGATTTCGGATTGCGGATTCTTAATGGAGTATTGGACGTTAACCGCGTAATTTCAGACGCGGCGACGGGGAGACACGGTGACACGGAGAAAAAAGGCCTGAAACCTGAGGCTTGAGATTCCTATTACTAACGACTAACTACTAACGGCTAACCACTAACCACTAACGACTAACCACTTTTCCCGCCGATATATGTTGACATCCGATATGGATATATATTAGGATATGAAGTTGCATTCAACCGGGGAATAATCGGGTTAGTTTCCAGGTGGAAATCTGTCTGGTCATACCCGTCGCGATGGAGGAGTTTCCATGCCGTCGGACATTCCGCTTCTTTTCGGCGAAATAGGAATTGAGCTGGGTTTCTTTAGTCAGGAGAGCCTGGACGAGAGCCTCCGCATGCAGGAGGATGGCACGTTTCACAGGCACGTCGGTTCGATTCTGCTCGAGCAGAACCTTATTTCATTCGCGCAGATGAACCGGATACTGAAAGTGCAGAAAGACCGCATGTCCCAGCCCACGTCCTATTCCGACCTGCCCCGGAGTGAGATTCTGTTCGGGCGCCTGGTCGTTACGGAAAAAATGGCTACGGAAAAACAGGTCATCCTGGCGCTGCGCGACCAGGGTAAGCTTGCCAGCGAAGGCAAGTTTGTCAAGCTGGGCCAGTTGCTCAGAAGCACGATGAACATTTCCACCGAGGATGTTGAGAAAATCCTTTACACGCAGGGCAAGGCTGTATTCGCGTGCAGCGAATGCGGCCTGCAGCACAACGTCCTTTCGGAGCAGTGGGACCAGCCGCCCACCTGCACGAAGTGCGACGGCTCTCTTCAGGGAATCAAGAAGCCGGCGGATACCAACGCGATTGATGCGCTCGACAGCCTGCTGCCTCCCGGGGTTGAGCCGGCAACCGTGGATATACCGGAGCCTCCCGCTGATAAAGGCGAAGAGCTTGATTTGGAGAAGCTTGGCGTACCCAAGGCCCCTGATGCCGATACGCCGACGGAAATGATGGAGGCTGCCGACGCTGCCACGCCGCCTGTGGCCGCCAAGGAAGGTGACACCGTAGAGCAGACCCCAATGGATGAGAGCGATATCGGTGTACCGCTTGACAAAATGGAAAAGATCTCCGAGCAGGAACGCGGGAAGGCTGCGCCGCAGGAACCGGAGCAGGCGAAGGCCGATTTGGCGGCCATGGAAACGGTTGAAATCCCCGGATCTGGTGGTGAAGGGGGCCAAGATGATGAGATAATCGATCTCATGCCCCGGGAGCCTGCAGCCGAAGGCGCCCCGGCCGATACGGTCACGCAGCCCGAATCGGTTGAAGCGCGTGCCCAGATGGAAACCATAACGATGGGCGGGCCGGAAGAAACGGAAAAAGGAGCTGCCGAAGGAAAAGGACCGTCACCCGATACCGTTCTTCAGGACCTTTCCGGGCTTGCCGCCCAGGATACCGTCGATATGTCTGCACCGGATGCCGGAGGCGCCACCGTAGACTCTGAAATGTCCGAGGAGGCGCGGTCGGCTTACATCGAGAAAAAGGAAGAAGTCGCCTTCGGCAAGGTTGTGGTTGAAAAAGGTTTTGCCAAAGAGGACGACGTTCTTTCCGCGCTTGCGCTTCGCGAGGAGCGCACCAAGGCGGGGACGTTCTCCCGCCTGAGCGAGATAATGGTGGAGCGCGAGATAATCAATCCCGAGCAGCTCCAGGAAATAATGGCCGAGCAGGATCAATACATTCTTCAGTGCGCGTCCTGCCGGCGCCATTATCCGGTCCCGATTCAGGACAAAGACCAGCCGTTCACCTGCCCGGACTGTAATGTCGCTCTTGTCGGTGCGGAGAAGCTTCGGGATGCGGTAGCCGCTCAGGAGACGCTCGACAGCGATTCCGGCTATATTGCCGCCGGGCAGGAGTCGGCGGTGCAATACTTCGAAGCGCAGCGCGATATGACGACGGATGATACGCGGGAGATTCGCCCGGACCTGCTTTTCGGCAAGGTTGCTCTCGAATACGGTTTCACCACCCGCGATGCTATCGTCGAGTGCGCACGCGAGCAGGAAACAAGAATGAAGCACAAGAAGATCGGCGAGATTATGGTCGACAGGGGGTACCTCTCGACGGATGAGGTACAGACCATTCTCGATCTTCAGCGGAAGACCGTCGATATTTCTCCGGAGGAGGCCGAGGCCCGCAAGGAACAGGTGCTTTTCGGCCGGCTTCTCGTTGACAGGGAATTGATTACCGAGGACCAGCTCAGGGAGGCTTTATTTGAGAAGTCGAGGCGTGAGAAGCTCGGCACCAAGGTAAAGCTCGGCCAGATTCTGGTTGAGAAAGGGCTTATTTCCGTGCCCCAGGCGCAGGAGATCCTGCACGAGCAGGGCAAGGAAATTCTCATTTGCCCCCAGTGCTGGACACAGTACAACGTGCGCCAGTTCGATTCCAGCAAGGAAGTCAGGTGTTCGATTGACGGCACGCTGCTCACCATTCCCGCATACCTGCGCGGGATAGGCGCCGATTCCGCGATAACGATCAAATCCGAAGCCCTGGCCGCTTATGCTTCGGATGCCTCCGCCGCAACCGCCGAGACAATCAAGGTCGACCACGTCAAGGATGGTGTTGAGACTCCCAGCTTCATTGACGTTAAGGAGGAAATTTCTCCCAGCGGGCGCAAGATGTTCGAGCGCTATGAAATCCTGGGCGAGCTTGCCCGCGGCGGTATGGGTATCGTCTACCGTGCGGTACATCCGGGGCTGAAGAAGGTGGTCGCGCTCAAGGTTTTGCTGGCCGGCGAAAATGCCACCGAGGAGCAGATCCGCCGCTTCCACCAGGAGGCCGAGTCGGCCGCGAAGCTCAAGCACCCCAACATCGTCCCGATTCACGACGTCGGCATTTACAAGGGTAAGCATTACTTCACACTCGAGTTCGTCGAGGGCAAAACCCTTCGCGAAAAGATCCGCGAGGAGCGGATACCGACCGAAGAGGCGATGCGGATTATGAGCGACGTGTGCGATGCAATACACTATGCGCACGAGCGCAGCATCATCCACCGCGACCTCAAGCCGGCGAACATTATGCTCGACCATCTCGGCAACCCCCAGGTCATGGACTTCGGGCTTGCAAAGAACGTTGAAGGGGAGTCAAGGACGATCACCGGCGTAATAATGGGAACTCCCGCCTACATGCCGCCCGAGCAGGCGGAAGGTAAGATTTCTCTTCTTGAGGCGCGAAGCGACGTCTATTCCCTGGGCGCCGTCCTCTACGAGTGCCTTACCGGCCACCCGCCGTTCGAGGGCGCCAACCCGATGGAGGTCATTAAAAGGGTTGTCGAAGATGACCCTCTCCCGCCGCGCTCGCTTAACGCGAAGATACCCAGCGACGCCGAGACCATCTGCCTCCATGCGATGGAGAAGGATCTCGACCGCCGCTACAAGACCGCAAAGGAAATGAAGGAAGATATTAATCGCTTCCTGAGCGGCGACCTGATTCTTGCCCGCCCGCACTCGTTCACGTATAAGGCTTCCAAGTGGGTCAGGAAGCATAAAGGCCTTGTGGCTGCCACGATACTGATCCTGGTTATTATTGCAGGAGCGATCGGCGCGTGGAGATACACGAGCCGGCAGAAGTACGAACTGCTGAAGAAAGATTATAATGCCCTGTTGACTTCGGCCGCCGAGGCGGAAAAAAGGGCCGACCAGATAAGGCCGGACAGCGAGGAGGATTTTGACGTTCAACTGGGTGAGTTTGACAAGGCCCTCGGCTCTGCCAACGAGGCCCGTGGAAAGTTCGACCAGTCCAACCCGCTGTATCACCGCGCCGAAATCAGGCGTCAGCAGATTGAAAGAAAGCGGGAAGAGGTGGATATCAATCGGCGTGGATTCATCACCGCGAAGGACAAGCGGAGGCTTGCGGAAAACCTGTTCGCCGAGGCTGAAAAGCTCTACGGGAAAGTGACGAAGGAAAAAACCGGGCTGAGGGCCGTCTGGGTTGCCGAGCAGGCCAAACCGCTGGGCGAGAGGAATTCCGGGCTTGTGGATGAGCTCAGGGGCAACCTTCGAAAACAATTGAAGGACGCGGCGCGAAAAGCCGGAAGCGCGTACGACCAGCATTCGGTAAAGAGGCCCGAGTACAAGGAACTGGCGTTCAGTGCCAACAAAACCCTTGCCGAGTTCGAACTGGAAAGGCTGGCATGGGATTCGGCCCGGGATATTCTCACCGATATGGAGATGATCAGGTTCGACAACAACGTCAAGGGCGGCCTGACCGATTACCAGAAAGCACTCCACGCGGCCTGGGACAACGCGTGCAGTTTGATACTTAAAAACATTACGGACGGCCGTGACATCAACAAGGATCTGAAAGATGCTATCGATAAGGCGCGCGAGGGCTTGATGGCCGATCCAGAGTCGGCGAAGCTCGAAGTCGAGCGGATTCTTGATGACAAACAGGAACGTATCAGGAATATCCTCAAGAACCCGGCGTACTTGGAAAAGGGCCGCGAAGTCGAGATCCTTCTGGCCCAGGCGGACACACGCAAGGACTTCCTGGAGGCCAGGAAGGAGAGTGATCCGCTTCGCAGGTTCAAGTTTGCCGAAATGGTTGTCAGAATGGCGACAAACCTCAAGGGCGAATACGCCGGCAGGATACTTGCTGAAGCAAAGCGGCTCCTGGAATCCACCCGGCTCGAGCTGTTTAACAAGTTTTTTGACAAGGCCAAGGTTCTCCTGGCAAGGGATGAGCGCCAGCGCGTCTTCAACACGGGCGACACCGAGCAGCTTGAGCAGCTCAGGTCGAACCTGGTCGAGGCAGGGAAATACGTTGATAGACAGGCTAGTCCCACGCAGGCCCGCCGCATTGACGATCTCATTCTGCGGATTGAGAACGTGCTTGCACCTCATGAAAAAATGGTTTACGTGGACGCGGGGACTTATCCAGTCGGTTCCGAAATGCCCAACCAGAAGACGGACAAGCACTGGATCGCGCCCGTCACGGACAGGTTCTTCGGCGGCTTCTACATCGGCATCAACGAAGTGACAAACAATGAGTTTGCCGAGTTTGTTAACGACGGCGGTTACGATGATCCGGAATACTGGCGCCCGGAGGCGCGCGACCGCCTGTCCGGATTCGTCACGAAGGACGGTCTTGTCCGCGGTCCGGCCGCGTGGGAGTCCGCGCCGGCGGGCTGGAAGGATGGAGCGAAAGGACGTAAGGCCCGCCTGCCCGAGGGAATGGGCTCGCATCCCGTTACCGGCATATGTTTTTACGAGGCCGATGCGTATTGCACCTGGAAAACGGAAGATGCCAAAGTACGGCTGTCAATACGGATTGCAGACGTTAAAGAGCGGATGAAATCCGCTGCCGGAGAGGCAAAAGAGAAGTTCAAGGCCCGCAAGGCCGTTCTGGAACATCTTCTCGAAAAAGTCCGCTATCGCCTCCCCGAGGAACTCGAATGGGAGGCTGCGGCAAGAGGCGACAGCGATCGGACCTATCCGTGGGGCCGCGGCGAAGGCCTTGCGAACGCCAACGTCGCCGAGGACGGTCAGATCGTGGCCGTGGACGACATCAGATTTGCGAGGAAAGATTATAACGGGTATTTCGGCACTTATAACATGGCGGGCAACGCCTTCGAGTGGGCCAGTGCCGACCCGGCGGGGTCTCAAAACGGCCGCCCGGGTGTGATTCGGGGTGGTTCGGTCGGTTTTTCAAGCGTGCTGGCGAAACGGTATGCGCGTATATCCAGCCGCAAGTTGCCTGATCCGTTTTACAGAAATGCAAAGTTCGGATTCCGGATCGCCTGTGACGTTCCCAATAAGCTGGAAGCGGGCCGTTAACAATTTCGGATTTCGGATTTGGGATTTCAGATTTCGCTAAATCCGCAATCTGCAATCCGAAATCCGAAATCGAAATGAGGATTAAACCATGCGGTGCACATGCATTATTTTATCGGCGCTTGTCTTCTGCGCCTCCCTGTTCGGCTGCTCGACCGTTCTGACTACCGAGAAGTATGATTATAAGAACGCCGTCAAAGCGCTGCCGGGCGAGAAGCCTTTCGAGCGCAAGATTGGCGTCGCACCCGTCCGCTTCCGTAATTCAAAGTTTTACATCGCCGAGACCGACCTGGAGTTTTACGAGGTTCTTGAAGCCAAGGAAGCCGCACTCGTCAAGTATAATTACGACGACAAGGTCGACCTGCGGGATAAGATGCTTGTGCCGCTTTTTGGAGCCATGTTTCAGGAAGGGAATTCCGTTTCAGACAATATAGAAATATTTGAACGGCGCGGAGGCGCAAAAGGCGTGGACGGCAGAAACGGCACAAAGCTCGCAGGTTTCGGCGGTGGAGCCGCTTCGGAGCGGGAAATCCTGAAAGGCCTGATGCACGAATGCTGGCAGCGCGGGCTCGACCTGCTTGCCGTGGTTACGGTTACCCGCCACGACATCCGGTACAAGGGCCGAAACGAGCTTGTTTTCCTCAACCTGTTCTTGTGGGCGTACGCCTTCTTTCCCGCGTGGTTCATTGCCGACGAAGAATATACTTATACGTTCAGGGCCGAGATTCAGCTTTTCCCCGCAACGCGCGAAGAGCCTGGAAACCCGGTTTTTTCGAGCACTATCGAGTACACGAGGGACCTTACGCTTTCCCAGTGGGATCACGGCCTGAACATCGCACGTGGAATTATAAATCCCTGGTGGCCCAGCCTCGGAGACCGCCAGGTGCAGGCCATTCGCGACTACGTGAAATGTGATTTCGAAAAGGTTTTCGCGGAAAACATCGCCGCCGCCTTTGCCGAGCGGTATGCGAAAAAAGAAAGG
>SOJX01000156.1 GCA_004376375.1 Planctomycetota bacterium
TCTCTAAGTCAATCCGTCCTTCGGTCATTAATTAAATATCTAATTACCACATTACCTAAAGACCAGGGGACCGAGTGACCGAGTGACCGAATGACCGATTGACCGATTGACCGAGCGGCTGATTGTCAAGTTTTTTTTATAAAAAAAATTTGGGTTTTAAAATACCATTTTAAAATACCTTGACTATTCCAAATCCGCATCTTATATTTAACTATCTGTATCATATTTGATTTTTACGTGAGGAAAACTTCTGATGCCGAAGCGCTCGACGGGGGCAAAAAAGAAGAAGGCCGTCAAATCCGCCAGGCGGAAGGCTCCGGCAAAACCGTCACCTCCGAAGAAACGTACGTCCTCCAAACGCGTCCGCTTCACCAAGACCGATTTCGACCGTTTCCTCAAAGCGCTGAGCGAGGAGGGGCAGCGGCTTGCCGGCGTCGTCATGCGCATCGAGGAGCATTCTCTTTCCAAGCGCTCGGAAAACTCGGGCGACGTCTCCATCATGCCGCTGCACCCCGCCGACATAGGCGGCGAAAACTACGAACAGGATTTCCAGCTCGGCCTCGCCGAGGAGAACCGCATAGTCCTCCAGGAGATTCGCGCCGCGGTCCGCAGGATAGACGAAGGGACCTACGGCAAGTGCGCCAACTGCGAAGGCGTCATCCCCAAGGCCCGCCTGAACGCCGCCCCATGGGCCCGCTACTGCATCGACTGCCAGAGCGAATTCGAGCAGAACGGCGGGTTCTAGGATAGTTATAAGTTCTAAGTTGAAAGTTATAAGTTAAGAAATCTATAGTATTTTATTGCTATTCTTGCTAGAATCAGGCAATCGAAGCGTTCGCACGGTATTGCCCTCCAAAGTCGGCGTCTGATTTACTTTTCACCTTCACGCCTGACCGGAGGTTTTTTCATGCCGAGGCGTTACCCCGCCGCGATCATCCCCGCAATTATCCTTTGCGTAATCCTGACCGGCTTACTTTCTTCCGGTGGGTGCAGCAGGAAGAAGAAGACGCCCCTTGTGTCCATAATACAGACACGCGGGCTGCTTCCCAGGGAGAATCCTTTTATCGTCTTTGTATATATCTCCATAACGTAAAAGAGGTTCTGATATTTACAGCGAGTTGCCAGACTTCGGCACGAGATTTGTGTGCTATTTATTCGTCCGAACCTCTGCAATATCAAATCCACTGACGCGGCTGTTATTACATCTCGCCATTTAACACCAATGCCGCGATAAAAAACCTGAGACAAACAGGGGATTAACATGTTGAATGGAAACCGTATTGCGTTCATTGCGATGATACTATGCCTGCTTTCAGCCAGCGCACTGACACTCCCCGGCGGGTGTAAGAGGAAAGAGGAGAAGAAACAAGAGCATAAAGATGAGGCGAAATATATAGCCTTTAATACTCAAGGTGAATGGAACCCGATTTCCCTTGACGGCGCTCCATCTCCGACAGGCTTTTTCATATGCGTCTGGACGGGTTCGCATATGATAGTATGGGGTGGAAGCGATGGAGGAGGGTTATACGATCCGGTTTCCGATTACTGGGAGCCGATGAATTCTTCGGAAATGCCGGTAATCCATTCAGGCACCGGCGTATGGGCTTTCGACAGGTTCTATATTTTCGGTATCGGAAATTCCGCCTCGTACGACCCGGCCTCCCACACGTGGGAGACTCTCGAAGACCCTCTGGGAATAGCAGACAAAACCAAGGACCAGGCTTTACTTTGTGATAATGCCATATTATTGACCTACCGCCCCTGCAATACTCAGGGTTTTAATGCCTGTATATACTATCCCGGAAACGATTCCTGGACCGATGTACTTATTCCCAGGTCCAATATAGGCGGTTATTCAATCCTGTGGACGGGGTCAGAAGTAATAACGTGGGGTGGTCAATACAGATCGCCGCCCGCCATTAATGATATTAAAAGCTGCGATACCGGCTACATCAGTAACCTCCAGACAGGTGAGTGGAGGTACACGACGAATGACGGTGCTCCCTCTGCAAGAAGCGGACACTCCGCGATATGGACAGGCTCCCGAATGATAATATGGGGAGGGTATTATTATCATGCCATTAAATGCGGGGCAAACGAAATGGATATCGTCTCGTATGTCCTGTACGATGGCGGCAGCTACGACCCCGAGACGGATACGTGGGAACCGGTTTCACGCTGGCTGGCTCCCGGCCCGATGAGCGGTCATTTCGCATGCTGGACAGGAGATGCAATGATAATCCTCGGCGGCAATACAGGGGGAATTTATTACCCGGACGAGGACCGCTGGACCATAACTTCGAGCGTGAACGCGCCCGGGGGAATCACTGCATACAACGCGGTCTGGACAGGCGAGAAAGTGATCGTCTTCGGCGGCACGCCTGAAACAAGCGGCATCTTCACGCCGTGATAAGTTGCGTCGTGCGTCGAGCGTCAAGGGTCTAGCGTTGGAGAAAAGAAAAATGAAAAAATCCTTACCTTTACAACTCACCGTCTTCATCATCCTGCTGCCCGCCATGCTCTTTTTAACCCCCGGCGGGTGCAGGGACAAAAAGAAAGAACGCAAGGAGGAACTCGAACAAGTATTAAAGTTTGGCCCCAAACCTCATAATGGCGCGACCGGAGTATCGATCTGCCCCGTGCTTTCCTGGAAATATCTTTTCCGGAACATGGGAATAAGGGGTTTTACAGTTTTCCTTGGCACGGAAGAACCTTTGCCTTGCGTCGGAGAGTTATACGACTACCATAGAGACTGGAGCGACAACCAAGACATCCGTACTTTTTATCCCGGTACGCTTGAATATTCAACTACTTATTACTGGCGGTTGTATGCCTATGACTCGAATTTGTTCACCGAGCTCAGGTATACTGGACCGACATGGATATTTAAAACGGAGTCCCCGCCTCCGAGCGAAGGCAGCTGGACGCCGATGTCGCTTGAAAATGCACCGTGCCCGAGAACCGGCCATTCATGTGTCTGGACCGGCTCGGAAGTGATTGTGTGGGGAGGCAGAGGCAATGGTACTCTCCTGAACGATAGAGGAATATATTATCCGGAAAACGATTCATGGACGACTGTTTCCGGTATTGATGCTCCGTGCGCCCGGGAGAACCACGGAGCAGTATGGACGGGCTCGAAAATGATTGTTTTTGCCGGGGGATTCGGGAACGGCGCCGTCTATGACCCGCAAACCGACTCGTGGAGTGGGATGAGCGCGGATACGGCTCCGGTAACCGTGCAAATGAACTCGTATGTCTGGACAGGTGAAGGAATCCTGACCTCCGGCGGATATTATTACGACTTTGCAGGTGATTTCTGGACATCCTTTCCGGCCCTCTGCGATTATTCGGGGCATTCGCTCGTCTGGACAAGGGAAAAAGCGATTACATGGGGAGGCTTGAAGACAACACAAATCTATATCGGCTATAATGGTGACAAGGAAGAGTCGTTGAACGAAGGGATAGTTTATGATCCGGTGACCGAAGAGAGGGGAGAAACCACACTTTTCGGTGCACCTGAACCCAGATACGACCACAGCGCGATCTGGAACGGAAATGCCATGTTGGTCTGGGGAGGTCGTTACATGTTCGACTCCAGCGGTGATTTTAATCCTTTCACGGTTTTTCATGGATATAACGACGGGGCAATGTACTATCCGGATACCGGCATATGGATTCCCATAACAAAAGCACATGCGCCGGCCCAGAGAAGCGGCCATTTCGCCTGCTGGACCGGAGATGCAATGATAATCCTCAGCGGCAATACCGGCGGGATTTATTACGCAGATGAGGACCGCTGGACCGCAACATCCACAGAGAACGCGCCGACCGGAATAAACTCACGAAACGCGGTCTGGACGGGCGAGAAAGTGATCGTCTTCGGCGGCACACCTGAAACAAGCAGCATCTTCACGCCGTGATTATGGAGGATTTCCGGATGATGAGGCAATATAGAATCAGCATACCTCTCATTGCTCTTATGCTTTCTGCTTTGCTGTTTTTCTTTACCGGCTGCGATAATGGGAAAAAGAAGAAAAAGGAAGAGATGGCTCTCATTGCGGTCATTCTGAGCGAACGGGAACCTGTTCCCGACTCCACTATCTACGTCAGCCCGGCGGGAAGCGACTGGAATGACGGCTTATCATGGGGAAGCGCCGTCAGGACGATTCAAAAAGGTATCGACCGCGCAGGCGATAACTCCACGATCATCGTGGCCGACGGCACATATACGGGAAATGGAAATATAAACCTGGATTTCGACGGAAAAGCACTGCACCTGAAATCAGAAAACGGTCCTGAAAACTGTATTATCGACTGCATGGGGCTGGGGCGTGCTTTCCATTTCCATAATATGGAGGATAATAACTCGGTTGTGGAAGGGTTCGCGGTAACGGGGGGATTTAACGCAGATTTATACGTTGGAAGCGCGATCTTATGCGATGATTCCAGCCCGGTAATAATCAATTGCAGGTTCACGAACAATAAAGCCGACCTTCACGGCGGTGCGGTTTTCTGCAACTATGCATCCCCCGTGATAATGAATTGTACTTTTAGAGGAAACGAATCAGGCAGTGACGGCGGCGGATTATACTGTGATTTTAATTCAAACCTCTCGATAATAAACTGCACATTCGAGAACAACACTGCTGCCTACTACGGTGGAGGCCTTTACTGCCGTGGCTCCACGGCCGAAATCACAAACTGCATATTCACAAAAAACGAAGCGCTTCACGAAGGCGGCGGAGCCGCCTGCTGGGGTGCAAGCGCCTCGATTACGAACTGCGTGTTCGACAACAATACGGCGGACGGCGGCGGCGGAATCTTCTGCGCAGGCGGCTCATTCCTGAAAGTTACGAACTGCACTCTGAGTTATAACAATGCAAACGTAAAAGGGGGTACGAGCGGCGGCGGTGGGGTTCTCTGCGGAGCCGGCACTATTCTGCTTCTCAGGAACTGTATTATCTGGAACAATTTCACCAATCAGGACGGGAGCCAGTTATACATCCATGACCCGGCACCCGGCATTCCAAGCACGGTTTTCATGAACTCCTGCTGTTACGATGACAGCGCGGGACACTGCGGCGGCAACGCGAGCAGACTGACGCTCGACAGTGATTGCATTTTCACCGACCCCCTGTTCGAGCCGGGCGCGCTGACGCTCTCGAGTGCTTCACCGTGCATTGACGCAGGGAAAAATACCTACATCGACGAGGTGGGTATCACGGCAGACCTGCTCGGTCTGCCGCGAAAGGTGGACGGAATAGACCCGTGGGACGGCCCAATTGTCGACATCGGCGCCTACGAGCACCAGCCGTAGGCAACGAAACATTGATACTTCAAACACCGGCGGTATCTTCACGCCGTGAACGTAGCGCCGGCGTCATACCGGCACGACTCGCGACCCACGACTCACGACGCATGACACTTTTTCCTTCTTGACCTGAATCCCCGCCTGCCGTACAATTGCTGTCCGTGAATTCCATTCGAAAATCGTAAATCGACAATCGAAAATTGAGAGGTTGTCATGGCAAACCTCGAAGTCGCTATCGGCTCGCTTACTCTCAAGAACCCGGTAATGCTCGCGTCCGGGACGTCCGGCTCCGGCGAGGAACTGCACGGGCTGCTCCAGCTCGACCGCGTGGGCGCGGTCGTGACCAAGACGGTCACGCTGGAGCCGCGCGAGGGCCACCCGCCGCCGCGGACCGTCGAGACCGCATCCGGCATGGTCAACGCCATCGGCCTCGCCAACATGGGCGCGGACGCGTTTATCGCGGAGAAACTTCCACCGCTCGTTGCGACCGGCGCGACGGTTATCGCAAGCGTCGCCGGTTTCGCGGAAGAGGAGTGGGGCGAGCTCGCCGCGAAGATGGACGCCGCCGAAGGCGTGAGCGCCGTCGAGCTCAACCTTTCCTGCCCCAATACGGGCGAGGAAAAACTTATCGCGCAGGACCCGGCGCAGATTACGGCTGCGGTTTCAAAGGCGCGCGCCGCGACCTCGAAACCGGTTATCGCAAAGCTCACCCCCAACGTAACCGACATAGCCGGGCCCGCGGTTGCGGCTGCGGATGCGGGCGCGGACGCGGTCACGGTCGCCAATACTTTGCAGGCGCTCGTCGTCGACTGGCGGAGAAAGAAGAGCCGCCTCGGCGCGCCGCAGGGCGGGTTTTCCGGTCCTGCCGTAAAGCCGCATATCCTTTATCTCGTCAACCGTGCCGCCGCGGGGGTCAATATTCCGGTCATTGCTTCCGGTGGAATAATGACGGTGGAAGACGTATGCGAATACCTGTGCGTGGGCGCGTCCGCGGTGCAGATCGGGACGGCGACGTTCGTCGACCCGTCCGCGGCGATGAAGATTCTCGACAAGCTGGAGCCGCTGCTCGTCTCGCTGGGTGCCGAAAAACTGGCCGACTACGTAGGCTCGTATGCATAGTTGATGTAGGGGCAACCCCCTGCGGTTGCCCGCGAATAATACGGGCAGGCGCAGGGGCCTGCCCCTACAACACACGCGCTGCAAGCGGCGCGGCTAACGACAAAAGACAAAAGACAAACGACAAACGACTACTCACCAACCACTAACCACCAACCACTAACAACTAACCACTATTCTACGTATACCTTTCTGGAGAGAAGCTTTATTTGGTTGCGCCGGTATGTGGCCGGTGTTATAATCTGGACTCGGTTTGCCGACATAAGATGGCGTGAAAGGAGATTTAAATGCGCCGATTCGCAGGATGGATATACGCAGCCGTTGCGCTGGGCGCGTTGATTGTTGCAGTAACGGTGCCGGCGACGAACGTCGGCGCCGGCGATCTGGACGATAAAGTTGCCGAGCTCGTGGAGCGCATTGCGATAAGGGACATGGAAGAGATGTGGCCGCTCGTCCGCGAGGTGGAGAAGCTCGGCGTGCGCGCCCGCGTCGCAATCAGGAAGGCCGAGAGGGCCAACCGCATAAAGAACCCGAAGGTCAGCGTAGTGCTTGCCTATGCCCTTTACCGCATGGACGACGAGGAGAGCGGGCTGGCGGCGCTTATTGATATCGTGGGTAACGAAAAGGCACCGGCGGCTGCGAGGAACGCCGCGCTCGAGTGCATTGACTTCCTGGAGCCGGAAGGCGCGGGTGCCCGGCTTTTCAAAATGAGGGACTCGGTCCTCGACCCCGAAGTAAAGATTGTCCTCTGCAGGGTCGTGTGGAATCTTGACAAGAACCCCGACATGCGCGACTTTCTCCTTCAATACGCCGAGAGCGACGATGATACGATCCGCATACGCGCGGCCTTTGCGCTTGCGGCCGTTGACGAGTTCGATTCCATCCGCTCGACGCTGAGAGAGCTTGCCCCCCCCCCCCCCCCCCCCCCCCCCCGGCTCGCACGCCTCTATAAAGAGCAGAGGGACCTCTACCGGGAGGCGCGCCGCGCCTCCGGGCTTGCCGAAAAACCGCTTATCAAAAAACTGAGCAACCGCGTGAAAGAGCTTGAAGAACAGGTAGAAGCCCTCACCGCCCAGCTCGCGAAGAAGGTGCAGCCTTCGAGTGATCCCCTCCTCAATGAAGTTATCAAGACCATCGAAACGTATTATCTCGACGAGGACAGGACGAAGCGCAAAGACCTGATAAACGCGGCGGTTCACGGTATCTGCCTTTTCGGACTGGACAAGCATACCTCCTACATGGACCAGAAAACCATGAAGGATTTCATGGAGCAGATCAACCAGCGCTACGAGGGCATCGGCGCCCGCGTCTCGAAGCGGATAAACGAATTCCTGAGCATTGAACAGCCGATCTACAACGGCCCGGCATACAGGAAAGGGCTTCGCGCCGGAGACCTTATTACGGAGGTCGACGGCGAATCCGTTATCGGAAAGACGATTACCGAAACGGTTGCGATGCTCAAAGGACCGGCCAGGGACACGGTCACGGTAAAGGTGTTCCGCCCGGGAAGCGCTTTGACGCGCGACTTCCTTACTACGGATTTCCCGCCGAAGTCGCGCAAGCTCTTCCCGAAAGAGCTTCAGGAAATGTTCAAGGACGCGGTCGGCAGCAGGGTCAACGTCCGCATTGTAGACCCCGGCTGGAACGAGGCGGAGCTTACGTTCAAAAAGATAGATATAGAGCGGCAGGGCATCACTCTTCAAAGCGTGCGCGCCCGCATGTATCCGGGTAAGATCGGCTATATCCAGCTCGAGCAGTTCGGCGAGAGAGGGGTGGAGGAAGTCGAGACTGAGCTTGCGAAGCTCGAGCGCAAAGGCATGGAAGCGCTCGTGTTCGACCTGAGGAACAACGGCGGCGGACTGCTCGACGCCGCGTGGAAGATTGTCGACAAGTTCGTGAAGGGCAGGAAACTTATCGTTTACTCCAAGGGCCGAAACCCGATCCGCGCACCGTATACGGCATATTATTCCAAGGACAAGGGGACCCACCCCGGATACCCGATCGTCGTGCTGGTCAACAAGGGCTCGGCCTCGGCCAGCGAAATCGTTGCAGGTGCGCTCAAGGCGCTCGACCGCGCAACGCTTTTAGGGAAGAAAACATATGGAAAAGGGTCCGTGCAGCAGCCGTTCATGCTCCAGTCCCGCAACAGGGAGGCGATGCTCAAGCTCACCGTGGCCAAGTACTATTTCTATGACAACACGTCCATACACGAGGCAGGCATACAGCCGGACGTTGTCGTAAGCCAGCCGGAGATATCCGCGGGCGTCATGGAAGAGGCCGAGCGGATCCACATCGGCGATGCTACGAATAATTACGTTCTGAAGCACTACAAGAGGCACAAGGCTCTTTTCGAAAAACTCGCGGAGACGGATTACGGGAACCCGTCCGCCTATCCGGAGTTCGACGAGTGGTACAAGGGTCTGAAGACCACGCTCAGCAGGGACCTGGCCCGGCGGTACCTCAGGATCGCCGTCAGGCGCCGGGTGCAGGACGCCGGGGGCGAGGAGCTTCCGCCCGACCTGGTTGACGACTTCCAGCTTCAAAGGGCGATTGCGCTTGCCCTCATCAGGGTCGGGAAAAAAGTCGGCGAGTTCGCGCAGTACGCTTTCTTTGCCGACAAGATGCCCAAAGATGATAATGAAAAATCGTCCGGCAAGTAATTAGTCCCGAGTAACGAGTAACGAGTACCGAGTAAAGAATAATGCGATTATATTTTACTCGAAACTCGAAACTCGAAACTTCCCAACACCCGGAGGGGAAAAACATGTCCCGCAAAACCTTTAGGCTGTTAATTCTCGCTTTTGTAATGATGTTTCTGCCGCTTACCGCATGCACACAGGAAGTAGCGGAACCGGAGGAGGAAAAGCCCGACCTCGAAGCCGAGGACACGGTACTCGTGCGCAAAGTCAACGCCGTGGGGGCGAAATACGGTAACAAACCGACCGTTGAAGAGGCGCTTGAGGCTATCGCGAAGCTCGAAGCCCTGAAGAGAGAGGCGGGGAATCACCTTTTCAAGGCAAGAAAAGCGGCAGTACTTCTCGGCAGGAAGTACGACAAGATACTCACCAGGGAACTCAAGCCGAAAATGGATGAGGTAATGATCGCAGCGGAGAAGGCCTTCAGGGCCGAAGATATCGACGCCGCGGTCAAGGAGTTCGACAAGATCGACGAAAAATTCCTTGAAGTCGGCAGCGCGGCGCGGGGGTTCCTCGCCCAGAAGAATTTCTTCGTAAGCATCAAGAATGCGAGGGACGCGTATCCCAACCAGATGTCGGAAGCGGACAAACTCGAGATGGAAGATAAGTTCATCGAGGCGTACGACGTTATCACCCATTTCTATAATGTAAGCACCACGCAGCAGGGTTGTCTCCTGAGTAATCCCATGCAGGACCATATCAAGAACCGGATGGACAGGCTCGAGGGGGAGATCGTCAAGATTTTCAACGCGATGAGCCCCGCCAAGCTGAAGGAAGAATTCGGCGGCTGGTTTCAGCGGCACTCCGTGGATATTCGCACTGTCGCCAATTATTTCGAAGATTTCAAGAGGATCGCGGCGAAGGTCGGAATCGACGTGGGCGAGTAGCCCGGCGGGGAATACGGGATAAGGGATAAGGGATAAGGGGTAAGAAGTACCGAGTACCGAGTACCGAGTACCGAGTACCGAGTACCGAGTACCG